>CANMCE010000010.1 GCA_947496235.1 uncultured Glaciecola sp. | reverse complement strand
TAGCTCAATAACGATTCTATGTAGCTAGCTCAATAACGATTCTATGTAGCTAGCTCAATAACGATTCTTCGTTGCTTACTTCCGGTTTACGTACAATTCGGTACTTTAAAACCTAAACCTAGAAGATCTGCAATTTGTCTAATGCTGCCTCTGAGATCAAGGATATGAAAGTATGATATTTTTTGTTCAGTATGCCTGTTTTTTATTTAGGTAATACTTTTTTGCAAATCTACAAAATGAACAGCAAAACCCAGCAACCGTTATTCAACGGTTACTGATTTTGCTAGGTTTCTTGGTTGGTCAACGTCGGTGCCTTTAATTAAGGCAACGTAGTATGAGAGTAATTGTAATGGAATGGTGTAGATGATTGGCGCTATGGGTTCCATACAGTGCGGAACGTCTACTACGCGCATGGTTTCATCACTTTCAAAATGTGCATTCTTATCAGCAAATACATACATGATGCCGCCTCGTGCGCGCACTTCTTCAACATTCGAGTGAAGCTTTTCAAGCAACTCGTTATTTGGCGCAACAACAATGACTGGCATTTCGGCATCGATAAGCGCTAATGGACCATGTTTTAACTCGCCAGATGCATAAGCCTCAGCGTGAATATAAGAAATCTCTTTGAGTTTCAACGCACCTTCCATAGCAATGGGATATTGATCCCCTCGACCTAAAAACAAACTATGGTGTTTATCAGAAAACTCTTCTGCTAAATCTTCAATTTCGGCTGCTAAGCCTAAAGTTTCTTCTAACTTGGCGGGTAAGGTCGCTAAGGCTTCGATGATGGCGTTCTTGTCGTCTTCGTTCATGCCTTTGTGCTGACCAATGGCGATAGTTAACATTAACAAACCAGCTAATTGAGTTGTAAAAGCCTTGGTAGAAGCAACACCAATTTCAGCCCCAGCACGAGTCATAAATGACATATCAGATTCACGAACTAAGGATGAACCATTCACGTTACAAATGGATAAACTCGACATATAGCCAGTTTCTTTGGCCAAGCGCAATGCCGCTAATGTATCGGCCGTCTCGCCGGATTGGGATATGGTGACCAAAAGTGCATTTGCGGGGACAACCGAGCGGCGATATCTAAATTCAGAAGCGATTTCAACATCACAACTCACACCTGCATAATGTTCTAACCAGTATTTTGCAGTCACACCCGCGTGATAAGAGGTACCACAAGCAATAATTTTAACGTACTGTGTGTCAGTAAATATCTTATCTGAACCTTCACCAAAGATGTTTTCTGCCAAACCATCTGCAGCTACGCGGCCATGTAAGGTATTACGAATCACACTAGGTTGCTCGTAAATTTCTTTCAGCATGTAATGACGATAACCCGCTTTATCCCCCGCATCATGCTCTAATTCAGATTCAATAATTTCGCGTTTTACTTCAACACCACTGGCGTCAATGATAGTCACCTGATGGCGGGTAATCTTGGCTACATCGCCTTCTTCTAAAAAGATAAATCGACGTGTCACTGGCAATAAAGCCATTTGATCAGAAGCGATAAAGTTCTCTCCAATTCCCAAACCTATGACCAATGGGCTACCTGAACGCGCCACAACCATTTCACCTGGGTTTTGTTTATCAATGACAACTGTGCCATAAGCACCATCAAAGCCTTTCACAGATTGCAAAACAGAGGTTAACAAATCACCTGTTTCTTGCATTTTCGCCGCAATAGAATGGGCAATGGTTTCTGTGTCGGTATCAGAGACGAATGTGTAGCCTTTGTCACCTAAGGTTGAACGTAAATTTTTGTAGTTTTCAATGATACCATTATGCACAACGGCAAAGCGATCAATGCTCGTATGTGGGTGAGCATTCACTTCGGTTACACCGCCATGAGTTGCCCATCGTGTGTGTGCAATACCTGTAGTGCCTAAACCATTTTCAGGGTTTAATGCATCGGCTAATGCTTGAACTTTTCCAGTGCGTTTTACCACTGAAAGCTCACCTTTGTTTATTAAAGCTACACCAGCAGAATCATAGCCGCGATATTCGAGCCGTCTTAATCCCTCAAGTAAAATCTCTACTACATTTCGTTCGGCGACAGCGCCAACTATTCCACACATATCCTAGCTCTCTTTTTTACTGGGTCTATCCCAGCCTTGAATATTCCGTTGTTTACCACGCGCTACCGATAAATGTTCAGCGTCGACATCTTTGGTAATTGTGCTACCAGCACCCACAGTCGCATTTTCACCAATAGTGACAGGCGCCACCAAAGAAGAATTACTACCGATAAACACCCCATCAGCAATGGTGGTTTTAAATTTATTCACGCCATCATAGTTGCAAGTAATAGTACCTGCGCCTATGTTCACATTAGCGCCTATCTCAGCGTCGCCCACATAGGTTAAATGATTGACCTTACTGCCTTTGCCGATATTGGCTTTTTTAATTTCCACGAAGTTACCAACTTTGGCACCAGAGGCTAAATTGGCTTTTGGCCGTAATCGCGCGTAAGGGCCTATAACACAACTATCGGCCGCTGTTGCGTCTTCTATATGCGAGAAAGCTTCAATCATGGAGTTTTTGCCAATATGGCAATTTTTAAGCACACAGTTAGGGCTTATGACTACGTTGTCTTCCAACGTAACCTCACCTTCAATGACGACGTTAACGTCAATTCGAACGTCCATACCTAAGGTTAGCTTGCCACGTAAATCAAAACGATTAGGATCAGCTAAATGCAGGCCTTGCTGCATCAATTCTTGCGCTTGTTTTAGCTGGTAAGCACGTTCTAAGGAGGCTAATTGAAGTCGATTATTAATACCTTCTACTTCTTTATCCCATACCGGATGTGCGGCGCGAATCTGTTTACCTTCAGCTGCTGCCATAGCAATGACATCGGTAAGGTAGTATTCATTCTGCGCGTTGTCATTTGACAAGTTACCCAGCCAACGTTTCAAGTCTTTACCCGACATTATCATCATGCCAGTGTTAATTTCTTGAATGGCTAATTGCTCTGGGGTCGCGTCTTTGTGCTCCACGATAGCAACAATATTATCACCTTGCCGAATAATTCTACCCATGCCTGTCGGGTCATCTAACTTAACCGTGAGTAAGGCTAAATCAGCATTCTGTTTAGCTTCGACAAGTCTATTTAAAGTTTGTGCACTTATGAGCGGCGCATCGCCCACTAAAATCATAACATCATCATTATCGGCGATGTATTCAACCGCTTGCTGAACAGCGTGACCGGTGCCTAACTGCTCAGCCTGTAAACACCAATTGACTTGATGATGACCAAGTCTGGATTGCAATAAATCTCCACCATGCCCATACACCAAATTTATTGCGCCACAGTCGATAGATTTCACTGTATCGATTATGTGTTCAACTATGGGTTTATTGGCTAGAGTATGTAATACCTTGGGTAAACTAGATTTCATCCTGGTGCCTTTCCCTGCGGCCAGAATGACGACAGATAACGCCATTTTTCATCCTCAAAAATTTAATGCCGAAATTTTACTGAATCTTACCACAACTGTCAGCTTTTTTTACGATATCTGTTGTGGTCGGCGGCGAGCGAGAATAACTTTAACTACATTTGTGACTAACATAACGCCAGTAAGAATACAGACGCCACCGAGTAACTGCTGGGCGGTTAGCACCTCGTCAAGCAAAATAACGCCCCACATGATGCCAAAAAGCGGCACCAAATAACCAACCGTCATTGTCTTGGTGACGCCAATTTTGCTGATTAAATCAAAGTACATTATGTATGCAACACCTGTGCATAGAATCGACAACAAAGTCGCAGACATCCAGCCGTTAGCCGTTGGTATTTGGCTGGGTAAGTTGGCCAATGAGATCGGCAACAAGGCGATGGCCGCAAACATTTGACTGCCCGCCGCTACAGCGAATGGCTTTGCTCCAGCTAAATGCTTTTTGATATAACTGGCACAAATGCCATAACAAAGAGTGGCTCCTAATGCAGCCATTACTGGCACAAAGGCCGCGCCTTCAGAGGTGGTGGGATCTAGGCTAATAAAAATAACCCCAACAAAGCCAAGCCCCAATCCTAAAATGCCCCAGATACCGATTTTTTCACGCAGATACAACCAAGCCACTACCACGCCAAACATAGGCGCTGCAGCGTTTAAAATGGCTAATAAACTGGCGTCGAGATATCCGGCGGAGTAGTTGAATAAACAAAAGGGAATAGCGGTATTAACAACGCCAACAAAAAGAAGCCGCGGCCAATAGCGAATCAGATGGTCTTGTTGTTTACGTAAATACACGAGTAACAACAAGCAAATACTAGCACCAAGCACTCTGTACTCCACCAGTGCAAAGATGCCAAATTCAGGTACGGCTTCTTTCATCAACATGAAGGACGCACCCCAAATGGCGCCTAAAACAAATAACTCAATGACTTCGTGTAATTTCAACTATGCTTGCTCTAACTGGAGTAAAAAGGATTTTCGCGACAGTCCACCAGCATACCCTGTTAGTTTGCCCGTAGCGCCTATTATTCTATGGCATGGCACGACAATAGCAATGGGATTTTTGCCATTAGCCGCACCAACGGCTCGACAGGCTTTAACATTACCTATGGCCGTTGCTATATCTAAATAGCTTGCGGTGTTTCCATATTCGACCTTACATAAATGTTGCCAAACATTCTTTTGAAAATCCGTACCCCTAGGCGCTAATGGCAAATCGAACCTTTTTCGACTCCCTGCAAAGTATTCAGCTAGTTGCGCACAGGCTAACTCACATAAATGGTTGCTGTGAATTTGCCCCGAATCATTGTGCAAAGACTGATCATAAAAACCAATGTGTGTAATTCCATCATGGTTAGCACTTACTCTCACGTATCCAATGGGTGTTGATATCTGTTGTTGATAAGTCACTGTCATGTGAAATTCCATAGATTAAAGGTCAGATAACTTCGCCAAGGGGCGGCTTTATCTGAATTAAAGGCTTTGTTACTTGCTTTGAGCGCTTCGATTTTACGTTTTATAATCAGATCGGTAGCAAGATAAATATCTGTGCTTTCGTGGGTGCGCATTTGCACATATTGACAGGTCCATGGCCCAATTCCTTTTATTGATAACCACTTTTCATAATCAGCCTCTGGCTCACGACTGAGCAATTGCGCCAAATCCCGCAACGCTTGTTTTCGCCGCTCTGGCATTTTAAGAAATGCTAAATCAGAATTTGCTACATCTTGCGGCAGGGGAAAAGCAGCATCAGAAGATAACGCTTGTTGAAGCCTGTTCAAATGGGTCACGGCTGCTTTAATACTCACCTGTTGCCCAAGTACAGCTCGACATGCAGCCTCGAACCGACACACCACGCCAGGCACTCTTAACCCTGCATCAAATTGTTTATCGGATAACCCTGTCGCTGCCAATGCCTGTCCAATAACATCAGGTTGTGCATGTAAGTCCAGCAGTTGCTGTACTTTTAAAATCAGCGTTTGCAAATGATGAGCCTGTAATGGATCCAAGGTGAGATAAAAACCATTTTCCTCAGGCGCATGTTGTATATCAACAATTACTGATTCTTGGCCAAGACGAAAATATTTTTGCATTGATGCTTGCTGAATATTTTCATTTTCACTTATCTCTCTTAATTTCAGAAAATCACGTAGCGCCGGCCAATTATAGGGGGGACGATAAGCTAAAAAGATACGCAATGTTGTTGCCTCCTTGCTTTGTTGAGATGCTAGGTTGCGAATTTGTGTAGGCGTTAAGTCCAAGGTTTGTTTGCAGTGTTTTTGTAATTGACGCGAATTAGTAAAACCAGCCGATTGGGCAATATTTTCAACCGACAAATGCGTTTGATGGAGTAAGTTTTTTGCCATCAACAATTGCAGATACAGCTGATATTTTTTCGGTGATATTTTAAGTTTTTCAGCAAAGAGTTTGTGCAGATAGCGAACGCTGATTCCCAAGCGTTCGCAGATGGTTTGAATCGATTGTTGCGGTGATTCCTGCATTAACTTACAAGCTCTCAATAAGGTGGTTTGAGTACCTAGCCAGGCAAAAGAGGTTGGGGCGCTGTCTGGACGGCAACGCAAACATGGGCGATACCCCTTATGCAAAGCTTCAACGCTAGAAAACGCATAATCTACATTCTTTTCTAAGGGAACTCTTGCTCGACAAATAGGTCGACAGAAAATACCAGTAGTTTTTACAAGCACGAAGAAAACCCCATCGAATCGTGGGTCGCGAGCGAGTCTGGCATTTTTGCATTGAGCTTTGGTTAACATCGTTTTTAAAATAATGATAGAATTCGTGAATTGTACTTTAAATGTACGACCGTGCCCGTTCTTTTCGGCACTGATTTTTACATGGATGTTAGATTTAGTATTTTAGGTGCTTAACATGTACGTTTACCTTGGATAAGAAGTTGAAGTTTGCCACATATATAAAAATAACATTGGCACTACTATGTCTGCTAGGTTGCAGCGAAGTTTACGCTGAACCTTGGATGGATGCGTTTGCAGTAAAAGTGCGTCAAGATGCGAAAGATAAAGGCATTCCAGGCTTTATAATGGTTGTGGTAGAGCCAAATAAGCCGAATCGTTACTACACTTTCGGTGTGACAGAAAAAAATGGTCAGCGTATCACCAAAGATACTAAATTTCGTCTTGCCTCTGTTTCCAAAACCTTTACTGCCGCGTTAATGGCGAAGTATCAACAACTCTCTCCTGGTTACGATTGGCAAACACCTATTACCCAACTTGTACCTGAATATAGTTTTGACAACTACAGCGATAAGCCTGTTCTATTGAGGCATATAATAGGCCAGTCCACTGGATTTATGCCAAACGCTTATGACAACTTAATTGAAGCGAATTATGGGCGCAAACGCGTATTAAACGAACTATCAAAACTTAAGCCCATCTGTCAGCCAGGGTATTGCTATACATACCAAAATGCTTTTTTTGGGGTGTTAGAAGAACACTTTATGCAGCAAAATTCATCCTACGCAGCACAATTGCAGCAACATATCTTTGCGCCACTGCAAATGGATGCATCCGTCGGGAAGCAAGCGTTAGAAAGTTCTGCTGAATGGGCAAAACCCCATGCCGCGGTTGCCAAAAACAAATGGGTGAAAGTAAGAGTAAAAGACGATTATTATCGCTTTTCTCCTGCAGCAGGAATTAACGCAAGTGCCGAAGATATGGCTAAATGGATGCGGGCTATGCTTTTGGAGAATCCAGAGGTAATATCATCACAAATGGTAGATGAAATGACTCAACCACGGGTAGCGACAAAAAGAGAGCTGAGAAGACGTGGTTGGCGTGGTAAATTAACCAGTGCTCACTATGGACTAGGCTGGCGAGTTTATCACTTCCAAGGGGTTAAATTGAATTATCATGGTGGATGGGTACAAGGGTATAGAGCCGATGTATCTTTTTCACCGGAATTAAATATTGGGTTTGCGTTTCTTATGAATGCAGAAAGTAATTTGATAAATACCTCTACCCCAGATTTTTGGACAAGAGCGGTGACGAATAGAAGTTCAGATTAAGACTAAAAATCACAAAGCTGCAGCCGATATAAAGGAAATGCATGGAAGGCGTAGCAGTAAACATTGAGACAATTACATGAAGACTAACATCACTGACTTAGCACAGTCAGAAATTATCGACCTGTTATATAAACAAATTCCCAGGCTAGTTGTTGGTCATTTTATTGCAGCCTCCATCTTTGTATTCTGGTTGTATGAAAGCCATAATTCAGAATATTTATTTACTTGGTTGTCCGTTATTCTTCTCATCCTTTCTTGCCGTTTAGCGACTTTTATTTTATATCAGCAGAAAAGCCAAGAAATGGAAGTCAGTAAGAAACAAAAATGGAAACACCTATGGTTAGCACTTTCTCTAGCCTCGGGCATTTTTTATAGCTATGGATTTATAACCTTAATTCCTGCGATATCATCTGAATATGTATTGATTAACGGTTTGTTTGTCATTGCTTTGTCTTCGTCTGCGGTCATCGCTTATGGTTTTAGTTTATCCGCATTGTTTAGTTTCTTTATCCCAGTAGTTATTCCAAACCTATTTTTTGTGCTTTTTTATGGTGGCCAAACGGGGTTGTTTACTGCAAGTGTATTAGGCCTATATTCATTAACGGCTTTTTTTATTGTGAAGAACGTTAATCTAGCATTTCGTCGCTCAATTACGTTGAATCATCAATATGAACATGAGATGCAAAAACGTAAAGTTGTTGAACAACAGCTACATGAGATTTCCCGACGCGATGGCTTAACTGGACTTTACAATAGACGCTATTTTGATGAAGTACTTTCGTCTGAAATCGGTCGTGCTTATAGAAACCACACGCCTTTATCCATTCTATTAGTGGATGTGGACCACTTCCGAGAGTTTAATGAACACTATGGACACATAGCCGGTGATAATTTACTGGTTGAAGTGGGTCATATTCTAGCAGGATTAGCGAATAGGAACGGCGACGTTTTGTCTCGTTACGGTGGTGAGGAGTTTGCGATACTATTGCCAAATATTGATGCCAAAGGGGCTTTTTCATTTGCTGAAAAGTTACAATTAAGAGTTCAAGAACAACGTATCGAACACATGGCGTCTAAACTTTCGTATTTGAAATCTGTGACTGTGAGTATAGGTGTAACCACCTTGCCTCCACTTGCAAAAATGGATGCTCACCAACTTCTAGACCGCGCTGATAAAGCGTTAATTGAAGCAAAAAATCAAGGTCGAAATCGAGTTAAATATTTTGAAAACTTGGATTTCGACCAAGATAGAGTCTGATTACTTTTTAGTCCGTAAATAGGTGTATCCAGCAAGACATTCTTCGTAGAAGTCTGTCCATTTAACCCCTTCACGCGGCTTAATTTTACCTTCAGATACTTCTTTATCGATTAAGCGTTTTACGTCAATCGCCATAGATTTAGGGTGATACTGCATCACAGAAAGCACTTGCTCAATGGTAGAGCCCTTGATGATCTCTTCAATGTAAAAGTCTTCTGGATCGTCATCATGACTAAAAATATGCACTTCATTCAAGCGACCAAATAAGTTGTGCATATCGCCCATGACATCTTGATAGGCCCCAGTTAAAAACAAACCAAGATACAAGGGTTTGTCTTTATCAATTTGATGCATAGGCAATACTTGACTGTTTTCATATTCAATAATGAATTTGTCGATCTTGCCATCACTGTCACAGGTAATATCCACCAAGGAACAGTTTTTCACAGGTGCGTTTTGCAATCCGGTAAGTGGAACCACTGGTAAAATCTGATCGATTGCCCAACTATCCACAGCTGACTGGAATATTGAGAAATTACACAAATACTGCGAACTTAATGAAAAATCCAAAGTTTGCACTTCTGCAGGCACAAAATCAGCACCTTTGTAATAGTTATTAACCTGACGCATGATTTTCCAATACAGGGTTTCAATCTTCGCCAGCTCTTCCAAACTGATGACACGTAACTTGAATGCATGAGAAGCTTGCTCTTTGTACTGAGTTGCGTCATTGAATACTTCCTGCATATTTTTTTGTTCTGCCAAATGGGTATGCAAATAGTACAAATTCTTCAGCAGGAAATGGTCGCCTTCTTTCGGCGTGGTATCTATGTCAGCGCCGTCTGGCGTGATTTCCCCAACCACTTCAGTAACTACCATACTATGGTGCGCAGTGATTGCTCGGCCACTTTCCGACACAATATTAGGATGAGGCACACCTTCTAGATCACACATCTCACGCAGGCCATATACCACGTCAGCAACATATTCTTGCAAACTATAGTTGCGCGATGAATCACTGGTAGATTTGGTACCATCGTAATCTATTCCAAGACCGCCACCAACGTCGACATAAGACAGCGGAAAACCCATTTTAACTAGGTCAGCATAAATGCGCGCACTTTCACTCACCGCTTCTTTGATTGCCCAAATATCGGGTAGTTGGCTACCTATGTGAAAATGCAACAATTGCAGCGTATCTGACATGTCATGTTGTTCTAAATAGCGTGCTGCTTTGATAATTTCAGCCATTGTTAAGCCAAATTTAGCGCGTTCTCCAGCAGAACCTTGCCATCGTCCCATGCTTTTTACTTGCATTTTGGCTCGCAAACCAACAATTGGAGAAATGCCTAATTGCTTACTCAACTTAACCAAAAGTACCAGCTCGGAGTATTTCTCAATGACCACGACTATTTTTCGGCCCAATCGTCGACCTAATAATGCCAAACGCATAAATTCTTCGTCTTTGTAGCCATTTAAAATGGTGAGTGCTTCTGGGTTAGTGTTGTAGGCTAATACAGCCAAAAGCTCTGGCTTTGATCCAGCTTCCAAACCAAAATTGTAAGGTTCGCCTGCGTCTACAATTTCTTCCACCACTTCGCGCATCTGATTCACTTTAATCGGATATACGCCGCGATACTCGCCGTTGTATTTGTATTCTTTAATCACTTGGCGGAAAGTTTCATTTAACGTGACTACTTGAGAGCGCAAAATATCGTGAAAGCGGATTACCAAGGGAAATTGAATATTCTCTTGTTGGATTTCTTCAATCACTGCGCCGAAATCGATTTTTACATCGGGAGTCGACGGTTGGGGAACCACTTGTACATTGCCATTTTCACCAATTTGAAAATAGCCTCCACCCCAACTAGATACGCCATAAGTGCGCTCTGCGTCTTCGATTGTCCAATCAGGTGAAATATCTTGTTGTTTTTCCGACATCGTGTTTTTGTCTCAGTTGGTAGGCCTAAACCAAAGGCCGCCAGTATAGCTGATTTGTTCGTAGTGTAAATTTTGAATAAGGATTTGAGTAAGAAAAGTTCATCTAAATATAAAATTTTTCTTTTTTACCTATTTAATTGCGAATACAGCGATCCTGGTGTAAATTTATTGTTAAGTGAGCAAGAGTTACTGAGTCTGCTCTGATCGTTTCTTGCACATAAGGACAATGGCTGCATGGAATACAACGCTGAATCGACCCAGGATATGCAGTTCCGCGTCATGGTAATTGACGACAATGACATAGAGTTAAAACTCTATGCTAATACCTTGTCTAAGCATTTTTCCCTAGCCTTTGCTAAATCGGGTGAAAAGGCATGGGAACTTCTTCACAATAATCCATTACCGGATACCATTTTATTAGATGTTTTAATGCCAGATGAAGACGGTATTCAATTCTGTACGCGTTTGCGTAACAGCCAATACACACAAAATATTCCTGTTATTTTTGTATCCTCGCAAGATGATCCTGCAGTCAAAGCAAAGGCCTTTGAATCTGGAGGCGCAGATTTTATTACCAAACCCGCTGCGACAACAGAATTAGTCGCTAGAATAATGCGACACGCAACTCAGTATAGAAAAACCAAACGTTTAGAATCCTTAATATTTATTGATCCCCTTACCCATCTACCTAACGCTTCTAAATTTCGCGATGTGCTAGCGCGTGAGTGGTCTCGATGTGCGCGTTACTGGCATCATATTTCGCTTATTTTTGTACGCTTAGAAAATATTCAGGACTACAAAAACGCTTACGGGCAAGAAGAATATTTTAGATTAACAGCGGCAATAGCTGAGGCACTTTCCGGTTTAGGTGCTAGGCCGGGGGATCTGTTTGCCTCTTTAGACAACGATTTGTTCGGTCTTTTACTGTCAGATTGTTCAGTGGATGGCGCTAATCTTAAAGCAAAACAAATTGAAGCCTGTTTCGACGATCCTCACTTTATTACTAATCGTGAAGAAACCGCTAGCGAAGTAAGTTGTACAATAGTTGTTGCAGTAGCTGCGCCTGCTGGCGGTGGCAATGCCAAAGAGTTGTTTAGAGCAGGTGAAGATCTGCTATTTCAAGCCAAAGAAATGCCGCAAACTCGTATTATTGAACTGGGCAGAATCATTGGTGTCGACGGTATAGGGGCAGCCTAACCTATTGCATTTACTGATTGTCTTTGGATCAGCAAGGGTTCAAAACTGTGCTGAATCTGTGTAGAAATCTTGATTTGATAGACTTTAGATAACACTAAATTTGCCATTTGTTGGCCCATTTTATCAATTGGGTAACGAATGGTTGTGAGTGTTGGAAATGTACAAGCAGCAAAGGACACATCATCGAAGCCGACTATAGCAACGTCTTCAGCAGGCGTGCGATTAAGTTCTCGTAATCTGGACATCGCGCCAATTGCCATTTGATCGTTGCCGCAAATAACCGCCGTAAAGGGGATTTGTTGTTCTAGAAAATGATCAATGGCTGCGGCACCACTTTCTTGATGATAGTTCCCAATAAAAATACGCTCAGGATCATAGTCTATGGCGTATTCTTCCAGCGCATTTTTGAATCCAACAACCCGTTCGCTAGCATCCATTTTATAGTCTGGACCCGATATATTGACGATATCTCTATGGCCATTTTCCAACACATGCTTGGTCGCTAAGTAGCCACCGTAAATATTATCTAAGGAGATACACCGATTGGCAATTTCTTGAATATTTCGGTTAATAATAAACAAGGGAATGTCACCCTTTGCCAATTCTATTAATTGGGCATCGGTAAGCTTCTCAGCGTGTACAATTATTGCGTCACAGTTGCGAGTACGCAGAAACTCAATTCCGTCTAACTCATCTTTTTCATCACTGTGACCGGCTGTTACCACTACGTGCTTGTTAAACTCTCGCAGAGTTGCTTCGATACCGCTCATCATACTGCCGAAGAACACGCCGTCTAATTCTGCAACCAAAATACCTATGCAATTTGAACGCTTAGAGGCCAAGCTTATTGCAGCAGAATTAGGTCGATAGCCTAATTGCTCCATGGCGTCTTTAACTTTGCGTTGAGTGGTTTCACTCACTCGTGCACTGCCGTTCATAACGCGAGATACGGTTGCTAAAGAAACACCAGCAAGTTTTGATACTTCGTAAATAGTGGACATAGGGCAGTTTGTTAACAATTTATTGCATTATACTAAACGCTGGGATAATTTGACAACGTAAACAAAGGTATATAGGACTGCTGAATGTTAACAAAAATGGAGCCGATGTTAATTAACATTATGGGAGTTAGCGGTTCAGGCAAATCAACATTAGCCAAAAAGGTCGCAGATAAAGCACAAATCGAATATGTAGATGCAGATGATTTTCATTCTACTGATGCCAAAAACCTAATGGCGAAAGGCATTGGTTTAACGGAAGAAATAAGAATCGCTTGGATCGAGCGCCTTTGCACTTTTCTATCAGAAAAGGCTGCAGCGAATATCAGTTGTGTGCTAGCCTACTCAGGTTTAAAACAACATCACCGAGCAAAAATTGCGGCAAGTTATGCGTATTCTCAACATTACTTTATTGACCTACCCTTTGATGTTTTAGAACACAGGTTAGCCTCGCGCAAGCACTTCTTTAACCCAAGGCTTTTAGCAGATCAATTTGACCAGTTAGAACCCTTCGATAATGACGAAAATGTGATTTTATTAGACGGCAAACGTCACAGTAATGCACTGGCAAAGCAAATTATCAGCAAGCATTTTGAATCCACTAACAGCAACTAAGATTTTCAGCGTTAATAAGTCGTCTTTTGATCACTAGTGTAAATGCGCCAGACAAATCCAGCACCAAACTGAAGGGTGTTTTTACGTTCAAACAGCGGGCCAACTTCGAATAAGTAATCTAATTCAGGCATTCCAGCTCGCACACTGTCATCCTCACTATCTGCATTAAAGGCGCCGCCGAACGAGAAATCGAGTTCCCAGCGCTCGTCATCAACAACGACTGCGCGCACACCTCCGTCACCTATCCGAAGTATTTCACCACGATAAACAAAATATGGCGCGGCCAAAGCAATAAAATTTCTCTCTGAAGATGCTGGATAGTTAGGCGTATCGCCAACCCCGCCGGCAACACCGAATTCCCATAAAGGTTGAAGCTCATCGCCTGCTTCAAATCCCGTGATATCACGATCAGGTGGTTCATTTGACTCATTCGCGTTATTAGTAAAGGTTGGGTAACTGTGAAACATCAAAATAAAAAAGGTGATGCGATAAATATGATTACAACCATATTGGCATGAATAACAACCGTTATCCCACTATATCAATCGCTTACTCAAAATAAAGGGATAAGGATTTCAAATAAAATAATAAATCTAAAATTAATCTCAACAATGTTAATATGCCAATGTAAACGTTAACATTGTGTGAATTTAATCTATGTGATTTATAAAAAATGAAGAAAGTAAAAAGCCTGTTGGTTGTTTTAGTTTGCCTAGCAGTACCCTCAATAGGAATGGGGCAAGACATATCAACTGCTATCACAGAGCAAACAATTAAAATTGCGCCAAACGCTTATTCAGGAAGCTCAGTGAATGTAGTTTCCGGTGGAAGACAAAACATTTTCACTCATAGCACATATCAATATACAGGGTTTTATGATGCGCAAAGTAGACTAGTGCTAGCAAAACGTCGATTAGGTGAAAAGCATTGGCAAAAGCAGGTTACAGAGTTCAAAGGAAATACTGCAGATGCGCACAACAGCATCAGTTTAATTGTGGATGGTAGTGGCATTTTACATGTCAGTTGGAACCATCATAACTCCCCATTAAATTATGCTAAGGGCGAAAAAGCAGGCAGCTTACAAATCAAAAAAGCGCCTATGCTTGGTGCAGGCGAAAGTAGCCTCACCTACCCACATTTTTACCGACTAAGCAACGGAGATTTAATTTTTCAATATAGAGATGGTGGTTCTGGCCGCGGCGTTATGAAAATGAATTACTATTCAGTATCGGAACAAAAGTGGCGTAGCCTTAATGACAATGTACTAGACGGCGAAGGTATTCGCAGTGCCTACTGGAGCATGGATATTGATAAAAATGACGTCATGCATTTAGCCTGGGTGTGGCGTGAAACGCCAGACGTTGCCACTAATCACGACTTATTTTATGTTCAGTCAAAAGACCAAGGTCAAAGCTGGCAAACCATAGATGGCGAAAAAGTTTATCTCCCCATCACTGCTGATAACGTGGAATATGTGACTCGCATTCCGCAAAATCACAAACTTATGAATCCCCCGATGGTAGCTGCGGATCGTTTGAGCAATCCTTTTATTGCTAATTACTGGGCTGATTCCCCTGATCAAAAGCCAAGATTTCGAGTTGTGCATTATACCAAAGAGACTTGGGAAACCGTCAGTGCGCCACCGCCAAAAGAGAACTTTGATTTAAAGGGTATGGGCACCAAAAGACCGCCATATTCTAGACCCTTATTGTTAGTGGAATCTGACTGGCATAACAGTTGGTTTCATCTGATTTATCGCGATGATTTTGAAGATGCGGTGATAGCTGCAACCGTCAAAGATCTTAATCAACCTAAATGGGAATTACGCCGCTTGGTTGATGGCAATCTAGGTGCATGGGAACCGAGTTTTGACCCTGAGCAATGGCGTAGAATGGGCCAAGCACAGATGCTAATACAGGATGTGACCCAAATTGACGGCAACGATCACTCAGCTGCAGATACGCCACCAAGCGAACTCGATCTTTTAATTTGGAGTCCAAATTGGGAGCGCCATCAAAACCTAACCCCTACACCTAGTGGTGAATTGAGCATTAATAAGAACTCACCATTAGAAAAAGCAAAGATCGCCAAGATTGCTGAAAAAGCCGCCCTTTGGCAATGGCAAAATGTACCTGCAGGCTGGGATTATGACCCTACGAGTTGGACCATGGCACCTTTTTATATTGGCAATATAATGGTCGCAAATATAGTCCCGGAAGCCGATTTAATCCAAAAAGTTATTCAGCAATCAGATGCCATTGAATGGAAACACGGTGCACGTTTGGGTTTCTTTGATGCCGACGATTATGCGGTATCGCAAGCCTATCTGCGCTTGTACTTGCAATATGAGCAAGAAAAAATGCTACTGCCTTCTAAACACCGTCTGGACGAAATTATTCAAAACCGGCCTACCGCTAGTCTTGATTGGGGAACACCCGGTGGGCGCGAGCGCTGGGGCTGGAGTGATGCCTTGTTCATGGGCCCCATGTCATTCTTGTTGATGTATCAGGCCACCGAAGATGAAAAGTATCTGAACTTTATGAACGAGGAATGGTGGGCAACAGCTGAACGACTGTACAGCCCCGAGATTGGTTTGTATTTTCGTGATGAATCCTATTTAGATTTGCGAGAGCGCAATGGCCAAACTATTCACTGGGCCAGAGGCACTGGCTGGTCTATAGCTGGACTTGCTCAGGTAATCGAATACTTCCCTAAAGACCATCCCGATTATGCGAATTATGTGAAGCAGTTTAAAGAAATGGCCAATGCATTTCGCAAAGCCCAACAAGACAACGGATTATGGCGACCTGGATTATTAGACCCTGATACTCATACCGCAAAAGAAACCAGCGGCAGTAGCTTTGCTGTATATTCACTTGCTTGGGGCATAAATAATGGTTTGCTGGATGATAGCTACAAGCAAGCTGTCATGACTGGATGGAATGCACTAACCGATAGCGTTACGGAGCAAGGAAAATTAGAAAATGTGCAACCTATTGGCGCGGCGCCTTATGGTTTTGCTCCTAAAAACAGCGAACCTTTTGCCACTGGCGCCTTTTTAATGGCAGCCAGTGAGGTGTATAAGTTAGCCAAATAACAATAGTTATAGGACCGTTCAAGCAATTTGGGCGGTCATTTCAAAAGTTTGTAAAAATAGACAGTAGCGTCTAAATCTCCATTTGAACTTCGAGCAAATTGAGGGATTTGTCCAGCTTCTATATAGTCCAATTTTCGATACAAGGTTGAGGCAATATCGCCCAGCCTTGTGTCTAAAACTAATAAAGTCAGTCCGAGAGATTGCGCAGACTTTTCCATTAGGTGCATGAGCTTTTTACTTATTCCCTGACCGCGCGCTTTGGTAGTTACCATGAGTTTTTCAACTTCGCCTCTATGAGAACCGTTGGCTTTACTACATAAAGATAATTGCACTGCGCCTAACACTTCATCTCTATTCACAGCTATGAATAGCTTTCTTTGTTTTTGAAGTAATTGTTTATTGACTGCTTGCCAATATGCTTGAATTTCAAGGTCATCAATTGGTGTTATGAAACCGACTGAAGCACCACTGTTTACGCAATCAACAAGTAGCTGATGCAATGCTTTTTCTATCCCATCAATAGTGTCTACTTCTAGTATCTGCACGTTAATTCCTTAGATTTATGAAATGTCTTGCTGTGGAATGATGGCTAATAAGTCCGTCACACCTATGTCAATGTTTTGCTGAGCAAGCAAAGTTGTTAATTGCCCCCGATGATGAGTTTGATGATTAAAAAAATGCATAATCAAGAATGAAAGTTGTTTATTCGATTCCACTCCTTTGGTGTTTGCATAATGTATCACCGAATCCAAGTCATTCTCTTGTATACCCGATATCCAATGCAATATCTGTTGATCTAACCAAGTCCTTCTTTCTGCGAGAGATAAGATGTCAGATATATAAATCTGATCAAGGCTCCTTGGTGCTTCTAATGCAGCTACATTCGCCAATAATGCACGACTCGACAAATGGGTTGAAAAGCGTTGCAGCCAAATAATGTCTGCGACTAAGATGTGGTTGAGAGTGCCTAAGATTGAACCAAAAAACGCGCCTTTGTCTTCGATTAAAGTTCCTTCATCTAGACAGTCTAGAACCTTATATAATTTATCATTCATCCATTGGTTATACTGCGCCATGAGTTGGAAATGGTCCTTTGTACTCACAATTCACTCCTTCTTAATCGCTTTTAAGTCACACATTCAAATAAAAGCCCTGCTCACTTAATCAATTAGAATCAGCATCAAATAATTTAAAAATAAAATTACTTCAGTATTTTGTATTTTCGGCCGATTTTATCACAGTCGAACATTTAAAATTTTTTAGGACTAGCTGTTGCAAACACTTCAATATACGTCAACCATCCTTATTGTTGTCAACGAAAAAGATTGCATATCAGAACTAAGCAAGGGCGCTTTAAAAATAGGTTTGAAAGAGGGGAATCCATGGCCATATGGATATTCCAACACCTGTCAAATCAACAATGCAGATTTTCTTATGACGGTAGACCCCTGTGAATCTGGTCATATCATCCACCTGCAAGATCTGAAAGCACAATTTACTTTTCACAAGGCGTTAGAATCAATATCTCAATGCAACTTAGTTAACCTTCCGCAGATGTCAGGTAAGCTTGGTGGTGCTTTACTAAAAGCGGTATCTACCCTAAATGAATCGATTAAACAGGCCCTTGAGGCGTCCTGTGAATTAGAACGAGGCTCAAATGAGCTAAATCATTCTTCAACTAAATTAAGTGATCGTACTGTACAGGTGACTTCTCAATTAGAGCAAACACTGTCTACCTCTGAAGAATTGCATGCGAGCATTCGAGATAATTTAAGTGCTGCTGAAAGCCTAACCTCAACAGCTAGCGCAATTGATAGCGATGTAAATAAAGTCAAACAATCTGTGGGGCAAGCAAGATCTCAAATGGAAGACATTTCTACGCGAGTATTAGATACAGAGAAAATTGTTGAAGCCATCGACGAAATCGCGTTTAAAACCAATATACTATCGCTAAATGCTGCCGTTGAAGCGGCAAGAGCAGGCGAAGCTGGTCGCGGATTTAGTATAGTGGCCCAAGAAGTGGGAATGCTGGCTAAACACTCTGCCAGTCAAGCTGGTGAGATTAGAACCTTGTTGAAAAATGCCCAAGCTAGCAGTTTACAGGGGCAGAAAACCATTGAATCAGTAGATTCATCTTTAGAAAATTTATTTTTAAGTTTGGCTGAGGTCAGTCGGCAAATAGAAGAAATTAATCGGGTTTCGGAAAATCAATCCGTCGCAATGTCTGATACTTCAACAGCATTAAATGGCATCGCTGATATTAATCAGAAAAATGCTGTACTGGCAGACTCTTTGTCGAATTTAGCGACTAGATTTAACACTCAAACTCAATTTATGCGCGACTCTATGGAAGTATTTAAGATACAAACGGATTTTTCCCATCCTAAACATAGAGAAGCCTTTAATTTAACCAAACAAACCGCTGAAAAAATTGGTAGGGCATTTGAATTAGCTATCCAGCAAGGTCGAATCAGCAAACAAGCTTTGTTTGAAAGAAACCATCACCCCATCGCCAACACTAATCCAGTTAAGTACAGCACAGCGTTTGATAAATTTTGTGATAGCCTATTACCCAGTATTCAAGAGCCAGCGCTAGCAAGTAAAGACTTTGTGGCTTACATCATTGCAACTGATAACCACGGCTATGTGCCAACCCACAACAATCAATTTTGCCAAGCGCTAACCGGCGACGCCAAAAAAGATCTAGCGGGAAATCGCACTAAACGGATTTTTTCAGACCGTGTCGGCCAGTCCTCAGCAAATCACCGAAAAGACTATTTGTTGCTCACCTATCGAAGAGATACCGGCGAAATTTTAACTGACTTATCCTGTCCCATTTTCGTCAACGGCGAACATTGGGGTGCAGTGAGATGTGGGTATAAGTTGTAGATTTGGGATACTCATTTCTCGCATGACGCAACAAGTCGCAGCCTCGTAGCTTTAAGCTTTTCGGACAACTTGCCTCTGGACGTTTCGGTTTCAGGGGCTCTTTAATGCTTGAATGACATAGGGCTATACCTTGCCCCAATTAATACCGCATATGTAGGCAACTATACATACCTGCAAATACCCATATTATTGAACTATGATATTTAGGTATCTATTTATCAAACCCATAATCAAATTTCAATTTTTCGATATTTTCTTTCATATATTCTTCATTGGTCAATTCAATTATTGGAGTCAAATCCAAGACTATGATTTTTTCTTCAACATTAACCGTTAACTTATTATCATTTTTTGAAAACTCAATATTTTCAATATCATCATAACCAACTTCAATATTTATTTTTGCGATTTGATCTCCCATTAAAGAGTCGAAGACAATCACCTCACCATTTTCAAAAGCAATCGCGACTAGATATGAGTCCTTTGATATTGTTGCATTTTCAATATTTTTTTCAAATTCCCATACAAACAATTCATAATCTTTTTGTAAGTCAATCAGTTTTGCTTGCCCCTCATCATTCCACAGTAAAAGGATCTTCCCATTTTCGGATACTTCAAAATATTCAGCGGCAGTTAAATTCTCTTTTAAGGACTTTCTTTGCTTAGGTTCTTTAATGTTTATTAATTCTATTAAGTTGTCAAAATCCGAATCATATAAAATGATTAATTGATCCTGTTTACCACTAAAAGCGATTTTTTCGATCTGCCCAGCGCTTGGAAGTTTAGGAATCGAAAATCTGGCGTTAGTATTTAGGTTAATAACCTCTATTTCATTCACTGAATTTAGGCCTGCAATTAAGTCATTGCGATCATTAATAGTGCCTAAGGAAAACTCTGTGGCTAATGTTTTTATTATTTGCAATTTGGGTTGCAACGAAATAGAAAAATACTTCCCATCTTCCGTAATCGCGCCCATAGACTGTTTATTTTCGGCGAAGCCCAATGAAATAACATCATCAAAAGATTTGATTGGTAATGAAATTGTTTGTGAAGATTTATTGGAACTTAAATTCCACAGTTGGAGATCTGAACCGATTGAAATCAACGAGTTATTGTAAGGAGGAAATTTTATCTTATCGATACTACTTTCAGACTCCATAACCTGCCTATCTGAAAATAACTCCCATGTTTTAATGGTATTATCCTCATGGGCAGTATATAGCTTTCGACCATCGGTACTGAGCACAGCAGCATTTAGGTCTGGTAATCCTTCTATCGAAGCTTCTTTTCTATGGTGATATGTATTCCAAAACTCAACTTTGTTCTCAAAAGACACTACCATAAAGAAATTAGGATAAGGAGCCCCATTTTTATGTTCGTAAATGTTCCTTCCATTGTATGGGCCTAAATATACTGAGCCTATTTTATCGTATCTTCCGAATTCATAAGTGTCTTTAAGGGTACCTAATTCTAAATAGCCATCGTCAAGGTTCCATAACCTCATCACATCATAGATTTTAATTTGGCGTTCAGTAGGAACAACTATATAAGACCCATCAGGTGTAAATTTAACATCTAGAGATTGGTTCAATAAAATTGACTTAGAAGGTACCTTATCTAGCGTTTTACTATCATAAAATACAAGCTCATATCGAAAAGTGCGTTTAGGAACATCAGCGACTATAGCCAATAAATTACTACTTTCTGAAAATTCAATCTTTTCAATACCATTTTCAAATTCAATTGTTTTTATAATATCGCCAGTTTCGATGTCTAAGATAAAAATACTTCGATCAGTGCAAGCTATCGCTCGTTGCTGTGACTCGGCAATATACAGGCAGGACAACTTATTTTTTAGTGGGTATTTATGAGTTTCCTCTTGGGATACAACATTATAAACCAATAGATGCTTATTTGACGCTGCGACTAGTTGTTTATTATTTGAAGTTAAGGCAAAAAGATTAAAATACTCTCCTGCAGGTGCCTCATACTTTGCGATTTCATTTCCTTTTAAATCGACTTGTTCAATCGTTTTGTTAACCGCGTCTCTTCCTGAATAAAAAATGCTTTTTTCATCGGATGCTAACTCAAAACTATTAATCTTATTTTCAAAAATCATATCGCATTCGACTTTTGAAGAATCTGATTTAGAGCCAGAGCCAAAACTAACCACTTCAATACGCTCTACTTCTTCGCACACTTTTTTGGGAAATACTTGTTTACTGTTAAGAACTCTAGGCGAGTTGAAATAACGCATCAAATGATTCGCTACCTCTGGTATAATTTTACTTTGGTTATCCCCAGTTTCTTGAAGGGCGTTCAAAGCATGAAACGCAGCTTCCGCTAATTTACTTTCACTAGATGATTGTTCTGCCTGAGACAATAAAAACTCACTTAAATTATTTTTTCTCGCTATTTCTTTTTGCTCAGCAATAGCAGCTTGCAGCTTTGTTTCTTCATATTGCTGATATAAAAAGAAAGCTAGTACCAAGGCTGAAGAAATTAAAATGACAAAAACACTTAACCATTTCTTAAATCTCTTAGCTTTTAATCGTGCTTGTTCTAATTGGTATTCTTTATCTCGCTGAGTTAGCTCCCCTAGTGGTACACCTAAAATACCAGCAATGATTTTCAGCAACATTAGGTGTAATTGCTGCTGATAGCGATTTACCTTTTCTTGTATAACTCTATTGTTATCTGAGGTGGTTTTCTTTAAATGCTCACGATAAGCTGCAGGTGTGGTAAATCCTTGTTCAGGCTTTCCATCGTTATTTATTCTAAAGTCAGCAGCTATCGGCTCTGCACGCTTGTAAGTAGGGTTTCCATCTTGGTCATATTCAAATTGCAGAGGAAGTGGTAAACACTCATCAGCTTTGGTGAATCCTAAACTATGCTTACTGTCATCCCAACTGGTGTTTGGTTCACCATCAATCATGGCTGCAATAATACGATCGGAATGACCGAGCTTTTTAAAGTAATCTATTTCGTCTGCCACGTAAGTCGATGCAACTGCTCTTGGAGAGCACAAAACGACCAATAAATTTGTTTGCTCTAATGCACTTACAATGGAAGTGGCCAAATCTGCATGAGCAGGAAGCTCTTCTTCATCTCTAAAAATAGGATAGATACGGGCGGGAATAACATCTCCACGACCGTTCTTTTTACCAACTAAATCGTTGGGGACTTCATAGGTTTCAATGGCTTGATGCAACCAAGTTGCCCATTGTCTTCCTTGTTCTTTGTTATCAGCATGTCGATAGGAAATAAAGGCGTGATACTTGTACTGCGGTTGGTTGTTTTCGTCCATGGAGAGCCTACTAGACCAATGCAACTTTATGTTTCATTAGCCCTTCAAATTATCTTTTTAAAATTTTAGCTGGGGCTATCCTAGCACAATGAATAATTTTTTTGCCATAAAATAAATAGAAAAAGCCCCGTAAAGCAATGCCTTACGGGGCTTTCTTGAAACAGATTATGTTTCTATGTGACGCTTTGGGAGCAGATTACATCATGCCGCCCATGCCGCCCATTCCACCCATGCCGCCCATATCAGGCATTGCAGGAGCATCGTCTTTAGGCACGTCAGCAACCATAGCTTCGGTGGTGATCATCAAGCTAGCAACTGAAGCTGCAAACTGAAGTGCAGAACGGGTTACTTTAGTTGGATCTAGGATACCCATTTCTAGCATGTCGCCGTAAGTATCGTTACCAGCGTTGTAGCCGTAGTTACCTTCGCCGCCTTTAACCGCGTTAGTTACTACAGAAGCTTCAGCACCAGCGTTGGTTGCGATTTGACGAAGAGGCGCTTCCATTGCACGAAGTGCAAGGTTAACACCATGAGTTTGATCTTCATTGTCGCCTTGTAGGCCAGCAATTTTTGATGCAGCTCTTACAAGTGCAACACCACCACCAGCAACTACACCTTCTTCAACCGCTGCGCGAGTTGCGTGAAGTGCATCTTCGACACGTGCTTTCTTCTCTTTCATTTCTACTTCAGTAGCCGCACCCACTTTAATTACTGCAACACCGCCAGAAAGCTTAGCTAAACGCTCTTGAAGCTTTTCTTTGTCGTAGTCAGATGTTGATTCTTCCACTTGAGCGCGGATTTGGTTACAACGACCTTCGATGGCGTCTTGCTCACCAGCACCATCAACGATAGTAGTGTTGTCTTTGTTAAGAACAACGCGTTTTGCAGTACCTAGGTCTTCAAGTTGCACTTTTTCAAGTTCAAGACCAATCTCTTCAGAGATTACTGTACCACCAGTAAGGATAGCGATGTCTTGAAGCATAGCTTTACGACGGTCACCGAAACCAGGTGCTTTAACAGCCGCTACTTTCACAATGCCACGCATGTTGTTAACAACTAGTGTTGCTAATGCTTCACCTTCTACGTCTTCAGCAATAATTAGAAGAGGCTTAGAAGATTTCGCAACTGCTTCTAGTGTAGGAAGCAATTCACGGATGTTAGAGATTTTCTTATCAACCAAAAGAATGAATGGGCTATCTAACTCTACAGTGCCATTTTCTTGATTATTGATGAAGTAAGGAGATAGGTATCCACGGTCAAATTGCATACCTTCGACGACTTCTAATTCGTTTTGAAGTGCTTGACCTTCTTCTACAGTGATTACACCTTCTTTACCTACTTTATCCATAGCTTCAGCGATGATGTCGCCTACTTCTGAATCAGAGTTAGCAGAGATAGTACCTACTTGAGCAATAGACTTGCTGTCTGAACATTCAGTTGATAACTTTTTCAATTCTTCAACCGCTGCAACAACTGCTTTGTCGATACCGCGCTTAAGATCCATTGGGTTCATACCAGCAGCAACTGATTTTAAACCTTCAACTACGATAGATTGTGCAAGTACAGTTGCAGTAGTGGTACCGTCACCCGCTTCGTCATTTGCTTTAGACGCCACTTCTTTTACCATTTGGGCGCCCATGTTCTCGAATTTATCTTCTAATTCGATTTCTTTTGCTACAGACACACCGTCTTTAGTGATAGTTGGAGCACCAAATGACTTATCTAGTACAACGTTACGCCCTTTAGGACCTAAGGTTACTTTAACTGCGTTCGCTAATACGTTAACGCCTTTTAGCATTTTTGTGCGAGCGTCGTCGCCAAAACGTACTTCTTTAGCTGCCATGTGTTTTTTCCTCTAATTTGGTAATTTGCTTAAACCTGTTAATTGGGACGAAGTTTGGCTTATTCTACTACTGCCAAAATGTCTGATTCGCTAAGAATCAATACATCTTCACCGTCTAGCTTTTCAGTTTTTACACCATAGCCATCGTTGAAAATCACAGAGTCGCCGACTTTTACGTCAAGCGGTCTAACTTCACCATTATCAAGTAAACGGCCATTGCCGACAGCGATAACTTTACCGCGAGTTGATTTTTCTGCTGCAGAACCGGTTAATACGATACCGCCAGCTGATTTGCTTTCTACTTCTTCGCGTTTAATGATGACGCGATCGTGTAAAGGACGAATTGCCATTTTCAAATCTCCTGAAAATCCAATTTACATTATTGTTTAAGTGTAATTCGCTGGCGCACAAAGCGTTCGCGAACGTGAAATCATTAAGATGCTTGCTAAGTGGGGTTAACCTATTTTGATCTCAAGGGGTAAAAACAAATTTTTTTACAATTTTTTTAATTCAGACGATTTTTATCATCATTGTCTGATTTATCTTGGTATTCACCTTCAATGGTTTCACCTGACTGGGAACCTGAAGAGTCGAATCCAGAAGCCCCCCCACCGGGTTGGTTAAAGCCACCGGTTCGGGTTTGATTAAATTGGAAGTAAAAGCTCGATTGCCCTTGTTGCTGCTTTTCTATTAAGTGTTTTAAAAATGAGGCTGCAATTAGTTTACGCGAAACCGGAAAGGTAAAAGCTAAGCCCAAAATATCCGTAATAAATCCGGGAGTTACCAGAAGAACGCCCGCCACTAACAGCATTATACCTTCTATTAATTCTTTACCTGGAAGATCACCTTGGGATGCTTTCAGTTGGACTTTCTGTAAAGTCGCTATACCCTCGCGCTTGACAAAAAAAGCGCCCAAGAAAGCAGTAAATACCACGAGTGCAAAAGTATTCCAGCCGCCAATGCTGTCAGACACATTTATAATCACCATGATTTCGGTGATGGGTAAAACCACAAATAAAATAAATAAAAATAGCAAAGGAATTCCTCACACTGAACATAGGCTCGAATTTTATACATTGGGATTGAACCAGATTATTCAATCTTATTTAAAACAAGATTAGTATAATCAAACCAGATGTTTGCACATAAAGACTTAAGTTTGTGTTAAGTTTGATGATAAATACTCTCTAGTTATTGAACATACGAAGCCTCCGTGGAAAAAGCTTTAAACTTGAAAGAAAATACGGGGTGTTTAGGTCAGTATACTGCCGAAGATTAATATTTAGGAAATTGAATGAGCGCTATGCAGTGGAAAATTTGTGGTTTACTAGAACTTGCTAAAACGGGATTGGCAAAGTCCAAGTTATTATTTTTTGTGCTTTTTAGCATAGTAATTCCATTTTCCATCAGCCATGCTCAGAGCACCCCTGAATCTTTGTTCGACGATGTTCCTGAATTTTTAAAAGTGGATGAAGCTTTTGGGTTTGACTACGAACAACGTCAAAATGAGCTCATCATCAAATGGCAAATAACCGACGGTTATTATCTGTATAAAAAACAGTTTAAAACCAATGGCAAAGGCGTCTCCTTGGGTGAACCAGTTTACCCTGAAGCGGTACAGATAGAAGACGAATTTTTTGGGGAGTCTGATGTCTATTTTGAAGACATTGTAATCAGTTATCCTATTTTACAGGCGCAACAAGACGGTTCGGTCAGTTTGCGCTTCCAAGGCTGTGCCGAAGCGGGCTTATGTTATCCGCCCACGACCAAAGTGATTTATTTAGATGCGGTGACAGGCAGCGGCCAAAATCCACTGTCATCACAAAGCACCCTTGAAGATAATAGCGGCGCAGATTCTCAAGTGGTGTCACAACAATTTACCTTGGCAGAACAGCTTTTGTCCGATCAAAGCATGATCATTAGTCTAGGCGTCTTGTTATTGTTGGGTATTGGCTTAGCCTTTACCCCTTGCGTTTATCCCATGTATCCGATTATTTCGAGTATCGTCATTGGTAAAGGTCAGCGCGAAGTTAGCTTACAACACGCATTTTTACTTGCCTTTATTTATGTGCAAGGTATGGCAATTACCTACAGCGTGTTGGGCTTGGTTGTTGCTTCTGCTGGTGTGCAATTTCAAGCCATGCTACAGCATCCAGTCTTGCTGACCATATTTATCGTTTTATTTGTATTATTAGCATTGGCCATGTTTGGTCTGTATGAAATCCAACTACCAAGCAAATGGCAAGAAAAGCTCAACGGACTTAGCAACGAACAAAAACGCGGTAACCTTGTTGGCGTGTTTGTGATGGGTATTATTTCGGGCCTAGTCGCCTCTCCTTGCACCACCGCGCCCTTGACCGCAGTATTGTTGGTTGTAGCGCAATCTGACTCTTTAGTCTTTGGTTTCTCCGCCTTATACGCCCTTTCATTGGGGATGGGTATACCGCTCATATTATTTGCAATGACTGGTGGTAAACTTTTACCAAAAGCTGGGAATTGGATGAATGTGGTAAAAGTGACCTTTGGTTTCATGATGCTCACTGTAGCGGTATTGTTCATCGAACGTATTTACGTAACTCCGCTTACCAGCTTGCTTTGGGGCGCCTTGTTCATTAGCTTATTTGGTTACTTGTTTACAGTGAATCAAACTACTCAAGCTTCTTTTGCCAAGGGCGTTCGTACTACAGTGTTAGCTTTTGCATTGGTCGCTTCGAGCCTGTATGGACTTCAAAGTCTACAGAAAAATGCTCTACTGCCATTTGAACTAGGGTTGGCCGGCAATAATTCAGTTGCTGCTAATCATTTAGAGCATCCAGAGTTTATGGTAGTAAAAGATCTAGCGGATTTTCAACAAAAGTTGGCTGCGGCAAATGCCGAAGGTAAATCAGTGATGGTTGATCTCTATGCAGATTGGTGTGTTGCCTGTAAAGAATTTGAAAAGTATACCTTTGTAGATCCTGAGGTTATTCAAGCACTTGATAACACTCAATGGATGCAAATTGATTTAACCCATAACACGCCGATAAACCTCGAATTTCAAGATCATTTTGATATTTTAGGTCTTCCCACCATTTTGTTTTTTGATGCCCAAGGTAACGAATTACAGAGAGCTAGAGTGACCGGCTTTATGCAAGCTGATGATTTTGCTTCTCATGTTAACCAAGCATTGGATAAATAAGCAGAAAAATTACCAATAAATTATCTCAAAAGGTTAAACTTTTTAAAAATATAAACGATAACTCTTTATACCTAACTGAGTAAAAATGTTCTGATTAGGCAAGTTTCAATGACTTAGCAGCAAGTCGTCAATCTGCTGTCGCTTGTGTCAAACCTTTGTCGTTGTCAATTGCTAAATTCAGTATATATTTTGCGGGTCCATTGAGTAAATTGTTTATGCTATCAGTGCCTCCTAAAATTTTAATATATGCAGTGTCCTTAGCAGTTGTTGCTTCAGTGATATTTGTGAGCATGTCGGAAATTGTCGCATTTGTCGCCTTGTTAGGTGGACTTTTCGGCCTCCTGTATTTTCAAGCGAGCACGTTTGAATCTGCGCCAGACGTGTCACCTGTTGAAGTTTCAAATGAAGCCCATGACGCTCCTGCGTCAAGCGTTGGTGATATTCGGCCGTTAATCGATGAGTTTGTTCCTACGCTGATCGAATGCGAATCGAATATCGATGGAATCAAGAAAACCCAAGATGACGCGGTATCAACACTAAGTACCAGCTTTAATGAGCTACAGGAATTAGTGCATATCCAGGCGCAAACTATTCAAGATCTCATTAGCGCAGATGCAAGCGGTGAAACCCTTTACAGCGAAAAAATGCGTATCTTTGCCGATAATACGGCGGAAACCTTAGATAAATTTATTAAATCTACTGTGGATATGTCTGCATCTTCTATGGCTTTGCTTGACCAAGTAACCACTATCTACGAATCAGTACCAGCGGTTCTAAAAGCTGTGAAAGATATCGATAGTATTTCTGATCAGACTAATCTTTTGGCACTTAATGCGGCAATTGAAGCTGCACGTGCTGGTGAACATGGTCGAGGTTTTGCGGTAGTCGCTGATGAGGTGAGATCTCTATCCAATCGATCATCTGAATTTAGTGATCAAATTCAAGCCAAACTAAAAACAATGTCTTCACAGATAGAAGGTTTGACTACCGAAGTAGGCGAGCTCGCCAGTTATGACGTTAGCTATGTTATAGATGCAAAAAAAGACATTAATGAAGCTTTGAACAGCATCATCTTGAAAGCCGAATCGGATTCGCGCGTTACCTCAGGCTTAGAAAAGGTTTCTAACGACTTGGAAGCGGCGTTATCTAGCGCAATAAGAGGACTTCAATTCGGCGACATCAATGGACAGAACCTTACTTATACCATGGAATCAATCGCCTTTGTTCGCGAAAAACTGGCAGCTATAGATACGCAAAACATTAACGACGTTTTACAACAAGTACAAGCACATTTGGCCTCTATTGAAGAGCGTCGCCAAAGCATGCATAACCCTGTTTCTGCCACCAGCATGCAAGCCGGTGACATCGATTTATTCTAATACTAGGTAGTGAGGAACTATTCCATGAGTGAAAGAGCATTACAAATCCCTGAAAGGTTTGATTTTAGTTATCACAAAGATTTTACTGAACAGTATCAGACCATTTTAAATGATGGTACTGTGTCTGAAATCGCTTTAGATTTCAGTAAAGTAGGCTATTTGGACAGCTCTGCTTTAGGCATGATGGTGCTGTTTCAAAAAAAAGCAAAAAGTAAAAACATTTCAGTGAGAATAAGAGGCGCAAGAGACAGTGCCAAGGAGATTCTACAGATCGCAAACTTCGATCGACTCTTCGATATTAGCTAAAAGATCCTTTAAATATGCGTACTCTGATCATAGAAGATGACAGCTTATTTTCTGAAATTTTACAGACGTTTTTAGAAGATCACGACTGTCAAACTATTGTTGCAAATACCTTAGCAGCAGCCCGTGCGCATCTCTCCACTTCTGTATTCAATTTCATATTGTTAGATAACCAATTACCTGATGGTAATGGTTTGACCTTTATTTCTGAAATTACGGATTTATTAAGCACACCTACACCTGTCATGATGATCACTGCTGAAGACAATCAGAATGTGATGGCCGATGCTTTTGTCAGAGGTGCCGATGATTTTTTAATAAAGCCTATATCCTTAGATTTGTTATGGCAAAAAATGCAACGTGTGAGAGCGCTGTATTCCAAAGAAGCTGAATTGGAAGAACAAACCCAACGATTGGAAAAATTGATAGATCAACGTGAGCAAGAAGAGTCTTTGGCTAGATATGTTTACGAACATGTAGCTGCATCTTTAGTACATGAAGAAAAATGTATTGACACTTACCTGCAGTCATCCAGTACTTTTAATGGCGATGTATTTATCAGCGAAACCGCACCTAATGGAAACCGCATCATAATATTAGCCGATGCAACAGGCCATGGTTTGGCAGCCGCAATCAGTATTCTACCCTTAGTAACCACTATAAAAGCCATGATCAGAAAAGGGCTTTCTCTGGCACACATAGTACATGAAGGAAACTCTAAACTTGGTAAAGAATTACCCGATGATAAATTTGTAGCATTAGCGGGTATAGAAATAAACTTTAATTCTCGCCAATGCATGATTTTTAATGGTGGTATGCCCGACATCATCGCCCTTAGACATGATGGAAAGATAGATAGATTCTCATCAAATACTATGGCGCTTGGAATTTTAGATCCCGACGATTTTGACCCATCTATTACCACTTGCGAAAGTCATCCTTATAAAAACTTCGTTTTATACAGTGACGGCATTATCGAGCAGTGCAATAAATCAGGGGAAGAGTTTGGTTTAGAACGTCTACTTAATTGCATTAAAAAGAATAAGAACAACGAGTCACTGGTATCTCGCATCATCAATGACTTTACCGTGTTTAATGAAATTCAAGAATTGACCGACGATTTATCACTCTGTGATCTTCAGGTAGATGCACTTTTCGAGAAGCATCTGTACGAGCGAGATTTTAGTGAGGTAAAGAAATCTGGCAAGCTTTCTGCATCCATCGAAATGAACGGCGGTTTAATGGCGTCAGCTGACATTATTGGCTGCTTTGACAGCTTAATGCGCTGTGTCGATGTAATTGGCGATCTGCGTCAACGTGCTTTCACCGTATTCGCCGAACTTATCAGTAATGCATTAGATCATGGTGTTTTAGGTTTAGATTCAAAGCTAAAAAATGACATGTCAGGGTTTGCAGAATATTTAATTGCAAAAGAAGAACGACTTGCTGCCGTTAAAGAAGTAGATGCTCTCAAAATGTCGTTTGAGTATGAGCCAAGCACTAACCATATTTCGTTTTCGATTTCAGATACCGGAAGCGGTTATGAAGTAAAAGCAAAAAGTGAAATGAAAGACGCGTCCCTATCAGGTCGTGGTCTTTCATTAATTAATAAACTATGTAGCTCAGTAATAGTTTCCCCTCCCGGAAACAAAACTGAAGTTACGTTAAAAAGAGAGTTTTAGTGAATGAGTAAGCATATTTTAGTAGTTGATGATTCACCATCGATTCGTCAAATGGTTCAAGTGACACTAAAATCGGCAAGCTATCAAGTTACCACTGCCGAAGATGGGCAGGCCGCGCTTGATATGTGTAAACGTATGCAATTTGATTTCGTTATCACTGATCAAAACATGCCACGAATGGACGGATTAACGCTAATCAAGTCGTTAAGAGGTTTAGGGTCTTACCGTTCAACTCCGATTGTTGTGTTAACCACTGAAGCTAGCGATAGCATGAAAGCCCAAGGAAGAGCGGCTGGGGCTACTGGGTGGATGGTGAAGCCATTTGATCCTCAGAAACTCCTAGCTGTCGCTGCAAAAGTACTTAACTAAGGCAGGCTTCTTATGTCCATAGACATGAGTCAATTCTATGGCGTCTTCTTTGAAGAAAGCCAAGAACATTTGGATGAAATGGAACATCTCTTGATGGAGATGTCCTTAGACAATCCAGACATTGAAGATCTCAATAGCATTTTCCGAGCTGCTCACTCCATCAAAGGGGGTAGCGGCGTTTTTGGTTTTGACGCCCTAACAGGCCTAACCCATGTTATGGAAAATATTCTTGATCTAGCACGTCAACAGCAGTTGGTAATTAGCAAACCCATTGTTGATCAGTTGTTGACCACAGTTGACACTCTAAAGAATATTTTGCATTGCTATCAAACCGAAGAAGAAATCGATTGGGAAGCAATTGAACAAGGTACTCAAGCCCTAGAAGCTTTATTGAAAAATGAAGAAACTGGTGAGTCCGCTGCGCAAGAAGATGGTTTTGGATTTTATGAAAATCCCATAGAAGGCGAAAGTGAAGATGAAGCCTTTGGATTTTTCGAAAATGAAGAAACAGTTGAAGAGGAGACCGCTTATGGTTTCTACGACGAAAAAGATCAAGATCAAGCAACCAAAACTTCTGCAGAAACTGAAGATGACGGCGCGGCATTTGGTTTCTTTGATGATGAGCCAGGCAGCGATAAAGTAGCTGAAACCAAAAACGAAGGGGATGAACAAGCCCCAGCAGCTGAAAAAGCGCCAGCAAAACCAGCCGCAAATGAGCAAAAACCTGCTGCCCCAGCAGCTACTAAAAGTGCGAAACCAGACGTTGCTGGACAGTCTAGAGGCGTTGCTGGACAGTCTAGCACTGTAGCCAAAAAACCCAGAGCTGACAGCAAAGAATCCAGCTCTATTCGGGTCGACACCAACAAAATCGACTCATTGGTTAACCTAGTTGGCGAGTTAGTTATTACCCAATCCATGATAAAAATCGTGGGTAAAGAAGTGCATGGCGAAACCGAAGAAAAGCTTGAAGGCGCCATCGGTGAGTTATCGCGAAACATTCGTGAAATTCAAGAAGCTGTTATGTCCATGCGCATGCTGCCAATGTCTTTTGCCTTTAACCGCTTCCCTCGTGTTGTGCGTGATCTTGCGGATAAATTGAAGAAAGACGTCAATCTAGTCATCGAAGGTGGCGGCACAGAGATTGATAAAGGGCTAATTGAGAAATTGGTCGATCCGCTAACCCATTTGGTTCGCAATAGTGTCGACCATGGTATCGAAATGCCCGATGTCCGTGAAAGCAGAGGTAAAGTCAAACAAGGTACCGTCATCCTAGGTGCAGAACAGCGCGGTGGAAGTATTTTAATTACCATCACCGATGACGGCGCAGGTCTAAACCGTGAACGTATTTTAGAGAAAGCTAAGTCAAACGGTCTTGATGTATCAGATGATATGCCAGATAGTGCAGTATGGCGTTTGATTTTTGAGCCTGGATTTTCTACAGCCGAAGCTGTTACCGATGTCTCAGGTAGAGGCGTTGGAATGGACGTGGTGCGCAGAAATATCGAATCTATCGGTGGTTCGGTAGAAATCGAAAGTCATGCCGGAGAAGGTTCAGTGATCACCATTCGTTTGCCGCTCACGCTTGCTATCGTTGATGGCATGTGCGTATCCGTAGCGGGCCAAACCTTTGTGGTTCCCCTAACTAATATTGTTGAATCCATGCAACCAACCCCAGACCAATTGAAACGTTTATCCAACGATCATCTGTTGTGGGTGCGCGGAGAATATTGGCCCTTGGTGCATTTACATAAAATGATGGGCATCGAAAATGCCATCGCAGAACCTTCCGATGCCATTGTGGTGTTAGTGGAAACTAGTCGTAAACGTTTTGGCATTCTAGTGGATAACCTTGAAGGCCAACAACAAGTTGTCATTAAGAGCTTAGAACAACACTTCAGACGAGTACCTGGGGTTGCAGGCGCAACCATTATGGGTGATGGCAGTGTAGCTATGATCTTAGATGTTGAATCAATCGCAAATGAAGTTAAGTCGCCAGCAGATCAGGAGGTGTCAGTTGTCAGTTAAAGAAAAAGTGTCTGAACAGCAGACCGAAAACGAAGAAAAGAAAGAGTTTTTAACCTTTGTGCTAGGCGATGAGAATTACGCCCTAGACATAATGACAGTAAAAGAAATTCGTGGCTATGAGCAGGTAACCAAAATAGCTAACGCGCCCAAGTACATTAAAGGTGTCCTGAATTTGCGTGGTGACATTGTCCCCATCGTGGATTTGCGAATCAAATTTAATGTCGGTAAAGCAACTTACGATGAATTTACCATAGTGATTATGTTAATGATTGGCGATCGTATTGTCGGCATTGTTGTCGATGAAGTCAGCGATGTTATCAAAGTAGGAAGCTCGGAAATTAAACCGCCACCGGAGTTTGGTGTGGCATTTGATAGTTCATACCTTCACGGATTAACCACCATCAAGGAACAGATGATCATACTAGTGAATATTCAAAAGTTAATCACTAGTGACGAACTAGCCCTTTACGATACAAGTGCAAAAGTGGAGCTTGAGTAAAATGAATGTTCTAAAACTGTTCGACAATATTAAATTACCCGTAAAGATGGGTATTTTCGCGCTACTATCTTTTGCAGGTCTAGCGCTACCTACCTATTACTACACAGAACTGTCTTATTCTAACCAAAGCTCCGCTGAACTAGAAGAAGTTGGGATTGAACCTGCGAGTCAAACTATTCAGTTACAAATTGCAGTTGCTGAACATCGTGGATTTGCATCAAACTTACTTCTAGGTGACTCAAGTGCAAACTCTGGTCTATCTTCAAGTGCCAAGGATGTTGACCAAATGTTCGACCGCATCCAAAGTTCAATAAATGCATCTGGATTAGGTAATGGCTTATCCAATGAACTAGCAAAATTAAATAGTAGTTGGGAATCCTTACAGCGTTCAGTAAGTTCTCGAAATATGTCTGTGAGTGAATCTTTAGTCGCCCATTCAAGCCTCATCAGTGACTTGGATTTGTTATTATCTCAAATCCTAAACACTTCTGGACTTAGCTATGATCCCGAGGCTTCGAGCTACCACTTAATTATCGCAAACTTGCAGAATCTTCCTCGCTTGGCAGATTCGTTGAGCAAAGTCAGAGCGACAGGTACGCAAGCTTTGAGTAATGGCAATCCGAGCGCTGCGGATAAAATCACTATTGATGGTTATCTGCGCAACCTTACTGCACCATTGCAAGATTATACATTGAATATGTCAGCAGCCGCTGATGCTGACAATAGGTTTACTTCTGGCGCCAAAGCAGCTTCAGATTTGCAAAATAGCATACAACGCTTAACTGATTTGACGCGTCAAGAAATCATCAATAAAGAAGTTCAAACCTACCCCAGTAGCTCGTATTTCAATGAGGTTAATGGACTAATTGTGCAATTACTTGATCAAAAAGCCAATAATGTCGACAGCTTGAAAATGGTGATTGACGAGCGCATCAGCAATATTGGTTCTAGTCGATTTACTACCTTGAGCATAATCTTGGGTTTATTGATCATAAGCTGTGTCATTGGCTTTGTGATTATTCGCTCAATTCAAACCTCTGCGAACAAACTAATCGGCAGATTTCAAAGCATTTCAGACAACAAATTTGATTTGGAATTTAATACCCATCGTACTGATGAAATGGGTATTTTAGAATCTGAACTGTCAAATTTAACAGACAAACTTAAAGTATCGGCTGAAGTTGCTGTGGAAGCATCTAAAGTAAAACAAGCCCTCGATGCTAGTTCTGCTGCTTTCATGATGACCGATAAAGACGGCTTAGTAACTTACATGAATGACGCCGTGTACAAGATGCTAAAAGCAGGCGAAGACGATATTCGCGAAACGTCTGCTCAATTTAATGTTGAAACTCTACTTGGCTCTCGAATTAGTACTATCAGCAACAATAGTGCATTACAAAATGCATTATTAAGCAGAAATGGTAAGGGAGAGGATTTACGTTTAGAACTAGGCAAAAGAACTTACCGCGTAACAGTATGCCCAATTTTAGATGACAGCAGACAAACTATTGGTTGTAGCCTCGAATGGCATGATATGACTGAAGTATTTAGCGAAGAACGCCGCATAAAACGTATGCTAGAAGCGCTAGAATGCACAAGTACAAACGTAATGATTGCCAATGCAGATCGAGAAATTACTTATCTTAACCGCTCAGTAAAAACCATGTTGAAAGCAGCGGAAGCAGATTTGAAAAAGGTGTTACCACACTTTAATGCGGATGCTATCGAAGGTCAAAATATGGATAGATTCCATAAAGATCCAAGCCATCAAAAATCTATGCTTGAAAGATTGTCATCAACTCACACCACACAAATAAACGTTGGCTCAAGAGTATTCCGCCTAATAGCTAATCCTATTGTTGGTAATGATGGTGAAAAAATTGGCTATGTTGTTGAATGGTTAGATCGCACTAAAGAAGTTGAAGCTGAACGTGAAATTGGCGAATTAGTTCAAGCCAGTCTTGAAGGTAACTTCGAAAAACGTGTGAAAGAACAGGGTAAAGAAGGCTTTATGCTGGCAATGGCACAAGGGTTAAATCAATTAATGACCACCACTGAAACAGGACTAAATGAAGTTGCTGACGTGTTGATGGCCATTTCTGAGGGCGATTTAACCAAACGTATCGACAGTCACTATAAAGGGACATTTGATAAGCTTAAAAATTACTGTAACACCACATCAGACAACTTAGTCAGTGTTATCAGCAAAATTCGTGAAGCCAGTGACACCATTAATAATGCATCTTCAGAGATCGCCTCTGGCAATGCTGATTTGTCGACCAGAACAGAACAACAAGCCTCCAGTCTTGAAGAAACCGCTTCAAGCATGGAAGAGCTTACCAGCACCGTAAGATTGAATGCGGAAAATGCGAACCAGGCAAATGGCTTAGCATCTCAAGCAACGACTGTGGCCAGTAACGGTGGTGAATTGATTCAAGAAGTGGTGGTAACCATGGGTTCCATTAATGAATCTGCGCAGAAAATCTCAGATATCATTGGGGTAATTGATGGCATCGCTTTCCAAACTAACATCCTTGCGCTTAACGCAGCGGTTGAAGCAGCCAGAGCAGGTGAACAAGGTCGCGGATTCGCGGTGGTTGCATCTGAGGTGAGAACCTTGGCTCAGCGCTCTGCAAACGCTGCAAAAGACATTAAAGACCTTATTTCTGACTCTGTTACCAAAGTTGAAAGCGGAAACGAGTTGGTTAGAAAGTCTGGTGAAACTATGAAAGAAATCGTCGTTTCAATCCAGCGCGTTAACGACATTATGAGCGAAATCGCCGCCGCGTCAGCTGAGCAAGCTACAGGTATCGATGAAGTCAGTAAAGCCGTTAGTCAAATGGATGAAATGACGCAGCAAAACGCAGCACTTGTAGAAGAGGCAGCAGCCGCGGCAGAAAGCATGCGCTCTCAGGCATCTGACTTAAATCAACGGGTAGGCGCGTTTAAACTAAATAACAGTGATGTTATCACTAAAGTGAAGGAATCTGAGCCAGATATGTTGTCTCAACAGTTTGAAGAACTGCCTTCCGTAACAACCACAACTAGTAGTAAAAAGAAAGAGCTTCCGGCAGCACCAAAAGCATCCCTTAATGCCATACCAGCATTAGCTGACGATGATGAATGGGAAAGCTTCTAATTTATGACAACAGCGAAAGTTGAGAAGAAAGAATTTGGGTATCATCCGAGCGATTTTGAAGCCGTTCGGGTGAGACTCAAACGTTTAACTGGGATAAATCTGGCTGATAGCAAAGACAGTATGGTGTATAGCCGACTCTCTAGACGTATCCGAGCCTTGAAATTTACCAATTTTGAGCAATACCTTAGCTATTTAGATAAAACTCAGAGTGAACACGAAGAGTTTGTAAATGCACTTACTACAAACTTAACTTCTTTCTTTCGCGAAATGCATCACTTTGAAACCTTGAAACAGCACATACAGGCAAATCGCCGTCCGATGAAAATTTGGTGTGCAGCATCTTCAACTGGTGAAGAGCCTTATTCAATTGCCATGACGGTAGTGGAAGCGTTTAACAGATTCGATGCACCTGTTGAAATTATCGCTTCTGATATCGACAGCAACGTATTAAGTAAAGCAGGTAGGGGTGTCTACCCGTTGAAAGAACTCGATGGTTTGCCCATTTCGCAAAAAAAACAGTTCTTTCACAAAGGCAAAGGTGCAAATCAAGGATTTGCTCGAGTAGTACCAGAACTGCGCAAATTAATTACTTTTAAACGGATCAATTTGATGGATGACAAATATGATGTGCCATCAGATTTCGACATTGTTTTTTGTCGTAATGTAATGATCTACTTTGATAAACAAACGCAACTTCAGATTTTAGGGAAGATTCTTCAGCATATGAAACCTAACGGTTTATATTTTGCTGGACATTCTGAAAATTTTTCTCACGTTAGCGCTCTATTGAAGCCTATGGGAAAAACTGTGTATTCACCTAGGGTGCAATAAATGTCAGGTGTATTTTCAGAGCATCTAGCTCCAAATCGCTATTTTGATAAAAACTTCAACATGAATGCGGTCAAAATTCTTCCTGGCGAGTATTACGCCACCAAGGAGAATACCCTAATTGTTACTGTCTTAGGTTCTTGTGTTTCCGTGTGCCTACGTGACCCTATTACTCGTATTGCAGGCATGAACCATTTTTTATTACCTGCGAATAAAGATACGGTAAATTTCGATTCTGATTCTGCACGATATGGTGTTTATGCAATGGAAGTCTTGATAAACCATATGATCAAGTTAGGCGCACCTAAACATCGATTGGAAGCCAAAGTATTTGGTGGCGGGAATGTCTTAAAGCAGCTAAGAATTAATACCGTTGGCGAACAAAATTCAGCCTTTATTCTTGAATATTTAAAAACCGAAAACATTCCCATAACAGCTAAGGATTTGCTGGGCGAATTTCCAAGAAAAGTGTATTTCTTCCCGCTAACGGGCGAAGTTAAAATTCGCAAACTTAAATCTATGCATAACTCCACAATTCTCGACCGTGAAAGCGAATACAGAGTTAAGGTTAATCGTCAGCCAGCATCAGGTGATGTTGACTTGTTTGATTGAGGTAATTTGTGACCATTAAAGTACTTGTTATTGATGACTCGGCGTTGATTCGCCGATTACTCGGAGAAATCATCAATCAAGCCCCTGGAATGACATTAGTGGGTTCAGCTCCTGATGCCTATGTAGCAAAGGAAATGGTAATTCGTTTGCAACCAGACGTAATTACTCTCGACATTGAAATGCCGCGCGTCGATGGATTGACATTTCTTGATAGGCTAATGAAAGCCAAACCCACCCCGGTTTTAATGATATCGACGCTAACAGAGAAAGGCGCTGACGCTACAATTCGTTCTATGGAACTAGGTGCAATTGATTTTATTGCCAAACCCAAGATCGATGTAGCCAAAGGAATTGATGCCTATCAAGCGGAAATTGTCAGTAAAATCAGAATGGCGGCCAAGGCAACACCCCGTCGCCGCTCTAGCAGCGTTAGTAAAACAGCTGCAATTCCCCTAGCCTACAAAGGAACTGAACTAATTGTAGGAATAGGTGCATCCACCGGCGGCACAGAGGCAATACGAGAAGTACTTCAGGGACTTTCACCTGCCTTTCCTGCAACTGTGATAACCCAACATATGCCACCCAATTTCACAAAATCTTTTGCCAAACGCCTCGATAGTTGCTGTGCAATACGAGTAAAGGAAGCAGAAGACGGCGAACGTTTGCTACCGGGGAATGCCTATATTGCACCTGGCGATAGACATTTAAAAGTAAAGCGTAGCGGTGCGGATTATCGAATCTTACTCGAAAATGGTCCTTTAGTCAGTGGCCACAAGCCTTCTGTCGATGTCATGTTTAACTCATTGGCCGATACCGTTGGCAACAATGTAGTGGCGACTATTTTAACGGGTATGGGCAAAGATGGCGCTGAAGGTTTATTAGCCCTTAAAAATGCGGGTGCTAGCACCATGGCGCAAGACGAAAAATCTTGTGTAGTCTTTGGTATGCCTAGAGTTGCTATTGAAGTCGGCGCAACTGATACCATAGTGACGCTTGATCAAATGAGTCAATACCTTTCAAAAGCTGTAGAGAAAAAAGGCGCAGGAACTCGTCTATAGAGACCGTTCAAGAAGAAAAAAGTCATTTTTTTGCTATTATTAATTACAGCGAGCAATTCAAGGAAGATGCTTCTAATTTATGTCATTGAAAAGAAAATAACCAATCTTCGGTGATTAGACCAGTAAATTGCTGAAAACTTGCATAGATCTGTGTTATTTTCTACACCATGACAAAATCAACGGAAAAACACTCAATTAAATTGGCACTTTTGCCACTTCGAGGTTTTTCCACGCATTTTATATGCAAACTTAGCTAAGTATTGATGAATTTATTGCTTATTAACGGACCCAACCTAAATTTATTAGGTAAACGTGAACCTGAAATTTATGGTAAGGCGTCTTTGAATGACCTTGTATCGGCACTGACCTCTTATGCTAAAGATAAAGGTGCCGAATTAAACCATTTTCAATCAAATGCCGAACATTTGATTGTGGACCAAATCCAACAAAGTATGGGAAAAGTCGATGGGGTTGTCATCAATCCAGCGGCCTTTACACATACTAGCGTAGCCATTAGAGATGCTTTTCTAGGGACCGGTATCCCTTTTATTGAAATTCATCTTTCGAATGTGTTCGCAAGAGAATCTTTTCGTCATCATTCCTATCTATCGGACATTGCTGCAGGCGTTATTGTAGGCTGCGGTACAAAAGGATATGAACTCGCGATAGATGCAATGATGCATCACTTACAAAAATAAAAATTATAGATCACAGCATTTAAAGGACAGTTTATGGATATCAGAAAAATTAAGAAACTGATTGAGTTAGTTGAAGAATCAGGCATTTCAGAATTAGAAATTACCGAAGGTGAAGAATCAGTACGCATCAACCGCGGTGTTTCTCATCAACCTGTACAATATGTTCAACATATGCCGCAGCAGCCAGTGCCAGCGGCACCAGCAGCTCCTGCAGCCCAACCTGCAGCTGCGCCAGTTGAAGCAGCGCCAGTGGTTTCTGGACATGTCTTAAAATCGCCAATGGTAGGTACCTTCTATCGCGCATCTTCTCCTGAAGCACAAGCTTTTGTAGAAGTGGGTCAAAAGGTTAAGAAAGGCGATACCTTATGCATCGTTGAAGCGATGAAAATGATGAATCAAATTGAATCAGATGCAGACGGGGTTATTAAGGAAATTTTGGTTGATAATCAAGAACCTGTTGAGTTTGATCAGCCACTCTTTATCATCGAATAAGGCGTATTCATATGCTTGATAAAGTCTTAATTGCAAATCGAGGCGAAATCGCCTTGCGTATATTACGCGCATGTAAAGAGCTCGGGATTAAAACCGTTGCGGCACACTCCACAGCCGATAGAAATTTGAAGCACGTACTACTAGCAGATGAGTCTATTTGTATTGGCAATGCACCTGCAAGCGAGAGTTATCTTAATATTCCGCGCATAATTGCAGCGGCTGAAGTCACAAATTCTATCGCCATTCACCCTGGTTATGGTTTCTTATCTGAAAATGCCGATTTTGCAGAGGCCGTTGAAAAGAGCGGTTTCGTGTTCATCGGTCCTAGAGCTGAAACTATCAATTTAATGGGAGATAAAGTGTCTGCCATCGCAGCGATGCGTAAAGCTGGCGTCCCTTGTGTTCCCGGTTCAGATGGTCCTTTGGGCGATGATATGGAAAAAAACCGCGTGATTGCAAAACGCATAGGTTACCCAATCATCGTTAAAGCTGCCGGTGGCGGTGGTGGACGCGGAATGCGCGTAGTGAGAAGTGAAAGTGAGTTAGCTTCTGCCATTTCTACCACCAAAAGTGAGGCCGGTGCCGCGTTTAATAACGACATCGTTTATATGGAAAAATTTCTTGAAAATCCAAGACACGTTGAAATACAAGTGTTGTCAGATGGCCAAGGAAATGCGATTCATTTAGGCGAGCGTGATTGCTCCATGCAACGCAAACATCAAAAAGTTGTTGAAGAAGCACCAGCACCCGGCATTACTCAAAGTATGCGTGAGAAAATAGGTGAACGTTGTCGACGTGCTTGTATTGAAATTGGGTACAGAGGCGCGGGTACTTTCGAGTTTTTGTATGAAAACGGTGAGTTTTATTTCATCGAAATGAATACGCGTATTCAGGTAGAACATCCGGTGACCGAAATGGTAACAGGTGTTGACTTGATTAAAGAACAGTTACGTATTGCTGCAGGACAACCACTTTCTGTTGACCAATCTCAGGTTAAAGTTAATGGCCATGCCATTGAATGCCGCATTAATGCTGAAGATCCTAAGACCTTCATTCCAAGTCCTGGTGAGATAAAGATGTTTCATTCTCCTGGTGGTTTAGGTGTACGTTGGGAATCTCATATTTACACGGGTTATCGAGTACCTCCTTATTATGATTCGATGATTGGAAAGTTGATTACCTTTGGTGAGAGTCGTGATGAAGCTATAGCCCGCATGCGACACGCGTTAAATGAGTTGGTGATTGACGGAATTAAAACCAATATCCCCTTACAACAAAAAATCATGGCGGACGAAAACTTCTTTAATGGTGGTACTAACATCCACTATCTAGAAAAGAAATTAGACGCGGAAGATTAATTTGACCACATCCTGCTGGCGCTAACATCAAGTGAATTTGATGTTAGCGCCAGTTTTACCCACAATTTTTTGCCTGGACTGTCCAGCATTATTTCATATCCACATCTTTTTGCCTGGACTGTCCAGTCAAAATCGAATCCATGCTTCGATATACCAAAAGGCGCGGTAAACTAGATATTCATCTTTCACTACTAGCCAATCCAAGTAAGTACGTGAGAGAATTGCTTTGTACTAAAACATAATGAGAGTTTTTAATGCCTTGGCAACAACTTAAAATCCACGTTAAAGCCGAATATGCAGAAGCAGTTGGCGATATGCTTACTGCCAATGCAGCCCAAGCTGTCACTTTTGTTGATGCAAAAGATACCCCCATGTATGAACCTAAACCTGGTGAAGTTATGCTTTGGCCAGATACACAAGTCATAGGATTGTATGAGGCAAAGTTTAATCTCGAACCAGTGATACAAAGGTTAAGTAAAGCAAAACTATTCCAAAATGAGTTTTTGTATACCGTTGACCAGCTTGAGGATAAAGATTGGACTAGAGCTTGGATGGATGATTTTCATCCAATGCAATTTGGCAACCGTCTTTGGATATGCCCAAGTTGGAGAACGGCACCTGATGAATCTGCGGTTAATGTTCTACTAGATCCTGGGTTAGCATTTGGCACCGGCACTCATCCTACTACATCTATGTGTCTAAAATGGCTAGACGGTCATATACTAGATAATAATTCGGTCATTGATTTTGGATGTGGAAGTGGAGTTCTTGCAATTGCAGCTCTTAAATTAGGCGCTTCAGAAGCGATCGGAATAGACATTGACCCCCAAGCATTAATTGCCAGCAAAGCTAACGCTGAAAAAAATGGCGTTGATTCAAACTTGACTCTCTATCTAGCTGAACATCAACCAAAAATTCAAGCAGATGTAGTAGTTGCCAATATACTAGCAGGCCCGTTAGGCGAGTTAAGCGATGTGATTAGTAGCCACTGTAAACCGAGAGGATGGCTAATTATGTCTGGCATTCTGGAAGAACAAGCTGAATCTGTAAAGAAACATTACGCACATCAATTTTCATTCGCAGACGACTTAATTGATGGAGATTGGGTAAGGTTGGTTGGTCAAAAGAAAGGAAATTAGTCAAGCGTTTTTTCTTTAAATTGTTTAAAAAATAAACTTTTCAAATCCTTCAAAAACACGTAGTATACGCCGCCGATTTGGTTGTCTGTTTATATTTTACCTTTGGAGCTTGTTTAGTGCAGATTGGTCCCTACAAATTAGCGAACAATTTGATTTTAGCGCCAATGGCTGGAATAACTGACCGCCCATTTAGAGAGCTTTGCAGGAAGATGGGTGCGGGGTTAGCTGTATCGGAAATGCTTTCGAGTAATCCGAAAGTTTGGAAGACAGCAAAATCTCTAGCAAGAATGAATCACACCGGAGAAACCGGTCTTCGAAGTGTTCAAATTGCTGGGAATGAACCCGAACTTATGGCTGAAGCGGCTATATTTAATGTCAGTAATGGAGCCCAAATAATTGACATTAATATGGGCTGTCCAGCCAAAAAAGTTAACAAAAAACTTGCTGGTTCAGCGCTATTGAAAGAGCCTTTATTAGTAGCAAAAATACTAAAATCGGTTGTTGACGCCGTTGAAGTACCCGTCACGTTGAAAATCCGAACAGGATGGGACATCGACAACAGAAACGGTGTTGATATCGCTAAAATAGCGCAAGATTGTGGTATTCAGGCATTGGCAGTGCATGGGAGAACTCGCTCATGTATGTTTAAGGGGAACGCTGAATACGACACCATCGCTGAGATAAAAAACGCTATAGACATTCCGGTTGTAGCGAACGGCGATATATCTGATGAAACGCAAGCAAAACATGTGTTGGACTATACAAGTGCTGATGCTTTGATGATAGGGCGAGCAGCACAGGGAAATCCTTGGATATTTAAACAGGTCAATTATTTTTTGGAAACTGGACAAAAATTGAAAAAACCAAGTTTAGAAGAACAAGAGTCAGTACTAATTCAACACATAAATGGTGTGCACGAACTTTACGGTGATATGACAGGAGTCAGAATTGCACGCAAACATGTTGGTTGGTATGTAAACCAACAAAAAAATGGCACGGAATTCAAGCGTATTTTTAACGCTATTGAAAAAGCCTCGGAACAAATAAGCGCATTAACGCATTATTTTTCATTGTTACAAAGCAAGCCTGACTTGACTTCTGTAGCTTAGTCTTATGAAATCAAAAGAGAGCAGCATTTTATGTTCGATCAAAATTTAACTTCACCTTTTACGACAATAGTTTCAACACCTAGCCAATCTCAGGCTCAAAAACCTTTACGCTCTTCTGTAAAGCAAGCGGTTAATAAGTATTTAAAAGAACTTAATAACCAAGACATTGATAACCTTTATGAATTAGTAATGGCTGAAATCGAAGCGCCTTTACTTGAGGAAGTGATGACTTACACTAGAGGAAATCAAACTCGAGCAGCTAATCTAATGGGTATCAACAGAGGTACTCTGCGTAAGAAACTAAAAATGTACGGTTTAGGTTAATTCTGATAAAGGGCGCAAATTTGCGCTCTTTTTCGTTTTATTTACACTACTCTAATATTATTCATCTCTTTCTTTTCAACACTAATTTTGGGAAACATCAACCAAGATGGAACAATTAAAAGTTATTAAACGAGCGCTTCTAAGCGTATCAGACAAATCTGGCATTGTTGAGTTTGCAACCTTCCTGGACAGTCTAGGCATCGAAATATTGTCAACAGGTGGCACAGCTTCATTATTACGGAAAGAAGGGATTAAAGTAAAAGATGTTAGTGAGCATACTGGTCATCCGGAAATAATGGATGGTAGAGTAAAAACGTTACATCCTAAGATTCATGGTGGAATATTAGGCAGACGCGATATTGACAGTAATATCATGGAGCGTCATGAAATATTGCCCATTGATTTAGTCGTGGTAAACCTATACCCGTTTGCTAACACAATAAAAAATGATGACTGTACGTTGGAAGATGCTATCGAAAACATCGATATTGGTGGACCAACTATGGTTAGAGCTGCGGCCAAAAATCACAATGATGTCACCATTATCGTAAATCCGTCCGACTACGAATCAGTAATAAAAGAAATGTCGGAAAATGAAGCGGCATTGTCCTACGAGAAAAGATTTGATTTAGCTATAAAAGCTTTCGAGCATACTGCAAACTATGATGGCATGATTGCTAATTATTTTGGCACCATGGTGGATTCAAACGAAGCTGGACAGTCCAGCAATGAAGATACAGCCTCACAATTTCCAAGAACATTCAATTTACAGTTCCAGAAAAAACAAGATTTACGTTATGGTGAAAATAGTCATCAAGACGCCGCATTTTATGTTGAACACGACATTCAAGAAGCATCTGTCTCATCCTCTATTCAACATCAAGGCAAAGAGTTGTCGTTTAACAATATTGCCGACACTGATGCTGCTCTAGAATGTGTAAAAGAGTTTGAGTCCCCTGCATGTGTTATCGTAAAACACGCTAACCCCTGCGGTGTTGCCGTAGGAAGCTCTATCTTAGAAGCTTACAATAACGCATTTAAAACAGACCCTACGTCAGCATTCGGCGGTATAATTGCATTCAATCAAACCCTTGATAAAGACACCTTGGAAGCAATTATCCAGCGTCAATTTGTCGAAGTAATTATTGCTCCTGAAGCTACACCAGAAGCCATTGAAAGTTGTAAACAAAAGCCCAACGTTCGTTTATTAACATGCGGAAACTGGCAAGGTCAGTTAACTGATGGATTTGACATGAAGCGTGTAAATGGCGGGCTTTTGGTTCAAGAACGTGATTTTGGCATGATAGAAGAATCTGATCTTGAGGTGGTAACAAAGGTAGCACCGACAAAAGAGCAACTTTCTGACTTATTGTTCACTTGGAAAGTGGCGAAATATGTCAAATCAAATGCAATAGTTTATGCCAAGGGTCAAATGACAATCGGAATTGGTGCGGGTCAAATGAGCCGAGTTTATTCAGCAAAAATTGCTGGTATCAAAGCACAGGATGAAAAATTGACCGTTGAAGGATGTGTCATGGCTTCTGACGCATTTTTCCCGTTTAGAGACGGTATAGACGCAGCAGCTGAAGCTGGCATTAAAGCAATAATCCAACCAGGTGGCTCAATGCGGGACAACGAAGTTATTGCAGCTGCAGACGAACACGGCATCGCTATGGTATTTACCGGCATGCGCCACTTCAAACATTAATATGGAGAATCACAGATGAAAGTTTTGGTCATCGGCCGTGGTGGGCGGGAACATGCATTAGCCTACAGTCTTGCCAAATCACCTAATGTAGAGCAAGTTTATGTAGCATTCGCAAATTCGGGGATTGAACAAGAACCAAAAGTAACTCGCATTAGACTTTTTGAATATGACAAAGAAACTCTTCTCAAACAAGTAAAAGAGCTAGGCATAGAACTAACCGTTGTTGGACCAGAAGATCCCCTTGCCCGCGGAATCGTCGATTACTTCGAAGAAAATGATGCTTTAATTTTTGGACCAACTCAGGCAGCTGCTCAACTAGAATCCTCAAAGTCATTTTGTAAGGATTTTCTTGCAAAATATAAAATTCCAACAGCTGAATACCAGACCTTTGACGACGAAGAAAAAGCCATCAATTATGTGAAAATAAAAGGGGCTCCCATCGTTATAAAAGCGGATGGATTGGCTGCAGGAAAGGGCGTAATCGTTGCTATGACTGAAAAAGAAGCAATCGATGCTATTCAAGATATGTTGTCCGAAAATAAATTCGGTGATGCAGGTAGCAGGGTCGTTGTTGAAGAATTTTTGGAAGGCGAAGAAGCTAGTTTCATTGTTATGTGTGATGGCCAAAATGTATTGCCTCTAGCAACAAGTCAAGATCATAAGCGTGCTTACAATCAAGACAAAGGACCTAACACGGGTGGAATGGGCGCTTATTCTCCTGCCCCTGTGGTCACTCCGGAAATACATGACAAGATTATGCAGCAAGTTATCCTACCTACGATGGAAGGAATGATTTCCGAAGGAACCCCGTATAAAGGGTTTCTATATGCGGGTCTAATGATTGATCAGAATGGAGATCCTAAAGTCATAGAATTTAATTGTCGATGTGGTGATCCTGAAACTCAGCCTATTATGATGCGATTAAAATCAGATCTTGCGGAGTTATGTCTGAAGGCTTGCCAAGGCAAATTAGATGAATGCGAAATTGAATTTGATCCAAGAGCAGCTGTGGGTGTTGTGCTCGCAGCAGGTGGATATCCTTGGGATTATCCTACAGGTAAATTGATTTCTGGTCTTGAAGATGTTGACGAAACCAATACTAAGGTCTTCCACGCTGCAACAATCATGCGAGAAGAAGGTTTATTAACCAATGGTGGTCGAGTTTTATGTGTCACAAGCTTGGGAGATACAGTAACTGAAGCTCAAGCGCGCGCTTACGCGGAAATAAAGAAAATTTCTTGGCACAACATGTTTTGTAGAACTGACATAGGTTACCGAGCCATCGCAAGAGAAAAGTCTGACAATAGTTAGGCTATTAATAATTTAATGGGGAGGGCTTTTTTTAGCCCTCCTACTTTTCATTTTAGCCAAAAATTTATCTACCTTCTCCTCTCTTCCAGCCACGTTTCCATAGATTTTTTCAAAGTTTAAACTGGGGTCTGAACTCGGTACTCCTTTCTCACTTTTAATCTTCGCTGATTTCTCAAGCAAAATTGCAATATATTCAGTTAGCGTAACCTTGGAGATTATTTTCTCTAGGCATTCAAGATTGGCAGTAAAGAGTGGAAGCAGTGTTTTTTGCTGCGGCTGTTTGTATAAACGATGAAAAACCCCGGTGAATTTTGCTTCATGGAAACTCGTTTCGAATCCAGCCCTGACAGGATTCAAATCTACATAGGCCATACAGTGAAATAAGGTCTCAATGTCTAAAATAGCTTGAGACTTGAATCTCCCGTCCCAAAAATGCCCTTTGCAGCCATCTTCTTTATTCGCTTTTTTGGCAATATGCTCGTTTAGATATCGCATATAACAACTAATACTGGTCATTTGACTTCTGAACTTGTCAACACAGTCAAGAACATGAGCAATTTGAAATTCATCTAATTTAATCCGTGCTTCAGGATTTAAATATTGTTTGCAAAGCTTATCTAGCTTACCAATAAAAGACCATCTTTTAAGTACTTCGACATCGCTTAGCGCAAGGGCTTTTTCTACATTTACGTGTAGCACTTGATGGGTGTGATTGTGCATAATACTGTAGGATAGAACATCAATTGCAAAAACATCTGCCAAGGTTGACATTCTGTTTTCCACCCAGGCACGTCTGTGCTCAAAAGACTTTCCAGAAAGATAGTCTTTTCCAAGTAAAAAGGACTGCCTCGCTACTCGAGAGATAACATGGTAGTAGCGAGTATCCTCTAGTGATATTAGGTATTTTCTTGCAATCGTCATAATGGGTTCAGATTAACAAGAGTAAAAAATTTGAGTAACTGTACCCTTGAACGGTTTTTTATCATTTAAAGAAACAAATAAGAAAACTTGGACAGTCCAAAAAGTATCTACTGTAGTAACTAAAATAGATCTCCATTTAGTTTTTCTAGACTGTCCAAACAACTGACAAGAGGCTTATTCCTACTTACTCTAAGCGCTTAATAATCGACAAAAGGCGGTTTGCTCGCCAGACAAAAACCTTGACCTCTGTTTACTCAAGCCGTATAAAAGTAGAAAAAAAGCTACTTATGCCATGTCAGTAAAACATCCAATTATTGCTATAACCGGGTCCTCAGGCGCCGGCACAACAACGACCACAAATGCTATTCGTCATATTTTTAGAAACTTAAAAATTGTCGCGGCAACCGTCGGCGGTGATAGCTTTCATCGATTCACTCGCCCTGAGATGGAAGTTGAAATCCGTAAAGCAAGAGAGCAAGGAAGGCATATCAGTTACTTTGGTCCTAAAGCTAACGATTTTGAGTTGCTAGAACAATTATTTCAGCAATATAGCCAGTCAGGACAAGGTCAATTTCGACAATATTTACATACTTTTGATGAAGCCGTTCCTTTTAATCAAATGCCAGGAACATTTACGCCATGGCAGGCGTTACCAGAAAACACTGATTTATTGTTCTATGAAGGCTTACACGGTGGGGTTAAAACCGAAACCAATGATGTAGCAGCGCATGTTGACTTGCTTGTAGGCATGGTCCCTATTGTAAATCTTGAATGGATTCAAAAAATTGTTAGAGATACGACGGACAGAGGTCATTCAAGAGATGCCGTAATGAGCAGTATTGTTAGAAGCTTGGACGACTATTTTCAATATATAACTCCACAATTTTCTCGCACTCACATAAATTTCCAACGCGTACCAACAGTGGATACTTCGAACCCGTTTAGTGCACGGGAAATTCCATCACAAGATGAAAGCTTTGTCGTCGTTAGGTTTCGTCGTGAAATGAGAAATGTGAATTTCCCTTATTTGCTACAAATGATTGATGGGGCGTTTATGTCTAGAGTCAATACACTAGTAGTGCCAGGCGGAAAAATGGGGCTCGCCATGGAGTTGATTTTAACACCATTGATAGAAGAGCTCATGGAGAAGAAGCGCAGGGCGGGATTTCAAGTGGATTGGGTTGCAGATAATTGATATTAGAAACAAAATGATACAATCACTTGCTTGGCTTAAGCATACTTTTTGCCATATAGTAACAGCATGGAAAAGTTGGATATTGTATAGATGAGACAAGAAACGACCAAAATCTTAGTTGTTGATGATGACATGAGATTACGCTCTCTACTTGAACGTTATTTACAAGAGCAAAGTTATCAAGTACGAAGTGCGGCTAACAGTGAACAAATGGACAGACTGTTAGAAAGAGAAAACTTTCATCTTTTGGTTCTGGATTTAATGCTTCCTGATGAAGATGGACTTTCTATTTGTAGACGACTTCGCCAACAAGAAAACGAAATTCCCATCATAATGCTCACGGCTAAAGGCGATGAGGTTGACAGAATCATTGGCTTAGAAATGGGTGCAGATGATTATTTACCCAAACCCTTTAATCCAAGGGAGTTACTAGCAAGAGTGAAAGCCGTTCTCAGACGAAAAACGTCTGAAGCGCCAGGCGCTCCAAGTCAGGCGGAGCAAATCGTTAGGTTTGGGACATACAGTTTAAATCTTGCTACTAGAGAAATGAATGACGGAGAAAAAAACATGTCATTAACTAGTGGTGAATTTGCAGTACTAAAATCTTTGGTGACTCATCCAAGAGAGCCCCTTTCTCGGGATAAATTAATGAATTTAGCCAGAGGTCGTGATTATAGTGCGTTAGAAAGAAGCATTGATGTTCAAGTCTCCCGTTTGCGTCGCATGTTGGAAGAAGATCCTGCTAATCCTCGGTATATTCAAACTGTTTGGGGGTTAGGCTATGTATTCGTCCCCGACGGAGAAATGGCAAGTTAACCCATCATGCGTTTCTCACCGAAAAGTACTTTTGCTCAAACCGCCATGTTAATAGGCGGTTTGTTGCTTATAAATCAGTTAGTTTCATATCTTTCGGTGACACATTATTTTATTAATCCAAGTTATTCACAAATTAATAGTCTAGTAGCCAATCAACTTTCATCTTTGTTGGTAAGTGGGGTCGACACCTTATCAAACGAAGAAAAATACAAGTTAAAACAAGTTAGTGGTATTGATTTTCATGACAATTTAAGTGCCATGCACGCTGGTATCAGTAATGCCACCTACTACGACTACATGTCCCAAGAGATTTCTGAAAAGCTTAACAAAAACATAGAAGTGCGAATTAAGCCAGGTAAAGATTACATGGTGTGGATTAAACCATATGAATCTAAAGACACATGGTTATCTATACCATTGGAAGGGATAGCAGAAACGGACGTATCCCCACTCAGTATGTATTTCATTGTGATTGGCGCGTTAAGTGTATTCGGCGGATGGTTATTTGTTCGCAGATTAAATCGTCCTTTACAAGCGTTACAAAAAGCAGCAATCAACGTTGGCCATGGCAAGTTTCCTGAACCGCTTCCTTTAGAAGGCAGTTCTGAGATGGTTGCTGTTACTCAAGCGTTTAATAAAATGTCGGCTAACATCCGACAATTAGAAGCCGATAGGAACCTAATGACTGCGGGCATATCCCACGATTTACGCACACCTTTGACGCGTATTCGGCTTTCCAGTGAAATGTTACCGGACGAACACAATTGGATAAAGGAAGGGATAGAGCACGATATCGAAGATATGAATGCGATAATTGACCAGTTTATCGATTTTGCCCGCCAAGACAGGGAAGAGAAACTTACGTTAGTCTCAATCAACCATATTATCGAAGAGCTAGCAGAACTAAGAAGATTCGATGAAAATCATAATATTACCCTTGATCTTCGAGATTCCCCTAAAGTAAAAGTGAGACTCATCAGCATTAAGCGCGTAATTGAAAATCTTATCGAGAATGCTTTTCGATATGGAAGTCCAGATATAGTCATTAAGAGCAGGTTTTCAGAAAAGACACGGACCTTGTATGTTGCAGTAAAAGATTTTGGAAATGGAATTGCCGATAGTGAAATGGAAAAACTGTTTAATCCGTTTGAACAAGGTGACAAAGCAAGGGGTTCTCAAGGTTCAGGCTTAGGTCTAGCAATAATAAAACGGATAGTCGAAGGACATGGCGGTCAAATTGCCTTTTCAAATCATTCAGATGGTGGCTTAGAGGCAGGGTTTACGTTGCCAGTCTTTATGTCTAACCGACAGCTTTCTAAGCACTAGTTAATTACATTTTTTCCACATGAAAATGACTGATAATGTCTGGACTGTCCAAGCAAGGTAAATATCTGGACAGTCTAAGCAGATAAGAGCACATATCTTTTCATATCAAACTGACTAGACTGTCCAGCAATCGATTAAACATACAAACAACTAATGTTTAGAATCTTTTGCGGTGTCCGAAAAATCATAACTGTCGTTGTGAATACTTTCGATATCAAAACTATCGAACAAATACTCTGTATGACAGAATTGGCAATTCATTCGAACGGCCCCATCCTCCTCTACAATATTGAGAAGTTCGACTTTGTCTATATTTCGCAGCGCTACAGCACTTCTAGCCTTGGAACAGTCACATCGAAAAGAAACTTCTTTCTCCCCGACTAACCGAACTTCTTCTTCATGGTATAAACGATGCAAAATGTCTAAATCTGATAAATGCAAAAGCTCATCTGAAGTTAACGTATTGGCTAACACACTTAGATGTTGAAATGAGGGATTTTCCTCCGCGCTGCTGGTTTCACTGGAGGTAGGAATGATTTGCAAAAGAATTCCACCAGCTTTCCTGGACTGTCCAGCATCAGCAAAAAGAACAACTTTTGTGGGCAACTGTTCGGATTGCTCAAAATAGCTTTCCAAGCAAGCACCAAGATTGTCCTTATCTAGGGCAACAATCCCCTGATATCGTTCTCCCTCTTTCGGCGTTATGGTTATTGCCAAAAAGCCCTTTTCAAACATCTTTGAAAATTCACTAGGTGGATCTGTAAGTTCTTTATCCCACCGCGCGACACCTTTAAGCGCCTGATTATGAGTTCCATGAATTACTGCATACTTAACATAACCCTCACCTTGTAATTGCAGGGTTATTTCTCCTTCAAACTTCAGTGTCGCAGTCAACAAGCTGCAAGCCGCCATTAATTCACCCAGTAGATTACCGATAATTTCTGGGTATTGGCTTGCTGCTAATATTTGTTGGAATGAATCTTCCAATTGCACGATTTCACCTCGTACAGAGTGATTATCAAACAAAAATCGCGTTAATTTATCTGTCATTATGAATCCTGATGCTTAATCTTTATAATTTGTCTTCGTTGTTTTTTATCCGGCCTCTGGTCAGGGCGAGGACTATGAAAAGCACTAAGTTGCCGAGCCTGTTTATTCGTTTCTCGACGCTCAATACTCTCTTGAGTTTCAGTGTATAATTGGACCGCGAATTCAGCGCTGAGTCGCTTATCTGCAATTTTATCTACAACTATCACTTTTTGATCAAAACCGGCTGGAATTTTAATTTGGGCGCCCACTTCCACAACCTTACTGGCTTTTGCTCTTTGTCCATTATAGTGGACTTTGCCCGCCTGAACCCAATCTCTTGCTATCGAGCGTGTTTTACAAAAACGGGCCGCCCAGAGCCATTTATCAAGCCGAACTTGCTTATTATCCTCAGCGGGTGATTTTTGTTTCCTGGACTGTCCAGCCAAATCAAAATCTCCAATATTTGTTAAACTTTCATCACAATTGTGTTCTTGCTATTGTTCATACCGCTCGGAGTCGATATGATAAGCAGTCTTAGGAAATTAGCCAAAATTCAGTGAGTAGCACCATCAATACCCAGATAGTTGAACCCATCCAACAAATCTACAGAAGACATGATACTAAACTTGTCCTCTTGGTGGTTATTTTATTGAGTATTTATCTGCTATCCGTACTCGCCAAACTTACTTGGTCACTCATTCCGCAACCAGAAGTTCAATCAGCCAATTTTCAACCCTCAGTTAATAGTGGTCAGAATATCGGGACGGATCAAACAAAAACCAACCTCAATGCACTACTAGATTTAAATCTTTTTGGGGACGTTGAACAAGCGCCGCCACAGCAAAAGGTTGAAGAAATTACCGAAGCTCCAGAAACCCAACTAAATTTATTGTTATCTGGCGTAGTCGCAAGCTCAGAACAAGGCAAAGGTGCAGCCGTAATAGCTTACAGAAACAATCAAGCGACCTATGCCATTGGCGATACCATAGAAGGTACAAACGTCACCCTCGAAGAAATATATAAAGACAGAGTCATCATAAAGAACCGCCAAGTTCGAGAAACCCTCATGCTAGAAGGGATAGATTATGACGAAGCAAACGCTCGAATTGAACAAAACCGCCAACAAACTCAACAATCACGAAATCAAAACCCACAATTAGACCAAGATGATGTCAGAGATATTCGTGATCAAGTAAGAGCCTCCCCTGCATCCTTTTCTGAATTCATTCGACTATCCCCTGAGCAAAATAATGAGGGTTTGGTTGGCTATAAAGTAGCGCCCGGCAATAAACCAGAGTTTTTTGAAGCTGTAGGGCTAGAAAATGGCGATATTATTACCGAACTAAATGGCCTAGATTTGTCAAATCCTGAAGAAGCTATTGAAGCTGTAAGGCTGCTACAAAGCGAAGAATGGCTAGATTTACAATTATTGCGAAATGGAGATGAAATTTCGCTGACAATAGAGATACCAACGGAATGATTAGTAAGTTTTTAAATGCACATCACACAAATGGGCAAACCAGTAGGACAGTTATGAGAACACGCAGTGTCATCACGTTCTTTTTGTTATTCTCGTTAAGCTTGTCGTTAAAGGCAACTGGCGCTGAGTATCAACCAAATTTCAAAAATACCGAAATCACCGAATTTATTAATGTCGTTGGGCAAAATTTACGAAAAACCATCATTGTTGATCCTAACGTTCGCGGAAAAATTAATATCCGCAGTTACGACACAATGTCAGAAGAAGTCTATTACGAGTTTTTCCTGAGTGTTCTTCAGGTCTATGATTATGCAGTAGTTGAAATGCCAAACGGTATCTTAAAAGTGGTCCGCTCAAAGGATGCCAAATCATCGAATATTCCTGTTGTGGAAGATAACTCATTTAACGGCGATGAAATGATAACGCGCGTTATACCGGTTTACAACGTTCCTGTTCGTGAGCTTGCCCCTATTTTACGCCAGTTAAATGACCAAACGGGCGGCGGTAACGTAGTTGCCCATGAGCCTTCAAACGTAATGATGTTAACGGGACGAGCAGCTGCAGTGAACATGCTAGCAGAAATTATTGCACGCGTTGACCAAGCCGGTGATGAAGAAGTTGAGGTGGTAAAATTAAAATATGCTTCAGCCTCAGAAATGGTGCGCATAGTTGATAGCATCAATCAAAACGCGAATAAACAAGCGCCAGGTGGAAAAGCCACGCCCAGATTGGTCGCCGATGATAGAACCAACAGTGTGATTGTAAGCGGCGATATTAAAGCTCGCCAACGCCTAATAAATCTGATTCAGCGCATGGACCAAGAATTAGAAACCAGTGGCAACACTCGTGTTATCTACCTCAATTACGCAAAAGCTGAAGACCTCGTGAATGTATTACAGGGTGTCAGCGCCTCTATTCAAGCTGAAGGTCAAGGCAATCAGCAGCAACGTCGCACCTCTAGCAACCGCGAAGTAAGTATTAACTCATTTGAAGACAGTAACGCCCTGGTAATCACTGCAGAACCTGACATGATGCGGTCGTTAGAAGAAGTTATTCGTCAACTCGATATTCGTCGTGCTCAAGTACAAGTTGAAGCTATCATAGTCGAGGTATTTCAAGGTGATGGCGTGCAGCTTGGCGTGCAATTTATCTCTGAAGAAGGTGGCGGTACGCAGTTTAATAATGGCTTAGTGCCTGTTGGTGCGCTAGGCGTCGCATTGCGTCAAGCTGAAGATAGAACTGTGACTCGTTCTACCACTTCGGCAAATGGAGTACCGGTTGAAACTGAAGAGACAATTGAAGGTAATTTGACGCCTTTAGCTCAATTACTTGGTGGTGCCAATGGCATGATCGCAGGTATTGTAGAAAATGGTTGGGGAGCTGTGGTACAAGCGGTGAGTAATGATACAAATTCTAATGTATTAGCCACGCCACATTTAACCACAATGGACAATGAAGAAGCCTTTTTTATTGTTGGTCAAGAAGTCCCTATTATCACAGGGACTACAACGGGTTCAAACAATTCAAATCCGTTCCAAACCGTAGATAGACAAGAAGTAGGTATAAAGCTCAAAGTCACGCCTCAAATCAACGAAGGTGATGCAGTACAACTAACCATAGAGCAAGAAGTTTCAAGTGTCAGTGGAGCTACTTCAGTGGATATCTCAATTAATAAACGAGAGATTAAAACGACAGTTATTGTTGACGACGGCGGCACTATTGTTCTAGGTGGTCTTATCGACGAAGACGTGCAAGAAAGTGTTTCAAAGGTACCTCTTTTAGGAGATATTCCGGTACTTGGTCATTTGTTCAAATCGACTACAACAAACAAACGCAAACGCAACCTGATGGTATTTTTACGTCCAACGATTGTGCGTGATTCAGCGACTATGAATGACATTAGCCATCGCAAATATAATTACATTCGAGCCCAGCAGCTTAAACGTCAGTCAGAGGGCGTTTCATTGATGCCATTTGAAACTACCCCAAGCTTGCCACAATGGGACGATAAGCTTAGCCTACCGCCGACATTCGAAGAGTACCTGCTAGAGCAAGACAAAGAGGACAATTAAATGTCTGAGCAGCACGATGCACTGGCAGAAATGGTAGAAACTGCCGAAATGGAATATCAAGGCGAGGGGGACGAGTTAGCCGGGACCGATGGGCTAGGTAAGCGCTTGGTACCCTTTGGATTTGCTAAGAACAATAAGCTTGTTGCCGATATAGCGACTGATCCTGTTACGCTGTATAAAACCGCTGAAACGCCACTTGCAGCTATCGCTGAAGTAAGACGCTTTTTAGGCGAAGAATTTGCCATGCAAAATATCAGCGTAGATGACTTTGAGCGCCTTATCACCAAAATTTATCAACGAGACTCTTCCGAAGCCAAGCAGCTAATGGAAGATCTTGGCAATGAGTCAGATTTATTTGCCTTAGCAGAAGACCTACCTGATACAGAAGATTTGCTGGATAACGAAGACGACGCGCCTATCATTAAATTAATCAACGCAATGCTAGGAGAAGCGATTAAAGAAGGCGCCTCGGATATCCATATCGAAACCTTTGAAAACCAACTTATTGTGAGATTCAGGGTGGATGGCGTTCTACGGGAAATTTTACGCCCCAATCGCAAAATGTCGTCCATGCTGGTGTCTCGTATTAAGGTTATGGCAAAGTTAGACATCGCAGAGAAGCGTGTTCCCCAAGATGGCCGTATTAGTCTTCGCATAGGCGGACGAGCAGTAGATGTTAGGGTGTCCACTATGCCCTCATCTCATGGTGAGCGAGTGGTGCTACGTTTATTAGATAAGAACAATGCTCGCTTAAATCTACAAGATCTTGGTATGACCGAAGCCAACAGGGCGCACTTTGATGGTTTAATTCGTAAACCCCATGGCATTATCTTGGTTACTGGGCCTACGGGGTCTGGTAAAAGTACCACTTTATATGCGGGCTTAAGTGAAATAAACTCAAAAGACCGCAATATACTCACAGTCGAGGATCCCATTGAGTTTGACATTGCTGGGATTGGCCAGACCCAAGTAAATCCAAAAGTTGATATGACCTTTGCGAGAGGACTGCGAGCTATATTACGTCAGGACCCTGATGTAGTAATGGTAGGTGAAATTCGGGATGTTGAAACTGCGCAAATTTCTGTACAGGCCAGTTTAACTGGTCACTTGGTATTATCGACATTGCATACCAATACCGCTGCCGGCGCGATTACGCGTTTACAAGACATGGGTATTGAGCCCTTTTTATTATCTTCAAGCCTGTTAGCTGTATTGTCCCAACGCCTAGTAAGAACCCTTTGCGATAACTGCAAAACACCTCATCAACCTACTGAACGTGAAGTTGAAATATTAGGTCATGCGCAAGCTGGTGGCACTATCTATCGACCTGCTGGTTGTGTGGAATGTAACCACACTGGATATAGAGGCAGAACTGGCATTCATGAATTATTGATCATTGACGAGAAAGTCAGAGAGATGATGCATGATAGTCGGGGGGAGCAGGCTATTGAAAAATATGTTCGCGCATTTACACCTTCAATTCGACAAGACGGCTGCGACAAGGTGATTTTAGGTGTTACTTCATTAGAAGAAGTATTGCGGGTCACTAGGGAAGAATAATGGCCGCGTTTGCTTACAAAGCATTAAATTCTAGAGGTAAGAATGTTAGTGGTGTGCTTGAGGCCGACACTGCAAGGCAGGTGCGTCAACAACTGAGAGAACAAGCTCTAATTCCCATAGAAGTGGAAACCGTTGTTGAAAAAGAGAATACCAAGAGTTCTTTTACACTTTTCAAACGCAAATTATCCTCTAACGATTTAGCGCTTATTACACGACAGTTAGCCACGCTAATAGAAGCCGCTCTGCCTATTGAAGAAGCACTTCTGGCCGTTGCGGATCAATGCGAAAAGCCGAGTCAAAAGAACATGATGATGGCGGTACGCAGTAAAGTCGTAGAAGGCCATACACTTGCCCATTCGATGGCAGATTTTCCCCATGTATTTGATACGCTGTATCGCGCCATGGTTGCTGCTGGTGAGAAATCAGGACATTTAGATACAGTGCTGAGCCGACTTGCAGATTACACCGAAAAGCGCCATCAAACAGCAAGTCAGGTAACTCAAGCGCTGGTATATCCGGTCATCATGATGTTGGTGGCAATATCCGTAGTTGTACTTTTACTGACTTGGGTAGTGCCGCAAATTGTTGGGCAATTTGACACTATGGGGCAAGAACTTCCGTTGATGACCAGAATTTTGATTGCAGTTTCCGATTGGCTGCGAGAATACGGTATTTTTGCGGGCATCTTCATAGTCATTGCGATCATTGCCTTTCAGCGCGTGTTAACAATCCCAAGAATGAAGCTGGCTTGGCATAAACGATTGTTAAATATGCCCTTGATTGGTCGTCTTTCACGGGGTACTAATACCGCCAGATTCGCTCAGACATTGAGTATTTTGTCTGCAAGCGCAGTACCTCTGCTTGAAGCAATGAAAATTTCCGCAGACGTATTGGCCAATCAATATTTACGTGCACAAGTAAGTGAAGCTGCGGTCAAAGTAAAAGAAGGTTCGAGCCTAAGAGCCGCTTTGGGACAAACCAAAGCTTTTCCTCCTATGATGTTGCATATGATAGCCTCAGGGGAAAAGTCTGGGGAATTACAACAAATGTTAAAACGTGCCGCTGATAATCAGGAACGTCAGTTTGAGGCTACGGTTAACGTTTCGTTAAAAATATTTGAGCCGATACTTATCATCAGTATGGCCGCTATAGTATTATTTATAGTAATGGCGATCTTGTTGCCAATACTGGCATTAAACAATCTTGTTGGATAACTATATGAATTTGCAAAAATTAAATCGTGGAAATCAAAAAGGTTTCACCCTTATTGAGATTATGGTGGTGTTATTTATCATCGCTATCATGGCAGCCGTGGTTGCACCCCAAGTATTAGGTAATAGAGAAGAAGCTCAGTTGAAAAAAGCCGCTGTGGATATCCAACAGTTGGAAAGTTCTCTTGAAATGTACCAATTACGCACAAATAGCATTCCTACCACTGAGCAAGGTTTGGAAGCCTTGGTTACAGCACCTACAATTGACCCCATTCCTCGTAATTATCCGGATGGCGGCATAATAAAGCGATTGCCCAAAGATCCTTGGGGCAATGACTATATATTATTAAATCCAGGTCAAGTTGATAAGATTGATATTTATTCCATGGGCCCTGATCAAGTTGATGGTACTGACGATGATATCGGCACTTGGAACATCAACGACTATCTACAATAAGTTGTTTCAGCCATGATTTCATTAAAACGGCAAGTAGGATTTACGCTACTTGAAATCATGGTTGTGGTCTTCATCATTGGCATCGTTGTCTCTGTGGTAACCTATAACGCATTCGGTGTAGACCCCAAAGAAGAAGTCAACGAAGAGTCCCGCCGATTGCAAGTCCTCATTGACATGGCAAGTGATTTTGCGGTGTTAAATCAACTGCAAATGGGACTCTATCTGGATTTAGAAAACAATACCTACGAATTTCTGTCGTTAGATGAAGACGAACAATGGGTCCCAGTTGTGAATCAAAAGTTTTTTGTGAAACGTGAATTTCCAGAAGATATTAAGGTTGAATTGTCTCTCGATGGTCTACCCTGGCAAGATGAAGACGTGCTTTTTGATCGTGAAATATTTGATGAAGATTTAAGTATTCGCGATGAAGGTGTGAGCATAGGTGATGAAGAAGATCTTCCGCCCCCTCCTCCGCAAATTTTTATATTGTCCAGTGGTGATATTACCCCCTTTGAGTTAAGACTGATTCATCAAGACGAATCCAGAGAAACCGAGCCTTTTTATTTTGCACTTCAAGGCAAGGATACAATTCCTGTTGAATTGATAGGACCTGAACCCTTATGAGGCGTACTTTCACCGAACAATCAGGTTTTACCTTATTAGAAGTATTAATGGCGGTGGCGATTTTTGCCTTAGCCGGCGGCGCTATTGTGAAAGCTGCAGGCGAGCATTTACGCTCTGTGAATGCGCTTAGAAATATAACGGTGGCAACCTGGGTGGCAAACAATCAACTTACCAACACCAGCATACTCAATCGAAGGCAATGGCCTGCCAAAAACAATTTGCGCGGTGAAAGTGAAATGGCAAATCGCAAATGGTATTGGCTACAAACTGTCAGTAAAACCCAAGATGATGAGTTGAATCAGGTAACGGTCACTGTCTTTGAAGATGAACAGCGTAAACAGCCCATTACCTCTGTGTCTAGTTTTATCGCCCGCGAGACGCAATAACGATGTCAAATTTTCCCGTTGCTGGACAGTCCAGACATCATGTAAATTTTATCCACAGGAAACCGCCTAGACTGTCCAGTCAACCCAAATCGCTTGGGTTTACATTAATTGAATTGTTAATAGCAGTTGCTATTTTTGCCATCATTGCCATTGCCACAGGCGCTGTTTTAAGTACTGTCAGTGATAGCAACGAAACCTCTGAACAAGCACTGAAAGATCTTCAAGATCTGCAAAGAGCCATGCTTGTTATGGAACGAGACATGCTGCAAATGGTTTCAAGGGTACCCAGAATACAAGGTCAACAGAATCAATTGGTAATTAACGGTGGAAACTTTGAATTTGACAGCGATGAAGATGGTATTGCCTTTGTTCGCAATGGCTGGCACAACCCTCAATTGATGTTACCTCGATCTTCTTTACAAAATGTCACCTACCGTTTGCAAGACAATCAACTCCAGCGCCTGCACACTAACTATGTGGATGCAGTTATAGGTACTGAGCCTAAAATAAGAGTCCTTTTCGAGGGAGTTACCAATTTACAATTTGAAGCGGCATTTCAGTTTTCAGATGATGAATTAGATTGGCAAGAAAACATCGAAAATACCGAATTACCTATTGCGGTTAAAGTCGAAATAGAGACAGATAGATTCGGCACCATTGAGCGGATATTTCAGGTGGCCATAAGATGAAACAGCTTATCCACCAAAAATGCCTGGACTGTCCAGCAAATAAATCAAAAACCCATCAATCTGGTGTAGCTCTCATTATAGTGCTGTTAATAGTCGCACTAATTTCCATACTTGCCACCCAAATGACCGCTCGACTTCAACTGAATATCGCACGCACGCTCAATATAAAAGATAACAACCAAGCCTATTGGTATAGCTTGGGTGCGGAACATTTTGCTAAAAAGTCATTGCGAGAAATGTTAACGTTAAACACTGGCAATATAAATCTTGAACAACCTTGGGCTGAAAACTTCGAATTCCCTGTTGAAGGCGGCGTAATCCAAGCAAGCATTACTGACTTGCAAAGCTGTTTCAATATCAACGGTGTTTATCAATCATCAAACCCTAATCCAACTGGACAGTCTACAAAACCCGAAGAATTAGTCGCATTTGAAACCTTGCTTAAACATTTCATTGAAGATTCGTTGGTAGTCGACACCGTAAGAGATTCCGTTGTGGATTGGTTAGATGATGATGACAGGCCATCTGACTACGGCGCCGAAGATCTAGATTATGAATCTCTCCCCCAACCCTATTTGGCGGCTAACAGCTTAATTGCCAATATTTCAGAGCTGCGTTTAATTAACGGTGTCGAAGATGGCGTAAGACAAGGTTGGCTGGCGAATATATTACCTTACCTGTGCGCTATTCCAGAACAAGAGTATAAGCTCAACGTCAACACTGTCACTCAAGAGAATGCCATTATCCTATCCGCGCTAACCGGGCTTTCTGTTGACGATGCCAGTTCTTTAATTGACTCCCGACCGCCCGGTGGATATGACGATATCAATGATTTCTTTGCGGAACCAGAAATAAGTGCGCTGGGATTGTCTCCAATACGCATTAATTGGTTTGATGTCACCACGAAATACTTTAAGCTATCCACTTTGACTAAAATGACATCAGGGTCACAATTTAAGATGGTCACAGTGTTTAAAATAGAACCTTCAGGCAATAGTATCAGTATTGTCAGTCGAGAGTTTGGAGGAATGTAAGGATGCAGCAGCTTGTGATCAGGCTAGGTAGCCAATTTGAAGATCCTATACAATGGCTTGGGTTTGATACCAATGAAAATGAAGTCATAGCCTCTGGTGAATTAAGTGACGCTAGCAAATTAAGTAACTTGCAAGAGCACAGCCACAACGCCACCGTCATCGCGTTAGCACCAAGTGCGGATCTTCTAGTCACAGATATTAGCTTACCAAAAAAGCAAAATCGCAAGTTGTTATCTGCCGTACAGTACATGTTAGAAGACAAACTGTGTTTTGATGTGGATACCCAGTTTGTAGCCAAAGGTAATATGCAGGAAACACAGCTGCCCGTTGCTGTAGTCGATAAAGGAAAATTAGCATTCTGGCGGACGCTATTGGATGACGCAGGAATTTTCTGCCAACGATTGATACCTGATTGCCTCTTGTTGCCCAACCCGCAAGATAATCAAATATCTGTAGTAAAAATCAATAACGACCTTATTGTCCGTACAGACGCCCATCATGGCGTGCAAGGCGAAGTATCTTGGTTATTACCTGCCTTATTGGAAGCAGCGCAAAAAGATCAAAAAAGCTTAGTAGCCTATAGCGAACTTGATGCCCAAGATTTACCCGAATCTATTGAATACAACTATGACCATCTGCCCCTAGAGTTATTGCGACAAAATATTTCCGCAAATAGTATCAACTTGTTCCAAGGGGAATATTCGGTAAAAGCCAAAACGAACCCTGTTTGGAGTAAATGGAAAGCGGCAGCAGTGCTGGCCATGATAGCCTTAACCGTTAACTTAGTAATGAAGACGGTTGAGCTCAATTCAATTAAACAACAACGGGCAGATATTAATCAACGCATTACTCAGACCGTATCAGAAGCATTTCCAAGTATTCAACGTGTTCGCAAAGACACCTTAAAACGCACGATAGCGCGAGAAATGCAACGTTTAGAGACAACAGGTGGCGGTGCAAGTTTCCTAGCAATGTTATCCCAAATGTCAGACGCCTTTAAAAGCTCTGGAGTAACCCCTCAAACCTTAAGTTTTAACGGCTCAAGAACAGAATTGCGGATGCAGTCTGTGGCTGATAATTTTGAAGCATTAGAACGATTTAGACGAGAAGTATCCGCATTAGGTCTTACGGTAGAACAAGGCGCTATCAATAATCGCGGTGATCAAGTCGTCGGCGTAATAGTAGTAAAAGGTTAAACATATGGACGGATTAAAGCAGTGGTTTAAAAACCTCAGCGAACGAGAACGTTATTTGGTCATCGGGGCAGGTATAATGACCCTAGTTGCATTGTTTTATCTTGTGATATGGGCACCATTAAATAACGCAATTGACACCAATAGGGCCGGCCTTAATAGTGATCGTGAATTAAACACTTGGCTTGAGGAACAAGCCAACCGAGCGATATTATTGCGCCAAGGCAATCAGTCGCAAAGTTTCTCTGGTTCTTTAACTCAAGTTATTAACCAAACTACTCGTAATGCTGGGATTTCTGTTTCTCGTATGCAACCTCAAGGAGAGGAATTACAGGTTTGGATAGATGCCGTCCCTTTTAATGACCTAATGCAATGGCTAAATAACCTTGAGCAAAGAGGCGTTGTGATAGTGCAATCGGATATTTCTGAAACTGATGAACAAGGCATAGTGCAAGTCAGACGCCTGCAATTAGGGAAACTGTAATGAAAACATGGCAGTGGATCTTGTTTTCAATCATTGTTTACGTGGTATTTCTAGTGGCTTATGCCCCAGCTTCTTTGATTCAACTTGCAGCCAAGGACAATCCAAATTTAGCAATTGTGACGCCCACAGGCACCTTATTTAACGGCGTTGCAGAACGAGTTATTGTCAATGGGATAAGTATTGAGAAAGTTGAATGGACGCTGTCTGCTTTGCCATTGCTATGGTTAGATGCGCAAGTCAATGTAAATGCCGGCAATGTGCGTAATACTGACCAAATTTATATTAAAGGCTTAATACAAACTAGCTTGCTAAACCCTAAATATCTGCATGCAGAAGACTTTCAAGCGTATTTACCAATCAAACAGATACTTGCGCAACGTCAACTTCCAGTTGTCATCACTGCTGACGGTCGAATTCGTATTAATTTAACCGAATTTACCCAAGAAGATGGCTGTATTTCACTCTCGGGAACCGGAAGTTGGCCTAACGCTTCTGTTACCGCGAATAACAAATTGATTGAATTGGGAGATTTTGAAGCCCAATTATCCTGCCAACAAAATAACTACCTTTTAACCATAGCTGGCGACAACGAAATTAAGCTTAATGCACAAATTAGCATATCGGCGTCCGGTGCAATTACACCTACCGGCACATTTACTATAGATCCCAGTTTACCGCCTGAAATTAAACAAGCGGCGCCTTATTTCGGACGCGAAACCCAGCGCGGTGAATACAAGATTTTTGAAAAAACCTGGTAAGTCGGCTCAATCAAAAAGTGTGCTATGAACGAAAGGCGCCAGCGCCAAAACAGTCGCGCTTTGGTAAATAGACTGACGGGTTTCTATCCCTTGGGTGAATTGTCCGATGGCTCCACCTTTTTGCTTGATGTTCTGAGTATCAAACAGTGCATCTATAGCCGTTCCTAACTCAATACCCGACAACAATTGCTCATAAACTGAAGTAGGAATAGGTAATGTAGATGTTTGTCCCAAATAGGTCTTATCACCATTTGAAATACAAATCACAGCAAAGGTTTTAGGTCCATCTTCAAATACATCCACACCACCTTCGTAAGCGATGTAATAGTCCGCTTCGCTATTTTTTATTAGGGCTTCAACACGATTTTGCGCACCCAAACGGGTTGCTTCATAATCCATAGGTTGGTCGGCTACACCAGAATCAACACTTACACCTAAGGTAACAATTTCCTGATTCGGAAAAACCTGCTCAAAAGCTACCCTAGCGGCATTGATTTTAACTGGGTTGTTAGAGCCCACATTGATTTTTAAACTACTCACTTATTTTTCCCTGTAGAACCTGCTGAAAAATTATCTTGGATAATCGCATCCAAAAGATCGTGATAATTATTGGTGTGTTGATGCCCATGGATTTCATTTTCCGGTAACTGGCTATCGGGGTTGGTTATACCTAAGGTGTAGGCTATACCAAACTCTTTAGCAGCATCCAAAATGACTTGGCTATCATCGACAAATAATGTGTGAGCAGGGTCAAATTCTAATCTTTCTTGCAGTCGTTGCCAAAGTAACTGAGATTCCTTGCTAACACCAAATTCATGGGTCGAGATAAGCGTATCTATATGTTGATCCAAGGCAGTTTGCTCTACTTTCAATCGCAAAGTACCAGGGTGGGCATTGGTGACTAACGCAACCTCTCTACCGGACTGATGAAGAGCATCTAAAAATGGAATGGCATCGTCTCTAAATCGGATCAGATGTTTCAGATCTTGTTTGGCATCCATAATATCCAACTGCAAACGCTGTTCCCAATAATCCAGGCAATACCATTGCAATTGCCCTTTAACTTCCGAATATGCCTGCATCATTTCATCCATGCAGTCTTGTAAGGGTTTGTTAGTTTGTTCAGCAAGTTTTTGTGGTAAATGTTCTAACCAAAACTTATTATCGAAATTGAGGTCCAATAAAGTACCGTCCATATCTAACAAAACTGTTTCTATGTTATGCCAGGGGAAGAGTGCCAATCTGTTTTCCTTATGGTACTGTAGCAACAATATGAATGAGCATTAGTGTATCTTGTGTTAACACCATGAGCAAAGAAGATAAACAAAAAGCTGTCCCAATAATTCATCAAACCCGAGAAGTAGCGAAAAGCCGCTTTTTTCGCATTGAAGAAGTCGATTTAGAATTCAGTAATGGCGCTACGCGCATTTTTGAACGCATGGCCGGCGGTGGCCGGGGTGCTGTGATGATCATTCCCTTATTAGATGCCAACACTATGTTGTTAATCCGTGAATATGCCGCGGGTACCCATTCTTATCAACTAGGATTCCCCAAAGGTTTGATAGATCCAGGAGAGTCTCCTGACCAAGCTGCAAATCGAGAGTTACAAGAAGAAGTTGGTTATGCGGCTAAGGAATTTACGGCGTTGAAACAGGTACTTATGGCACCTACATTTTTTAATGCGGGTATGCATATTATAATTGCTCAGGATTTATATCCTTCCCAATTAGAAGGTGATGAACCCGAACCTCTTGAAGTAGTGCCTTGGCCAATAGATGAGATAGACGCCTTGCTTGCACTACCAGATTTTTCAGAAGCGCGAAGCGTCGCAGCGTTATTGATGTTAGACAGATGGAGAAAAAATCAATGATGTCAAAATCACAGGCTGAGTTGTTAGAAATAGCTAAAGAAATTGCTGTTAAAGCGGGTCAGGAAATCTTAGATATATACGATAAAGGTGATTTTGAAGCATACGAAAAAGAAGATGAATCTCCTGTTACTACAGCGGATTATAAAGCCAACGAGATTATCGTTGAGGCGCTACAAAGACTGACCCCTGAAATCCCTATAATGTCAGAGGAAACGTCGATTCCACCGCTTGCTGAACGGTCACAATGGCAACGCTATTGGTTGATTGATCCTATCGACGGGACCCAAGAGTTTATCGCTCGCTCTGGCGATTTCACCGTAAATATTGCGCTTATCGAAAATAACCGTCCTGTGGTCGGGGTGATTTACTGGCCTTGTGGACAGTCTCTTTATTTTGCAAGCGATAATGAAGGCGCGTATAAGCGATGCCCAATTGAAACTAAACCCATTAAAGTGCGTGAATTTTCAGTACCAACTGAAGACGTTATCGTGATCGCAATAAGTCGTAGACAGTCTAGAGAAAAAGTACTGAACAAGCTTACTAGCAAGCGCGAATTCCAAACATTGCCCACTGGTAGTTGTTCGTTGAAAGCCTGTTTTATCGCCGAAGGCAAAGCCGATGTATTTATGCGCCTAGGCGTTACCGGAGAATGGGATACAGGTGCTTCCCAGTGCATCATAAATGAAGCTGGCGGAGAAATCCGCGCCGCAACCTTTGATGAATTGACTTACAATCAAAGAGATATTGTGACAAACCCAGATTTTGTGGTGCTAGGTGATCAACGGGTCAATTGGCGCAGTATAATAGAATACTAATAATCAAAATCTAAGGTTAACTATGCGCTTGCTATCTAATTTCACTGCAAAAGCTATATTACTAAGTCTTGCTTTTATCAGCAGTAATGCTTTTGCTCAACTCACATTAAATCCATCTGTGAGCTCAGTAAACTTTCTCTCAACTAAAAATACCAATATTACTGAAACGCATTCATTTAAACAGTTTGATGGCGTAATAGATGAGCAAGGTAAATTAACGTTAAACATCGATTTAGCCTCTGTTGAAACCATGATCCCCATTCGAAACGAACGCATGCAAAAAATGCTGTTTAATGTCGCCGATTTTGCCAAAGCAACGTTTAGCGCCGATTTGGATAAATCGTTGCTCGCTCTTGAATCAGGTGAAAGCACGCTAGCTACCGTCTCTGGTGACCTTACCATTAGTGGTCAAACCCAAGCATATAGCTTTGACGTGGTAATTACCGGATTGGAAGACGGCAAAGTTGCAGCAGCTACTGTAAAACCAACAGTGATTAAAGCTAGTGAATTTGGGTTGGATAAGGGGATTGAAGCTTTACGTGAAGTGGCTGGCTTAAAAGCTATCTCAGAAACTGTGCCTTTAACGTTTTACGTGGTATTTGAATAATTGATACATGCGCCCTTTAGGCCTAACCTGTAAGGGCGTTATTCACTGTGTTTAAGATGGTCTTTTGGCACTATATTGATAGATTCATACTCTTCTGAATATTGAATCACCACTTCTTTGCGTTGCAGTTGGGTTAAAATATCCTGCACTTTTTCTTCTAGCGATTTTTCATCCTCACCGTAGTCAGTCCCCTCACGCAATACAAAACTCTCGATAAGGTTTATCAAAGTATCTTGCTGTATTTCCTGATAAGGAATTATCATAGTTGCTCCTGAAAAAATGCACTGATTCTCTGTGGTAACCACATTTTGGGACTGGTAATAGTACCACGCATAAATCCGACATGGCCGCCATGTTGACTCAACTCATAGGCCACAGAAGATGATAGCTGCTGACTCGTGGGAATGACCTTATCATTCATAAAGGGATCGTCTTTAGCATGTATGATTAAACTAGGTGCTTTGATCTTATGCAAATCTGGCAATGCGCTGGCCTTTTCATAATAATCAATTGCATTCTTGTAACCATGTAATTTTGAAGTGATATGCTGATCAAATTGCCAAAAGCTGGATAGTTGTTTTATCTCATTTGGCGTTATTGACAGTTCCGAGCTCATATCCATGTTGGCAAATTTTTTGAGCATATTTTGCTTCATGGTTTTTAATAAGTGTTTTTGATAGACCTTGGCAAACCCTTGGTTTATTGCATCTGCACTGGCTTGTAAGTTTATTGGCGCTGATACTGCCACTGCTGCTTTTAGATGCGTCTTCTGATTTGCAATAAGCTTTAACAGCATATTGCCACCGAGAGAAAAGCCAACAGCAAATAAAGGTAGGTCTGGATACTTTTTTTCAAGCAGATTAATGACATGCAAGGGATCAGTAGTTTCACCAGAATGATAGGCTCTGGACGTTAGATTTATTTCTCCAGAGCATCCTCGAAAATGCATTAATACACAACCAAATCCCTGTTGATAGAGGTTTTCAAAGACGAACTTGATGTAATGAGAATTTATCGACCCCTCTAGGCCGTGAAATGCAACTACTAGTGCTTTTGGCTTTGTTGGAAGGTACCAAGCTAAGTCGAGAAAATCACCGTCTGGGGTGTTGATTCTTTCATTTACCGTCTTTACTTGTGGTTGTTTAACAAAATATTTTGGCCAAATTGTTTGTATATGAGAATTTCTAGCCCAGTTAGGCACCTCAAACCCTGCCTGGCTAAGCTTTCCAAATTGCGTATTAAAGGTCATGGGCAGTGGTGTTCTCCGCCAGCAGTTTGAGTAAGCTGGACAGTCTAGGGAGTAAGCTGGACAGTCTAGGCATTTTTGCTAAATCACCCGTAGATAAACAAGCTAGACTGTCCAGTGGATCTTGTAATGCCTTGTTTTTATTATCAATGAGATCATTAAAACTGTTTACCAAGGTTGCTTGGATAGCTTTTTCCATGTCCAGTTCTTCTGCCAAAGCTTGCTGATATTTCAGTTTATCTAGGTTTTTTAACGCTCTTCTTTTATGCCTTTGGATTGTGACTAGACTGTCCAGTTCCTCTATTGCTTGGCGCAATTCCAATACGAGCCGTTCAGTAATAAAAACCCCTTGATGACTTAAGTACATAATAAAAAGAACTAGATTTACGTTTATTCCAAATTCATCTTGAAGGTTTATTAAGGCATTTTTGACCGTCTCTAACGAGTACCTATTGATAGAGTATTGCCAGAAATGTTGAGAACAAATCAAGTCCACTTTTAGCTGTTACCTATTTGCTTATTCAAAGATTGATTGAATGCTTGCTCTTTTGCTTCAATTTGCTCGACGACTTCCATCCATTCCATTTCAACTTCTTCAAGTTCAGATTTTAAATCCCCTTGGGTTTGCAACAATTGCTTAAGTTCAGCTTTATTCTCATCGTTATAAATTTCGGGGTTAGACATTTTTGTTTCACAGTCTGATAAACCTTTGTTCAAATCTGCCATTTTCTGCTCACTCGCTGACAACTTGATTTTTAAAGGTTTTATAGCCTGTCTAAATTCAGCTTCGAGCCGCTTCTGTAGTTTACGATCAGCTGCCGTTTCACTTGAATTAGCGTTATCCACAGGCAATTGGCTAGACTGTCCAGCATTATTGTTATCCACATTAGATTGACTAGACTGTCCAGACAGTTTTTTAGCGCCCTGCAACATCCACTTTTTATAATCATCCAAATTGCCACTGAAAGGCGCAACCTGAGCACTATCCACTAAATAGAAATCGTCACACACCGACTCCAACAAACTACGGTCATGAGATACCAAAACTATTGCCCCCTGATAAGTCTGCAAGGCGAAGTTGAGTGCTTGACGGACCTCAATATCTAAGTGGTTAGTCGGTTCATCCAGTAACAGCAAATTAGGTTTTTGATACACCAAAATGGCTAAAACCAAGCGGGCTTTTTCGCCGCCAGACATAGGAGCAACAGGATCTAATGCGTTGTCCCCATGAAAACCGAATCCGCCCAAATAATTGCGAAGAGTTTGTTCCGTTGCCCCTTTATCTAACCGTTGCAGATGCAATAGCGGAGAAGCCTGCATGTCTAGGCTGTCCACTTGATGCTGTGCAAAGTAGCCAATCTTTAATCCCGCCGAAGGTAAGTACTTTCCAGATAAGGGAGCTAATTCTTCCGCCAGCAATTTTATAAAGGTAGACTTACCCGCACCATTGCGTCCCAACAACCCGATACGACTGCCAGGCACCAAATTAAGCTTCACATCAGCCAGAATCACAAGCTCCCCATAGCCCACTTTTATGTCATCCATTACCACCAATGGATTGGGTAATTTTTCAGGTTCAAAAAATTCAAAGTTGAAGGGGTTGGATTGTCGAACAGGCATCAACTCTTGCATTTTTTCGAGTTGCTTAACCCGCGACTGAGCCTGTTTAGCTTTACTAGCCTTAGCTTTAAATCGATTTATAAAGCTTTCTAAATGGGCTCGCTTTTTCTGTTGCTTTTCAAACTCAGAAGCGGCTAAGGATAATCGCATAGCCTTTTGCTTCTCGTAGTCTGAATAACCGCCGCTATAACTGATAAGTTTTTGTTGTTCAAAACTCACGATTTGTTTGGCGATGCTGTCAATAAAGGCCTGATCATGGGATATCAGCAACAAGGTTCCTGCATAATCCTGTAACCAGTTTTCTAACCAAAGCACTGCATCCAAATCAAGGTGGTTTGTCGGTTCGTCCAACAAAAGCAAGTCTGAAGGACATAATAATGCTCTAGCAAGATTCAAACGCATTTGCCAACCGCCTGAAAAACTACTGACGAGTTCAGTATGCTTGTCTTGAGTAAAACCTAATCCATTAAGGATAGTGGCAGCCCTAGGTTTAACATCATATGCCCCAGCTTGTTCTAGTGCATCATGAAGCAAGCCTAACTTGTTGCCATCTTCTTCCTTTTCTGCTTCTGCTAACCTTGCTTCTAAAGAGCGCAAATGACGATCACCATCAATGACATAATCAATTGCTGTTCTTTGGGTATCGAGAATTTGCTGTTCAACGGAAACAATTCGCCAGTCTTTCGGCATTTGCCATTCACCAGCATCCGCCTGTAGCTTTCCAGTTAATAGTCCAAACAAGGAGGTTTTACCACATCCGTTGGGACCAATGATCGCCACTTTATGTTGTGGATAAACTTCTAAGCTGGCTTGATCCAGTAAAAATTTCGTTCCCAGTTGCAAACTGACATTTTGCAGTTTAATCATAATTTTTTTTTGCTTTTCAAAAGTGGCGCAAGGATAGCAAAAACACGTTAAGTGATCATTTGCTTTTAACAAAGTGTATAATGATATCCTTATCCAATAAGAGAAACCTGTTTAAACTCTATGACACGCAAAAAGAAACGATTTATTGCCGGCGCCACCTGTCCAAAATGCAAGTCAATGGATACGCTTATGTTGTTTATGGAAAATAACGTTGAAAAAGTAGAATGTGTCAATTGTGGCCACACCCAAACGCAAACTGACGACCAGGCGACTCAGGCAAGTAAGGGTAGTGCCAATGTTATTGGACTATTTAAACCTGAATAGTGCTATTAAAGCCTTTCTACCTTTTAGTAATGAGGCGGAATTTCAACCTGATCCCCTGAAGCCAAATTGCTGACTTGAATAGATGCTAACTTTTCACCTAAAAATTGCATTCTTTCTGTTAGTTCATTAAGCAATAGTTGTTGCTTGATAATTGTCTGATTTAATTGCTCTATGGTGTCTTCTTGATAAGCGACCTTAATTTCTAAATAATCGATGCGCTCTTCCGCGTCTTGAATTGTGTTTGCCACTGTTTACTCCCAATAGGCTAGATAACCGCTACTAGCGATAGACATGGGTGTATTTTGCCTGAAACCAACTGCGTAAACTACTGCTGATTGAGGTGCTGGGCCTGAATTTGCTTTTACTCTCCACTGCTTAATTTCTTCTCCACTGGCCACATCCCACAGCCGCATTCTTTTTGATGGAGACCCTGTAAGTAACCACTTACCATCTTTAGAGAACCTTGCGCTTGTGAATATAATCTGTCGCTCAATGAATCTTAGCTGGCTAATGGCTTTGCCGGTTTGGGCGTCCCAAATTTGTGCATTGTCTTGGCTATCGGCGGTAAAAACAAACCTAGCTTGTTGATCCATTAGCACCATACTGACTCGGTGAGGGTGCGCAAAAACGTGAATGATTTGTCCGGTTTGGGTGTCCCAAAGATAGGCTCTATAGTCATTGCCGCCCGTTATTGCGTAGCGGCCATTGGCAGAGAGATCGACCGTATTTACTTTCTCTTCATGTCCTAAAAATTCTAATCTTCGCCCCGAGTAAGGTTCAAAAAATAATACATGACCATTGGCTCGGCCAACAAGAATTGCATCACCATTATTGGCAACCGCGATATCTCTGACCGTAGTATCTTCGTCGATTCGCCAAAATCCTATAGGCTCACCATTTTCCATATTCCACAAGGCAAAGGCTTCACTATCTGAGGTTACAGCGACTGAACTATCTGGAGAAAACCTAACTGCATCGACTAGGTTCGTACCTTCCCCTTGGTGCTGCCAGGTGTAACGTATTTGATTTGTCTGTAAATCCCAAACATTAATCGCACCATCCACTGCCGTAACTATTGCCAAAGACCCTTCTTCATTGATATGGGCATCATATACACCACTTTCGGACAACATAATCCTATTAGTGGGTGTTGATTCTGGAATACTGCACCCCACTATTAGGGTAGCCAACAGTAAAATCGAACTTTTTATTACGCTTTTCATCAAATAGGTTTAACTTTAAGGGCTAGGTGTTTACCATGTATCGGAATATATCAATACAACCTTAAGTTGATCCATTATAAATCGGAGAATCCTATGAAACAGGCTTATATAGCCACAATATTAGCTTCTGCATTAATCGTTACAGCTTGTGGCGGTGCAAAAGAAGAAGAAAAATCCACGACTGAAGCACCAGCAACATCTGAAACAGCGCCAGCTCAAGAAACGGAAGCGACATCCCAAACCAACGAATACACTACTGATGCACAAAAGTATAGTTATGCTTTGGGTGCGAGTTTGGGCTATTACGCTAATAACAAATTAATTGAACAAGAGAAAGTAAATCTTGGCGTTGACCGAGATGCATTACTTGCTGGATTTACCGAAATGCTCGCCAGTAAACCGCGCTTCTCTCAACAAGAATTACAGCGCCTTTCCCAAGAAGCAGATGCCCTTTTACAAAGCGCACAAATGGAAGCAAATAAAATCGCTGCGGAAAAAAATATTGTTGAAGGTAAAACTTTCCTCGCTGAAAATGCGACCAAAGAAGGTGTAAAAGTAACTGAATCCGGTCTGCAGTATGAGGTATTAACCGAGGGTGAAGGCAAGAGCCCATCTGCGCAAGATAGAGTCAAAGTCCACTATAGAGGAACTTTACTAGATGGTACTGAGTTCGATTCATCTTATTCGCGAAATGCACCTGCCACATTCCGTTTAAATCAGGTAATTTCCGGCTGGACAGAAGGCCTTCAGCTGATGCAAGAAGGCGCCAAATTTAAGTTTTATATCCCAGCTGAATTAGCCTACAGATCCAGAGCCCAAGGTAAAATCACACCTAACTCTACGCTAATTTTTGAAGTGGAATTGTTAGAAGTTTTAGAACAGTAAAATGATCAGCAACAGGTTACTTAACAGTAACCTGTTGATACTTTCGGCGTCTCTTTCTTCGAATTGCTAACAACATATAACCGAAAAGAATACTACCGATACTAAGGACAAACGCATTACCCAGCCATGCATCCTGAGTATCAGTTAACACCGACAAAAAGCACAATGCCAAGCCTAGTGTGCCCAAAATAAAGGTGTTTATTAATACAAGGCTGACCAACATTGATAGCCATGATGCTTGCCTAACTTGCATGCTATTTGTTTTTGAAAACGCCATTAGAGCCTCCAAATTAAAATAAACAATACTGCTAGTTTAGTTGCTTGCTTTTTTATAGACTTAACCCCCTGTAAATGGTTCATTTATTTATTCAAAAAGACGGTAAACGTTAAACATGCCAACCCCTTTAATTACACCTTCTGGCTATCATAAGTTAAAAACGGAACTCGATTACCTATGGAAAGAAGAAAGACCAGAAATTACGAAAAAAGTAACCTGGGCTGCTAGTTTAGGTGATCGAAGTGAAAATGCTGATTATCAGTACAACAAAAGACGTCTAAGAGAAATAGACAGACGGGTTCGTTATTTAACTAAAACCTTAGAGCGGATAAAAGTCGTTCAATATCATCCCTCTCAAAACGGAAAGGTATTTTTTGGTGCCCACGTTGAGATTGAAAATGACGCATCAGAAAAACGCAGTTTTCAGATAGTCGGTTATGATGAAATATTTAAGCGAAAAGATGTAATTTCTATAGACTCTCCCATGGCCCGTGCATTATTAAAGAAAGAAGTCGGGGATGAAGTGATTGTAAAAACCGAAGCGGGTACCTTTTATTGGTATGTCACTAAAATTGACTATGATAAGTAGTGAAAGAATCTAATTTTTAGACCAAAAATGTATTGAAAACTGCCATAAGGGGCTATACTCTGCCCCCTTAAAATACACCATGTAGCACTCCTTTTAATTCTAAAGAGACCAAAATTTAATGATTCAAACTATCATTGCAAACGAACTAAATGCCAATGAACAACAAATCAATGCAGCCATTGAACTTCTAGATAGTGGCTCTACCGTACCCTTTATTGCGCGCTATCGAAAAGAAGCGACTCAGGGGCTTACCGACACCCAATTACGACATTTAGAACAACGCCTTACATATCTGAGAGAATTAGAAGACCGCAAAAAGGTCATCCTCAAATCCATTGATGAACAAGGGAAGTTAACCGATTCTCTGCAACAGAAAATCGTCGATGCAGAAAATAAGACTAGCTTAGAAGACTTATATTTACCTTATAAACCTAGACGTAGAACCAAAGGCCAAATTGCTATTGAAGCGGGACTGCTGCCATTAGCTGACGAATTACTCGATGATGCTCAAGTAGACCCAGAAACTGCAGCTCAAGCCTTCCTTAATTCAGAGGCAGGTATAGAGGATACCAAAGCAGCCTTGGATGGCGCTAAATTCATACTTATGGAACGCTTTGCTGAAAATGCTGATGTATTACAAAAAGTCAGACAACATTTATCTCAAAGTGCTCATGTCACAAGCCAAGTCATTGAAGGCATGGAGACCAAAGGTGAGAAGTATTCAGACTATTTTGATTATTCAGAAAAGTACGCCAGTATCCCAAGCCATAGAGCGTTGGCGGTATTTAGAGGCAGAAATGAAGGCATATTGAATTTATCTCTAGATCCATCACCTGAAACGAGTGAAAACAAAAGCCAGGTATGTGAAGAATTAATTAAACAAGCACTTGGACTAAGATTAGCCGCAACACCAAGAGATCGTTGGTTAACAACTGTTATCCAGTGGACATGGAAAATTAAACTAGCACTACATTTAGAAACAGAACTATTTTCGCAATTGCGTGAACGCTCAGAAACTGAAGCGATTAACGTGTTTGCCAAGAACTTAAAAGATCTGTTAATGGCTGCGCCCGCTGGTCCGCAAGTGACTATGGGATTAGATCCAGGTCTACGTACTGGTGTAAAAGTAGCCATAGTGGATGCAACAGGTAAGGTAGTAGGTACCGCGACCATTTTTCCTCATGCGCCGCAGAATCAATGGGAAAAATCCATGCGAACTCTTGCTACTTTATGCAAACAACACAAGGTTGATTTGATCAGTATTGGCAATGGAACAGGATCCCGAGAAACCGATAAATTAGTTGCAGATATGATGAAGGCTGCACCTGAATTAAAAGTACAAAAAATCATGATTAGCGAAGCAGGCGCATCTGTGTATTCAGCTTCTGAGCTAGCTTCGAACGAACTTCCTGATCTTGACGTGTCTTTACGAGGTGCGGTATCTATAGCTCGCAGGTTACAAGATCCTCTGGCAGAATTGGTTAAAATCGAACCCAAAGCTATTGGGGTTGGCCAGTATCAGCATGATGTTAATCAAAGCCAGTTAGCACAATCGTTAGACAATGTCATCGAAGATTGCGTAAATGCCGTGGGTGTAGATTTAAATACCGCCTCTCCTGCGTTATTAACTCATGTATCGGGGCTCAATAAAACATTGGCATACAATATCGTCATGTACCGCGATCAGAACGGTGCCTTTGATAGTCGTTCAGCGTTGAAAAAAGTAGAGCGCCTAGGTCCAAAAGCATTTGAACAGGCGGCTGGTTTTTTACGGGTAATGAATGGTACAAATCCTCTTGATGCCAGTGCCGTTCACCCAGAAGCTTACGAAGTCGTTGATAAAATTGCGACCAGTGCAAAGGTAGACATTGCACAGATGATTGGAAATTCTGAAATTCTTGGCAAAATCGAGTTAAAAGATCTCGTTTCCGATGAATTTGGACTACCGACTTTACGGGATATCGTTAAAGAATTAGAAAAGCCCGGCCGCGATCCCCGTCCAGAATTTAAAACCGCCGTGTTTAAAGAAGGGGTATCTGAAATTCAGGACCTTAAAGTTGGCATGACGCTAGAAGGAGTGGTCAGTAACGTAGCGAATTTTGGCGCTTTTGTTGATATTGGGGTGCATCAAGACGGTTTGGTACACATTTCCGCGATGACTAATAAATTTATCAAAGACCCAAGAGAAGTGGTAAAAACTGGGGACGTGGTTAAAGTCAAAGTGACTGAAGTTGATGTACAACGTAAGCGTATTTCTTTAACCATGCGTTTAGACGATGAAGTCTCTGCTCCTAAATCTGCTCCGGCAAAAAGCCAAAAAGGCAAAAAGTCTCCCCCTCAAAAAGCCAAGCCTGTGAATGCTAATGCGGCCATGGGGAATGCCTTTGCAGAAGCTTTTGCTAAAGCAAAAAAGTAAATTAAGCGCTTATGTTAATTGTGGGATCAGTGATTACTGATTCCACTTCTGCGTACTGCGCTAATTTATTTTGATTTTCTTTTATAGCCGTTGATTCTGTATCTTCTGAGCCTTTATTAAGCTCAGCTCTAGCAGCTTGTTCTTTTTGAGTCGCTTCTGCTGCTACTTTAAAATCTTGTGAAGAAGGTTCAGCTGGCGCCATTGCTGCTCGTCGAACAATCTGCATTTTTTGAATAGTTGCTTGAGCATCCTTAGCCTCACTAACATCGATTGAAACCTCACCACCTACCGCGTATTTCTTCCCATCGGGGCCGGTTTGAAATTCGTAGGAAGGCGCTCCCGCATATTGCCCTCCAACACTTGCATGAGCTTGTTCATGAGCCCGTACTTCAGTATCTCTGCGCTTAAGATCCGTTACTTGCTTTTGTTCTTCGTCAGTTAATTGCTCTGATGCATTGGTGGTTGAAGTTGGTTTTTTATAGGTATCAGATTCGGAAGACTTTTCACCTTTTATGTTAACCGTATCTTGGGAGTTATCTTTATTTTGATGCTCTTTTCTATCATCCGCAGTTGACGCCTCTGAGTATGTCAAAGGAATCGCTGGTTGATAAAAAGAAGAAGTAATAAGCATAAAAATATTAAGTTAAGCGTAGGTGTCTATTATGGTGCCTATCATTCCCTGAGTGCGTTGAATGACCTCTACTGACGCCTCTGCTTGCAGTTGACCTACTGTCATTTGTATCACGGATGAATTTAAATCTATGTTTTGTCTATTTGATTGGGCGAGGTTAGCACTGGCGTCGTTGACCATTTGTTGACCGCGGTTATAACCTTGAACACCGCTATACAAGGCTGATTGCAAGCCATTTGACGAAATACTATCTACCATTGGAGCACCTCAAATACAGTCTACCAACTCATATTATCGGCTGATGAAAATTAACCTTTAGCTTTTGCTGGACAGTCCAGGCAGTTTTTTGTGAACAACAAGTTCGTTTAAAAAATGACTGGACAGTCTAGGCATTTTTTATTGAATAACGTTTACAAGCTTTCAGTGATAAAACCATTGATAGCCTTTAAGACCTCTTGAGGATGGGAAATAAACGGTGCGTGTGATGCTTTTGCAATTACCTGATGGCAAGACAATGCACTTAGTTGCTGAATTTCATCGACAACTTTTATTGGTACAAGACTATCGAGACGACCAAAGATATTTAGTTGCGGAATATCCAACTTGCCCAATCGCTCACGAAAATCGGTATTTTTGAGGATCTCTAGTCCAGCCGCCAATACCTCTTTGTCAGGCGCTGGATAATCCAAAATGTTATTTAACACTTCTTTACTGTTAGTCCGTTGAGATTCAACACCCATAAATTGAATGCCAACGAAACGTTTCATTAATTGAGCATATTCACCTACCAACTGGGACTCAAATGCCGCAATGACGTCTGGTTTTATTCCTGGCCAATTTCCTTCTTGCATAAACTTTGGTGATGAACACAGGTTTATTAAACCAACTACTTTTTGGCTAGCAGATAGCGCAATTGCAGTGGCTACTAAGCCCCCTAAGGACCAGCCGATCAACAGAGTATTTGTGGGTAGCAAACTTTCCACGTGCTCACTCAATGCAGCCAGATTGTAGTGATCCAAGGACACATGTTTAGAATTCCCATAGCCGGGTAAATCTAAAAAATGACAGTTGGCAGTTATACCTTTAGGAATGTCTAGACTGTCCAGGAAAGGTTGAAACGATCGCCAGACACCAGAATTCATTCCCCAACCATGAATAAATATTAGGTTTAATTCTGATCCTTCGATCAGCAGATTCTCTTTTGAACTCATAATAAGATGGATAAAAAACTAACTATGTACTAAGCACCATGTTGGATAAATTCTACAAGCTTTGCCGCCAAATAGAAAAGAAACTTAATCATCAGCATTGTTACCTATGCCATTGTGCTAATGAAAAATTAATATGCGATTATTGCCTATCAGATGCCGAATTTGAAAGATTCCCGGTGCCAGGAACCGACCTTTTAGAATATCCAGTCATCGCAAAACATTTGTACAATATCAACTATGAATCCCTTAGATCCATAGGGACTTACTCAGATATACTTGCCGGGTTAATTAAAAAGCTTAAGTTCTCCAAGCAACCCATTGCTAGTGCTGCACTCACGCTACTTTTCGAAGCCTATGTATTACGCCGCATCATGCAAACTGAAAAATTACCGGAAAAGCTTATACCCATACCTTTATCCGAAATACGCTTATTCAAACGTGGATTCAATCAAGCAGCACTACTGGCTGAAGACATAGGTAAAATAGCCAAGATTCCCGTCATGCATGCCTTGAAACGGCATAAACATACTCGCCAACAATCTAGCCTAGGCAAAGAAGCCAGACTCGATAACCTTTTTGACGCGTTTAAACTAGTTAAGCCGTTACCATACAAACATGTATGCCTTATCGACGACGTTGTTACCACGGGTGCTACGCTATCGTCAGCAGTAGAAACAATCAAAGCCAAAACACCAGATATTAAGGTCTCTATCTGGTGCATGGCGGTAGCAGAAATTGGAAAAGATTAGTTCATCAAGGGTGACATAAAGATAGCATTGGCCATTAGCTTATTAGTGCCATCCCAATAACCTCTGAAATGAATATTATCCACAAAGGCAATGACTTTGCCTCGTCCTGTAGGGCTAACACTGACCGCTACTGTTCCATTAATAAGCCCTTGCGTTTCAGCTGCAGCGTAGCCACCCAACAAGGAAGCATCAGTATAATGGGCAATATCTTCAAACGGGTTATCCGTTTTTAATAGCACTAAATTCGTCGTTTTAAACATAGGTAAACGGCTATCCTCATAACCGAAAAATAATGGGTGACTCAAATCAATTTCAGTTTCAAAAGCAGCACCAGCGACTAACTTTTTAGCTCTCAAGGCACCTTTATCTCCAAACGACATTCCTTTAGTGTCAAACGCACTATCTAAAGAATCTTGAGATAAGACTTCGTTAGCGATCCAATCGTTTTTATCGAACCAACGCACAGCCGTTCGCTGCCCGATCAAGGTCCCGCCCTTCTTAACCCAAGCGGATAATTTATCAACAAGCATTGTTGACACACTATTGTAGTAACCCGAAGCGAAAATTATGTGCGAATAGCTGTCTAGTTCAACCTCATCTAGTCGATCTAAATCGACCAAGGTAACGGGTAAACCAATTCTGGTATCCAAATAATGCCAAATCTCACCAACTTCATATTGAGAAGTGCCTTTTCCACCGACTAAGAGTACCGAAGGCTCAGATAAAGGTGAAATCGATGGACTACCCAAGTCAACCCCTTGCAAACTCAAGCCAGAAGTAATTTGTTTTAGGTACTTAGAAGAGGTCAGAAATTCCTGTTGATTGATCACATCTACAACCTGTTGAAGGTCATTTTGTGCGGCTGACGCTATCACAGTTCCTTGCGCAAATGCATAGTCACCTTGTAAAGTTTTTGCTGAAAATGCTTTACCCGATACGCGTAATTTTATGCCGGCTTCAAGTAGTGCTTGAGTCAGTTTAGGCGCATTATAATCAAACCATTCGTAAGCTAATGCAACAGTGCTTTGGTCAACTGCGGATAACGCGGGCGCCGTTGCAGACTCGTAAGTTGAGCCAAGCTTTAACTTACGACGTGAAGAAGATTCTACAGCCGAATAATCAATATTAAATGCAAACCCTAGATTCCAGTTACTAACGTCATAGAAAGTGTTATCAACAAAGCTCTTACGTTCACTGAAAATTGACTTTACTAATCGATATTGTGCTTGATCCACTGGAATAAAAATACTGCCTGCACGGTAACTCTTATTATCCACTTTCACGTCTTCAGTCAGGTACTCATATTTAACTTGATGAGCATCTAAAATACTCAGCATGCGAGCAAAACGCGTTTTGTCTTTAGGTTGCGGTAACACGTATCCGAACACATCTTCATCATCAATTAGCTTTTTAGTATCTCTATAGAACTGACGTTGATAGGCAAGCATGGCCTGTTTGTTTGCCAGAGCACCATCGAAAGATGACATTGAAGTGGTAAATTGATTTTGAATGGTTTGTGGGAACGCCACTTCGCCGTTAATTGAGTCTTGCACATGACCACGGCTACTGGCCTGCTCAAATAAAATTCCAACACTTCCATGGGCATCTGGATAAGTTGAGCCTTTACCTAAGTAAAAATCATCAAAGCCTTCTTGGGAATAGTACATTTGTCCCGCTGTATCCAGTGCTTTGGCATGAAATTTAGCTAACTCATTAGTGAGTGTAACATTAGTATCTGGTGTCCAAGGATTTTTGCGACTTGGCACTCCAGGTTGAAAGAAATAAGTATTATTGGTGCCCATTTCATGGAAATCGGTCAACAAGTGCGGGCGCCATTTATGGAATTGGGCGATTCTCGCTCTTGATTCTGGATGCGTAAGTAATAACCAATCTCGATTCAAGTCAAACCAATAATGATTGGTTCGTCCTGAAGGCCAATGCTCTTTATGTTCTCGGTGATCAGGGTCTGAAACTAAATTATAGCCTTTGTGCATGTTTGCCCATTGTGCAAACCTAGACAGACCATCTGGGTTTAGTGATGGGTCTAATAAAATCACAGTTTCTTCTAGCAGTCTGTTGACTCTTTCGTCTTGCGCTGCGGCTAGATAATAAGCCACTAAAAGAGACGCATTCGCGCCAGATGGCTCATTGCCATGCACGCTGTACCCCATATTAATAATAAGGGGCGCAGTTGAAGAAGCCGCTTCGCCAGTCTTAATCTGTTGTATGTGCGACTGTCTAATTTGTTCTAAGTTTTTTCTATTCTCAGTACCCGTAATAGTAAGCAGTAAAAGTGGGCGCTGTTCATGAGTATAGCCGGTGACTTCGATACTTACTCTGTCTGACGATTCTGCCAGCACATGCATGTAACGCACAAGTTGGTCATGCCTAACATGCCAAGTACCTACTGGGTATCCGAGTACAGATTCCGGAGTGGGTATCTTGGGGTCATAACTGACATCAGGTAAATAATCTTTATCTGAAGTAACTTGCTTGGACAGTCCAGGCATGCTTAAAGCGAGTAAGACAATACTCAATAAAATCTGAAGGTTTCGATGAATCATGGGCTCTCTTCTTTCTGTTATTATTGTTGTAAATACCAATAATACCCAAATTTGTATCAATTAGAAAAAAACTTCCTAATACTTGAGTGTTTTAGTCGGGTAATTACTGTTATACTATGCCCATAAGTTAAATAGAGGTGTTATATGATTACGATTTCTGAACCGGCAGAACAACATTTTGTTAAACTGTTGGCGCAACAACAAGAAGGTACCAATATACGGGTGTTTGTCGTAAATCCAGGTACTTCAAAAGCAGAATGCGGTGTTTCTTACTGTCCTCCTGACGCAGTGGAAGATACCGACATCAAAATTCCATTTAATGGCTTCGATGCTGTGGTTGATGCTGAAAGCGCGCCCTATCTAGACGAAGCGGAAATTGACTTTGTAACCGATCAAATGGGTTCTCAGTTAACATTAAAAGCCCCTAACGCAAAAGCCAAGAAACTTGCTGATGATGCATCTTTGGTGGAGCGAGTGAATTACATGATAGAAACGGATATTAATCCAGGTTTGGCTAGTCATGGCGGGCAGGTAATGCTTGTCGAGATTACGCAAAGTGGCGAAGCTGTATTACAGTTTGGTGGCGGCTGCAATGGTTGTTCTATGGTTGACGTTACGCTTAAAGATGGCATTGAAAAACAAATGCTAGAGCAATTTAAAGGTGAGATTACCGCTGTAAAAGATGCTACTGAACACCAAGCTGGCGAACATTCATATTATTAAAAGCCACTGAAACTAGCATATAAAAGCTATCCAAATAGTTGAGTGTTTGGATAGCGCCGCACATGACGAACGAAATGTTCAGCCAACAAAATTCCGCGCCAAGCCAAGAAACTGAGCATGGCGAACCACAACGCCATATTTTCAAAACTGTCAGCAAATAACCAATAAATGGGAAAAAAGCCGAGCAAAGAACTTATTAGCATCGAGTTTCGCATTGCTGCACTGGCTGTTAGTCCCACATAGATACCGTCGAATAAAAAACACCAATGGGCGATAAGTGGCAGTGCCACCACAATCCAAAAGTAATCTTCATAGGCATGATGTATAGCAGGAATGTCAGTTAACAAACGTACGATATCATTACCAAACACCAGAAAAGTAACTGCGTAACCAATAGCAACCAAGCTCGACCAAAACAAACCCGCTTTAACATCAGCAATTAAACCATCAAATTGATGTTTGCCTTTAGCCCTTCCAACCATTGATTCGACGGCATTCGCGATACCATCTAAGCCTAGGGCGATAAGCGCGAAAAATTGTAAAATTACCGCATTGATAGCAGCTGCTTGAGATCCAAATGACACTCCAATCAAGGTCACAAATGCCAAAGTGACTTGTAGCGCAATATTTCGAATAAAAATGTCGGAGTTTAGCTTAGCTAACACCTGTAACTCACTCACTAATGGCAATTTTGTTTGATAATCCTTACCTTTTAATGACTTCGCCACTAAATAAAAACTAGCCACAGCCCCTGCATATTCAGCGAACAAAGTTCCAAGAGCAACGCCAGTTACTCCCATACCCAGTCCATATACCAAGACTAGACTAGCCGCAATGTTTACCAGATTTAATAACACCTGCACGACTAACACTGAAGTTGTCATTTGCTGCCCAATTAACCAACCAACAAACACCATGTTGGCCAAAGCCGCAGGTGCACCCCAAATGCGGGTTGAAAAATAAGATTCGGTGACCAAAGCGGTATCATTACTATTGCCCACAAACCAGAGTCCGCCAGTTAAAATCCAGCTTTGCACGAGTAAAATGAAAGAGGCAATCAAAGTACTAGCAACTAATCCTTGAACTAATACATTGACCTTTTGCTGTGCATTGTCCGGTGGTGCTTGCGCACTCAAACCAGTTAATGACATTTTTAAGAAGCCGCAAATCCAATACACTTGGGTGATAATTAAACTAGCCACAGAGGCGCCGGCAAGATAATGTATACCGTCCATACGCCCTAAGATGGCAGTATCCACCAAGCCCAAAAGAGGAGTAGTAATATTGGCGAAAATTAACGGAAAGGCTAATCCAAGTAAGCGTTTTTGTCGTTCAAACAGATTAATAATACAATCCTAAACAGGGAGATTGACGTCCAGATGAAATTATACCAAGCCTTTGCTCTTTTCGGGTTACTTTTTACGTTTACTCTAGCCAAGGCTAATCAAGACGTCGCCAGTTCCGTTGAGCAATCTCCAACTTTTACCATCTTGCAGTATCATCATGTAAGTGAAAACACGCCACCAGTCACAAGTATCTCTGCGTCCCAATTAGAGAAACACTTGGCTCATTTGGCCGCTAATCATAATGTTATCAGTTTGGAACAGGGTGTTAAGGCGATTAAGGAGAAAACCAAATTACCTGATAATGCCGTTGCCATTACCTTTGATGATGGTTATGCAAACATCTACGAAAATGGTTTTCCGTTATTAAAAAAATACAACTTTCCTTTCACTATTTTTGTAAATCCAGACACCATTGGAACCACTAGTAGTCAATTAAGTTGGCAACAATTAGAAGAGATGTCCTCATTAGCGACTTATGCTAATCATACTATCGGACACATTCACCTTCTTAACAAACAGCAAAACGAAACGGAAAACCAGTGGCTCTCACGAGTAATGAACAACATTATAGAAGCAGAGAATCTTCTCAATGAAAAACTCGGATACTCAAAAAAGTGGTTGGCCTACCCCTTTGGTGAATTTAATCACAAATTGAAACAAGCCCTTTTGCAACAAGGTTTTCTTGGCTTTGCTCAACATTCTGGTGCTGTAGGCGTTGATACAGATATGGGTGCCATTCCACGCTTTCCCGCAGCTGGCATATATGCCAATTTGAACACCTTAAAAGTTAAGCTTGAAAGTTTACCCATGTCAGTGGATACGTATTCCCCGTTTGCCACTGAACAAGCGCTGTCTGATAAGCTTAACAGTATTGAAATTAACCTTAAACACAGTCGAGACATCCGCCTTAATCAAGCTACCTGTTATTTCCAAGGTAACCTTTTAGCAACCCAAACCGAAAACGAGCAAATAAAGGTAGCGCTAAATCATCAATTCTCACCTGGGCGCATCCGCATTAATTGCACTGCGCCCAGTGAACATCTTAATGGGCGTTTCTTCTGGTATAGCGTTCCCTACTTCACGCCAAACAAAAACGGAAACTACCCCGATTAGCTAGTGAGGTCAAAGTGCATACGCACAAATTTATCTCCAGTGTGAGTAAACTCGGTTTGCTTAACACAAGTAAAACCAAATTCTTGATAAAACGCTAATGCTTGAGTATTGGCTGCATTCACATCTAATACCAAGCGTTGTTTTTGCAAAGCCATCGCTTGTTGCTTTGCAAAATTAAGTAAGCTCTTACCAATGCCTCGTCCTCTTTGTTCAGATAAAACAGCTAAATGTCCTATGCATAACTCTGAATCAATAGGTGGGGGAAATAAAGCAACTAAGTAGGGATTGACCGATAATAAATGCTGTAGAGCTTCTAAACTAAGGTGATTCTGTAAACTATCGATAGTGGCCAAATGAAAAGACTGGGGTAGTTCTTCATACCAAAAACTAATACAACCTATACATTTATCATCATGTACTGCAATTTGATGACGATAAGCACTGAATTGTCCATCAGACTCAGGCAAAGCCAGAGCAAAGAAATTTAGCGCTTCACGCTCAGATTTAAAAATAAAATTTAACAACTCTGGTGCGGCCGAGTAAATGAGAGGTCCCAGAGCTTCGGCGAATTCTGGGCTCCCTTGCCTAAGTTCAGCCATGCCCCAAAATAACAGACATGTCGGCAAGTACTTGTTGCATATCACTTACCGCCAGTTCGCCTGGAATGTGTTTAGGTTTAAATCGTCCGACGATATAACCTTGAGGGTTAATCAATACCACTGAAGCACTGTGATCTACCAAATAGTTTGGGTTCTCCGTACTTTCAGATAATGAATACATCATTCCCATACTTCGCACTAAAGGAAATAAAACATCGTGGGTTGCTGTAGTCGCTATAAAATCCGTATTGAAGTAATTTACATATTCATTAAGACGTTCCACAGTGTCTCTTTTAGGATCCACAGATAAAAACCATACTTGCAACGGCACATCCTGCACTTTTTCGGTCAATTGTGGATAAACGCTGTTTAATTCGGCCAACGTAGTGGGACAAATATCTGGGCAAAACGTGTAGCCAACAAATGCCAAGGTCCACTTATTTTGAAGATCTTGGTTTGTCATTGCTTCGCCAGTGTGTTGGGTGACCTCAAAATCTGACAATTTCCGAGGCTCAGGGTACCAGCTAATATATTGAGTCTGTTGGTGTAAAGATTGACCATCGTTTGTCGAAGGTGGTGCAATATATATAGCTAGAATCACCCCTAAACTAATAGCAAAAACCGCTAATAAAACAACCCATTTGTTCTGCATAAAGACAACCGTTAACCCACTCTTTATCTATTTATAGATTAAATACTAACATAGTGATCTACCAGCAGAACGATAAATAACACCATTAAATGAATAATTGAGAATTTAAATGTCTGCATAGCCGTTGTAGATCTTGGGTTGAACTTAAGTTTCCAAGTTAAATACAAGAACCAAGCATTCAACACCGAAGATCCAACCAAATAGATTAAACCACTCATACCCACTAAATAGGGTAACAAACAGACCAAACACAATAAGAAGGTGTAAAGCAGGGCACAAGTTTTGGTAAATTCAATGCCATGGGTATTGGGTAACATGGGAATGTTAGCTTTTGCATAATCTTTTTCACGATGAATAGCCAATGCCCAAAAATGTGGTGGCGTCCATGTGAATATAATCAGCACCAATAGTAATCCGTATGCATGAATCTCACCAGTAACCGCAGTCCAACCTAATAAAGGAGGAGCGGCCCCAGCTAGGCCACCGATTACGATATTTTGTGGTGTTGCACGCTTAAGATACATGGTGTAAATCACTGCATAACCCACTAAACTTGCTAGTGTTAACCAAGCCGTTATCATATTGACGTAGAAAGCTAATAACGCAAAACCTGCTACTGCGAGTAAAAAAGCAAAGATTAACGCTTTTTGCGGGGAGACCTTTCCTTTAGCCACGGGACGATTAAAGGTACGTGCCATAACACTGTCTATTTTATGATCTACCACGTGATTGATTACCGCTGCCGATGAAGACAACATGCCTATACCCAAGATGCCTGCAAATAATGTTTGCAAAGGTATCCATCCCGGCGTTGCCAAACACATACCAACCAGAGCTGTAAGTAATAGCAACATCACAACGCGCGGTTTGGTTAATTCATAATAGTCGCGCCAATTAGCAGTTTGCGTGATCGGCTTTTTTAATATTGCTTGCTTGGCCATCCACTGAATCCTTCTTAATATTTTCGATATATGGTGTAGGTCATCATCACCAGCACCAATAAAAGACATGCGGCTACTGCATTGTGTAAAGTAGCGACAATTAAAGGCAGTGAATAAACTACATTACTCACACCCAATCCTACTTGCACACTTAAAATAAATAGCATTAACCAACTTAGTTGTTTCATTAAACCTGAATTTGCTTTGCGTAAAATTCCGACCCCAAGCCAACTTAAATACACAATAAGCACCAAGGCACCAAACCTATGAAATACATGCATTGTCATGCGTTCCTCATAAGGATGAACACCAAATTCATAGTTATCAGCAGCAGGGATAGAAAACGCCCCCATCACATCAAGTTGTGACGCCCATTCGCCTTCACATATGGGTAATTCGGTACAAGCAAGTGACGCATAATTAGCGGAGGTCCATCCACCTAATCCTATTTGCACCACAAGTAAAAAGATGCCGATACTGCTGTATTTGGCAAATTTTCTTATCTGTGGATCCCCGCCAGGAATGCGGTAAGGCGTAAGGCGCAAATAGAGTAGAAATAGTAATGTGAGGACAGTAAAACCACCGAGTAAATGTCCCATAACAACTATCGGCAAGAGATTTAATGTCACTGTCCACATTCCTAAGGCGCCTTGGAAACAGACCATCAAGAATAGGATCAAAGGAAGAAAAAATGGCGTATTCGCATTGCGGAATTTTTTGAAAAAACTGGTAATAAATATAATTAGAATGAAAAAGCCCAAGGTAGCCGCAAAATAGCGATGGATCATTTCATTCCATGCTTTATGTGCTTCTACTGGTCGATCCGGATAGGCCTCATTGGCTGCTTCTATGTGATGTTCTGCTTGCGGTACAATGAGGTGGCCGTAGCATCCCGGCCAATCAGGGCAGCCTAAGCCGGCATCGGTTAGTCGAGTATAAGCACCCAATACAATAACCAACAAAGCGAGAAAAATGCTTACCAGCGTTAGTTTTTTCATTCTTATTCCCTTCAACTAACCAATGCGTGATAGTTTTAACAGCTTTCGCAAATCGGCAAGAATGTCCCGACTATCCATAATGGCTTGATCTTTATCCTGTGTCACAGGATAAGAGAGCACAACGTTGTGCAAAGTATCAGAGATAAAAATAGCATCAACGCCCACATCTTTAAACACATTATTTACATTTTCAGCATCTTTTCTTAACACTTCAATGGTGTTTTCGGTTGCTAAGGATGCAACTGCTTGGTCATCGCTTTGTTCAGTGGTAATAACCAATACATTAACTCTATCACTTTCTCTACCTACTGCAGTTTTTACTTGTGAAATAGCGTAGATCGCATTTTGACAAGAAAGCTCACAATTCTCTGGCAACACATACATTAAATGCCATTTGCGTTGGGCATCCAATAACAGGCTTTCTGCCTCTAAGGTGGGACTTAGCAAGGTGCCTTTATTGGTGGCTCCCTTGTTAAACCAATCCAATTCCAATGCAAATTTGGCAAGGACGACAGGAAGTGCAAACACCAAAACGAGTAACACTATACTGGTTTTTTGCTTTTTAGTTGCCATTAGGGATCCTCTATTATTGGCTGTTTATAGTATTTACCCATGCTGAGTAAAAAAACGGTTAATCCAGCGATGGCTAATCCAAACCATTGCACTGCGTAACCTAAATGCTTTTCAGGAGACATCACCACAGGTTGCCAGTCTCTAACGAAGAGACTTTCTTGTGATGGCGAAGCCAAAACAACAAAAGGTAACACTGCTTGGCCTATTTGGTTAGACACCTCAGTTAGATCTAATTGCTGCAACAACACTGGATATTCAGCTTGTTGAGTTTGCGTCTCTGAGACAAAGAGATTATCACTTGGAATACTAACGATTCCTGTCATTTCGACCTTTCCAGTAAGAGGCACAAAATCGGGAAGACTATCTCTTGTATTGTTACCTTGAATCCAACCCAAATTGACTATCACAATGCCTGTAGTTGTCTCTATTGCTTGGGCTAATTGATAACCAACCTTGCTTTGATAAATTTTATTATCAATAAGAAAGGTGGCTTCTAAAGCACGGCCTGTGAGCAACACTTGATAGTCTTGAAACTCGCTAGGCGCTGCACTGACTTCTACAAGGCTCAGGTTGTCTTGTTTAGAACGTTGTTCAATTTGCGACAATCTTTGTTCTTTTTGTTGTTTACGATCTAATTGCCAAAAACCTAAAAAGAACATAATGACAATTGCGGCAATTGCGACTATGGTGACGACTATTGGAAACGGCTTTTTGTTTGAATCTGTCATTGCCGTTACCTAAGGAGTGTTGAAATGTTAGTGATAAAAATAGCAATCGGTGGCCTGTTACTTTTCGTAATATATAATCTGTTTAAAGCAATGATGATTATGATGAAAGGAGAAAGTAAAGAGCCGATGAGCAAGTTTATAGGACGCAGACTTATTGCTTCAGTAATCATTCTTTGTTTGATTTTACTTGCAATAGCCACCGGCATTATTACTCCAAATCCGCGTCCCTATTAGTTAGTTCTGTTTTACCCTTATCTAAAGAATGTAGACAAAGAAAAACAGCATTAACCAAACAACATCAACAAAATGCCAATACCAACTTCCCGCCTGAAACGCAAAATGATTGTCAGGTGTAAAGTGCCCTTTAAATACTCTTAAGAACAACACGATTAAGATAATAGTTCCTAAAGTAACGTGCATTCCATGGAAACCCGTTAACAAGAAAAAGGTGTTTCCGTATATGCCTGACTGCAAGGTCAACCCTAGGTCAGTATAAGCGTGGTAGTATTCATAGCCCTGTAAGACTAAAAACACTAAGCCAAGTAAAATAGTAATGCCTAGCCATGCTTTAATTTGTCCTCTTTTATTTTGCTCTACGCCAACATGAGCAAAATGCAGAGTTACTGAGGACACTAGCAGAATGATAGTGTTAGCCAGTGGTAATCCATACCAACCCATAGCAGTGGTTTGAATACCGCCAGGCGTGCTAACTAAAGGCCACATAGCTTCAAAGCTTGGCCATAAGACCTCATTGGTCATAGCGTTGTTAGATGCGCCACCCAACCATGGAATTGCAATTACTCGAGCGTAAAACAATGCGCCAAAGAAGCCTGCAAAGAACATGACTTCTGAAAAGATAAACCACGCCATACCCTGACGATATGAGCGTCCTAATTGCGCGCTGTACATACCACTCATTGATTCATGAATTTGATCTTTAAACCAACCAAATACCATCACAAACAAAATAAAGAGCCCAGTGGCTAGTACATATCCACCAAAACCTGACTCACCTCGCGTAACTTCTACTACATAATTACCAGCACCTACTGCGATAAGAAATAACGCAAGAGCGCCAACAATAGGCCAAACACTTTGTGCTGGAACGTAATATTTTTCATATTTTTCAGTATGTTCCATAGCTATCTCCCTTGAATTGAGTTCATTGCGACATCCACTGGTTCATCTACTCTTTCCGTAATGTCGTAAAGTGTGTATTGAAGTGTAAAATAATTGATGTCTTCAGGTAGTTGAGGATCAATGTAAAAAACCATTGGCATAACAGCTTCTTCACCTGACTTTAAAGGCTGATGACGAAAGCAAAAACATTCGGTTTTATTCACATAGAGTGCCGCTTGTCCCGGTGATACAGACGGAATCGCTTGGGCAATAATGTCTCTAGAAGCTGGATTTCGCACATAAAATGCGACTTCACTTAGCTCCCCAGGATTAATTTCAACACGTTTAGTCACAGCCTTAAATTCCCAAGGCATGCCAGTGTTGGTGCGGGTAATAAAATCCACTGTAATAGTGCGAGTTTTATCTATTTCTATAGGTTCATAAACTGCTGCGGTATCAGATGTTTTTCCATTGATACCCGTGAGTTCACAAAACACTTCGTAGAGTGGTACTAAAGCGAAACCAAACCCGAACATAGCAACCACAACAAATACCAATTTGCCAACGGTTTTAGCATGATTAGGACGCTGGGTATTGGTAGGCATATCACCAGCGTCCTTTTGATTGTCAGAGTTAGTTTCTTCTACTGCCATGAGCGTTAACGCCTATTTCACTACCGGCGGTGTATCAAATGTATGATAAGGTGCAGGCGATGGAATTTCCCACTCGAGACCTTCGGCGCCTTCCCATACTTGATCCGTAACTGGCTCACCTTGTTTGCGACATGCTTTGACTATCAGAACTAAGAAGATCAGTTGTGAAAGACCAAATGCAAAACCACCGATGCTTATCCATTTATTGAAATCAGCAAATTGCAACGCATAATCAGGAATACGTCTTGGCATACCCGCCAAGCCAACGAAATGCATAGGGAAGAAAAGCACATTAACTGAAATTAACGAACACCAGAAATGCCATTTCGCCAAAGTGACGTCAAACATCTTGCCCGTCCACTTGGGTAACCAATAATAGACGGCTGCCATTATTGAGAATACTGCACCTGTTACTAATACATAGTGGAAATGTGCGACCACAAAATATGTATCATGATATTGGAAATCCACAGGTGTTATGGCAAGCATCAAGCCAGATAATCCACCAATGGTAAATAGTACAATAAAGGCAATCGCAAACATCATGGGAATTTCAAAGGTGAGGGACCCTCGCCACATGGTGGCGACCCAGTTAAATACTTTTACACCGGTGGGAACAGATATCAGCATGGTCGCAAACATAAAGAACATTTCAGCGCCGACTGGCATACCGGTCGTAAACATGTGGTGCGCCCACACGATAAACGAAAGCAACGCAATAGAAGCCGTTGCATATACCATTGACGCGTAGCCAAAGAGCTTTTTACGCGAAAAGGTTGGTACGATTTGAGAAATAATACCAAACGCTGGCAATATCATTATGTAAACCTCTGGATGCCCAAAGAACCAGAAAATATGCTGGAACATAACCGGGTCACCGCCACCAGCTGCATCAAAGAAACTAGTACCAAAGAATTTATCTGTTAACACCATAGTCACTGCAGCAGCTAGCACTGGCATTACAGCGATAAGCAAAAATGCCGTGATTAACCAGGTCCATACGAACATAGGCATTTTCATTAATGTCATGCCTGGTGCGCGCATATTCAAAATAGTAACAATTACGTTGATTGCGCCCATGATAGAACTTATGCCCATAATGTGTACCGAGAACACAAACAGGGCAGTGCTATCACCACTATAAGTGGTTGATAATGGAGCATAGAAGGTCCAGCCAAAATTTGGACCGCCGCCTTCTAAAAATAAACTGGAAAGTAGTATTAAGAAAGCAAAAGGCAATATCCAAAATGACCAGTTGTTCATCCGCGGTAGCGCCATATCTGGCGCACCTATCATCATAGGTACTAGCCAGTTTGCCAAACCGGTAAAGGCTGGCATTACTGCGCCAAATACCATGATCAAACCGTGGACTGTGGTCATTTGGTTAAAAAAGTTCGGGTCAACGATTTGTAGACCAGGCTGGAATAGTTCGGCACGAATGACCATTGCCATTGCACCACCAACCAAAAACATAATAAAAGCAAACCACAAATAAAGGGTGCCTATATCCTTATGGTTAGTAGTCAACACCCATCGTAAAATACCTTTGGGTGCTCCATGATGGTGATCATCATGTCCATGATCGGCAGTGTGCGTGTCCGCTGGAGTATTTGTTACTGTAGCCATGCTCTTGCCCCTTATTTACCTTGAATTAAATCGTTAACGTCTTTTGCTTGCACAAGATCATCTGTGTTGTTCCCCCAAGCATTTCGCGTATAAGTCACAACCGCCGCAATTTCAGACATACTCAATTGCTTAGAAAAGGCTTGCATGGCAGTACCAGCACGACCATTAACCACAACGTCGATATGGCCTTGACGGTCATTTAATATAAATGCAGAACCTTTAAGTGCAGGGAAAGCCCCGGGCAAACCTTCACCTGAGGGTTGATGGCAAGCTGCGCACACCGAGTTATAAATCTGCTCACCTGAGGCCATTAACTCTTCTTTACTCATATTCATTGCAAGTAGGCGTTCTTCTTCGGCGCGTTTTTCTTGAGCAATGCGTTCTTGTTCATCAATCCAACGGTCGAATTCAGCGGGTTCTTTTGCAATCACGACAATTGGCATAAACCCGTGGTCTTTGCCGCACAATTCTGCACACTGTCCTCGATACACCCCTGGTTCATTGACTCTGGTCCAGGCTTCATTAATAAACCCAGGATTAGCATCTTTCTTAACTGCAAAATCAGGAACCCACCAGCTGTGAATAACATCATCGGAAGTGATTAAGAAGCGGACTTTTTGTCCGGTTGGAATGACTAAAGGACGATCAACTTCTAATAAGTAGTTTTCACCTTTAGGAAATTTATTTTCAATTTGCTCTCTTTGAGATGCTAATAAAGAGAAAAATTCGACCTCTCGGTCCATGTATTTATAATGCCATTTCCATTGAGAGCCAGTTACTTCAATACTGAGGTCAGGCTTACTGACATCTTCCATGTCCATCAAAGTGCTAGCAGCAGGTACTGCCATCACAATCAAAATGATAAAAGGCACAACCGTCCAAGCAATTTCTACTTTTACATTTTCGTGAAAATTGGCTGGTGCATGCCCTTTCGACTTGCGATGTTTAAGCATAGCTATAAACATCACACCAAACACAATGACAGCAATGACAACACATATCCAAAACATCAACATGTGTAACCCATACACCTGATCACTGATATCAGTGACACCGCGCCTTAAGTTTAAGTCAGATCGTTCAGCTGCGCTTTGGGCAAAACTGAAGAAAGGTACACATAGCGTTAATAATCCCATTACGGCTTTGAGTGACTTCACACTTTTCTCCCCCGAGATATCCATAAAACAATGCTAATTTCCTGAAATCGACATTCACGTTTGTTTTTTGTTATCAGATTGTGAATAAGTGTACAATGATTAACCAATAAAAGCTTGGCGTAAAGAGATTTTTTAAAAAAAGTAGTGAGATTTGGCGTTTTTTTATATTTACAGTTTATTATTTGACCGATTTGAACAAAAAAGCGGCATTAAAGCCGCTTTTTTGTTAATTTTTGTTTAAAATTTTTAGAAGTTATTGGAATCGCGAATTACACCAACTGCAAGTCCTTCAATAGTGAAAAATTGTGAAGCTAGATCAACCTTGATCGGAGCAAAGTCATCGTTTTCCGCTTCCAATATGACTTGAGAGCCTTTCTGGATTAAGCGTTTCACAGTAACATCTTCGTCCACTCGGGCAACTACCACCTGCCCATTGCGTACATCCTTAGTTTTATGCACAGCCAATAAGTCACCATCCATAATGCCGATGTTTTTCATACTTTCTCCCTGTACGCGCAACAAGTAATCAGCATTGGGATGGAACATAGCGGGATCAACTTTATAGTGAGATTCCACATGCTCTTGCGCTAGAATGGGCTCACCGGCCGCTACTTTACCAATCAAAGGCAAGCCTTCTTCAACTTCATCATCTAATGCGCAATTCAGTTTAATCCCACGGGAAGTTCCGGGTAAAATGTCAATTACCCCCTTTTTAGCCAAGGCTTTTAAGTGCTCCTCAGCAGCATTTGCCGACTTGAACCCCAATTGCCTTGCAATTTCTGCGCGCGTTGGTGGCATACCAGTATCGAGCATAGTGCTCTTGATAAGATCGAGTACTTCCTGTTGTCGTTGAGTTAGTGGACGCATAAACAGCCTGTTTTTCTATACAGTTATGTGAGCAGTATAACCAATGTGAATTAAAACGCAACTGTTGATAATCAAAAGCTTAGCTTGTAAAAAATTTGGTTTATAATGAACGACTAAGAATAAACAACGGTCTACTACTAAGCCATCTAGTATTAGGGTAAGTAAATAACTACATGGTAGGATCGTTTTAGAAATTTGTGATGGAGCAAACATGAACCCTATTCGAGCTGCGCTTCGATGGCTGTTGGAAAAGCCAATCAGCTGGCTAGTGTCAGTAAAAAGTGTACCGGCAGATGTCGAAAAAGAACTGGGCATCGACAAATCCAAACCTATTCTATATTTACTGCAAACAGAGTCGTTTACTGATCAGATCGCTTTATCTAAGTCAGTAAAACAATTGGGGTTACCTGATCCTCAAGACGTAGTAGATATTGGCGGTTATCAAACCAAAAGGCGTTTTTTTCTTGAACGCCCTCAAAGTATTTTAACCCGTAAAGTAAAACCCACTGCAATTGAAGATATCTTAACTGAATTATTTCATCTTCATCGGGAACAAAAAGATTTAGATTTTCAAGTTGTGCCTGTGTTTATTACATGGGGACGCTCTGCAGGAAAGGAAAAATCTGGATTTGCCCAGCTATTCGCTAGCAAAGCCTCGCCTAACTGGCTGCGCAAAGCCATGATAGTGATATTTTTCGGCCGGGATAATTTTGTCAGTTATTCTCAGGCGGTATCGACACGACAACTCGCTGACTTACATGGTAGTGATAAACAGATTGCACAAAAACTTGTGCGCGTTGCACGCACACATTTTCAACGTAAACGTCAAACCTTAAGCGGGCCCACCTTATTAGAAAGACAAACCCTGTATAATTCAATTTTGGGCTCAGAGTCTGTTAAGGCTGCCATGGCAGAAGAAGTCAGCCAAAAAGGTATTTCTACTGAAAAAGCCCGAAAAGATGCTCGTGCTTATATAGATGAAATTGCTGCAGATTATCGCGAAGGCTTAATTCGCATTGGTGACAGAATTCTTACCCGTATTTGGAACAAAATTTACGACGGTATAGATGTAGGACACGCAGAACGCGTGCGTGAATTGGCCAAAAATGGGCATGAAATTATTTATGTACCCTGCCACAGAAGTCATATGGATTACTTGTTACTAACCTATGTCATTTATCATGAAGGCTTAGTAACGCCCCACATTGCTGCGGGTATAAACTTAAACTTTTGGCCAGCAGGTCCAATTTTCCGTAAAAGCGGCGCCTTTTTCTTACGTCGAAGCTTTGGTGGGAATAAAGTTTACACCGCAGTTTTTAGAGAATATTTAGAATTACTTTTCAATAAAGGGTATTCAGTTAAATATTTTCCTGAAGGCGGAAGAAGCAGAACGGGACGTTTGCTTCCGCCAAAAACAGGCATGTTAGCAATGACGATTCAAGCCATGACCAAAGGAATTAACCGCCCGGTGTCAATTGTACCAGTGTATATTGGTTATGAGCATGTCATGGAAGTGAAAAGCTACATGAAAGAGCTGACGGGTAAGTCGAAAAAGAAAGAATCTCCTGCTCAGGTGTTTTCTGCCATCCGCAAATTAAAAAACTATGGCCATGGGTTTGTAAACTTTGGTGCTCCTATTCAATTGAGCCAATTTTTAGACGGAGCTGTGCCGGATTGGCGCGCTCAGTCTCAGCAAAAGGATAAAAAACCTCAGTGGTTAACGCCTGCAGTGAACAGCTTGGCTAATCAGGTGATGACCCGCATCAATAAAGCTTCAGCCATAAACGGCACCGCCATAGTGGCCTTATGCTTATTGAGCTCAAAAACTCATGTGGCCAGTAAACGGGAACTTAAAGACGCGATTGCGGAATTTTTAAAGATGTTTGAAGCCGTGCCATATAGTAAGGATGCAACACTACCCGACGAAACCGCTGATGCTCTAGTCAATCGCACGCTTGCCTTAAATAGATTTCAACAAACTCAGGACAAATACGGCACCATGGTATCACCAAAAGAAGGCGCGGCGGTGTTGCTAACATTTTATCGAAACAACATAATTCACATGTTCAGTATCGCCAGTTTGATTATGGCAGTGGCTTTTGTGCATAAAAGGATTGAACGCAAACAGATTCTGCATACTGTTGAACAACTTTTCCCTCTGTTGAAGCGTGAGTTTTTTATGCATCAAACTCAAGAGGAAGCGATTGAATACGCCGAATCATTAATTCAATACTTTAAAGAACGCGGATTATTGGTGCAGGCGGGTAAGTATTTATCACCTCCAGACACTTCCAGTCATTTGTTCAATCCTGCATGGCTACTAAGCCGCACTATGCAAGAAACTTGGCAGCGGTATGCTGTTGTTTTAAGTGTGTTGGAAAACGAAAAATCCATAGGTCGCGCTCAATTAGAACGCCAAGCTGTAACTGTGGCTGAACGCCTGTCATCGCTATATGGTTTAAAATCCCCAGAATTTTATGACAAGAATGTGCTCAGTACCTTTGTGAATGCTTTAAAAGATAACAATTTACTCGATAGCCAAGCAGACGGCACCTTGGCATTTTCAGATAACTCAATCAGTCTAAAACAAGTTATAATGCCCTTGGTATGGCCAGAAATTGTGCAGCATCTAGAGCAAATGTAGTCATAAAAAAAGCGCGCTAAATAGCGCGCTTTTGGTAATTTTTGGTTACGTTATTTAGCCAAAAAGAATTTATACGCTGGGTCGTCTGTATGTTCTTGGGCTGCATAATCTAATGCACTAAGATGTTGTTCAAACAACGGCCGTTGTTCGTCTGTAACCTCAAAGCCAGCCAACACCAAACCTTGTGCTGCCCCATGATTGCGATAATGGAATAGAGTGATATTCCATTGTTCGCCCAAGGTGGTTAAAAATCGCATTAACGCACCAGGGTATTCTGGGAATGAGAAAGAATAGATACTTTCTTTTACTTTGGTCACTGGACGACCGCCAACCATGTGTCGTACATGTAGTTTAGCCAGCTCATTATTGGATAAATCGAAACAGGTATAGCCAGCTTCATTTAAATTGTCCATTAACCGGCTTAACTCGGCACGACCCTCTTTGAGCTTAACTCCCACAAAGATATGCGCTTCTTCGGTACTTGAATAACGATAATTAAATTCGGTAATCACAATGCCGCCAAGACGAGAACAAAAGTCTTTGAAAGCACCCTTTATTTCGGGGATTTTCACCGCGAATACAGCTTCTTTTTGCTCGCCCAACTCACAACGTTCTGACACGTATCTAAGAGTATGGAAGTTGATATTAGCGCCACATAAGATACCGGCGATTTTCTTATCTTTGAGCTGATGTTGCTCACAATACTTGCGCATGGCGGCGACCGAAAGTGCACCGGCTGGTTCAGCAATCACACGGGTATCATCGAAAATATCTTTGATAGCCGCGCAAATTTCATCATTGGTAACCGTAACTACTTCATCCACATATTGCTGGCACAGTCTAAAAGGTTCTGTTCCTATGGTCTTGACCGCAACACCATCAGCAAATATGCCGACGCTAGGCAAGGTCACAGGTTCGCCAGCTTGCATCGCCGCTTGTAAACAAGCTGATTCATCTGACTCTACCGCAATGATGCGAATATTCGGGTTAATTTGTTTTACATAAACCGCGATGCCGGCGGCAAGTCCACCACCACCAACGGCAACAAACAAGTAATCAAGATCACCTTGTTGCTCTAATATTTCTTTACCTATGGTGCCCTGTCCGGCAATAACGTCAGGATGATCAAAAGGTGGGATCATAGTGTAGCCGAATTTCGCGCACTGAGATCTTGCTTCATCACTGGCTTGATCAAAACTGGTGCCGTGTTGAATTACGGTGACATATTCACCACCGAATTGACGCACAGCTTCCACCTTAATATCAGGTGTGGTTTCTGGCATCACAATCACTGCATTGATTTTCATGGCATTGGCAGAATATGCGACACCTTGAGCGTGATTGCCGGCAGATGCGGTTACCACTCCCTTCGCCTTTTGTTCATCGGTCAACTGTGCAATACAGTTATAAGCACCACGTAATTTAAACGACTTAACCGGTTGTTGATCTTCTCTTTTTAAGAAAACCTGATTACCGATTTGATTGGAAAACCTCGACATGTTAACCAAATCAGACATCACAGCCGCCTCATAAATAGGCGCCTGTAATATTTTAACGAGATATTCTAACTGGTTCTGTATCATTAATATTGTATCTTTGATGGATCGCGTACAGCACCTTTATCCGCACTGGTTGCCATCATGGCAAATACTTTCAATGCAGTAGACACTTCTCGCTGACGATTTTTAGGCTTAAACGGATTAGCACTTTGTTGCATCTCTTGCTGGCGCTTGGCAAATTCTTGTTCGGAAATATCCAAATGAATTTTTCGGTTTGGAATATCAATTTGAATAGTATCGCCATCTTCAACAAATGCGATGCCACCGCCGCTAGCAGCTTCAGGTGAACAATGACCAATGGAAAGTCCACTAGTTCCACCAGAAAATCTTCCATCCGTAATTAACGCACAAGCCTTACCTAATCCCTTTGATTTTAAATACGACGTGGGATACAGCATTTCTTGCATACCCGGACCACCTTTTGGTCCTTCATAGCGAATAACGACCACTTCTCCAGCCTGTACTTGGTCATTTAAGATGCCTTCAACCGCTGCATCCTGACTTTCATACACGCGCGCCGGTCCACTGAATTTGAGAATAGATTCATCTACGCCAGCAGTTTTTACAATACAACCGTTTTCTGCCAAATTACCGTAAAGCACGGCTAATCCGCCATCTTGGCTGTAAGCATGTTGCTGTTCTCGAATGCAGCCTTTTTCTCTATCGTCATCCACCGTAGGGTAACGACAATCTTGGCTGAACGCTTGGGTAGTGCGGATGCCCGCAGGGCCTGCGCGATAAAAATCTCTCGCATGTTGATTATCGGTATTGGTGACATCCCACTGTGCGATAACCTCTTCGAGGGATTTTCCTAAAATATGCGCAGCACCGCCGTGTAATAAACCAGCTTTGTTTAATTCATTCAAAATACCCATTACACCACCAGCTCTATGCACATCTTCCATATGATACTGGGGCGTTGCGGGTGCAACTTTACATAAATGCGGTACTTTGCGGGACAATCTATCAATGTCCTGCATACTAAAATCAACTTCACCTTCAACTGCAGCTGCCAATAAATGCAAGATAGTATTGGTTGAACCGCCCATGGCGATGTCCAAACTCATAGCATTTTCAAACGCATTAAAGTTTGCAATGTTACGCGGCAAGGCAGAAGCATCATCATCGCCATACCAACGTTTACAAAGATCAACGATGACTTCGCCAGCTTTAAGGAACAAACTTTCGCGATCTTTGTGTGTGGCTAGCGTAGATCCGTTGCCCGGTAATGATAACCCCAAAGCTTCAGTTAAACAGTTCATGGAATTTGCGGTGAACATACCTGAACAAGAACCACAGGTTGGGCAAGCAGAACGTTCAATTTGGTCTGTATCTTCATTGCTTACAGAAGTATCAGCAGCAGCAACCATGGCATCCACCAAATCTAGTTTGATGATTTGATCAGAAAGCTTAGTTTTACCGGCTTCCATTGGTCCACCAGAGACAAACACCACTGGGATGTTCAAGCGCATCGCCGCCATTAACATTCCTGGGGTAATTTTGTCGCAATTTGAAATACACACCAAAGCGTCAGCGCAATGGGCATTGACCATGTATTCTACTGCGTCAGCAATAACTTCTCTTGACGGCAAACTGTACAACATGCCTGCATGGCCCATAGCGATACCATCGTCCACCGCTATAGTATTGAATTCTTTTGCAACTGCACCCGCTTTTTCAATACTGGATGCCACCAATTGCCCAAGATCTTTTAAATGCACATGTCCTGGAACGAATTGAGTAAATGAGTTTGCAATTGCAATAATGGGCTTGCCAAAATCACCGTCTTTCATTCCTGTTGCGCGCCATAATGCTCTGGCGCCGGCCATATTGCGGCCATGAGTGGTTGTTGCTGAACGTAATTTTGGCATTGCTAACTCCTAATCTTATTTATAAACGGGTGTTAACCAACCCCATTTATCTTCTGTTGAACCATTAAATAGTCCAAAGAACATGTCTTGTACTTTTTCTGTGATAGGTCCACGGCTACCACAACCTACTTTGATGCCGTCAACACTGCGCACCGGTGTAACTTCAGCCGCTGTGCCACACATGAAGATTTCGTCCGCTAGATACATAGCTTCACGAGGAATATTTTCTTCACGGATTTGATAACCCATTTCTTTTAGCAAAGTAATCACAGTATCACGCGTGATCCCTGGCAAAATAGCGGCGGTTTTTGGCGTTGTAGACACAATACCATCACGGATAATAAAGATATTTTCACCCGCGCCTTCACTCACAAAACCGTTAACATCTAGTGCAATACCTTCACCATAACCATGGCGACGTGCTTCCATGGAAATAAGTTGAGAAGATAAGTAGTTACCTCCAGCTTTAGCACCCGTAGGCATAGTATTTGCCGCTAAACGATTCCAAGAAGAAATGCCTGCATCCACACCATTTTTTAGTGCTTCTTCACCCAAATAAGCGCCCCATTCAAAAGCGGCAATGGTCAATTCAGTTTCTTGACCAAAAGGCACCTGTAATCCCATGCCAATATCTCCATAGTAGGCAATTGGGCGAATATAAGCGGACTTAAGTTTGTTTTGCGCGATAATATCAATGGTGGCTTGATTAACTTCCTCAAAAGTATAAGGAATGGTCATACGATAGATTTTGGCCGAATCAAACAAACGGCGGTTGTGTTCTTCTAAACGAAATACACAAGTACCTTTATCTGGCGTATTGTATGCACGAATACCTTCAAAGACCGAAGACCCATAATGTATTGCATGTGTCATCACATGAACCTTGGCATCTTGCCAAGGAATAATTTCACCATTAAACCAAATGAGTTCAGCCGGTTGTTTAGCCATCGTTATTCCTTAAATTCTGTCTGGATGTTTGGATTAGTTTAAAAATCGTCACTAAGTATAGTGAATTTTAGTGGCGCTATTATCACAGAAATTGGTCTGAATAAAAGATACAGAGCATCACAGATGTGATCTTATTTAATCTAAAGCAACAAACTTCCCAAAATGTCAGCATTATCTGACGAAATTTGTAACCAATACTCCACGCTTATACTTGAATGTGACAGCCAAGAGCATCATGGCTGCATGATATAGAAAGCTCAATGATTTTGAAACTGCAATGTTTAAAACTTAATATTCCATAAAGTGAAATAATCCAAGTCTAGCAACACCTGCACTAAGAGCCAGTTGAGCAAATCAATAAAAATTGGAAATATGGATTTTTTATTGGCTAGGGACGGTCAAAAAGACGAATGGCATTATCCACCATATACACAAGAGCAAATGTTGGCATTCAAGCACCTCAGGTCACAGTAGAAGTGCATTTATCAAATGGGATACCCAGTTTTCAGTTGGTCGGTTTACCAGAAACCACTGTTAAAGAGAGTCGGGATCGTGTGCGCAGCGCTATCATCAATTCTGGTTTTGAATTTCCAAGTAAACGTATCACGGTAAATCTAGCGCCAGCTGATTTACCCAAAGGCGGTGGGCGATTTGATCTAGCAATTGCAGTTGGCATTTTAACCGCCAGTGAGCAAATTCCGGTAAATAATCTAGACGAATTTGAATTTGTTGGTGAGCTAGCGCTCAGTGGTGAACTGCGCAGCATTCAAGGTGCACTTCCTATGGCGGTAGCCGCCATGAAAATCCATCGCAGTTTGATCTTACCGGTTGAAAACGCTGAGCAAGCGGCTTTAGTAAAAGAAGCCTCAGTCTTGTGTGCAGATAGTTTATGGTCAGTGTATTTGCATTTATCTGCTAAACAAAAATTACCCTTGGCGGAAGTGCCCGAGCTATTACAACAAAGGCCTTTATTACCCGATATAGCAGATGTAAAAGAACAACAAGTCGCCAAACGCGCGCTAATATTAGCCGCCGCTGGAGGCCATAATCTTTTGTTATATGGTCCACCGGGAACAGGTAAAAGTATGCTTGCCAGTCGGCTTATTGGGCTGTTACCGGATTTAGATGACAAGGATGCGTTAACTGTTGCCAGTATCAATTCTGTGGTGGGTAATGAGGTCAGTGTAAGCAATTGGCGAAGACGCCCATTCCGTCAGCCGCATCATTCTAGTTCAGCAACTGCTATCGTAGGTGGTGGCAGTTATCCTGTACCAGGGGAAATTACCCTCGCCCATAAAGGCGTACTCTTTTTAGATGAATTACCAGAGTTTGGCAGACATGTATTAGATGTTTTGAGAGAACCACTTGAAACCGGGCAAATTCATCTGTCTCGAGCAAAGCACAAAGTCAGTTACCCAGCTGATTTTCAGTTAGTAGCGGCTATGAATCCAAGTCCTACAGGTGATATAAATGACGGACGTTGCAACGCTGATCAAACCTTAAGGTATTTAAATCGACTGTCAGGACCCTTGTTAGACCGCATTGATTTACAAGTGCATGTGCCTAGGATCGATATTTTAAAAAGCGTGATTAACAAGCAGGAATTGCCTTCCATTACCACTGAAAAAGCCAAAATCGTTATTAACCATGCAGTTGAAATGCAGATGCAACGACAATCAAAATTGAATGCTCAGTTAGGGCCTAAAGAAGTGGAAATACATTGTCAGCTAGATTCACAATGCACACAGTTTATTCAATTAGCCATGGATAAACTTCGCCTCTCAATGCGCTCTTATCACCGCATATTAAAAGTCGCTCGCACTATAGCGGATATTGCAAATAAACCTAATATTGAACAGGCCCACCTAGCAGAAGCTATTTCCTACCGAAGTTTTGACCGAATGTTAGATCAACTTACAAATAGCTGACTCATGGATTGTAACAATGGCTCACTGGCTCTTTCTTTTAAATAGCATATGCCTAAACGATAAGATTCAATAGTGGATACATTGATCCGCTTTACCTTATCTTGCACCACTGAATTTTGTAGTACCAAGTTAGGCACAAAACCTACGCCTAATCCTAAAGACACCATGCTCACTATCGCCTCGTTCCCTGATACCTTGGCGTACACATCTGGACGAATATTATGTTCAGCAAACCAGTGATTCACTATACGCTTTGAAGGGCCTCGAGAAGGCATAATGACTTTGGTTTTGTGCCATTCGATATCTTGCACACTATCTATCAACAGATTACGTGGCACGATCAGCGTTAGAGGCACGCGATCAATTTGCTGAAAATGCACATGGGCTGGAAAATCCGGTGTATGTATCGCAATAGACAAATCCGCTTGGCGATTCAGTACATGGTCAACTGCCAACGCGTGATCTCCTGTCTCTAATTTAATGTCCACAAGAGGATATTGATCTCTGAGCCGATCTAGCATCGCCGGTAAATAGGTTTGACTAGCTGTAACTGAACAATATAAAGAGAGTTCTCCAGACAATCGGGTATTTTGACTGTCTAGTTGTTGTAGTAAGTCTGAATATTCTGGCAACACACGATCGGCAAATTGTAACAATAACTTGCCTGCACTGGTCAAAGACACACTCCTGTTATTCCGAATAAATAAGGTTGCTTTGGTTTCATCTTCTAGTCTGGAAATCACGCGTGACAGAGTCGGCGGTGAAACAAAGAGTGCCTCTGCAGTTTTAGAAAAATGCAAACTGTTAGCAAGATGTTGGAATAAACGCAGTGATTTGATATCCATAAGTTAATTCAGTATTTCAGATTTCGAAATATTATATTGCATTTAATTCACTTTAAACAACACTTAACTTTGGCTAGTATCTGCGCACTGTCCTAAAAGGGACGCAAATATTAAGACCCAGATCGTGCTGAACATGGCTGTGGTCGCAAATGTGGAAAAACGATGGCAAATTATTTTAACAGTCTAGCTTTTAGACAACAGCTTGAACAACTTGGCAAGTGTCGTTTCATGGCACGTGAAGAGTTTGCTGATGGTTGTGAAGTCTTAAAAGGCAAATCAATAGTGATTGTTGGTTGTGGAGCACAAGGTCTTAACCAAGGCTTGAATATGCGTGACTCCGGTTTAAACGTAAGCTATGCATTACGTCAAGCTGCTATCGATGAGAAACGTGATTCTTTCGTTCGTGCAACTGACAATGGTTTTACAGTAGGTACTTATCAAGATCTTATCCCGAATGCGGATTTGGTTTATAACTTAACGCCTGATAAACAACACGCAAGTGTCGTTGAAGCGGTAATGCCGTTAATGAAAAAAGGCGCAGTACTTGGTTATTCTCACGGCTTTAATATCGTTGAAGAAGGTCAACAAATTCGCAGTGATATTACTGTGGTAATGTGTGCACCTAAATGCCCAGGGACTGAAGTAAGAGAAGAATACAAAAGAGGATTTGGTGTACCAACTTTGATCGCGGTACATGCTGAAAACGATCCTGAAGGCAAAGGTCTAGCCATCGCTAAAGCACTTGCTAGTGCAACCGGTGGTGATAGAGCTGGCGTTCTAGAAAGTTCTTTTGTAGCAGAAGTTAAATCTGACCTTATGGGCGAACAAACTATCTTATGTGGCATGCAACAAGCTGCGGCTATTGTATCTTACGAAAAGATGGTAGAAGACGGTATTGACGCAGCGTATGCGGCAGCACTTATCCAATATGGTTTAGAAGCAATTACCGAAGCGCTTAAGATTGGTGGTGTAACCCACATGATGGATCGTTTATCGAATCCAGCAAAAATCGAAGCACACGAACTTGCGGACAAACTCAAAACAGCATTCAGACCATTGTTCGAAAAACATCAGGATGACATATTAAGTGGTGAATTCTCCACGACTATGATGAAAGACTGGACCAATGGTGACGCTAACTTATTAAAATGGCGTGAAGAAACAGGGCAAAGCGGTTTTGAAAACGCACCTGTTTATTCTGGCAAAATCAGCGACCAAGATTTCTTTGATAAAGGCATTTTCTTAGTTGCTTGTATCAAAGCAGGTGTTGAATTGGCCTTTGATGTAATGGTTGAAGCAGGCATTTTACCTGAATCAGCTTATTACGAGTCGCTTCACGAAACGCCATTAATCTCGAACACTATTGCGCGTAAGCGTTTGTACGAGATGAACGTGGTAATTTCTGATACAGCTGAATACGGTAACTACTTATTCGCCAATGCCGCTGTACCAATTTTACGCGAGCAAATTTTACCTAGCTTAACAACCGAACACATGGGCGGTGGTTTAAGCAATCAATCTAACGGTGTTGATAACATGACCTTGGTAAAAGTGAATGAAGAAATCAGAACACACGGGGTTGAGACAATAGGAAAAGTATTACGTGGATACATGACCGACATGAAGGCAATTGTATCTTAAACGTTAGACAGTTCTGTCGTTAGGTGCTTTAACTAAGCTCCTTTTGCCCGGTCAATTTGGCCGGGCTTTTTTATGCGCGCAATTTATTTTTGCTTAACCGCAATTCGAACTGCAATCAAAGTCACAAATCCAAACACGGTGAAACCAATGGCGATTGGGGTAACAGAAGTATCTAAAAATTGCCCAATAAAAATACCTATGGGCACCGCCATTAAACTAGTAAATGAGCCAATAAAAGCAGCGCCAACACCTGCAATATGACCAACAGGTTCCATGGCTAAAGAGTTTAGATTTCCAAACAAAATGCCAATAAAGAAAAATCCAATGAACATGGTGGTGACAAACAACCACAAGGGTGGTTTACCGTTATAAAAAAGCGAAATTGCAGTTAATACTATGGCAAAAATTAAGGTCAAAACAACCGCGTTTGATACTAATTTAATCATCCCAATCTTAAGTACCATCACCCCATTAAAAAAGGACGCTGCTCCTATAGAAAAGGCCAATGTAGCAAACAATAATGGAAAATATTCACCCGTGTCGTAAATGCTTTGAAATATGGTTTGTGAGCCGCTCAAATAGGCCAAGAAAGCACCAAAAATGCTGCCCATTCCTATTGATGCTCCCATTACTACAGGATGTTTAACTAAAAACAACAATGAACGCATGAAACTAAACCAATTAAATTTTACCCGATATTGTCGTGGTAGCGTTTCCGCTTGTCGGGTAAAAAACCATGCACCGGAAATCAAAGTCACAATAGCAAAAACGGTAAATATATGGCGCCAGCCATATAATTGAATCACAAATTGGCCAATTAAAGGGGCAACCATAGGTACCAATATAAAGATTACAGTGATAAAAGACATCACTCTGGCCATGGCATCGCCTACATAGAGGTCACGAATAAGTGCCATACTAGCAATACGAGGTCCTGAAACACCAAAAGCTTGTACTAAACGACCTAGCAGTAAGGTTTCCATGCTAGTCGATAAGTAACAAATTAGTGTACCTAACAAAAAGATAATTAAACCAACAAGAATAGTAAGCCTGCGGCCACGGGCATCACAAAATGGTCCAAAGAATAACTGACCAACGGCCATACCGCCAAAAAACAGCGAAACAATTAAAAAGTTTTCTTGTGGACTAGCACTGTTTAGCTCATCACCGATCACATCCAATGCCGGTAACATGGCATCTATACTCAATGCGACAAGGGAGGTCAATAACGCCAATAGGGTTATGAACTCTGGTAATGGCAGTCGCTTAATGAGCAAAGGAGCGTCTTGTGAATCTTGTGGTTGCATATAAATTCAGGTACTGATCAGAAACAAAAATAAGCGCGGAATGTATCACATACCGCGCTTACAACGAAGGTTTTTTAGTCATAGTGAGTAAGTTAGGAAGTGAAATTCACCTTTAGTTTACCTAAACCGAAAACTCACTAATTTTGGTTGTCTAAAACCGTAATCTTTCCATTTTTCAAGCTATAAACCCAGCTGTGAATACGAACAGATTGGCCTCGTGCAATGGCTTCTCGAAAAATTGTGGTTTTACGCACATTTTCGGCTTGTTGCAAAACGTTTAACTCACACAAACGCGTTAGTTTATCGTGTTTGTTGAGATCTTTAAGTTCGTCTTCATGACGTTTAGCGACATCTCGAATGTGCATTAGCCAGTTATCAATCAACCCTAGGTTGTCATCTGACAGCGCAGCCTCAACTCCACCACAGCCATAATGCCCGCACACGATGACATGTTTTACTTTCAACACATCCACTGCGTATTGTAATACTGACAAACAATTAAAATCTGTGTGGATAACTAAGTTAGCCACGTTACGGTGAACGAAAATATCCCCTGGCAATAGATCAACTATCTGATTAGCTGGCACGCGGGAATCAGAACAACCAATCCACAAGTAAATGGGACTTTGTTGTTTAGATAGCTTATCAAAAAATGTGGGATCATTGGCGTCAACCGCCTCTGCCCAACGGATATTATTGTCTATAAGTTTTTGAATTTCGGGCACTGCTTTACCTTTGTGCAAGATATAAAAAAAGCCTGGAAACCAGGCTTTTTGATGGTATAAACAAGTTACTGAAAATGTACTTTGATGGCAATTACTTTTTCGATCATCAAGGCTATTTTATTTCAAAAGAGTTTACTGGCGAATGTGACCATCACCATAGACCACGAACTTCTCAGTGGTTAACTGCTCAGCCCCCATAGGTCCATAAGCATGGAGTTTAGAGGTTGAAATACCTATCTCTGCACCCAATCCTAATTGACCACCATCAGAGAATCGAGACGAAGCATTTAGCATAATTACTGATGAATTAATCTCTCGCATAAAGCGTTGAGAATTACCCAAGTTTTCAGTCACTATCACTTCGGTATGACCACTGCCATAGGTTTGAATATGCTCAAGGGCAGTCTCAAAGTCATCGACGATTTTCACCGCGATTTCTAAGGCTAAATATTCTTCATGCCAATCATCTTCGGTGGCGGCAATTGCATCATCAAAGTAGCCAATAGATGCTTCACAAGCGTGTACTTTTACATTCTTATCTTTGAATAATTTCGCCACTTTGGGCATAGCCTGTTCCGCAATGTTTTTATGCACCACTAGGGTTTCTAACGCATTACAAACACCAGTGCGCTGGGTTTTACCGTTTTCCAAAATCGGTAACGCTTTTTCCAAATCCGCGAATTCGTCAATAAACAGGTGACACACGCCTTTAAAGTGTTGAATAACAGGGATCTTACTGTTCTCACTAACATATCGAATCAAACCTTCACCACCTCTTGGAATAATGAGGTCGATACTATCACTTAGTTCAAGCATTTCACTCATTACGGAGCGGTCAGGTACCGGAATTACTGTAGCAACCGCTTCCGGTAATCCTTGCTCTTTAAGCGCTTGATGTAAAATTTTCGCCAGCGCTTGGTTCGATGCTTGGGCTTCTTTACCACCGCGTAAAATAACTGCATTACCTGCTTTTAAACATAAGGCAGCCGCATCTATTGTTACGTTAGGTCGAGATTCGTATATCATAGCTACTACGCCAAGGGGAATTCGCATTTTTCCCACTTGAATGCCTGAGGGCAATGGTCGAATATTTGCAATACTGCCGAGTACTTCAGGTTGATGTGCAATTTCTTCTACCGCGGTCGCAATTGCCTCAACGCCAGATTCATCTAGCGCTAATCTGTCAATCATGGGCTCACTAAGACCGTTCTCTTGGGCATTCTGCAAATCAATTTTGTTTGCTTGCAGAATTGAAGGCACATTATCTCTAAGCCCCTTCGCGACCGATAATAGTAGTGCCAAGCGTTGCGCTTGGTCCAGATTTGCTATTGCGTTTTTTGCTGCTTTTGCTTGAGCCGCAGCCAGCTTGATATCAAAGCTCATAATAGTTTGGCTTTTCACCTTCTCCTATTGTGTTATTTAAATTCGTAGTTGCTTAATGGGTTAATTTATCTTGAGTAATCAAAACAAAATTATCTCGGTGGATAACCACTTCTGATGCGTCGTAACCCAGTATTCTTGAAATTAGATGACTTTTTACGCCGGCAATTTGCTGAATTTCCGCTGACGAAAATAAGCTAATTCCTTTGCCGATAACATTGCCTTCATAAATCACCAAAACTGCATCATCTTGCGCAAAGGTTCCGTTGACTTTGGTTATGCCTGCGGGCAATAAAGATGCACCTTTTTCGGTAACTGCCACATAAGCACCATGGTCAATGATGATTTCACCTTTTGGATGCGAGGTATGGGCAATCCAGTCATGTTTTGCGGTAAGCCCTTGGTCCTCAGGTAAAAATAAGGTACCTGGACAGTTGCCATCGAGTAAACTGTCAAAGGTCGTTGGATCTGTGCCTGACACCAACAAGGTCTGAATGCCCGAATGCGTACATCTTTTTGCGGCTTGGATTTTGGTTACCATTCCACCAGTACCCACAGAAGAGCCTGCGCCACCCGCTAAACTCATAATACCGTTATCAATCTTCTCAACGGTATCAATGCGTTTCGCAGTGGGATTGGTGCGCGGATTACCAGTATAAAGTCCGTCAACGTCGGTACAAATTATTAAGCAATCTGCCTGCATTGCAATGGCTGTGTGTGCGGCAAGATTATCGTTATCACCTACTTTAGAAGTTTCAACCGCTACTGTATCGTTTTCGTTGACTATGGGCAGCACACCGTTATCAAGCAATTCTTGAATGGTATTTTTGATATTTACGTAACGCCGGCGGTCGTTTAAATCATCAACGGTGAGTAATAGCTGCGCGCAGGGAAAGTCAAACAAACTGGACCATACGCCCATCATTTTTGTTTGTCCGACGGCTGCCATAGCAGCTTTTTGACTGCGTGTAACTGCGACACCAGTTTTCACAACGCCACGGGCAGCTGCAACACTGCCTGAAGAAACCAGAATCACATCTTTATTCTGCTTTCGACTTTCACTAATAAAGCGAGCAATATGTTGCATAAATTGCGTACTGCACCCTTTTCCGTCAGGTGATATAAGTGCGCTTCCAATTTTTATAACGGCTGTTTGCCAAGTAAAATTCGCCATCTCCGATCTTGTTGTTGAATGATGTAAATTAGAATAAGGATATATAATGCTTTCTCAAGTCGAGCAAGCGTTTTCTCTTAAAATTAAAGATATATTTTTAGCTTTCGTTACATAACCAAAACCTTTTTCACATAATCTTAACATTACTGCTGTTTTTTAATACAGCTACGCCAAAAAAGTGTTTCAAAAGATTTCAGTATCTGTTCTGTTGAACAAATTTTGATGTACTATACGTGGTTTATTCAAATTCAGTTTTGAATAATTTTAAACACTCAATATGAAATTGATCTTACAACCATCAAATTTCAATTGAATATTTTAATCGGCCACAAGAGCTGATAAAGCACTACGATAGGGAAAAAATATGTTGTTAAAGATTTACAAGCTTACTTTATTAAGCTTGGTTGCAACCCTAGCTTTCGCGACAGACGCAGCAATCAAACAAACAAAAGGTCAATTTGAAGATAAATTTCGACAACTTGATGAAGTATTACCCACACCTAATGTCTACCGCAATGCCGCCGGTGAACCTGGCCATATGTATTGGCAGCAAAAAGTTGATTACAAAATCGATGTTAAATTAGACGAAGAAAAACGCCGTCTAACCGCATCTGAAGTCATCACTTACACCAATAACTCTCCTGATACGCTTAAGTACTTATGGATCCAATTAGATCAAAACAAGTTTAAAGACGATTCTATGTCAGCATTAACCACTACCTTTGGTGGCATAGGAAATCGAGGCCCAGGCACTCAATCAGCAGATGGCGATACGCCAGCAAAAATTAGTTTGGCGGCACTGCGTCGTCAACACTTTGTTGAAGATACTGAGTTGGGTTACGACATTTCAAGAGTGGAAACCAGCAAAGGTCAAACACTTAAGCACACCATAGTGGGCACCTTAATGCGTGTGGATTTACCGCAACCGCTGAAGCCTTCTAAAAGTATTACGTTTGAAATAGATTTCGCATTCAACATCGTTGAAGAAGATGCTGTATCTGCCCGTGCTGGTTATGAGCATTTCCCAGATGATGAGCGAGAAGGTGGCAATGATATTTTCTTACTTGCTCAATGGTTTCCACGTTTAGCCGCTTACACAGATTATGAAGCCTGGACCAATAAAGAGTTTATTGGACGTGGTGAATTTACCTTAGAATTCGGCGATTACGAAGTCAATATTACCGTACCCGCTGATCACATAGTGTCTTCTACTGGCGCCCTGATGAACCCTAAAGATGTGCTAACCAAGACCCAAAGAGATCGTTTAAAGAAAGCGGAAGATGCTAAACGTCCGGTGTTTATCGTGACTGCTGACGAAGCCCTAGAAAACGAGAAAGAAGGCACATCTAAAACCAAAACCTGGACCTTTAAAGCAGACAATGTAAGAGATTTTGCTTGGGCAAGTTCACGTAAATTTATGTGGGATGCTAAAGGTTATAATCAAGGTGGTGACGATATGCCATTAGTAATGGCGATGTCATTCTATCCCAAAGAAGGTGGCGATCTGTGGAAAAAATATTCCACTGAATCCGTAATCCACACTATGGAAGTGTATTCCAGATTTAGCTTTGATTATCCTTATCCTGTGGCGCAGTCGGTGAATGGTCCAGTGGGTGGTATGGAATATCCAATGATCACTTTTAATGGTCCAAGAACAGAATTAAGAGACGATGGTTCTCGCACTTATTCTCTGGCTGAAAAGCGCTTCTTGATTGGCGTGGTGATTCACGAAATTGGCCACATTTATTTCCCTATGGTGGTTAACTCTGATGAGCGTCAATGGACTTGGATGGACGAAGGTCTAAATAGCTTCTTAGACGGTGTTGCTGGCCGCGAATGGGATCCGAGTATTCCATGGGGTGTAGAACCTCGTGACATTACTGATTACATGGCATCAAATGTCCAAGTACCTATTATGACCCAGTCTGATTCTGTGTTACGTCTTGGGCCAAATGCTTACACCAAGCCTGCGGCAGCCTTGAACATTTTACGTGAAACCATAATGGGGCGTGAATTGTTTGATTTTGCGTTTAAAGAGTACGCGCTTCGTTGGAAATATAAGCGCCCAACACCTGCTGACTTTTTCCGTACCATGGAAGAAGCCTCTGGTATTGATTTGGATTGGTTCTGGCGCGGATGGTTCTACACCACTGATCACGTAGATATCTCTCTTGATGAAGTATACAAACTACGTTTAGATACCGAAGATCCTGATATCGACTTTGATCGCCAGCGTCAAATGGAAGCAGATAAACCGCTTTCTCTTACTGATGAGCGTAATAAAGCTGAAGGCAAGAAACTTTGGGTTGAGAGAAACCCAGACGTGAAAGATTTCTATGATGACAATGACATTTACACTGTCACTAATAAAGAAAGAAATGCCTATCAGAAGTACCTTAAGGATCTTGATCCTTGGGAAAGAACAGCCCTAGAACGTGCAGTAAAAGAAGACAAGAATTACTATGTAATGTCATTTTCTAATTTGGGTGGCTTAGTCATGCCTATCATTTTAGAGCTTACGTTCGAAGATGGTTCAACAGATATGGTTCGTATTCCTGCGGAAATCTGGCGTAGAACTCCAGATAAAGTGCAAAAGCTTATCGTAACTGAGAAAGACAAAGTACTGAAAAGTGTTGCCGTTGATCCTCGTTGGGAAACAGCTGATGTAAATGTAGAAAATAACTACTACCCAAGACGCATCATTGAATCTCGCATTGAATCTTATAAGAGCAGTGCTAGCAAAGCTAAAGTTCGCAGAGATATCATGCACGATATAAAAACTGAACTAAAAACTGATGATAAAGATAACGATGATAATTAAATCTATTTGGCGACCACTGCTTGCGGTCGCTTTACTATTGCTAATCAATAGCAACTTGCAAGCGCATCAAGTCAAAGCTGCATTAACCAGAATTGAGCTTAATCCGCGTACCAATATGCTTGAGATAATGCACAGGTTTGAATTGCATGATGCAGAACATGCAGTGAAGGAAATCTTTGGCGGTAGCGCAGATATCATCAAAGATGCCACCACACAAAAGCAGTTTGCTGATTATGTTGCTCAGCGTTTTGGTATTTATTATCCCAATGACGAGCCGCTTGATATTTCCTTAGTGGGCTACGAAGTGGAAGGCAAGCATTTTTGGGTTTATCAAGAAACACCTAAACCAGAAAAACTTGAAGGATTACAAGTAGTTCATAATGCTTTACGGGATATTTGGTTTGCGCAAACTAACTTGGTGAATGTCAAACTAGACCAAAGCATTAACAGCTTAACTTTCACTGACAACACAGAAGTGTTAAAAATAGACTTTGCTCATCACTAACGCATTGGATAAATTAGATGTCAGAAGAAAATAGCCTAAATCAATTCCACAATAAAAAGAACATAATGTGGGTCGTACTTTCCGGCTCTATGGCTGTGGTAATTACAACCTTGCTATTTTTACCCCAACAATTAGGGGCTGGCATCACTTCTGTTTACAGCCTAATGTTATGGTACGGCTTATTTGGCTTGACCTTATTTCGCTACATGGACAAAAAAGGTGCGATTGGTTTTCTCAGTGGCAGCGTTATTGGCATGCTAGTGCATATTTTTTCCCCTGTTATTGTCGCTCTCACAGCATAAACATCAGCGCAACAAGCAAACCTGATAAATGATCTGCTATGAGTAAATCAAGCAAAGTTCCCTCTGGTCGCATTAGCCGCCTTGGCAAGCTAACAGGTTTGGCTGCTAAACTAGCCGGGAGTGCCATCTCCACAGGTGCTGGCCAGCTATTAAAAGCACAAAAACCCAGTTTAAAATCCACTGTTTTTACTACCAACAACGCGTTATCCATCTCTAGCAAACTCGCTCAAATGCGCGGTGCCGCTATGAAAATTGGGCAAATGTTGTCGATGGATGCAGGTGAATTTTTACCCGCAGAATGGGAGCCCATTTTGGCCCAATTACGGCAAGGCGCAGATGCCATGCCTAAAAGTCAGTTACTGAATGTGCTGAACAAAAACTGGGGGCCGAATTGGATGGACAAGTTCGAGTATTTCTCCTTTGAGCCAGTAGCCGCTGCTTCTATAGGTCAAGTGCATAGAGCTCGTTTAAAAAGCGGAGATGATCTTGCGATCAAAGTGCAATATCCAGGCGTCGCCCAAAGCATAGACAGCGATATCAATAATGTTGGTCGATTAATAAAGTTAAGTGGCGCGCTTCCGCCTGAAGTTAATTTGGACAAAATCCTCGAACAAGCCAAAATCCAGCTCAAACGAGAAGCAGATTATCGTCAGGAATATCAATTTCTACAGCGCTTCGCCCAATTGGTCAAAGATGACGATAATTTTATTGTGCCAGACGTCAATACTGCATTAAGCGGTGAATACATTCTCGCCATGACCTATATTCAAGGCGAGCCTTTGGACAAAGTAGAAAATTTTGATCAACAGACCATAGACCATGTCTGCCATTGTCTAATGACGCTAACACTGAAAGAGTTGTTTGCGTTTGGGTTTATGCAGAGTGACCCTAATTTCGCTAACTATTTCTATCAAGCTGATACACAAAAAATTGTGTTGCTAGATTTTGGTGCTTGCTGCGACATTGCATTTGATACTCAAACCTACTACAAAAAAATGGCCCAAGCCATGCAACAGCAAGATCAGCAAATGATGAAGCAGGCATTTTTTGATCTTGGATTGCTGCATCCAAACATGCCAAATGATGTCATTGAAATGGTATTAAGTGCTACATTAATGGCAAGTGAATGCTTACAAACTGAAACTTATAATTTTAAAGCTTCTGCATTAGTTTCTCGCCTGTACGCCCACACCCAAGGATTAATTCGAAATAAAAAGGCCATTGCCTCTCCAAATTTTGATACCGCGCTGGTGAATAGAAAAATTAGTGGTATGATTTTGCTAGCTAATCGCTTGGGAGCTAAATTAGAAATGCGCAAAGCATTGGCGCCTTATTTGCGCGAAAAAGATTAGGCTTGCCATCGTCAACAAGCTGGTGAATGTAAATTGCCAGCAAAACACAGAGTACATATGGATACTGTTTTTTCACAAATGATTGCCTTAGGCATTTCGCTGATTCCCTTTATATTAACGATTTTAATGGCCATTGCCCTGCTGGCAATCAGCCATAAAGTGTTACTTGGGGACAAACACCTCAGTATGTCTGCCCGTTTTCCAAGACAAATCATATTGTCTCTTTTATATGTCATAGCTTTAGTGGCAGTGGTGATTTCCTTGCCCATCGAAAAAGACACCCGCAATCAGGTGTTAGGCTTGTTAGGTATTCTGCTTTCTGGTGTTATCGCATTTTCCTCTACCACCTTGGTAAGCAATGTAATGGCTGGATTAGTGCTGCGCATTACTAAACCCTTTCGTACCGGCGATTTTATTCGGGTGGGTAGTTTTTTCGGTCGAGTTACCGAAAAAGGTATTTTCGACACCGAGTTACAAACCGAACAGCGCGAACTTATTGCATTTACCAACAGCTACCTATTATCTGAGCCAATTCAAGTGGTGCGAAGCTCAGGTACCATCATAAGCGCGAACTTGTCTTTGGGGTATGATATCCATCACAAGAAAATAGAAGAATTATTGGTTATCGCGGCAACAGAGGCTGGGTTAAGCGAGCCATTTGTACAAATTATAGAATTAGGCGACTTTTCTATTTCTTATCGTGTTTCAGGTCTGTTGAGTGAAATTAAAAGTTTAATTTCGGCGCGCTCAAAGCTACATGCGAATATTTTAGATACCCTTCACGGTGCAGATATCGAAATCGTTTCTCCTGGCTTTATGAATCAAAGACCCATAGGGGATAATCCTCCTGTGATTGCCAAACCGCCACGGAAAAAAGTCACCGAAGAAGAAACGGCTACACCTGAAAGCATAGTGTTTGATAAAGCTGAAGCAGCGGAACAACATGAATTTAAAGAAACCGAGCTTAGAGAACAAATTAAAGCCTTGGAATTAAGAGTTAAAGAAGCCGCAGATGCCGAAGAAAAAGAAAAGCTAAATAAACAGTTAGGCATTAAACAAGCACGTTTAAATAAGTTGTTAGAAACCAAAAAAGCAAATGAGGCCTGATATGGGATACTGGTTATTTAAAACTGAGCCGGATGAATTTAGCATACAGGATTTAGCGTCGCGCAAAGACAAACGTGAAACTTGGAATGGCGTGCGTAATTACCAAGCACGTAACTTTATGCGCGATGACATAAAAAAAGGCGACCAAGTCTTTATCTATCACAGCAGCTGCAAGTTAGTGGGTATTGCTGGCTTAGCCAAAGTCAGCAACACTGGTTTAGTCGACCCAACACAATTTGACCCAGAGAGCCATTATTACGATCCCAAAGCCAGCAAAGAAAACCCTCGTTGGATAATGGTAGAAGTAGAACACTTGGAAACCTTCAACCAAGTACTGCCGTTGAAAGAGATTAAACAAATGCCGGAAATAACCGAATTAGGTTTGGTAAAAAAAGGCCATCGCTTGTCCATCATGCCTGTGGAACAAGCGGAATTTGAATTTTTGCTGGGAAAATGCCGCGCTCTCTAATGTATTAATAGGGTTGCGCCATACTAAAAGGCAATTCCATGCGCTGTGCCGGTTTATCAGGATTCCCAATCATCTCATCATAGGGCGAGTCGTGCTTCATGACGGCCGTTTTAACTGTGCATTCGGCAAACACGTCTCGAATTTGCTGGCATGAAAAAAAGCGTTCGGGTTTGTCTTGGTCGCCGTATACAAAGCCTTCATCTTGATCGATGCAAAGTTTGACCAAATAAATATTCATTTCAAAAGAATGCACTTCTAACTTATCGATGGTTAGTGGTTTATTGCGTATTCGCTGTAGCAAGAACTTTGTCATGAGATTACTCTTCGCATTTTTAAACTGCACCTAAGACGCATTTTGTACGTAATAAATTTTTTATTAGTTTACCAAAGTGAATTAATTGAAATTTATTTAGTCAACACTATGTATAATTTATCAAAGTACAACTTATCAAATATTCCCCGGTTATAAGGAGTAACCAATGTCAGAACAACCAACGCAACTACAACAGATGAAACCCTACATAATAGCGTCTGTTGTGCTGTTTATCATATTGGTAGCAGTAGTGTTCTGGCCAACAAGTGATGAGCCAGAAGTGTTAACTGCTCCTCAAGAAATCCCTGTACCTACGCAGGAAACAGTAGAGGAAGCACAATTACCTGAGCAAGAAGACGATGATTCATTGTTTGAAGCCTTGCCAGATACTCAAGAAGTGGTGATTGGTGCGGGTGAAACTGAAGATCAGGTAGAAAATTTGGCGCCGGTAATTGAAGATCCTGAGCCAGAACCTCTTGACGTAAATGATGATGCGATTAAAAGTGCCTTGGCCAAAATTATTACGTCGGAACAATTCAGCCGCTTAATCGTGGACGAAAGTCTGCTGCAGAAATTCGTAATTAACGTCAATAATCTTGCGAACAATCAAGCATCCCCCAAAGACAGTTTGGTCGAACCGCCTAAGCAAAGTTTTAGAGTATACCAACAAGCAGATAGGACTTGGATCGAGCCTTCAAGTTACCAAAGATATACACCCTATGTTGATATGCTTGAAGCGGCTGACGTAGAGGATTTGGTTGGATTACTAGACACTTATCGCTCTGAAATAGAAGCTCGCTTTGCAGAGATTTCGCGTCCCAATGAAAACTTCAATGATACGCTGATAGCGGCTATCGATACCTTGTTAGACACGCCCCAAGTGCCAGTGCCAATTGAGGTTTATTCTGACAGTGTGATGTACAAATTCAAAGATGAACGCCTAGAAGCCTTATCGTTGCCGCAAAAGCAGATGTTGCGCATGGGGCCAGATAATATGCGCAGATTAAAAGACATTCTCAGAGAAATTAAAAGCGAACTGGAGTAATGGATATTCAGCAACTTCAGTCCCAGTTATCCCAAGCCAGTGGTGATAAACAATATCCGCCGGTAGATAAATGGGATCCTGAATATTGCGGTGAGATGCCACTGGTGATCAAACGCAATGGTCAATGGTGGCATCAAGGTACCCCTTTTACCCGAGCCAAATTAGTTGCCTTGTTTTCCAGTGTGTTGAAAAAGGAAGAAGACCGCTATTTCCTAGTAACACCGGTTGAAAAAATAGGCATTCAGGTAGAAGACGTGCCCTTTGTCGCTATTGATGCCGACACCAGCGATACTGGCATTCAAATCTCCACTCAGGTAGGTGACAAAGTATTGATCTCTGAGCAACACCCAGTTGAGCTACGCACTTTTGAGGATGCACAAGTACCCTATGTGAATGTACGCCGTAATCTTTGGGCAAGAGTACACCAAAACGTGCTGTACCGATGGGTTGATCAAGCGGAGCACGTCAGTAATGGAAACAAAACCGAGTTATTTCTAACTAGTAACGGCTACCGTTTTAGCATAGGTGAATTTTAAACTACCCTTGATGACCGCTGGTTATGTGGTCCGACTATCAAAAAAATTTATCCAAACGCATACAAAGTCTCAATTTGCTTGAATATCCAATAATAGCAATACTCTTGTTAACATATTTATAACAACAAGATATCCGTATGCCTAAAATTCCAAGAGATAAAACCAATGATTATAGTAGTGCAATGGCAGCGGCTAGACGAGATTTCGTTCAGCAGCAAACAGGTCAATCCTTAGAGAATCTTGGGCACTTCTCCTTAGATCCTGAAACCTTACCCGGCAACATTGAACACTTTACTGGGGTAGCGCAAGTTCCCGTTGGCCTTGCCGGCCCAATACTTATTGATGGCATAGAAGCGCAAGGTGAATTTTATGTTCCCATGGCAACCACCGAAGGTACCCTTGTCGCTAGTTACAACCGTGGTATGAGACTGGCTAATGAAGCTGGCGGCATAAAAACCACGGTAATTGATGATGCTATGCAAAGAGCGCCCATTTTTGTTTTTTCAGACGCTAGAGCTGCCCTTAAATTTGGGCAATGGGTGAAAGACAACTTTGATGCCATAAAAACAAAAGCACAAGAAACCACTTCAGTAGGACAATTAAGAGACATTGAACAATATGCTGTATCGAAAATGCGTTGGCTAAGGTTTAACTTTACCTGTGGTGATGCTGCCGGGCAAAACATGGTGAGCAAGGCTACTCGACACGCCTGTCATTGGATTTTAGATCAAAAGCCGCCCGGATTAGAACATTTTGCATTGGCGGCCAATTTAGATACTGATAAAAAACACTCTTTTGTGAATGCGCTGCATACCCGAGGAAAGCGAGTGGTTGCCGAGGCGGTAATTCCTGCTGAATTAATGCAATCAATTATGCACTGTTCACCTTCTGAATTATTCCGTCAGCGACAGCTGTCGAATATGGGCTCTATAGTTTCGGGAAGTGTCAGTAATGGCGCTCATTTTGCCAACGGCATCACTGCACTTTTTATCGCCTGTGGGCAAGATGTGGCCAATGTAGCCGAGTCGTCCGCCGGCTACACTTACAGTGAAATTACGCCTAATGGCGATTATTATTTTTCCGTCACAATTCCATCTTTAGTGGTCGCAACCTACGGTGGAGGAACCGGGTTAGCGACACAAAAAGAATGTCTAGAAGTTTTAGGGTGTTATGGCCAAGGCAGAGTCAAAAAGTTTGCTGAAATAGTGGCTGCAACCGTGTTGTGCGGTGAGTTGTCATTAGGTGCGGCTGTGGTTGCTGATGAGTGGGTATCTAGCCATGATGCCTTTGGACGCAACCGGCCTTAACCCACTACATTGCTATGACTAGCCAAGCAATATTGCTTGCTAGTCCTGTGGCTATTTACGATCGTTGGCCAAGAAGGTATTACTTAACCCTACCAAGGAACGCATATTTCTTTCCAGTAAGTCGGCATTGTTTTGCATTTGTTCTGCTAGCGCTGCATTTTGTGCTGACACTTCACTGATGGTATGAATGTTAACATCCACCGCAGTGCAGTTTTGTTCTTGCTGATGGCTGGCAGCTACTATGCCTTCCAGTAATTCTGAAATGTTATCTATCATCGAATAAATAGCTTCAATAGAATCAGCTGAAGTTTGGGCTTGTTGGGCACTGTCGTTAGCCGTATCTCTAGATTCATGCATTTTAGTGACCCATTCTTGCAGGGTTTGGCGCATGGCATTAGTGCTACCAATGGTTTTAGCGGCCGACTCTTGAGTGCGAGTGGATAAGGCACGAACTTCATCAGCTACCACCGAAAATCCTCGACCACTTTCACCTGCGCGGGCAGCTTCGATGGCCGCATTTAAAGCTAACAAATTGGTTTGATCAGCAATGGATTCTATTTCACCTATGGTTTGAGTAACTTGATCAGAGGCTTGCATCAAGGAGTCAGCTGTTAAGGCTGCGTTTTCAACCATTTTCGACAATTCATTTACCGCATCACGGCCTTGGAGAATTAGTTTTCGCGTGTCTGCACATTGAGAATTCGTTTCTTGCACTGACACATTGGTTTCATCTGTGCTTTGCATTACTTTTTTGCTGCCAGTACTCATATCTCGAATGGCATTGGTAATTTGATCAATTTCTTGTTGTTGCTGCTGAATCCCTTTTGAGGTTTTCATGGCAATGTCCAAGGTATTAATTGCAATGGCTTCAATGCCTTTAGAAGTATCTTGAGTCCGACCAATAATGGTGCGCTGCATGGCCTTAAGCATGCCTAAATTGAATTTGATAATCCCGGGGGTACCGCGACCGCCTAGCACAAATCGGCTCACACTGTCGTATTCATCGGTAAGGCCTTTGGTAAATTTTGGTGTTTCTAGCAACTCAGATTTAAAAATAAGAAAACCTAAAATACTCATGACCATGATCGAAAAGCCAGCAAACCAGTCAGTGGCAAATGCAGTATAAGCCGCCACTGCCAAAGTAATACCTAAATAAAGCACACTTTTTGATTTAAACGAAAATTCTTGGTCACTGGGTAATTTTCCTTTGTTTACATCGGCATAAATGCGCTTGGCCCGAGCAACATGTTTGGCATCAGGTTTTACCCTCACCGACTGATAGCCAACTAATTCACTACCATCGTAAATAGGCGTAACAAAGGCATCGACCCAATAATAGCCACCATCTTTACAGCGATTTTTTACTATTCCCTGCCATGCATGACCTTGCTTAAGATGCTCCCACATGTCTTTGAAAGCTGCTTTTGGCATATCAGGATGGCGAACAAGATTGTGATTTTTACCCACCAATTCTTCTTCGGTATAACCTGCTACTTTGCAAAATATGGCATTGGCATAGGTGATGACTCCGCGGGTATCCGTGGTGGAAACAAGTTGTTCGGATTCATCGAAAGTGACTTCTTTATCAGTGATTTGCTGATTGCGGCGCATATTAAGATCCAAGTTATTGCCAGTGAGTAAAATTGACTGCTTACAAAGTTTTGATTTACTCGCTTTTTTGACTTAATGTGTCCTTATTCTTCTCCGAGGCTCTAATATAATGAAAATAAAAAAAACCTTAGTATCGGTCGCCACCTCCTTGGCAATTGTTCTTGCTTTGCCTACCACGGCAAACGCAGAAACCTACATCTACACAAGCAACTTAATCACTGGCACTGATTCAAAAATTGAACGTGATAAAACTGTTATCGTCGACGGTAACAAAATCATTAGCATTGAAGATGGAAGAAAAGAGGGAACAACCTACGATAACTTTATCAATCTTGAAGGTTATACCTTAATGCCGGGTTTGATGGACATGCATGTGCATTTGTCCGGGCAAAATGAAGGACCGTCTTCCTACATGAAACGCTTCACAAATAATGAAGCAGACTATGCAATTGCAGCCTCTTATTATGCTGAAAAGACCTTAATGGCCGGCTTTACTACAGTACGTAACCTAGGTGATATGTTTAATGAAACCGTGGCATTACGCAATGCCATTTCTCAAGGAAAAGCGATTGGGCCGCGTATTTATTCAGCAGCTAAATCACTTGCCACCACAGGCGGACATGCTGATCCTACCAATGGTATGAAAAAAGCACTAATGGGCAGTCCAACGCCAGCAGATGGCGTAATAAATGGCGTGGCAGAAGCCAGAGAGGCGGTAAGACAACGCTATAAAGATGGCGCTGATCTTATTAAAATCACCGCCACTGGTGGTGTATTATCGGTTGCTAAAAATGGCCAGAATCCGCAGTTTATGCAAGACGAAGTAGATGCCATTGTACAAACCGCAAAAGACTATGGTATGACGGTAGCCGTGCATGCCCATGGGAAAGAAGGGATGCGCCGCGCTATTCTCGCAGGGGTGGATAGTATTGAGCATGGTACTTACATGGACAACGAAATTATTCGTTTAATGCGCAAACACGATGTCTATTATGTACCGACAATTTTGGCGGGTAACTTTGTTGCTGAGAAAGCCAAAATTGACGGTTATTTCCCCGCCATTGTTCGTCCGAAAGCCGCCGCTATTGGACCGTTAATTCAAAATACCTTCGCCAAAGCCCATGAAGATGGTGTACTCATCGCTTTCGGTACAGATTCTGGGGTTTCACCGCATGGTGAAAATGCCAAAGAATTTGCGCTCATGGTAGAAGCTGGCATGTCTGAAATGGATGCAATTCTATCAGCGACTGTGAATACCTCTAAATTACTTAGAATAGATGACCAATTAGGCACTGTGCAAGCAGGTAAATTAGCAGACATGGTTGCGGTTAAAGGCAATCCTATCGACAATATTAAGTTGATGGAAGATGTAGCTTTTGTCATGAAAGACGGCGTGGTTTACAAGCAACTTTAAACCCTGAATATACTGTTTAAAATGGGCTGGAAAAATTCTGGCCCATTTTCCTTTTAGGAAACACTTCACTTGTCCATTAAAAAACGCGTTAAACGGATGATAGAATCCAAGCATATGCTAACCAGCATTGGCATTGCTTCATTTTTAGAATCTACCGTTGTCCCCATTCCACTGGAAACCATTCTAATTCCCCTGATGCAGGCAAAAAGGGAAAAGATTTGGCAAATTGCCGCGGTCACTACTATAGGGTGCATTTTAGGCGCTATACTTGGCTATGCCATAGGTTACTTCCTGTTTGATGCTTTGCGCGACTTGGTCATGACCTACATTACCAATGAAGAGCAATTTTCGCGCTTTGAAGACTCCATGGACCGAAACGGTTTTTGGTTTGTATTTAGCACCGGGGTGACGCCTGTCCCACTGCAAATTGCCATGTTAGCTGCAGGCGTTACTGGATATTCCCTAACTTTGTATTTAGTGGCCGTAACGATTAGTAGAAGTATTCGTTATTTTGGCTTAGCTCTGTTAGTCAAAATATTTGGCAATAAAACAGAAAAAATTGTGCGCAAGTACAAATGGCAGGCGATTGCTGTTGCTACTGCTACAATTGTGGTTATAGTTGCGGTTAAAATATGGTTATCATCAAACGGTAATTAACCCAATTCAAGCTACACAACAAACATGATGACGGAGAAAATTATGCAAAAAATAATAAGTCTTGGCGTTATATCGGCAGTCCTTTTGCTGTCAGGGCAAACTTTGGCGAACGTGGAAGAAAAACTAAAATTAGCCATGGCATCTGACGTAAGAAGTCAGGCAGAAATTGACCGTGATGCAAACCGTAAACCAGTGGAAACCCTTGCATTTTTTGGGTTAGAGGATGATATGACGGTCGTCGAATTTATCCCGGGCGGTGGCTGGTACACTAAATTGTTGGTACCAGTATTAGCCGAAAAAGGGAATTATTATGGCGCTCTCGGCACTGGCGGTATCGAAAATAATTTATCCACCCTTGCCGGTTTTGAGCGCATGAATGTGGTAGCCAAAGATGCCAAAGTATACCGCAAAGAGGGCGACCGTTTTTATACTATCGAAATGGGTGATATCGGCGTAGAAGATGCAGATATGGTCTTGACCTTTAGAAACTACCATAATTTTAATGAAGCAGGCCGTGCAGCCATGAACAAAGCCGCCTTTGAGGCGTTAAAGCCTGGTGGAATTTATGGCGTTGTGGATCACACTGCACGCCACATGGAGCCTTTGACACCCAGTAATGGCAGACGCTTTGATCCAGTAAAAGCCATCAAAGAAATTCAAGATGCGGGGTTTGAATTGGTCGACTTTTCAACCCTGCATTACCGCGAAGATGATGAGTTGGAATACGAAGTAGGCGCTCGATCAGTAACAGGTAATACTGACCGTTTTACTTTAAAGTTTAAAAAGCCAGAAGAATAAACGCTAAAAGCAAAACGGCACTGTTCACATGTGAATGAGTGCCGTTATTCACATACCTTTTTTAATTAGAAATTGATACGGCATTTCATCGGTTTGATAGGCCAACAACTGATGTTCCATGAAGCGACAAAAACTCGGAATATCTCTGGATGTAGCGGGATCATCCGCTAAGATACAAAGGGTTTCTCCGTCTTGCATTTTTCGCACTTGCAAACGCACCATCATTACAGGCTCAGGGCATCTAAGGCCTAGTGCATTTAATTGAAAATCAGCAGTATCAAAATCATGTGTTGCGGACATTAAATACCGTATTCTTCTCGATATTTTTTAATCGACGCAATGGCTTCTGATGCATCTTGATAGGTTTCCAAGTACTCCACTAAGTCGTTTAGCGTAATAATGGAATACACCTTGGTGGTAAAATCGCGTTCTACTTCTTGCACCGCAGACAAATCACCGAAGCCTTTTTCTTGGCGATCCAACGCAATAAGAACACCGGCTAGCTTTGCATCATGTTGAGATATGATATCCATGGATTCACGGATCGCAGTACCTGCAGTAATAACATCATCCACCAGCAATACATCGCCTTCCAGTGCACTGCCAACAAGATTGCCACCTTCACCATGGCTTTTTGCTTCTTTACGATTAAAGCAGTAAGGCACGTCTTCACCAAAGGTGTTAGACAACGCAATTGAGGTTGCACAAGCAATAGGAATGCCTTTATAGGCAGGACCAAATAATAAATCGAATTCAATACCTTCAGCTTGAATGGTTGAGGCGTAAAAACGCCCTAATTTGGCTAGATCACCGCCGCTATTAAATAATCCTGCATTGAAAAAATACGGACTTTTACGTCCAGATTTTAAGGTAAACTCACCAAATCTAAGTACTTTTCGCTTGATAGCAAATTCAATAAATTCTCTTTTGTAATTAAGCATGAAGATCTCTGTTGATTAACTTAACGCTGTACGCTGTATTTGGGTTAATTCGCTAATGGCATTTTTCGCCAGCCCTAACATCTCGTTGAGTTCATCAAACGAAAATGGCTCTTCTTCCGCGGTACCTTGTACTTCTATTAGCTTACCGGTTTCCGTCATGATTACATTCATGTCGGTTTCAGCCTCAGAATCTTCTAAATATTCTAAATCCGCTATAGGAGTTCCGCGATAAACGCCCACCGAAATTGCGGCTACCATATGCTTTAGCGGGTTCGTTTTTATAATTCCCTTATTTCGCATATATGTCAATGCATCAACTAACGCTACACATGCGCCTGTGATCGATGCGGTGCGTGTACCACCATCTGCTTGAATAACATCGCAATCAATAGTGATGGTGTTTTCACCTAATAACTTAAGATCAACAGCGGCGCGTAACGAGCGCGCAATCAAACGCTGTATTTCTAAGGTTCTGCCTCCTTGTTTACCTCGGGCTGCTTCACGATCTGAACGGGTGTGGGTTGAACGTGGCAACATGCTGTATTCAGCAGTTACCCAGCCCTTGCCTTGTCCTTTCATAAAACGCGGTACACCTTCGGTGACTGTGGCGTTGCACAACACTTTAGTATTGCCAAACTCAATCAATACAGATCCTTCGGCATGAATGGTGTAGTTTCGTGAAATAGTGACGGGACGAATTTGGCTCGCTGTGCGGCTACTTGGACGCATCTAATAAGCTCCTTGGTAAAATAATGAGGGCGAGATTTTGGCAAATTATAGCGAATCGGGCGCTAGTTTAAAATGAGCAAAACCAATAAACTTAGGTTACACTAGGCTTTTATGTTCAAGAGCCCTTCAAGAACACTTGAAGTTTACTTGTAGATCAACGATTAACGCCAATAGGACTGAATATGATTTGTAGCATGACTGGGTTTGCCCGCAATGAGTTAACCAAAGAGTGGGGGACTGTTGTTTGGGAAATCAGGTCAGTAAATCAGCGCTATTTGGAAACCCTGTTTCGCCTGCCTGAACAGTTTCGTGGTCTTGAACCTACTTTGCGTGAACGTTTTCGCCAAAAACTTCAGCGCGGTAAAGTGGAATGTACTTTACGTTTCTCGTTTAACGAAGCTAGCGCTAGTGGTGTTACTGTAAATGAAGCCCTAGCTACGCAAATTATTGAAGCCGCCCGCTGGGTAAAAGCCAACGGTGCAGATGGTGCAGTTAATCCTGTGGATATTCTACGCTGGCCTGGTGTTACTTCAGCTGAAGAAACCGATATGGATGAGATTCAAACCGCCATGCTAGGCAGTTTTGATCGAGCCCTTGAAGACTTCATCAAAGCCCGCGCCAGCGAAGGGCAAAATATGGCAAACCTTATCCAACAGCGCATGGATGGCATTTTGGTAGAAGTGGATAAAGTTAAAGCGCAAATGCCAGAAGTACTCGCTTGGCAAAAAGAGCGTTTAATCAACAAATTCAAAGAAGCCAAAATTGAGCTTGAAGATGGCCGTGTAGAACAGGAAATGGTGCTACTGGCGCAAAAATCAGATGTTGCCGAAGAGCTCGACAGACTGCAATCCCACGTTAACGAAACTCAAAAGATCTTAAAGAAAGGCGGCGCCATAGGCCGACGACTAGACTTTATGATGCAAGAGTTCAACCGCGAAGCCAACACCCTAGGCTCTAAATCAATCAATGCAGACATCACTCAATCGGCGGTTGAGTTGAAGGTCTTGATTGAGCAGATGCGTGAGCAAATTCAGAATATTGAATAATTTTTTATTCGTTCAAGAATGTCTTTAAAACTCTATTATTTTCTCTTAAAAACAGGGCTTTCTTGGTTTTTCCTTCCAAATCGGTATATCTATTCAATCGACATACAAAAATCTTATGTCGATAAAATCGAAAAATATCGACATATAAAATTGATATGTCGATCTAATCGACATAAACTGACCCAATAGTTCATTAATGTCGATTTAAACTGGAAATTTAAACATGACCTGGCAAGCTGAGCAGCCATACAACAAATTACCCATACTGCCACCAAACCTAGATATCATAGAGACCAAAGCTGTATTGAAAGCTTGTATATCTGCACGCGCCGCTTTAGCAGAGTTAAAAAAGGCTGGGGAGCTCATACCTAACCAAAGTATGCTAATTAATCTACTTCCATTACTGGAAGCTAAAGATAGTTCTGAAATCGAAAATATTGTCACCACTACCGATAAGCTATTTCAGTATGCGCTAGAAGATAAAGGCGCCGATCATGCAACAAAAGAAGCTCTGCGTTACAGGACGGCGTTACATCAAGGCTATATACAGCTTGAGAGAAAACCGCTTTGTACAGCAACGGCAATAGAGATATGCAGCACGTTAAAGCACACTGAAATGGACATTCGGAAGGTACCGGGAACATTTATAGGCAACCAAAAGACTGGGGAAATTATCTATACTCCACCCACTGGAGAAAAAGTTATCCGCGACTTGTTAAATAACTGGGAACAATTTCTTCATAATATCGATGATTTAGACCCGTTGATAAAGATGGCAATTAGCCATTATCAATTTGAAGCCATCCACCCATTTTATGACGGAAATGGTCGAACAGGTCGTATTTTAAACGTTCTGTATCTTATTGAGTGCGGTCTTTTAACGCTACCTATCTTGTACTTAAGTCGCTTCATCGTTAATAACAAACAAGACTATTATCGCTTATTAAACCAAGTAACCAAAGAGCAGAAGTGGGAAGAATGGCTAGTGTTTATGCTTAAAGGTGTCGAGCAAACCGCAATTTGGACTTGTAAAAAAATCTCAGCGATTAGAGCGCTAATGGAAAGTACAACCGATTACGTAAAAACCAAGCTACCTAAAATATATAGTTATGAACTTGTTCAGCTTATATTTGAACAACCCTATTGCCGTATTAGTAATCTAGTTGAGCGTAATATCGCTAAACGCCAAACCGCTTCAAGCTATTTAAAGCAGCTAGCGGATATTGGTGTGCTACAAGAAATCGATTCAGGAAAGGAAAAACTATTTGTGCACCCGCGATTGATGACGTTAATGACAAAAGATAGTAACAATATTAGTTTTTTTTAGTAGCGCGTCCCCAGTTCAACAAGCAGATCCAGAATATTGAGTAGGGTTAATTCATTTAACCCTGCGAGCAGATAATTGAAAGCCTCCTGGTGCTAAAATCTTATTTAATACGGAGACTCGAGGATCTGTTTTACCTTTCTCAATATCCCTGAGAGTTTTGTCAGATACTCGTATAAACTTAGCGTATTGGGTTTGTGTCATGCCATACAATTGCGTACGAACCTGTTTAACTAGTTCACCCATGGTAATTATGTTATTGGCAAGATCGGTTTCTAGCTTCGCAAGAATTTCTTTTCGCTGTTCACCTGACAAGCTAGCCATCATAAACTCCCATCTCTTTTAATTTATTTTTTATATTGCCAAAACCAATTGAGGGAAAATTTAATATCTCATCTGGGCAATTGAATCTTTCAAGTATGTCCGGCAAGTCGATTAATTTTTCTGCCAGTTGGTTTAAAAATAAGAGCAATTCTTTTGGCTCACAAAAGTCAGTAAGTTGCTCGGCGACTTTTGAAAAGTTAATCACTCCTCCAGCTTCACAACTTCGTCCCCATTTAAATAAACGGGTTATGCCTTCTTCATCCGCTTTCATAGGTGCAAAGTCATAAATGGGCGCAAAACAGATATCACCTTCCAATTTTACAAATGAAATATTGCGACCGTGGTTATCTGAATTACCAAAGACAATATTTAAAAAATCTCTAACAACATATTGTTTTGCAAATTCACCTTTGCTCATTTGAGTTGCTGAGTCTATTCTTCGCCAAACCGTTTCCATGACATAAAAATGATCTTGATAGCTACCAGGCTCCGCATCAATAATTGAATAGATGCTCTCCAAACCAAGTCTTGTGGCTAGGTTATTCTCAAATCCAATATCAAAGCGCGGCAACCATAAACTGACTTGAGCGCTTTGTTCATCTTCTAATATTTTCAGTTTATCTACGTCAATTGTTTTAACGTTTGTGCCCTCAAGAACCTCTGTCAGCGCCTGATAAAAAATGCCTTCGCCTTTTAAGATATTGTTGTCTCTAGCAGTGCGCCTATTTCGTGCGAACTTTGTTAAATATGGAGTTGCTGTCAATGGTTTGCCCGCAAAGTCACCATCAATGAAAACATGGTTATCTTCAAGCATCAACAAAAGCTTTGGCGCAACACCTACTGCTCCTGTTGCACCTCCAACCGCAGCACCTTGTTCATTAGCATACTCTAAAAAGCCATATTGCAATGAAACAACGTCTTTAATAGGAAAACGATGAGGATCGATATTGCTCTGAATTGGTACTGATTCTTTTATTCGTAAGTTACCCACTGGTGACATACAAGCATTCGTCAGCAGCGCGTAGTTTTGCTGAAATTCGTTAGTTCGACTGACATTAAGGTACTTCAGCCACCATTCGCGAGATTTTCCCACTGGCAGAATATCATCTAATAAAGCAGGCCAATTGCTGTAGTCTTTTGGAACAATACTGATAGGTGCATTAACTGAGCATGCCCAGCAATCTTTAATATCATAGGTAGCTACTTCTGCAATGTAATCAGGTTCATAACACAGTGAACAACTAGCACTCAGTTTTTCATCAGAAAAACTCAATGTGGCAGCGTCCCACCATTTACCTTGATTAAATAATTGCAATGTCACTGTTTGCATCACCACTCCAGTAGTTCATTTCCGTTTTCGAAGTGATAGTAACAGATTTTCGGTAGAAATCTACCGGTTAAATATAAAATCGAGCAAATAAAAGGTAACAAACTACCGATTGGCAACTAAAAACTTCAATCAATCGGAACTTTACTACCGTTTAAAATTCCTTAGGTTTTTATAAAGTTGTAACCCGAAATTTGAATAGTGCATCAGCTAACAAGATCCGCCTATCTATTGAGCACCGCTCTTACTGGAATACTCTCGAATATATTTAGCCAAGGGTTCATAGTGCCTGAACTTAGCGAACTCGGCGTCGCCTTTACAACGAGCAGATAGTTCTTGGCTGTCGATCCATTTTTTTGCATTGGCGATTGAGCCAGTAGCGATAATCGATGCTGAAACAGCTGTCCTTGAGCCACAGGAAATATCTAAGTCGGCATAACGGTATAACACCGAGAGGATGTTTTCGGCTGTAGCCTCTTCTCCTGCTTGTACAGCGTGGTAAATTCCTTGACCTGCGGTTTTAAAAATGTCGGTTACTAAGAGTTTGTTTGTCCAAGACGGCAGTGCTTGAATTGCTTGTAGCACTTGGCAACTGTAACAGTTTTTATTCATTGCTGAGTATTGTGCAATAAATCGATTCACCTGTTCAGTAGTCGCTTGTTTTTCAACCATCCACGCAATTAAAGTCAATGGGCGCTGTTCGTCCGACCATGCGCGCCAGTGTTCATGAGATTTGAGTTCAGTTAAAAGGTTCTGAAGACCAGCATCATCCTGTGCCGACGTTATCTGCAACAATGCATCACTGAATTGTTGTTTGAATGCCTCTTCCCAGGCTGCTTTTACATCGCTTGTAGCCGGAATCTTGCTGTAATCAATAGCGAGTAATTGTGATGTACTGGCAACCGGGTCCTCATTGTCTTGCTTGAGAGCTTGAATATTTTTCAAATCTTCCAACCATTCATATTGGGGAGGAACTATTTGCCCTAAAGGTAGCCAGTCTTTAATGATTGTGCGCGCCAATAACTCGCGCACAACCTTACTGTCTTGGTGAAAGAAGCGTGGGGCAATACCATATTCAACTAAAAACGGGAGTAACCAAACCGACACGCTTACATCACTAGGATCTTGTTGATTAATAAAGTTGATAAACTGTTGCCATTGGTCTTCATAATTATCGTTTTCTGTTAGTGCTTGCCCTAAAGTACGGAACTGATTGAGATAAGGACTAGCACTACTATAATGGCTTTGCATTTTAACTATGGTCCTTTGCGCGACATCAAACTCTCTTGCCAAAACAGCGCTAAAAATTAAGGTTTGATATGCACGAGCTGAGCCGGCATTGCTCGCTTTGTACGAAATATCAAACGCCTCGTCTACGCGACCGCTATGTATGTAGTGTTCGGCAAGGCGTTGCTGTGCAGATGATACATCTAAAAATCCTTGTGGATTTGAGGCAATAAATTTCTTCACAACCTCAATCGCTTTGTCACGCTGACCAGTTTTTACGTATAGCTCTTCCAGCTCAATGCTAGGCATTTCAAGTCGATACTGATGTGCATTAAGCACCTCTTCATAAAGCACAATTGCGCGCTGTGGATCACGCTTGGCTACTTCTTTGGCAAGTTCATGACCCGTATTCCAGTTTTGTGTATAACGTTGCGGAATAGGAGTTGTGGTAAATTCAGGCTGCCACCACTTAGGTGTCAATGTGAAATTTAATAAATAATCCTCTGGGATAGAATATTCAGGTGTCTTAAGCGGCGAACCAAACAGTAATTCTGAACGCTCAATGTGAGCAGTTACCCTATTTGCCTCTAATTTACTTACCGCCCATTTTGCGGCTATTTCGTCAAAGGGATCATCTATATAATTCAACATTCGCACACCAGGATAGGCAGCTGACCAATCAATGGCTACTCGTTGTATCTTGTCCTCGTACGACGAATGCCAACCTGTCATGCGCGATGCATATCGGTTAAACATAATAAGCGCATGTGCATATTCTGGCATTAAAGATGGCGCTTCTAGTAATGATGTTAAACCTTCATTTAAGCGGCGTACCAATTCTTCACGCATTCCCCAGGCACGCCACATTGACAGCTTTTCGTTAGATGCTGAAATTAAACGGTGAATGATTTCCTTTAAAATCAGATATTGCCTGTATTGTTGCCTATTATCGGCTGATAAAATGGGGACATCGTAAGCTTGTTGCTGCATCAAATTCATCATTTGCGCGGCGTAACTATATCCACTACCAGCGTCTATATACTGGCGGATATCAGACAAATCCCCATCTAATTGCGCATTGTCGAGTAATAACAAAAATGCAGCGGCAGTAACCGAACCTGAATTACCACGATTGAGCTGCATGGTAATACTGGTCTTTTTATACGATGAAATGGTCAAAACACTATCGAGAAGCAAGCCATCTGCTGCAAAACGAGTATTGTACATTGACTGAATAGCTTGATCGCGATGAGGAGTAAATTCCATTAACTGCAGGGCATGTAAAAATAGCGCATAATTTTCTACTTTTTCACTCTGATCTGGCGCTTGGTAATCAATAGTTGAAAATGTGCGGAGTATATTGATTTCAGGATAACTAGTTGTGTTTGGTAATAGGTTAAGTGTGAATAAGTCGCTATAGGCTGATGCTTTTGCAACGCTAATCAGTGCCGCTTGATCAGTGTTTAACGTTTTCGCATCTGCTGCTAACAATACATTGGCGATTGCAGTGGCTGCATGTTGCTGCGCCAAAATGGGGGACACGCGGCTCGTTAAAATACTTAACCAGGTCCAAGCACGGCCAGCTTCCTGTAAATGTGCAGGGGAGAATTGGCCAATCCCTTGGCTTAACGCATCGATTCGGTTGTATACCGACAATAAACCTGAAGGCTGCCATTCTTCAATTGCTGAATTTACGGTGTTTGAAGATAGATTATGTTTCATCAAACCTGCTTGACCGGCGGTAGTGGCAATATAGTTTCGCACTTGTTGCCACTGGCTAACGGATATTTCGTCAAGTGATAACGTAAGCGTTGCCGGCTGAGTCAGGTACGCCGAGTGTGTAGTAATAACCAGTTGATTGTTATCGTGCAAAGCCAAGTCAATGACCAGTTGAATCGGTTGACCGGTAATGCGCTTAGCTTGATTGCTTTTGGCATCGACCAAATAATTCTCTACCCACACATGTGGCGTAGTTTGTTGACGGCTAAATGGGCTGGCAGGACGGCTGATAAGTTCATCGTGCACAATACCCATTTTGTATTGATGCATTAGTAAAAGCTTTATGCCTTCGCGCAACGCTTGAGCATTGAGCCAATTCCCCGCAGAGCCATCATGACTACGCAAATGTCCAATAACAGCGATATTCGTAGCTTGTGAAATATCATAAACCGCACCGTATTCAAACCAAGTTAAAGTTTCAATGCTTGCGTCCGCATTGCGTTTCATTGCCAGAGCTTGATAGCTATTTTGCTGAATATCGCATTCACATCCGCCCATTGCTTGGCAACGCTGAAACATTGTGGTTTGCGAGACTGGGGAAACACCTTCCACTAAGCTTGGAATGTAGTTACCACAAATAAGCAAGCTGTACTCACTGTTATTTAAGTCACTAAACACTTCATAAGGATCGTTAAGTGAACTTAGATCAACTTCATATTGTAAGCGTTGCGCCAATTGATAAATATCACTGTTGACAGAGCAATCGGCTGTGTCCGTTCCCTGCGTACAGAGTCCTGGTTCATCACAAACGCCATCAAAGGCAAATTCGCATGAATTATCCGCCCATACTTGTGCTGAAATCATTAGCAAGATGCTCAGAATCGACCATTTCAAAAACAATGTCCTAGTCATTTCTGTCTCCTGCTGGTACCAATTCAATACGATGTGATAACTCACGAATCTGCTGGCTTGAGCTAAGTTCCATATCAATGGTTTCGGTAATTGCTGGAATTAAGTCGATTCCCTCAATAGGTTTACTGCTCACTAAGTTATACATTTCGTATAACCCTTTATTACCGGTCATAACCAGTTGTGAACCGTGCATTTTACCATTGTTGTAAAACTTGCTTGTATTGGCCTCTGACTGGTAATAACTGTTGCCGTTATTAACATTGATAAAATTAAGCTGGTTGCGACTGTACACCACTAAAGTGTCATCCGCTTGGGAAAATAAAATTCCGTAAATAGCATCGATTGACTTGGTTCGCCAAACCAACTTTTGCTCGTCTAATCCACCTGAGTATAGTGCTACTGAGCCATCGCTTTCGCCAATGGCGATAAGAGAACCGTCAGAACTAATTGCAACACCTCCCACCCCAAACTGGCGCTTGTATTGCTGAGCCACTTTGCCGGTTAGTTCATCCCAAATATAAATATTACCGTCAACGTCGGATGTGAGCACTTGTTGACTGTTAGGTAATGCAATTAAACTCGTAACCGCACTGGCATGTTGATAAAAATGAATTGGGGTATTCAGGGGGTTGTCGGTATCGAAAATTTCCACTCGACCATCATCATAAGCGGCAAATAATTTAGTTGACGTCTGTGAGAACGCTAAATGCTGAATATAAGAACGCGTTATCGGCATAAGCGTATCTCTTCCGGTATCTCTATCTTGTAGCGCTAAGAAACCATTTTCACCGCCCATTGCTATATAATTGTCATTTGCAGCCAGCGCATAAAACTGATTGCCACCAACCGCACTGGCTTCGTAATAATTGTACAATGAACCAGAATACCAACCGCCTATAGGCATACTGTAAACACGCTTGAGCTGAAAGCCACCGGCAATCAGCATTTCATTTTCCAATAGCAGAGTGTCGTACAAATTTCCGTTAACCGTTTCAATTGACTCTGGTATGGGGGTTTGGTTTTGTGCAGGTAAGCGCCATGTTTTTAGTCTCGTATCATCCGATACAGTGACAAGCGTTTTAGATTTAGCTATCCAATTTAACTGAGTAATTTCGTCTTTGTGGATAGGAAAGGTTCGTTGTTGTGAATCTTCATTAAACTCAATTAATTCACCATTTGCCGCCCCTGCTAACCAACGGTCTCCGGCGAAGACCACAGATTCAATACTCGCCGAATGCAGTTGTAGGCAGTTTAAATTTTCGTCGCGGAAAGTCGCACTTTGACCTACATATTCTTCGGTATAGCTGTGCTGCCAAATACACACCTTACCGTTATCTAATGCGACCGCCATGAACCCATTTTTTGGGTCAAATGCAGAGTCGTTGATTGAATACTTGGCGCCAGACAGCTGTAGCCTGCGCACTATTGCGCCGGTAGCTAAATCTGAAAACGCAATACTGCCATTATTACTCACTGAAATCACTACAGTACCCGCTGCACTTATAGCAAATGCATGTTGAGGATCTGTCACCATTGATATTGCATTTACACTGCTTTGAAGAGAGCTAATTTGATATAGCACTTCGTCATTTACTGTATCGATAGCTACTATATTACCCTGTTCGTCGCCGACAAGTAGTAGATCGTCCGTGGCAAAAAATGCGCTCGTGGGAGCCCCTTCAAATGTGTCAAATTCTGCTATTAGGGTTAAGTCTTTAGAGCGCCAAATTTTAACGGTTTCATCATGCGCGGTAGTTGCAACCAAATCACCGGAAGGACTAACAGCTACGGCAATAATTATTTCCTTATGCGCATCCATTGATATTTCTGGCTGTAATGAATCCACATTGTATCTGTACAGCATTTCGCTAGAGGCGACAAACAATGCCTCTTCGCTTGACGCCAATATGGCATCTTTTTCAGTTCGGCCAGGCGTGGTGCTAATCATGGCTAATGAGTTCGGATCAACTTCAAAAATTTGTCCTTTGTCATTAATAACCAGTAAAACATCATCAACTATCATCAGGGCCTGTAACCAACTGGGTTTTAATTGGGCTTGCTTCAAAATCTTTAAATTATCTTTATCAACCTTTACCAATTCGCCACTATAACCACCGATGAAAAAAGCGTCGTCAAATGCCACCATGGCGGTCGTATGCATGGGGTCATCAATGGTAAATGTCTGTTCTACTTGCTGCGAGCCAGTGTTCCAAACAGCCAATTCATTCTGTGATAGAAAGTACAGAGTATTGTCATCGATTGTGAACTGACGACCAGCATTGATACCCACATCGTGAACAGTGGTTTCAGCGTAATTTTCACCACTAAGTTCAACTAAATAGTTACCGCTGTTACCAATGAAAAGGTGCTCTTGGGTATCAGACACAAACTGTAATGCATAAATATCACTTTCGACGGGGTCGGTGTAAACCGTTGATTTGCTATTATCTATGGTCGAATACAGTGTGACCTTACCGTTATAGAAACCTAGTGCGAGCAATTGTCCACTCTCATGCACTGCAAGTGAGCGAATTTGGTCATCGTTAGAGTCAGCGAGAATACGTGTAGCGCGAAGTTGATTGTTTTGTGCTAAATCGATCTGCCAAATGTCACCGCGAGTATCACCAGCGTACACCCACTGACCGTCAGCAGACGCAGCTAATGCAGAAATCGCATATTCACTGGTTTTGTAATGCCTAAAGGTTAGGCCTTCTTCGGTTTTAGTAACCACATACAATCCGCCTAGATTAGTGCCAACCAAGGCAATACCTCGTTCGGGTAGAGATAGCATTGCCCATGTGGGATCTAATCCTGTTGATGCCTGGGCCACAGCAAGTGGCATTTGATTGAGTAGCTGCCAGGTTTTGGTTTCAACTTGGGCAGTGGCATTACGTTGCAGAGATTCTTTGTAGTAGAGCAGTGCCTTATCTTTTTCATCTCGCTCAGCAAATGTATCTGCTTGCGCAGCGAGTGATACAGCAAGAGCATGTTGTGCTTCCTCTCGGGCAAGCTCAGCTTCATCTTTTTGCTCAAACGCTTTCCATCCGGCAAAAATAGCAATGACCAGCAGAATCGAGGCAACAATTAGACCTTTGCGGGTAAGCGCGGCAGCACGTTTTTGCGCCACAGCTTCTTTTTCTCTGGCTTCGGCCAGTTGTTTGGCTTCGTTTAACGCCTTGTTTTTGATGGCATCCTCACGCTTTCGACATTCATGCAAATAGGTATCATCACTATTTGAAAAGAAATTCGCCATATCTGCACGTGCACGCAGTGCTTCGGCATCTTCAAGGCGACCTGCGGTGTGATTTAGCCAATCATCAGCCTGATTATTAGCTAGCCAATCACGGGTAGCTCGCTGTAGTGATTCTAGGACCATCAGCGCGGCGAAGTCATCTTCTAACCAACCTTTGAGTAATCCCCATTGACGTAACAAGGCTTCATGGGCGGGTTCAACCGTAATTTCTTTGTCGGAGTTAATATCCGTCGATAGCAAGCGTTGTTCAACCAATAGCTCAACTAACGGATGTGCTTCGGTAGGAATTTCCGACATGCGAGCAATGCGTCGTCGTGGTGCCTGAGTTTCGGGATCTATGCCAGCCAACCAAGGCACTAATGCTCGCCGCATCAGCGCTTCTAGCGCCTGTCGCTCGGAAGGTAAACGCTGATCGTAGAGCGCACGCTGAAATACTTCCTCGGTAGCAGCAGTAATCGCCCCATTGATTCCACCTAAATCATGATACTCTGCAAGTGTAAGATCCCCATCAGCACCATAGTCTTTGTGCAAACGTTCTAACGTAAATGCAAGCAATGGCAAGGCATCTTTGCCGCTGCCTTGATCCAAATCTTGTAGTAAAGCTTCGGTAAGCGCTGGCTCGATATCAAGAGGATTGCCTGACTCATTCATCCGCTTGGCGGGCCCTTCAATTACTTCTTGATAAGCACCTTTTGGCATCGGCGCTAAGCTGAAGGTTTGCTGTGAAACATCGGTAAAGGTCTTGTAAGCTTGCAGGGTTTCGTAGCTATCCGAACGGATAGTGAATAACACGATAATGGGCAGTTCATTTTGTTCCGCCAACCGTTTTAATAACACTAATAATTGCTCGGCCTCTACTTCACCTTCACCCATAAAGAGCTCTTCAGCTTGATCGATACTCAAGATCATTGCAGGCTTTTGTGCACTATCAAACAGAGCAACCGCTTTGGTTTTCTCGCTGTAGTAATCTTGCAACAAGCTCATAAGTAGAGCGAAATGACTCTCAGATTCTCCTGCTTTCAATACCAAATCGCGCAGAGCGGCACGATTTGTTGAAATCTGACTCTCGGTAAAGCACTTTAGCAAGGTATTTGCCAACCCAGATTCACCAGTAATCGCAGCGCTTTCAGGACGAATTATAGGTAGTGGTACAAAGTGCCGTTCGTCTCGCGATAAACGTGGCATTATGCCTGCGCGCAAAAACGACGATTTACCCGCGCCTGACGCACCTAGAATTACCATAAATCGCGGCGGTGGTAGCTCTTTTAAACCGCGGAGTCGAGCGAGCAATTCGATTGTGGGTGCTTCGCGACCAAAGAATATGCCCGCATCACATGACTCCATTGGTAAGAGCCCTCGATAGGGAGGACGAAATGGGTCTGTGGCAGGTGGCCACTCAAAGAATTTAGGATCTAAACCGGCTTTAACTAAACCAGAGTGCAGTCTAATAAGCCCTTGTTTGGAAAAGTGAACATGGCGCTCTTCACTCGTATAAGGATGAACTACACGATGGATTTCATGATCAGTACCTGTGGCTAATTCAACAAGTTGCCAAGTGCTGGTAAGTTCTTCGGGTAAGCTTGCGATGTCGAGATCTTCTATTAGCAAACCGAACAATTGTTTATTGAGGCGTCGCGCTAAACGATATTCTTTACGACACCAATCTGAATCTAACCACTGCTGGGTAACACAAAATAATACGGCGTCACAACGATTAGCTGCTTCATGTAGCGAGCGCTCCCAACGCTCTCCTGCTGCGATACCTCGCTTCGGATCAAGGTCAAGGAACAATTCGTCCCAACCTTGTTTTAACAACCATTCTTGTACCGCTAGAGCTTCAAAGTTATTCGCACTTGAATGGCTGATAAATATCTTCGACACTAACTTACTGCCTTGTTTTGTGCGTGCTACTATCCGAAAAACAGTAACTACGTCTCCCTAGATTAGGTCAGTATAAGCAAATTTTTAATAATTTGGCAATTTACAGCCCCACCTCACCAATAAATCGCTCCCAGTGTCTGTGTTGCTTTGTGAGTTCTGATGCCATTTCTCGGTCTTGGGCCGCCTTATCAAAGTGATTATTCATCATCGAACTTTGTTGCTTCATGATGGACGACAAATCAGCGGTATTGTCGGCAATTCGACTAACTTGACGATCGAGGTTTTCCATCGAACGCTTAAAGGTTCTAACAAAGCTTTTGAATTCGTTACTCTCTAAATGGCGCAGTGCTGCATCTGTGCTAACAAACTCTTGCTTGAGCAAATCATTCATGCGGTTAACCACTATCATGTAGCCAATTTGCTCATCGCTTGATAAGTCTTCTGCTGATTGTTCTAGCATTTTGGATTGTACTAACAAACGGCGAGCATCTTTTTCTTCACTGAAATAGCTCAACATGCCAACGTATTCACTTTTTTCTAATTCATAAGCACGATCATTAGCTTCACGCACTTGTTTAGCAGTAGGGTAAGCGATAATGAAATCGTTATATGCGTTGATGGTGTCTATGTCTTCAGCGAGTTCAAATGCTAACTCGTGCATATTGGTTAGGGCTTTTTTAGCTAGCTTTGAATCTGGATTATTTGCAATGAACCAGCTGTATCCCGCAATATTATCTTCGTCTTCTACCGATTTAAAAATATCAGTAACGAATTTATTGGCCATTTCTTGGTTAATAACGTCGCTGTATTTAATCCAGCCTTCTGCTACTGCTTTTCCATTATTCGTTTTTGCTAACACTTCTGCTTTTTGTTGAATGGTTTTCGCGTTTTTATACTCATTCATCACACTTTGGCGCTGCTTTTTCTCTTCAGAATCAAAATTAATGATCGAATTCTTCGCGAGGTTTGCAACCCTATGGTGTGAGAATTCGCTAACTAAACGTTCTAATGTATCAATATCTCTTTCTCTTTTAGCTTTATCGAAAATCTCCTGTAATTCTGAGTCGTAATTATTGACGAAATCCTCAGAAAATATTTTGTACTTATATTTTCCTATTTTGTTATAGGTAGCATGGAACTCACTAGCACATTTAATGAATCCTCTTGTTCCGATACTTTCTTTATATCTATCTTTATATCGCTCGTGGTATTCAATTATTTCTACTTCACAAGTTTTAGTATGAAAAATAGTGTCTAATACTGTTTGAGAATAATAACCTTGACTAGCTGATAGCAGTTTTACTATTTTTTCTGCTCTATTAGCACTGCACTCACTTGATGAGGTTGGGCATACTGCATCATCAGCCCAATAATAAAAGCTTTTTAAGCTAGAAGCGTAACTATTCTCGACAAAGATTAAAGTACCTAGGAGTACGATCAGAAACTTCATAAAATCCCTTTTATTTACATAAGTCATTGTTATCTTGAACAATATAACAATTATTTATCGTTTAAAAAACTGCAAAATTTAAATCTTAACTTAGCGTTATAGATTCTTAATTAGTTTTTTGGCGCAGTTAAAACTATGCAACAAAAGCGCGGCATTATGCAGTTAGACATTACTCCAATTTTTTAGTCGCCTGTTTTCTCAAGCCTTCAAATATGCTTGTGACTACATATTCAGGGAAGTGATTTGGTACTTTTGCTTCAACCCCACATGCTTTGTCACATCGGTCTGAGTGCGATTCTGCTTTTTTCCTTGTAGCCCTATGTAATCAGCCAACTCTCTAGAATTTATTAGTTTCATATCAGTGCCTTAAACTATTTATACCCTTTAAGGTATTTTTATTCATTTAAACCCTTGAGGGTATAAATAAATCCTTCAACTGTGCTACTTATACAATAAATCACCAGTAATAGTGATTTATCATAAAAGTCAGATTGTTCAAACATAAATTAACCATTACTGGTGATTTTATTTGTATTTAGTCAGATATCACCTATAATCACCAATCATAGTGAATAATTAACTATCGGTCCGAATATAATGGCGAAAAAAGTAATAGCGTCTGAACTGCCTGACTCAGTATCTATTGATAATGCACAGATACTAGGACAGCTTATCAAAGCGAAACGTACCCAGCTTGGCATGAAATTGGCTGATTGTGCAGCGCTTTGTGGGATTGGTATCAACACCTTATCTAGACTGGAAAACGGCAATGCAAATTGTACTTTGTCAGCGATGTTTTCTGTATTGCACGGGCTAGGAATAAAACTCACATCGAAAGAATTAACACCAAAACAACCAGACTCTTCTAATGAAGAGGGATGGATTTAGGCATGGATACTATTAGAAAAGGCGACGCATACCAGCTAAATGTAACTTATGGCAATAGTTTTGTTGCTGCACTAACACTTGATAAAACAACGAATTTATTAAAGCTTAACTATTCTCAGCAATGGCAACAAAACGGCTTTGCTATTTCACCTCATCTGCCTCTAGCAAAACCACATTCTCCAGAAGTTGCATACAACTATCTCGATAATGCATTACCTGAGGGAGAAGCGCGAAGATTACTCGCTAACAACTTAGGTGTTTCCGAAAAAAATGTGTATTCACAAGTACGCGCTATTGGTAATGACCTAGCTGGCGCTTTTACTTTTATGCCTGCTGAACAAAACATAGAAGAGTACACACTCGCAAACATGCGGATTGTTAAGGAAAGTGAACTCATCAAAAGATTAGACGAAAAAGAAGAGTTTGGTTTATTAACATGGGACGACAAACCTAGGCTCAGCGTTGCCGGTGTGCAAGACAAATTAAATGTGTTTATTGACGAAAATGGAAACATGGGGTTTGCTGACGGCCCTCTATGTTCAACCCATATCCTTAAATTTGAAAAGAAAAACTGCCCCAACCTAGTATTAAACGAATTTTTTTGTATGCAGCTTTCCAGCGCTATTGGGCTACCTACTGCCGAGGTGACATACAAACGATTGGGGCCACATCCTGCGCTCGTTGTTAAACGATTCGATCGCAAGTATAGCAAAGAGAATAATAAAGTATTAAGACGCCATGTAATAGATGCTTGCCAAGCACTAAATTTATCTAGAGATTATAAATACGAGCGAAACCTCGGTGATGGAAGAGATGTTCAGCATATTCGCGATGGCGCTAGCTTAAATAAACTGTTTGAATTTAGTAAGGCTATGTCGTCACCAGTAGAAAGCAAAAACTGGCTTATCCATTGGCAACTATTTAACTTAATGATTAGCAACTACGACAGCCATGGTAAAAATATCTCTTTGTATTTTGACAAGACGAACGCGCGCTTCACCCCTTCTTACGATTTAGTCAATATCGCCATGTTTCCTCAATTTACACAGACACTGGCAATGGCCATGGGTGATGAATTCATGCCAGATAACATTCATGCCTATCAACTCGCCGACTTTGCAGAAACCTGCAACATAGATAAAAAGCTGTTATCCAGATTGTTAGTTAATTTAGCAGAAAAAGTGATACACCAACTTAATGGAAACGATTTTATCGACAACATGAAATGCCAGCCACACATTACCGAGGAGGATATCGCTTATTTTCATGCACTACGAGAGAACATACTTATGAAAACAGAATATTTAAAAGCCCAGGCTGGGGATATACCTTTTATCTCAGTTTAAGGACAGAACATCAATCGCTCCCCTTTTTTATACTTATGTCTATGTGACTGATTTTTTTACACATTTTTAAGCGCAGGTTTTAACCAATTGATTTAATTAACATTTCTTTTGAGCATGGTTTTTGCTTAGCGAATTATGCAAAATAATCAGATATAACAATAAGTTAATATAAAAAACTCATCCGCAACAATATGGAAAACAACAAATAAGGAAACATTCTATGAGATTTAAGCTGTTCTCATTGTCAGTACTTTTGGCATTCACCCTTAGTAACAACGCCCAAGCGGGTCTGATTTCATATCATTCTGCGACAACCATAACCAAATCGAATTGTCCCGAGGTCGATCTGGATTATTTAAATGAAAACAGACAACAAATTGAAGAGCATTTTGGTTATGACACAAATGCCGTTGGGCTAGTTATGGCATGTGAATATGCGGCAATTATGAGCGGCTCAAATGATACTGACTACGATAAAGCCATTGGCGGTAAGTATTCTCGCTCGTCTATCAGACGCAATGCTTACGTTGAGTCTTTACTAGATGACACTGAATTGGCGCTACCTGAAATTCATATGCTAGCCGTTGCTGAAGAAAATGAGCTTATTATAGGTAGAACTTTTGCAGCACAAAAATATAAATGGTGGGGAATAAATCAAACCTTAACATTTACTGCAGATTTTGATTACCTAATTTCCGAAACTATTCATGATAATGTTCAAGTAAGTCAGTATGCGTGGTATGAAGCGGCAATTGCTGCCATCACTGATTTAGATGTAAGTTCTGATCCAAGTGAAGTTTACCCAATCAGCATCGATGAGAATTTATTATTAGGCGGTGATTATTACCATAGCCAATCTTCTCCTAATAGTGGTCAAGAAAGGGGAGACGACGGCAGAATTTCATTCGAATTTGATGTTACCTTCGGGATGGAATTTTACTTATTCGGAAGGGGCTCAATTATGGCATTCAACGGTGGCTTTCTAGACTCATCTCATACCTTAACCTCTTCGTTAACGGTAAGCGGCGCCACCGAAGAAGAAAGTGAAGCCATAATAAGCAACAATTTAACCCTGATTAAAACAGTTTCTGTTCCAGCCCCATCTACATTGGCTATCTTTTTGTTAGGTGCGTTAGGTTTGGCATTTAGACGTTTTAAGAAGTAAAACAATCTTTAGAAGCGATCAATTGATCGCTTCTGCTTTTAGCATTGCTTACCTTAGGCTTTATCGTTTAATAGCGCTAAAGATTCTGGGATGTGATAGACGGCCTTATAATCATACTTGATGGTGTCGGGTCGTTTTTGCTCAAGTTGTTGCCAACTCAGTAAGCAATCGTGGGTTTTCAGCACTTCGTTTTTGGAAGCACCGTAACGCCAGTTATTCACCACATGAAAGGCATTCCATCTGTCGTGTTCTACTCGCGCTAAAGCGTGAATTCTCTGGGTGATCTCTTTATTGTCTAAACCTAATTCGGTTTTAATTTCATCCATCCAAGCATAAATAACATTGAAGTCTAGATCAGAAAATTCGTCTAAATAGGGTAAATCAATACTGTCTTGTTTAGCGTTAAAATTTGCACCCGCTAGCGTTTGAATTGGCGTTTCGCCCCCCAAGGCTAACAATTTGATAGGGATATGGCGCTTTTCAGTAAAGTTAGATCGTCGCTTGAACAATGGCTGATTGACCCAGTGCAACCAAGCACTAGAATCTTGACTTTGAGCATCATGAAGTTCTATACGTTGATTCACTTCTTCATCAGATAAATCCCGCAACCCTAGCTTTGCCCTGGCATAAAGATGATGGCTTTTTTCAGCCAAGGTTTCGTTTTTATTATTCAACAATGCAGAGCCATTAAGCGTTGATTCCAGCGAACCAAACGGCTGAATTTGAGTATGCTTGATGTCGTGCTTAAGCATACTTAAATAATGAAAAGTAGTGGACGAATCGGTTTCTCGCATCTGTGAAATAGTACACATATCGTATAGACGCAAAATGGATTTTAAGGCGAGGTTTTCATTTTGGTCACAGGCAATAATATGATTAAAGCTAGATGGAGCTTGTAACTCTTGTTCTGAGGTTACAAATTCAATGTCCCATAAATCCAATCCGTTTCCATTGCAATTTGCTAACACTTGGTGATGGGTGACAAAAAAATCATTTGGCTCGGGGCTTAGTATAACAATTTTTGCTTTTTTATGATTGCAAAAATGCGCCATCAACAATAACTCTCGTAAAATGGCTACACCAATAGCGCCAAAACCAGCAAGAAGAATGCTTACCGGTTGGGCAGTATCTGATGCTGTATCGCCATTGCTCCCTAGCTTCATAGCTGCCACTAAATTTATGGCTATTTGCTCATTTTTATTGAAAATATTGACCAACAAACCGGTAGACAATTTTTTGATGTTTTCAATGGCATAAAACGCATTGGGTTCAAACAACTTGTAACTCATCACGTTTTCAATAGCGATATGACAATGTAATTTAGGTTTATATGGCGCTTCTACCAAGGCTTTTAAAATGGCTAAATTTTCTAAATCACAGCCTGTCATCGCGACCATGCAGTGGGCATTTAGAATAGATGCTCTTTTCTGAATTGCGAGCTGACTGCTATCCCCTAGCAAAATCGTAACAGGCTGCTTTTTGTATTCAGGTAACAAGGTATTGGCATGGTCGCTTTCAACCACAACAACCTTTTTGTTTTGCTTTATTAAGTCATCGATTAAATATTTACTTTCTTCATTCAAGCCAAAAATTACAAAATGACGCTTGTAAAACCTAACGCCAACGTTGGCTTTAAACCAACTGCCAGCGGCGTAAATAGTCGCAAACGCAATGGAGAAAAATACAGAGCAAGCAGCGGTTAATCGAGCAGCAGAAATCGCCCAATGTTTTAACTCATCATCAGCAGGTGAAGAAAGTAATGAAAAGAGTTTAATGGTGCTGTAAATCACATCAAACCAGCGAGTTAGAACAGGATAAGCGACTTCTGGATTGGCGACGTATACTGAACTAAATCCTAAAATGCCCAAGCCTAAAGTCAGTATGACCAAACAAGCTAAAAAGATGATGCCCGTTAGATTTAGAGGCGTAGCGTTACCCTTATTAGGTTTCATTCAAAATTCCTTATTGCGGAGAATACATAGAGCTTTCTGCTAGCCAAGCTTAGAAGAAAGTGAATATTGAATGTAATCCATGCTGTGCAGGCAAAAGGGGATATGAGATCCGAAGGTTCGAAAATTCGCGGAGGGTCATCTAATAAAATCCTTATTACATCTACTTCAAGTGTTGCGTCACTAGCACATAACCGATCCACTTTTATCGGTCGAATTTAGACCTTAATTGAGTAAGGTATACCCGAGTGTAGTGCGGGCGTTTTCCAGTGGTGTTTCGGATTCTCCCCCATATAGTTTTAAAATTCATCTAAAACTTTAAATTTATTAGATATTTAAATGTGAAAAAACCCAATCGCTTTGATTGTGTTTTGTTAAAAGATAAAAAGCACCATTAATTCTAAGGAAAATCACCCCTTACTTGCCTTCCAAGCTTGCATTGAGCCTTGTAAAACTTCTACATTTTCGACGCCTTGCTGTAGCAGGTAACTGGCAGCTATAGTTGCTCTTACGCCAGATGCACATAAACAAGTGACGCGCTCCGCCTGTTTAATCTCGTCTATATTGTCAGGCACAAATCCTAAATAGATGTGTTTTGAGCCTGGTATTGCTGATTGGTCTCGTTCATCTTGTTTGCGAACGTCGAGCATTAGCGATTGGTCTGACCTATTTTCATCGGCGAATTGATCAACCGTTAACAAGCTTAATCGGCGAACTTTGTCGTTACTATTTCCAGTAAAAACGGGTACTTTGCTGCCGTAGCCATGAAGATTATCATAGCCCATACGCCATAACTGCTTTGCAGCCGATTGTGCTTGTTCGGCAGAATCGGCAACAAATACAATAGGGTCATCGTAATTTAGAAACCAACCACCATAAGCAGACACCATCCCACCATGCAAAAATAAACTGCCGCGGATATGGGACTGACAAAACGCTGGTTGTCCACGCAAATCCACCAGCTGGCAGGCAAACTTGCCAGAGATAACATCATCCCACGCTTGGTTGTCGAGTTGAGATAAATGTCGCTCGTCAATCGCTTCAGCTTTGCCTCTAGCATTGTAATGTTCCATCTTTTCAAAATAAGGCGCGTAGTAATGAGTTTCAGCTAGTTTGGCTTCGACAAATTTGTCTTTATCACCGATTTTTAATTTTGGATTATGACGCTTTTCATAACCTAATGTGCTGAATTCACGGTCTGCCATACCACCACCGCAAACGCTACCAGCTCCGTGGGCAGGATACACAATGGTACTTTCAGGCAGTTTAAGCAATTCATGGAGACTATCGTAAAGGGTGGCTGCAATTTCTTTTTCTTGGTCAGGATAGAAGTCAGTTCGACCTACATCGTTCACAAATAAAGTGTCACCGGTGAAAATAACTACAGACTCATCGCTAATAGCGGTATCGGCAACCACATAACACACACTGTCTTTGGTGTGTCCTGGGGTCTCCCATACAGTGACTTTTAGTTCTCCAACTTCGAACTCATCGCCTTGTTTAACTGCATCGGCGTAATCAATGGATTCGTCACTGTGACGACCATGATACACCGGAATATCCAACTTGCTTTTAAGGGCAGCCGCACCCGACACAAAATCTTCATTGCGATGGGTTTCAACCACAAATTTAATCCTAACATTTTCAGCTCGGGCGGCTTTTAAATAAGGTTGAATATCAAGTTGAGGGTCAACAATAAACCCCTCATTTCCGCTTGTAACTAAATAAGATAACTGAGCTAAACCTTGCGCTTTAAAAGCCTGTACTTTCATGTACTTCCCCTTATGCTGAATCGATGGGGTTTTATATGAGGTTTTTTGGAGAGGGGATCAGTTAACCATATTACGACTCATCACCCAGCTCTTGCTCTATCATCTCAACCAACATATCAATATCCCGAGCCAGTTGAACCCTAAAATTCTTCACGCTTTGGGTCAGCTCAAGTTTGGCTGCCACCATATTGCGGTGGATAGGATTATCGACAATAAGATCGAATTGGTTGGTGTCGCCGAGGTTCATTTCTAAGGAGGGATTATCGGTTTTTAATAACCGCACGAAATTGAGCTGTTCAATCACCACAGGGTCAATTCTGCGTTGCTGCACTTCGGCTCTATCTTCAATTAAAAAGGATAAATTATTAATGCCCATATCAATGGCGTTAAATCGCTTTCTAATTTCCATATTCGAAATATGATCTTGCTTGCCCGTGCTTTTGATGTAGCTGTAGGTATTGATAACAGGCACATCTACTTCAAAGTTCCAGAACGCCTGATACAAAACCGCATCCAGATTGTATTCCTGCAACAAGTCATCGCGCTCAGTTTTTTCTTTTAACAAGGTATTGAGCACAAACAAGGCATAATCTTCATTGTCGATGCCGCGCTGAGACTGATTTTGGGCAGACTTTAAATCGGTTAACAAGCTTTGAAGAATCGCAATTTCTTCTTGTTTTAACTTGTACTCAAGGTTTTTATTATTCACATGAAGAGCAATCAAAATACCAATCACCACTAGGATAATCTCGCCCAAGGCATAGGTAAAATAGCGCCCCAATCGCCCCTCTTCCAACAGCAGTTTTCGCATCCGTTTGAATTGCAGTATGAACAATCTAAAGCGCCTTAATCACATTTGTTTGAATAAGTGCAATTTAGACTACGCGCAAAATTTATACAGATCAAATTTGGGGAGATTTGCCTGTTTTTGATTATGTGTGTATTAGCTGTTTTAAATAGCGCTCAAACAAACTATTTACCAAATCGAGCGAACTGCTTAGCCTATGGTCACCATCAATCAAATGCAGCGAACACTTAGCTTGTTCGGCGTATCTTACTGAGTTTATATAGGGAATAATGTCGTCGTCCCAACCGTGGACGATTTCTACATTGGATTGTTTCGGAAAATGAATTAATCATTTAATTTAGAATCGTGCGCATATACCCACGAATACCCACCAGCTTTCGGTCTTATTCCCTTACACACCATGCATATGTTTGAGTCATTTATTTTCATTTTTCTTGAAGCATCTGAGATGGAAATGAATGTATTGAGAATTTTACCAGTCTTAGGATCTATCATATTTACAGGCTTTCTTTTGGCTTGGGTCGATTTTTCGATTCCACATTTAGGGCAACCTGTACCACCAGTTCTTTTTGAAATAGACGCCTTATATACGATTGAACAACGAGGACATTTCCACCATGCTTTAAAGTCTGTTCCCGGTTGAAAATGTTCGGGTAGTTGCTTTCCATTCAATGGGAAATGCCATTCTTCGGCAATCTTAGGATGTTTATATTTAAAAGACCTTTTCTTCAAACTAGTTTTGTATTCTAAAATTTTAGGTCTATCTCTTTTGATGTTGATATCAACTGGACAGCCTAACATCCAAGTGCCAGAAAAGTTTATATGTCTAAGGAGTTCACCTAACATTTTTTCAAGATTATTCGGCTCATATAGCTTGTCCATACCATACATTTTATCGGCAATATTGGAAGGAAATTCTGGCATTTTTTCTCTCAGCCTAATCAGTTTTATGCCATTTTTTTTGCAAATCTCATATTTACGTTGCTCTCGTTTAATTACACTTTTTTTATGCCATGCTTCCCCATCATATTCGATTGCAAATTTTATAGAGGGTATGAAAATATCTAGCTCCATGATCTTCCCCTAAATCTGTAGACACTCAACTAGCGAATTTGTATATTTCTTCAAATTCATGGGGCGACTGCTGACC
>CANMCE010000009.1 GCA_947496235.1 uncultured Glaciecola sp. | reverse complement strand
CGCGTGCGGAAGGATTCGAACCTCCGACCGCCTGGTTCGTAGCCAGGTACTCTATCCAGCTGAGCTACGCACGCGCAGTGAAATTGGTGCAGATGAAGAAAAAATGGCGCGTGCGGAAGGATTCGAACCTCCGACCGCCTGGTTCGTAGCCAGGTACTCTATCCAGCTGAGCTACGCACGCGCATTAGTCTAATTCCCTATTATATACGATCTGCAAAGGTATACAAAAATGGCGGAGAGGGAGGGATTCGAACCCTCGATACAGCTACAAACTGTATGGTCCCTTAGCAGGGGACTGGTTTCAGCCACTCACCCACCTCTCCTGAATTAGGGCGCAAAGTTTACTGAATCAGAATACTAAGTCAATGTTTTTTTGGTGTGAATTTAGCGATTGATAGTTTTTTCACCAATCAACCCCAGAAGTAGCTGTTGAAAGCGCTATAAAAAGAAAAAACCCAGCGAATTGCTGGGTAATTTTTATCCGTTAGTAACGTTGCCGTTACCTTTTTCCGCTTGAATACGCATGTAGATTTCTTCCCTGTGCACAGAGACATCTTTTGGCGCATTGACACCGATCCTCACTTGGTTACCTTTAACACCAAGTACTGTTACTGTTACGTTATCGCCCACCATCAAAGTTTCACCAACTCTGCGTGTTAAAATAAGCATTTAATTAACTCCTTATCAAAGACCATTTTTCAATACTGCATGGCCTATCTCTATACACTTTACATAAACTATAATTCAAGGTGGCAGTTTTCGCCAATCTAAGCCATGTAAAAAGAACTTATATGCATTATCTGTCAAAAAGATAACACACAAATATTATACTTTAGTTCAAGCAGTCTTTGAGCCAATCGCTCGCACTTGCTATCGCTTGATGTAATTTTTCAGTCTGAGATCCACCAGCTTGCGCCATATCAGGACGCCCACCACCTTTACCGCCAACTTGAGTAGCCAAATGATTTACCAATTCCCCTGCTTTCACTTTGGACGTCAAATCGTTTGTTACACCTACTATCAAGTTTACTTTTTGTCCATTTTTAAGACCTAAAGCGATTACACCTGAACCAATTTGATTTTTTAAATCGTCAAGGATGCTTCGTAACGCCTTAGGCTCCACTCCATCTAGTTCGGTCGCGAGCAATTTTACCCCATTAATCTCGACCACTTGGTCTAACAAGCCTTTTGACTTCTGGCCAGCGAGTTTTTGCTTGATAGTGTCCAATTCTTTTTCTAACTGCTTAGTGGTTTGTATTTGTTGCTGAAGTTTCGAAACTAACGAACGCTTGTCAGCTTTCACCAAGTTTGCAACTGCAAATAACAAATCAGCATCTTTATGCATGTAATCGAGCGCTACCTGACCGGTAACCGCTTCAATTCTGCGTACGCCTGCAGATATTCCGCTTTCAGATACTATTTTAAATAAACCAATATCACCTGTACTCGATACGTGTGTGCCGCCACAAAGTTCGGTAGAAAATTCTCCCATACTTACAACACGCACATCATCGTCATATTTTTCACCAAACAATGCCATAGCACCTGAAGCTTTCGCTTCATCTAATTTCATCATTTTGGTTTTTAGCGGATGGTTTGCTCTTATTTGGGCATTTACTGCATTTTCAATAGCAGTAAGCTGTTCACTGCTAATACTTTCAAAATGAGAAAAGTCAAATCGTAGTTTTTCAGCATCAACCAAAGAACCTTTCTGATTTACATGGTCACCAAGGATGTTACGCAGAGCTGCATGTAAAAGATGCGTTGCACTGTGATTTAATTTTATAGCTTCCCTTCTAGCACTATTGACTTCTAACGAGACTTCATCACCGGTAGCAAGTGTTCCAGTTACTTCACAGGTATGTGCAAATGCATTACCCGACTTTTGTGTGTCTTTTACGACGCCATTGCCATTACGCCCAATAATTCTTCCTGTATCACCAACTTGACCACCGGATTCGGCATAAAATGGTGTTTTAGTAAAAATCAGGGTTGCCTCTTGATTAGACACTTTTTCTACAGGTTTTCCATTCACAAAAATTTCAGAGATTTTTGTCGCACCCGTCACACTGTCATAGCCAGAGAATTCTGTGCTTATTTCCGTACGTAACAAACTATTGTAATCAGTACCAAATTTACCCGCTGCTTGCGCCATTTCACGCTGCTTTTGCATCGCAGCTTCGAAGCCTTCTTGATCAACTTCAAAGCCTTGCTCTCGCGCTACATCGTTCGTTAAGTCAACCGGAAAGCCATAGGTGTCATAGAGTTTAAACGCCAGTTCCCCTGGAATTTTCTTACCTTCAACGTCTTTCAAGGCATCCGTCAGGATCCCCATCCCTCTCGCGAGAGTATTAGAAAACTGCTCTTCTTCTAATTTAAGCACTTTTTCAATCAACGCTTGTTGCTCGACCAACTCGGGATAAGCTTCTCCCATTTCATTAGCCAAGGTTGCAACCAATTTGTAGAAAAATACGTCTTCACAACCAAGTTTGTAACCGTGTCTAACTGCGCGTCTGATAATTCTTCGTAATACGTAACCACGCCCTTCATTAGACGGCATAACGCCATCAGCAACCAAGAAGCTACATGAGCGAATGTGGTCAGCAATAACGCGCAGTGATTTGTTATTCAGATCTTTAGCGCCAGTAATATCTGCTGCACTTTTGATTAAACTCTGAAATAAATCGATTTCATAGTTTGAATGCACATTTTGTAAAATGGCAGAGATACGCTCAAGTCCCATCCCTGTATCGATAGAAGGCTTGGGTAGCGGTTCCATAGAACCATCAGCTTGCTTATTAAACTGCATGAATACTAAATTCCAGATTTCGATAAATCTGTCACCGTCTTCTTCAGGTGAACCTGGAGGACCACCCCAAATATGCTCTCCGTGGTCATAAAAAATTTCAGAGCAAGGGCCGCATGGACCAGTATCGCCCATTGACCAAAAGTTGTCAGAGGTCGCTATTCGAATAATTTTTTCTGCCGGTATACCGATTTGGGAGTGCCAAATGTCATAAGCTTCATCATCCTCATGGTAAACAGTAACCAGTAATTTTTCTTTTGGTAACTTTAATTCTTCGGTCAAAAATTCCCACGCAAAATGAATAGCTTCTTTTTTAAAGTAATCACCAAAACTAAAATTACCCAGCATTTCAAAAAATGTATGGTGGCGAGCAGTATAACCAACATTCTCTAGGTCGTTATGCTTACCACCTGCTCGTACACATCGCTGTGAGGATACAGCTCTATTGTAATCTCGCTTTTCTAGCCCTAGCAGCACATCTTTGAACTGATTCATGCCTGCGTTGGTAAACAGCAAAGTGGGATCATCATGAGGTACTAGAGAAGAGCTAGCCACCGCTTTATGTTGATGGCGGCCAAAAAAGTCGATAAATGCGCTTCTGATATCGGCTGTAGAGCGTGTCATTGAGCTTCCTGTTGTGTTATTTTTTGAACCTAAAATTTCCGCCGCAACAATAGCACACAGCGGACATGTTTTAAATATAGATTGTTAGAATGCGGCCTCTATTTGTGCCATAGTAAACCCTCGTGTTTGCAAAAATCGTTTTTGTTTTTGTACTAACGTCCAATCATCGGGTATTTCTTGACCAAATCGCTTGATTCTCACTTGTTGAGCAAGGGCAAACCAATCATATTCTTGTGTATCTAATTCTGCAAAAGATATGGATTGAATATCATGCATCTGCAATTGTTGCATGATGTACTGTGGACCTTTGCCTTTGTGATAGGCTGAGCGAGTTAAAACGACAGCAAATCTTTCATCTGACTGAATATTCTTATCGACAAATTTCTGCAATTCTGATTCTGCAATGGCATAGGGAATCTCTTTTGCACTGAGTTTTTGCATTAACTCTTTATAAGAATGTTCTCGACGCGCCAATAAACGCGTAATCGTGTGTCTTGTTTGTTGATTATAGTCGATATCCTGCACTTTATAGCCGTTTTAGAATTTGTATTTTTTCATTGATGCCTTTTAAAAGATTCTTTGGTCATTTTTGACAACACGCAAAAACTTGACGAGACACCAATCGAACTATGCTCTATGATATTAAATATGCGTGACTTTTACCATTTTGACAACTAAAGCTTTGTTTTCTATTAGCCTTTTTAAAAGCATTCAACAACTTCTGGAACAAGTGCCAGACGCCAGTAATCTATTACCCGCTCAAGATCCTTTTGTAAACCTGACATTTCTAGAACTTTTAGAAAAAAGCCAAAGCGTAGGTGGCGAAACTGGCTGGCAACCTAACCATTTCGGCATATGGCAGAACCAGTCGTTAATTGCATTGATTCCTTGTTATGAAAAATACCACAGTTATGGCGAATATGTTTTCGACCATGCATGGGCAAACGCTTATCACCAACATGGTTTGGAATATTACCCGAAATTACTTTGCGCTATTCCATTTACGCCTGTAACCCTGAATAAAATGTTGCTAAAACCACAATCCAATCTAACCGAAGAGGATTTGGTAAACCTTTTATCTCAACATTGGCTTGAAATGGAGCCAATTCACAGCTCTTTTCATGCTTTATTTATACCTGAAAACCAGCGGCAAATTTTTTCCCAACATGACTTCCATACGCGGTTAAATGTACAGTTTGTTTTTAACAATCAAGACTATGGCTGCTTTGATAATTTTCTAGATGATCTAAAATCTCGTAAACGCAAATCCATTCGCAAAGAGCGCAATGAAGCAGTAAGCACTGGAGTAAACATAAAACGTTTCAGTGGAAAAGAAATCACACCGGAATTAATGGATGATTTTTACTTGTGCTATCAAGCGACTTATTTAAAACGTTCAGGTCATACGGGTTATCTAACCGAAGCGTTTTTTAAAGGTTTGGTAACTAACATGCGAGATCACATAATGCTGGTAATGGCATTCAAAAACCATAAAACGGTAGCCGGTGCTTTATTCTTTTTTGATAACACTCATCTTTACGGCAGATATTGGGGGGCGCTAGAGGATATCTCTCAATTGCATTTTGAATGCTGTTATTATCAAGGCATTGAATTTACTATTGAAAAAGGTCTTCAATACTTTAACCCCGGGACTCAAGGTGAACACAAGATTGCCCGGGGTTTTCGCCCGACACTTTGTTACTCCATGCATAAAATGCGTCATCCTGCGTTTGATGATGCAGTAAAAGATTTTACGGAAAGAGAAGCTCCTCATATGCTGCAATATTATGAAGAAACACAGCAATTGCTTCCATTTAAACTTGAATAGATATCAATTGCTATTTAACGTGTAACCGCTTAAATCAAGGTGGGATTGGAAACAGTTTCCCTAAACTGCGTAACTAAACCAATAAAAACGCAAACCCAATTTGAGTATTGTTTAGAAAATGGTCAAGGAAAATGCAGTACTGAAAATTTACTAATAAATTCACACTGTATTACAGGCCCTCATATTGACGTTATTCGTTCAGTTGGCTCGCCGATTAGGCGTGCTAGACAGCTGTAAAATTCAGTTAATTTTGTTACAAAACGTGTTTCCAGTATTGGCATAGTCTCCACTTCGTTAGATAATTTGGCTTTACAATAATAAAAATCGACGGAAGTATATTAATGAAATTAAAACTAATTGTATTGGCCTTGTCGCCAATCTTGGCCCTATCGGCTTGCTCTCAGCCAGAAAATTCAACTACTCAACAAGTTTCAACTGAACAACAAGCTAGTGTTGAAACCACTAAAGGCAAACCTGAACTGGGCAGTTTCGGCGTTGAATTGAGCGCCAGAAACACCAATATCAAACCTGGTGATGACTTCTTCGGTTATGCGAGTGGCACTTGGTACGACAATTTTGAAATGCCATCAGATAAAACGCGATTTGGCGCATTTGACAAATTACGTGATCTAAGTGACGAAAGAGTAAAAGAAATCGTTGAAAAAGTCGCTTCCGTTGAGAATAAAACCGAAGAACAACAGTTGATAAATGCCTATTATCAATCTTATATGAACACCGAGTTGTTGAATGAAAAAGGTGTCACACCTCTTCAACCTATGGTGGATACAATTAATGCTATTAGTAATCAAAGTGAACTTGCTAAGGTTTTTGGTTCAAATTGGTTGTTAAACACTAATTCTCCAATAGCTGCAGGCCTATCAATTGACCGCAAAAATCCAGATAAATATCAGTTATCTATAAGTGCAACAGGGCTAGGACTGCCCGATCGTTCATATTACCTGCAAGAAGGTGAACGCTTCGAGAATATTAGAGCAGCTTACCAAGAAAATATTGCAGCTATGTTGGGATATTTAAGCATTGAAAATCCTTCGGAAGTCGCTCAAGAGATTGTTGCGTTAGAAACCAAAATCGCTGAAATTTTGTGGCCGCGAGAAAAAAGAAGGAACCGTGATCTGACGTTAAATCCAATTGCTAGAAATGACCTAGCAAGTGAATATCCTAATTTCGATTGGGATACCTTTTTTACCGCCACAGGTTATGCAGCTCAAGATTTAAACGTTAATCATCCAGAGCCAGTGAAACAATTAATTGCATTGATTAACGAACAGCCTTTGTCGACCTGGAAAAATTACCTGAAATATCACTTAATCAGCGACAATGCTTCTATTTTATCTCAAGAAATATTGCAAACTAACTTTGATTTTTACGGCAAAACCTTAAATGGTCAGCAAGAACCTCGCCCTAGAGAAATTCGTGCAGTCAATGCAATGTCAAGCACACAATCGTTGGGTTTCGCCATTGGTAAAACCTATGTAGAAGAATATTTCCCTGAATCATCCAAACAACAAATGAGTGAATTGGTGGAAAATCTACGCACTGCGCTTGGACAAAGAATCAAAGATTTAGATTGGATGGGCGAAGAGACTAAAGTAAATGCTCAAGCTAAATTACAAGCGTTTAATCCTAAAATAGGCTACCCAGATGAATGGGAATCCTATGAGGGTTTAACCTTATCCGAACATGACTTAATGGGTAATGTGCAATCTCTACGCAAATTCTTTAGAGCAAAATCTGTAGAAGAAGAAACCAAACCAACCAATAAAGACGACTGGTTTATGACGCCACAAACTGTAAACGCCTACTACAATTCTTCTTATAATGAAATTGTATTCCCAGCGGCGATATTACAACCGCCATTTTTCGATCCTAATGCCGATCCTGCTGTAAACTACGGCGCAACTGGTGCTGTTATTGGACATGAAATGGGACACGGATTTGATGACCAAGGTTCTAAGTCTGATGCTCATGGTATTCAAACTAACTGGTGGACAGATGAAGACCGTGCTGCTTTTGAAACCAAAACCCAACAACTTATTGATCAATACAGTGCTTACGAGCCAATTGAAGGCAACCATGTAAATGGCGCTAACAGCTTAGGTGAAAACATTGGTGACGTTGGCGGATTGGCCATGGCTTACCATGCTTATAAATTAAGCCTTAACGGCAAAGAAGCGCCAGTGATTGATGGATTAACAGGCGACCAACGTTTCTTCTTAGCATGGGCACAAGTGTGGCGTGAAAAACGTACCGAAGAAAGTATGCTAAATCAATTAAGAGCAGGTACCCACAGTCCTGGTCAATATCGAGCTCTAGCACCACGTAACCACGATGCATGGTATGAAGCGTTTGATGTTCAACCAGGTGATGCCTTATATCTTGCGCCTGAAGATAGAGTGCGTATTTGGTAAGCAAATTTGCAACCTAAAAAAAGGGGCTTATAGGCCCCTTTGTTATTAGTCTTGCAAATTAGGCATTAGCCACTTTTGAGCTTCTTCTAAAGACCAGTTTTTGCGTTTCGCATAATCGTCTAATTGATCTTGTTGAATTTTAGCTACAGCAAAATATCTTGATTCTGGGTGCGAGAAATACCAACCTGATACAGAAGCTGCCGGCCACATGGCATAAGATTCGGTTAACTTCATGCCGATAGTATTTTCAACGTCCAATAAATCCCATATTTTCTGCTTTTCAGTATGCTCAGGACAAGCAGCATAGCCAGGGGCTGGGCGAATGCCTTGATATTTCTCGCCAATTAATTCATCGTTACTAAATGCTTCGTCACTGGCATAACCCCACAACTCTTTTCGCACTACTTCATGCAAGTATTCGGCAAAGGCTTCAGCGAGTCTATCGGCAACGGCTTTGACCATAATGGCATTGTAGTCATCCCCTGCCTTTTCGTATTCTTGGGCAAGTTCATCTTCACCTATGCCTGCAGTGACTGCAAAAGCCCCTATGTAGTCGGGTTTGTCTACTGCTATAGGGCTAACAAAATCACTTAAACAATAGTTAAACCCTTTGGCCTTTTCAGTTTGTTGTCGCAGATGCTGACAACGTAATAGCTCCTTATCGCTATTTTCTGGATCAAAAACTATGACTGACTCATCTTGGCTATTGGCAGGGAAAATGCCAACTCTAGCTTTAGCTGTTAAGTTCGCTGATTGAATGAGGGTATCCAACATACTATTAGCATCTTTAAACAGTTTTTGAGCCTCCTCCCCTACTACTTCATCATTTAAGATGCGAGGATATTTACCGGCAAGTGACCAAGTAAGGAAGAATGGTGTCCAGTCGATGTAATTTCTTAGGGTTGGTAAGTCTACAGAGACTGTTTTCACGCCGGTAAAATTCGGCGTCGGCGCATCATAATTAGTCCAATCACAAGTGAACTTATTTTCCTGTGCTTGTTCAAAACTGATCGCTTTTGTACGCGGTTTTTTACGCGCATGTTGGTCGCGCGCTTTTTCGTATTCTACCGCTATTTGTGCTGCATATTCAGCTTTGGCATCTTCAGATATAAGTTTCTGACAAACGCCTACTGCTCGGCTAGCATTTGGCACATAGACCACAGGATGTTCATAAGCTGGCGCGATTTTCACCGCAGTATGTGCTTTTGAAGTTGTCGCCCCACCAATGAGTAATGGCAAGTCCAAACCTAAACGCTGCATCTCACTGGCCACATGCACCATTTCATCAAGCGAAGGTGTGATTAAGCCAGACAAACCAATCATATCGGCTTTTTCATCAATGGCTGTTTGAATAATTTTTGCTGCGGGCACCATAACGCCCAAATCAATGACTTCAAAGTTGTTACATTGCAAGACCACGCCCACGATGTTTTTACCTATATCGTGTACATCGCCTTTAACCGTTGCCATGACGATTTTTCCGTTAGCTTTGGCGCCTTCTTCTTTGCCCGCTTCAATATAAGGTTGAAGATGAGCCACAGCTTTTTTCATTACCCGAGCAGATTTGACCACCTGAGGCAGGAACATTTTACCTTCGCCAAATAAATCCCCTACTACGTTCATGCCGTCCATCAAAGGACCTTCGATGACGTGCAGCGGTTTTTCCGCGTTTAGTCTGGCTTCCTCAGTGTCTTGCTCGATATATTCAGTAATACCTTTGACCAAACCATGTTCTAAGCGTTTATTGACGGGCAATTCTCGCCAAGCCAGATCTTCCACCTGGGCAGCTTTGCCATCCCCTTGATAATTTGGCGCAATTTCTAAAAGGCGATCTGTGGCGTCATCACGACGATTAAGAATGACGTCTTCAACGGCTTCTCTTAATTCCGCTGGAATTTCGTCATATACTTCTAATTGACCAGCGTTCACAATTCCCATATCCATTCCGGCACGAATGGCATGATAAAGAAATACCGAGTGCATAGCTTCGCGCACTGGATTATTGCCACGAAATGAAAACGAAATATTGGATAGCCCGCCTGAAACATGACAGTGAGGCAAGTTTTGGCGAATTAATCGGGTTGCCTCAATAAAATCGACAGCGTAGTTATTGTGTTCTTCAATCCCAGTCGCCACGGCAAAAATATTGGGATCGAAAATAATATCCTCTGGTGGAAAGCCTATTTCATTCACCAGAATATTGTAACTGCGTTTACAAATCTCAAATTTCCGCGCTTGAGTGTCAGCTTGCCCTTTTTCATCAAACGCCATTACAACTGTTGCAGCACCATAGCGTTTGATTTTTTTTGCTTGCTCTTTAAATGGTGCTTCGCCTTCTTTTAGGCTTATAGAGTTGACAATTGCCTTGCCTTGCACGCATTTCAAACCGGCTTCAATAACCGTCCATTTGGACGAATCCAACATAATGGGGACTCGGCTTATATCAGGCTCTGATGCAATAAGGTTAAGAAACCTTACCATAGCAGCTTCGGAATCTAACATGGCTTCGTCCATGTTGATGTCGATAATTTGCGCGCCATTTTCTACTTGCTGACGTGCGACATCTAAAGCCGCTTCATAGTCTTCTGATAGTATAAGGCGTTTAAAAATGGCGGAACCGGTGACATTGGTTCGTTCGCCTACATTTACAAAGGTTGAAATCTGTTTTGTCATCTTAAGCTCAATTAATGGACAAAAGGTTCAAGGCCAGAAAGCCGCATACGTGTATCAATTTTGGGTAGCTTGCGCGGCCTTACACCTTGAGTAACGCGCGCAATTGCAGCTATATGCTCAGGAGTGCTACCACAACATCCGCCTACGATATTCACCAAGCCGCTAGCTGCCCATTCTTTGATGTGGGCGGCCATTTCGTCAGCATCCATATCATACTCACCAAATTCATTGGGCAACCCTGCGTTTGGATGAGCAGATACTAAAACTTCAGATACTCTGGATAATTCTGCCACATATTGTCTAAGCAAATCAGGACCAAGGGCGCAATTCAAGCCAAATGAAAACGGATTTACATGGCGCAATGAATTATAAAAAGCTTCAGTGGTTTGCCCAGATAAAGTTCTTCCAGACGCATCGGTAATTGTACCGGAAATCATTACTGGTAAAGTGATTTGCATCTCTTCAAACACCTGCATTACGGCAAAGGCTGCAGCTTTGGCGTTAAGGGTATCAAATATTGTTTCGAGCATAATAAGATCAACTTGTCCTTCGATTAGGGCAATTGTTGCCTCACGGTAAGACTCGACTAGTTGATCAAAATTTACGTTACGTTTTCCCGGATCATTTACGTCGGGAGAAATTGACGCCGTTCGACTTGTGGGACCAAGAACTCCTGCCACAAATCTTGGCTTTTCAGGGGTTTGCAGTGTCATTTCATCCGCAGCTTCTCTGGCCAATTTAGCTGCTGCTTTATTAATCGCTACTACTTCTGATTGCATGTCGTAGTCAGCCATGGAAATAGCGGTAGCATTAAAAGTGTTGGTTTCAATAATGTCGGCACCGGCTTTTAAATAGGCTAAATGAATTTGTTTTATAATCTCTGGTTGAGTAATAGCCAATAGGTCATTGTTGCCTTTGAGGTCGCAATGCCAATCTTTGTATTGACTACCGCGATAGTCAGCTTCTTCTAATTTATGCTGCTGAATCATGGTACCCATTGCACCATCAAGCAGTAAAATTCTTTCGTTAGCCGCGGTTTGCAGTTGTACTAACTTATCCAATTGCGTTCCTTTTTTACTCAGTCAATTCATTTAAATCAAACGGCGTACTCTGGTAAACACAATAGTTTAACCAGTTAGTAAACAATAGTGTTCCGTGTGACTTCCAACGCACTATAATATCATTATTGGGATCATCCTGCTGATAATAGTTTTCAGGAATACTCGGATTTAACCCCAATTGCTGATCTCGCTTAAATTCAGAATCTAAGGTATTGGGATCATATTCTGGATGCCCAGTGACAAATACCATTCTAGCATTTTGTGTAGCCGATAAATAAACCCCAGCTTGTTCTGAACTTGCCAACACTTTAAGGTTTTCTACTGACACGTAATCTTGTAAAAGAATTTCACCTACTCGAGAATGTGGTGCACAAAAAATAGGGTCAAATCCACGCATTAATTCATGTTTACATTCTAGCACTTGATGTTCATAAACGCCTGAGAGCTTATTTTCTCTTATTTGACGTTGCAAGCCATAAAAATGATAAAGTGCAGCATGGGCTGCCCAGCATAAATACAAAGTAGATTGTACGTGACGTTTAGCCCAATCCATCAATTCAACCATTTTGTCCCAATAATTAACCTCTTCATACTCCAGGGTACCAAGAGGAGCGCCTGTGACTATCAAGCCGTCGTATTTTTTATCTTTAACTTCATCAAATACATGATAAAACGCATTCATATGTGACACAGGTGTATGTTTGGGCACAGTATCATCGATACGAATCAAATCGATATTAATTTGCAAGGGGGTGTTTGAGAGCATGCGTAAGATTTGTAGCTCAGTCTCAATTTTATTTGGCATTAGATTCAAAATACCCACTTCTAACGGACGAATATTTTGTTTAAGCGCGCGTTCGTTATCCATAGCGAAAATGTTTTCGTTGAGTAACTCATCTAACGCGGGCAATTCTGCGGGTATTTTAATAGGCATACTGATAAAACCGACTAATTAGCATCTAATACATGCGGCTATTGTCTGCATACTGAGACAAATGTCAAGAATTTACGTCTAGACGTCTATACGTTTATTTGAATTTATTGATTATTTTCTTCTGTGCACATCAAAAAGCATTTCAACTTCGGCTCTTGGAAGCCCGCTTGCCGCCACTACATCTTCTAAATCTTCACCAGCGGCGACCAATTTATTTGCTTTGGCATAAAGCTTTAATTCCGGATCTCTTTCTTGAAGATCGATCACTTTTTCCTCGAACCTCGCTATTTTACTTTCAACGGTTTGGTGCTGCTGTTCCAATTCCAACACTCGTTGCTGTAAATCTGATGCATCAACAGAAGATTTTGACGCTGAAATACTGGTTTCGGCAGTGGCGAGTCTTTTCTCTAACTGCTGAAGCATTTTATGTAAATTATCAATAAGACCAACACTTTGAAGGAGTTTTGCTTTGGTATTCCTAGTGTAAGCAAATAGAATAAATATAATTACCAATAATAGCAGAATGATTGAAGAGAAGGTGATAAGCCAATATTGTTCGGACATGAAACTGAATACATAACAGTTAAAGGTATTATCAGTATAAACATGAACATTGAATTTACTCAATAAAAAAGCCGCAAAGGCAATACCTAAGCGGCTTTATTTCATAATTCATTTTTGTTGAAACGAATATTCTGGACTATAAGCCCATAACATCATCCCATTCGTCGTCTGACAATAACTTGTTCAAATCTACCAGAATAAGCAGCTCATCGCCTCTATTGCTTACACCTTGGATAAATTTAGCACTTTCTTCTGTGCCAACATTTGGCGCACTATCAATTTCTGAAGAGCGTAGATAGACGACTTCTGCAACACTATCCACTAAAATGCCAACGACATGTTCATCCGATTCAATTATAACGATACGTGAATTATCCGTAATATCAGCAGGCGGTAGTCCAAATCTTGCCCGAGTATCGATAACGGTCACAACATTACCACGAAGGTTGATGATACCTAATACATAGTTAGGCGCTCCGGGTACTGGCGCAATTTCGGTATAGCGCAATACTTCTTGTACTTGCATTACGTTTATACCATAGGTTTCCTCATCTAAACGATAAGTAACCCATTGAAGAACCTCATCATTTGGATCTGCGGCAGTCGCAGTGGCTCTTTCTTCTGACATAAAAATTACTCCGTATATCAATAGTGTTTTTGATATGTATAGCAACGATATCTAATTAACTTAATATGAGTATCGGCATATTTATCAGCTTCTAAAGCCTAGATTTGGATTTGTTGCAATAAAATTCGACAAAAGTTAAGCAAGCGCCTTAGATGTGCTTGGATTACTCAGAAGTTTTACCAGTTCTTCAGCATCTACAAGGGCACACATTTTTTCTTTCACCGTACCAGCAAACCAAGGTTGCTTTTTGCCATTGTCTCGCCACTTTATATCATGTTGAGAAATTTCTAAGGTATCCTCTATTGCTTCACAAGCAAGTACATACCCTGTTTTACCCAGCTGCACTGCAAATTTATAAGCCGGAATTTCTTGTTTAAGGCTTAAATATTTTTCTGGCATTATCCACCTGGCGGTGTCAATACATTGAAATTTTTCTTCCCCTTTTACCATAAGTCCTAAAATATACTCAGGCTTTCTTGGTAGTGAAGTGACTTTATCTAGTTTATGGATTCCACCGAGTTCAACTAACGGTAAGGCAAGTGTCACACCTGCTAAGTTAAAAAACAAAGCCTGAAATCTCACTGGCAAACGCTCTTTCAGTGCTATTAAATTTTCTTCGAGATATTGCTCAACATTCAGATTCTGATCAGATTCTTGATTTACTATCTCAGATGTTTCAGCTTGCACTTGCTCATTGAGTAATTGTTGTTGGGCGTTTTGCAATAAACTGGCGGCATTATCTAATGCTTTTAGTTCTTCAGCGGGAGTAATTAATACAGAAAAGTAATCCTGTAACACTTGAGATTCTGATGTTTTATTCATAAGGATTTTAAGCTTAGATTAACTAAATCATTCGACAATTTGTCATAAGCAAAACTGCCTCTTGACGCTGGGTTTAATAAATTAATAGGTTGACCTTTTTCGCTTGCATCTCTGAATTTTGTATCCACAGGGATGTAGCCACGCCATAGCATCTCTGAATGTGCTTCTTTCAACATTAAAAATGCTTTCTGACAAGCCTTTAAACGTCTATCAAACATAGTGGCGATTATCTTTATCTTTGCTTGGCTATTTAACAAGGGTTGCAGTAATTGCAAGGTTGACAGCATGTTCTTTAGCCCTTCTAAGGCTAAAAATTCAGTTTGTGTCGGGATAACTATCACATCAGCAGCTGTTAGCCCATTGACCATTAATACACCCAACACGGGTGGACAATCTATGAGTACATAATCGTATTGGCCAATCAAGGAGCGACACAACTGTTTAATCACCAATCCTTTACCTTGAGCATTACCAAACTCTCTATCAAGTGTAGCCAAGGTTTTTGATCCAGGTATAACGTCAACCTTAGGAATTGACGTTTTCGCGATAAGATCCGACACGTTTTTATCATCTGGTGCCAAAAAATAGTCATACAAACCCACTGTTGCTGACTGTTTAACTCTGAGGTAGACAGTCAGTGAGCCTTGGGGATCTAAATCCACGATCAGCACCTTATAGCCTTGATTAACCAAGCTTCCAGCGAGTGATACTGCGGTTGTAGTTTTGCCTACACCGCCCTTTTGATTGACTATCGTCCAGGTTTTCATTGGATATTTAATCTAAGTGTTTACACACAATTTTGGTTAGTTGCTCTGTATTGATAAATCTAATGCTATTTTTGGACCAAATCTGCATTTATCTAGCATAAAGTAAAAAGCCGAATGACAATGCATTCGGCCTTAGTTACTAATTGACTAAAATTAGTAGTTATCTGGGTTATCTGGCATAACGCTTAAGTAAACTTGGAATGTCCAAGATTAACGCTATTCCACCGTCTGATGTGATGGTTGCGCCAGCCATACCAGGAGTACCTTGAAGCAATGCATCCAGAGGCTTAATAACAACTTCTTCTTGACCAATTAAGCTGTCCACCACAAACCCAACTTGCTTAGTGCCAATCTGAACCACAACCACATGACCTTGTGCTCTATCCTTGATTGGTTTCATTGGATTTAACCAATCATTTAAATAGAACAATGGGATGGCTTTCGATCTAACGATCATCGTCAATTGACCATCTACAGTATTGGTTTTCTTTAGATCCATGTTAATGATTTCATTAACAGAACCTAAAGGTAACGCAAAGGTTTGTTGTCCAACTACTATCATCAGGGTTGGCAAAATAGCCAAGGTCAAAGGTACTTTAATTTCTAATGTAGTACCTACACCCAATTTAGAGTCAATGTTAACTGTACCATTGAGCTGGTTGATTTTGGTTTTCACCACATCCATACCTACACCACGGCCTGAGATATCACTAATTTCTGTTTTAGTAGAGAAACCAGGTGCAAAAATAAGATTGAAAGCTTCTACGTCAGACATTCTAGCGGCAGAATCTGCATCTAAAACTCCCCGACTGATAGCAATATCTTTCAATTTTTCAGGATCCATACCTTTACCATCATCTTTGATGGTCAGCAAGATATGATCACCTTCCTGAGAAGCTGCTAGTTTTACAGTACCCATTCTAGGTTTGCCTGCAGCTTCTCGCTCATCCGGCATTTCAATACCGTGATCCACACTGTTTCGCACCAAGTGCACCAAAGGATCGGCTAATGCTTCAACCAGATTTTTATCTAAATCGGTTTCTTCACCTTCTAGAACTAGGGTGATTTCCTTTTTCAAAGAACGCGCTAGGTCTCGGACAACTCTAGGGAATCGACCAAATACCTTTTTAATGGGTTGCATACGGGTTTTCATAACCGCGCCTTGCAAGTCACCGGTAACAACATCCAAATTCGCAATAGCTTTGCTCATGCTCTCATCATTGACGTTAATGCCAAGACTGAGCAGTCTATTTCGTACCAGTACCAACTCACCGACCATGTTCATGATCTGGTCTAGACGTTTGGTATCGACCCTAACCGTAGTTTCTGCTTGTGCCTGCGTAGGTTTAGCTTCGGCCTTTTTGGCCGCAGCTGGCGCTGGTGCAGGTTTAGCTTCTGGCTTAGGCGCTGGCTTGCTAGCCGCAATTGGCGCTGGTGTTTTCGGCGCTTCAGGCTTGTTAGGCTCGCTACTAGCTGCTGGCTTTTCAGCTTCAGGTACAGAACTCTTAGGACTTACATCCTTGGCTGCAGCTTTTTCCTCTGCACCGTCATTGAGTGTTGGAGATTTACCTTTACCATGCAAGTCATCTAATAAGGCTTCAAATTCTTCGTCAGTAATCTCATCATCACCGCCAGCTTTCGCTGCAGGTGATTCTGCTTTAGCTTCAGGCGCGGATTCTGTAACTTTGAAATCACCTTTACCGTGCAATTCATCTAACAAAGCCTCGAATTCATCATCGGTAATATCATCACTGTTTGATGGTGCTGCTGGCTTAGCTGCTTCCACACTTTCAGTTGGGGCTGACTGCCCTGGCGCTTTGTCGCCATGTAATTCGTCTAATAGCGCTTCAAACTCATCTTCAGAAATTTCGTCAATACTGTCGCCTTCATTTGTATTCTCTTTGGCTTCTGGCTCGACTAATTCAATATCCTCACCTACAGCTTCTGAAGATTCGCTTTGTGCATCTGGCGTTTCATCAGGCACACTACTTTTAGCTTCAGCGTTTTCAAAAATATTTTCGTCGGCAGTTTCAGGCGCGCTTAACTTATGGAGTAACTCTACTAACTCGGCAGGCGCTGGATCTAATGGTTCACGAGCTTTAACTTGCTCAAACATTGCGACCACAACATCCGTCGCTTGTAGAATGGTATCCATTAGCTCGGGCGTTAAGGTGCGTTGACCATTTCGCATTACATCAAATACGTTCTCTGCACCGTGACAAATTTCAACTAATTCGGTCAATGACAGAAATCCGGCACCACCTTTAACTGTGTGGTAACCGCGGAAAATTGCATTCAGCAGGTCTGCATCCTCAGGATTATTCTCGAGATCTACCAACTGCTCTTGCAATTGTTCAAGTATTTCTCCGGCTTCCACCAAGAAATCTTGTAAAATATCCTCATCAACCTCAAATGACATTGAATCGCTCCCCTAAAAACCTAAACTAGACAGCAAGTCATCAACGTCATCTTGACTTTGGGCGACGTCGTTTCGCGTTGCTGCATCAATAATTGGCCCTTCGGCTTTTATCTTATCGTCAGATTTCGACAAAGGTTGAGCTTTACTTTCTTTAACTTCTTGTTCACCAAAGGTCGCCAGCATTTCTACAAGCCCTTCTTCAACTTCGTTAACTAATTCAATTACCCGGCGTATCACCTGACCCGTTAAGTCTTGGTAGCCTTGCGCCATAAGAACTTCAGTGAGCATAGAATTTAACGCAGCAGAATCGTTTTGAGCATCGTTCAACAGGTCATCAAGTTCATGGCAAAGGGATTTAAATTCGCCAAGCTCAATTTGACGCTGCATAAGCTTTTTCCAATTAGGAATAAGGCTGTTTAATCTGTCATTAAGTTGCTCTGCCAATGGCATGCTGCGTTCAACCGCATCCATTGTCGAATTTGCAGCTTTTTCTGTTTCTTCAATAACATATTCGAGTCTTGATTGAGCATCAGGTATCGAATGATTGGTAATTTGCGACAGTTTTTCATCAAGCTGGAAATTGACCAAGGACGTGTGTAACTGACGAGTTAACTTGCCAACTTCAGAAAAAAGTTCGTTGGACTCTCTCAAAGCTGCACTATGCACAATGTCGTTTGCCGCTTCTACGTCGCCGTTTTCAAGAAATGCTACTAGCTCTTTCGCTTCTTCAAGCGAAATTAAAGAATTTTCGGTAGTCATTAGGCCTAACCTCTATTGTTCGTTTTAGCCCAGACGTTCAAAAATCTTGTCTAGTTTCTCTTTCAGCGTAGCTGCTGTAAAAGGCTTAACTACATATCCATTTACGCCAGCTTGCGCAGCTGCAACAATCTGCTCTTTCTTAGCTTCAGCCGTAACCATGAGTACAGGTAGATGCTTGAGTTTATCGTTTGAGCGGATTGCACGTAACAAATCAATACCCTGCATGCCAGGCATGTTCCAATCCGTTACGACAAAGTTAAAGTCACCTTGCTGTAGCATCGGCAACGCCGTATTACCATCATCAGCTTCTTGGATATTTGTAAACCCAAGATCTTTAAGCAGGTTTTTAATGATACGCCGCATTGTTGAGAAATCATCAACAACCAGTATCTTCATATTCTTATCCAAAACTACCTCCAGTATGGAAAATATTAATTACTATTTGTTACTCAGCACGCCAAGACTGCATCTTTGCTTTTAACTTCAGCATTGCTTGACTGTGAATTTGACTCACTCGCGATTCGCTAACCTCAAGCACTTCACCAATTTCACGTAAATTTAACTCTTCGTCATAATACAAAGAAAGTACGATAGCTTCTCGCTCTGGTAATGTTGTTATCGCCCGCGCGAGCGCTTTCTGAAATGATCCTTGCATCATTTCTTGAAAAGGTATGTCATTTCCTTTGTTTTCTTCGTTTGTAAGCACGTCTTCGGAGACACCCAAATCTTCGATTCCGACTAATTTTCCAGCATTTACTTCATTTAGCATCTGATGATAGTCGTTTAGCGATACTTGAAGTTTGGCAGCAACTTCTGTATCTCTGGCATCTCTGCCTGTTTCACTTTCCACTTCATTAATGGCTTCAGTAATAGATCTAGAATTTTTATGCACAGATCTTGGTGTCCAATCGCCTTTACGGATTTCATCCAGCATGGCACCTCGGATGCGAATGCCTGCGAAAGTTTCAAAACTAGCCCCCTTGGTACCATCAAAGTTTCTTGCTGCTTCCAAAAGGCCTATCATGCCCGACTGAATGAGATCGTCGACCAAAACGCTTGCTGGTAATCTTGCCATAAGGTGATGGGCAATGCGTTTAACGAGCGGCGCGTGTCTTTCGACAAGCTGATTTTTGTCTATTTGCTGTTGATATACTGTCACTTTGTTACTCACTTTTGCTTACCTACTCATGCAAAGACACAAGATTTTCCAAGAAAAACTCTAGGTGTCCGCCCGCTTGTTTGGGTATTGGCCAAGAATTAACACGACTTGCTAGCTGATTTATCGCTTTAGAAGCAGGTGTTGATGGATAAGCATCGACTACTGCTGTTTGCTTCCTGATTGCTTTTCTGACATTTTCATCGAAAGGAATAATGCCGACCAACTCCATAGCTACATCTAAAAAGCGTCCTGTTACTTTTGAAAGTTTGGAAAATAAATCCTGACCTTCACGCTCTGAACGCACCATGTTCGCGACCACTTTAAACTTAAAGACGCCATGTTCGCGATTTAGAATTTTGATTAAGGCATAAGCATCTGTTAACGATGTTGGTTCGTCGCATACTACTATGATGACTTCTTGTGAGGCCCTTGAGAAACTCACCACCATATCTGAAATGCCCGCGGCGGTATCCACTAACAACATATCAATAGGGGTTTTAAGTTCTCCAAATGCTCGAATTAAGCCAGCATGTTCTCGCGGATCTAGCTCTGCCATGTTTTTAGTACCAGAGGTCGCAGGGGCTATTTTGATACCATGAGGGCCATTCACTAGGACTTCATCGAGAGTACAGTCCCCTGAAAGCACATGAGATAGATTTCGCTGAACGCGTAGACCTAACATAACGTCAACGTTTGCAAGACCTAAATCGGCATCAAGGACCATGACTCGCTGGCCTAGTTTGGCAGATGCAATTGCAAGGTTAAGAGTGAGGTTGGTTTTGCCAACGCCGCCTTTTCCACCCGTTACTGCCACTACTTTAATTTGTTTGGACTGATTCATCTTTCTTAAGCTACTCGCTTGATCTTCCATCATAACCCACCAGCTATCGCTACTGAATCATTAGGCTGTTGTGACAATCCATACTTCTTGTATAGTTTTGCTGCGACCAGAGTAAGGTTCCCTGAATCAGCTAACTTGATGTCTTCCGGGACGCGTTGACCGTCGGTAACATAGCTTAATGATAGATCATTTTCAATGATTACGCTTAATGCTTCTCCAAGGCTGTAACATTCATCTAATTTGCTAAAGATACATCCAGTAAGATCAATGTTGTTGTAGGTCTTTACTGTTTCGTTCAGAACTCGATATTGAGAAGCCGCTGGTAACACTAAATATTTTTTGATATCAACAGATAAGCCGTTTTCATACTCATTCAACTGTTCAATAAGTCTAGCATCTCGCTGACTGAAACCAGCCGTATCTATTAACACCAATTTTTTATTGCGCATTTGATATAAAATTTGATTTAACTCTTCAGCGTTTTGCGCTTTTTTAACCGAACAGCCAATGATGCGGCCATAAGTTGCAAGTTGTTCGTAAGCAGCAATCCTATAGGTGTCGATTGTCACCAGAGCAACTTGGTCAGGACCGTATTTTTGTGCGTATTTCGCTGCAAGTTTAGCTAAGGTAGTTGTTTTGCCAGTCCCTGTTGGTCCCACTAAAGCGACAACTCCGGCTTTCCCCAGAATATCGTTTCCGCCAACTACAATTCGATTAGATAAGAGGTTTAGTAGGTATTTCCAACCTTGCTTTTCATCTATTTTATGCGGCATAAAGTCAATAAATTGTTGACATAAACGCTGGCTAATTCCCATACCGGTTAGCTGTTCTTTTAGATAATGATGCACAGGGTTATTGCGTTTTTTGCGTTCTTCAGAAAGTTCTGACACTTGGAATTTAAGCACATTTTTAATGGATTCAAGTTCAGCTCGAATACTATCTAACTGCTCAGGTTCTAACACACTTGGTGGAGGTGTTAAACTCGCTGCTTGAGTGTCATTTAGATTAAGATCATCGGTAAACGCAGGAGATCGAATCATACTCTCATCTGCTCGTTTTTTTTGATGACTAATCTGCTGCTGAGAGTTTGTATTAGCGTTGTAAGACGTAGTTTCCCGTATTTGGCTATTATTAGCCTGGGCTGAATTAAGGTTTTCTTTAGCAATTTCAGCACTTCGCTGCAAAAGCGCTTGCAGACTGTCACTGTCGTCTTCACCAATAACTTCGCGTAAAGTCGTTTTAGACGGCTTTTTGGCGGGCACTGGATCTGGTGTATGACTAGTAGGGTCTACTGCTGCAACTAACTCTACTCCTTGTGCTGTTTTTTTATTCGACATGATAACGGCATCACCGCCTAACTCTTCTTTCACTTTATTGAGAGCTTCCCGCATATCTTTGCCAAAAAAACGTCTAATTTTCATATCTTCCTCTCTTTTTCAGCAGCTCTGTCACTTTATTGACCTACCGACGATACTATTTTTATTTGTTTGTCATCCGGTATTTCCTGATATGACAATACATGTAAACCAGAAACCGATTGTTTGAAGAACCTAGCGAGTACAGGGCGTAAAATACCTGACGTCAATAATACAGCGGGTTCTCCAGCCATTTCTTGCTGTTGAGTCGCCTCAACTAGCGAATTCTGTAGCTTTTCAGCTAATCCAGGCTCAATGCCAGCACCATCTTCGCCACCAGCTTGAAGTGACTTATGCAACATCTGTTCCAGCTCTGGAGCAAGCGTGATAACGGGAATTTCCTGACCACCGTTATTGATTTCTTGCACAATTAATTTTTTCAGTGAAATGCGCAGTGCAGACACTAATACTTCGGGATCTTGGCTCTTAGGCCCATACTCGCAAAGAGTTTGAACTATGGTACGCATATCACGAATAGGTACGCCTTCAAACAAGAGGGTTTGAAGAACTTTTACCACGGTACTTAATGGCAAAATATCTGGCACCAAACCTTCAACTAATTTCGGATGAGTTTTCTCTAACATATCAAGTAGTTGCTGTACTTCTTCATAGCCTAATAATTGATGTGCTTGTGTGGTTAATAACTGACTTAAATGTGTTGCGATAACAGTAGCTGCGTCTACTACAGTGTATCCAAGTGTTTGGGCATGTTCGCGCTGACTCGGCTTGATCCAAACTGCATCTAAACCAAATGCAGGATCTTTTGTCGGTGTACCTTCCAAGGTGCCAAAAACTTGTCCAGGATTAATGGCCAATTCGCAATCATGGCTTATTTCAGCATCACCAACAGTGACACCTAGCATCGAAATAGCGTAACTACTAGGGGTAAAGTCAAGGTTGTCTCGTATATGTACCGCGGGAACGAGAAAGCCTAACTCTTGGGATAATTTTTTGCGCACGCCTTTAATACGATTAAGTAATTCACCGCCTTGGGATTTGTCGACTAATGGAATCAACCTATAGCCCACCTCAAGACCAATGCAATCTACTGGTTGTACGTCATCCCAGCTCAAGTCTTTAATTTCTGGCGCAGAGGTTGTAGCTTCGGGTAACTGTTTTGATTGACTTTCTTGCTCTTCTAGCTTTTTACGACTCCATTCACGGTAGAAGGCATATCCACCAACTGCTGCGGAGAAAGACAAAAATGCAAGGTGTGGCATACCTGGCACTATGCCCATTACAAATAGAATTGCCGACGTAATATAAAGCGCCTTTTTATTCGCCAGTTGTTCACGAATTTCATCTCCCATTTCTTGGGTATCGTTTTCGCGCGTCACAATTATGGCGGTGGCAACTGATAGCAGCAAAGAAGGAATTTGTGCGACCAAGCCATCTCCAATGGTAAGGACGGTGTATACTTCCATGGCGTTACTGAAGCTTAGATCATGTTGATACATGCCGATAAACAAACCGCCGACTATGTTAATCAACATGATAAATAAACCAGCGATCGCGTCGCCTTTTACAAATTTTGACGCACCGTCCATGGAACCATAAAAATCAGCCTCTGAGGTTATTTCTTCGCGTCTTTTTCGAGCTTCATCTTGATCGATATAACCTGCGTTCAAATCTGCGTCTATGGCCATTTGTTTACCTGGCATAGCATCAAGTGTAAATCGCGCACTTACTTCAGAGATTCGGCCCGCACCTTCCGTTACTACTTTGAAGTTAATAATCAGAAGAATGGTAAATACAACTATACCCACTACGTAATTTCCGCCGATCACAACCTCACCGAAAGCTTGAATCACCTTACCCGCTGCATCTCCACCGTCATGCCCTTCTATTAAAACAATTCGAGTAGATGCAACGTTGAGCGCTAGTCTTAGGACGGTTGCGACGAGTAAGACTAAAGGGAAAATACCAAAATCAATTGGACGCTGTGTGAATACACAAACAAGAATGATGATTAGAGACAAAGCTATGTTGAAGCTAAACAGTATATCCAGAAGAAACGAAGGCATGGGAAGAATAACCATCCCCATCAGTGCGAGTACAACGATAGGGGCACCTAAGCCACTGGTAAACTGTTTTATTGAATTGGTATTGACGTTTTGAAAAACATTAGTTAATTGCATACAACAAAATTTTGACTTCTCACTCCGAATATTCGTTGTACTTCAACTAACGTGCCAACCAGAAACAATACTTAAAAAAAATAATGGAGCCGTAGTACAAACAATGGAGCCGTAGTTCATTCTTAATACAGAATTTTTTATATTACTGTCACTTACGCTAAAATTAATGAACTACGATTCCATTGTTTAAACTTGAAGTTGGTGGTAGACCTTTTATTTTACGGGGGTGGAGTGAGAATGAACTACGACTCCATTGTTTGTACTACGGCTCCATTATTTTTTTTTTATCTTCTGAGTTCTGGAGGGATTGGTAGATCTTTCTTCAGCGGTTTGGGGCGTTTGCCCTTACCAGATTTGAATGCTTTTAATTGATATACATAAGCTAATACTTGCGCTACCGCCATAAATAACTTTTGTGGTACTTCATGATTTACTTCGGTCGCATAATATATAGCACGCGCTAATGCCGGTGATTCAACGATAGGAACCTCGTGGGCTGTCGCGATCTTACGAATATGGAACGCCAATTCGTCGACACCTTTTGCTACCACTACTGGCGCTCTTTCACCTTGCTGATCATACTGTACCGCTATTGAATAATGCGTCGGGTTGGTGATGATGACGTCTGCATTAGGAACTTCTTGCATCATTCGATTAGCCGCTGACTGGTACTGCAACCTTCGAACGCGACTTTTAACCGCAGGATCACCTTCTGCATTTTTACGTTCGTCTTTAACCTCTTGCAAGGTCATTTTTAATTCTTTGTTATGCTTATGGCGCTGGTAAGGCACGTCAATTAATGCAATGGGAATCATGCCGCAACACAACAACAAAAATGCCCATTCAATCATATCTAAAGCGTGGAACAAATTTAATGGGTACAACTCAATGTCAAGATGTAACGCTTCATCTTTAAAGATGTTCAAAGCTAACAGTGCCATACCAACAATAACGGAAACCTTACCAATGGCTTTTAATAATTCGACGATGGCATCTTTACCAAACATCCGTTTAAAACCTTGAATCGGGGATAATCGACTAGCTTTAGGCGCAGCTGAAGACCAAGTAAAATTATAACCGCCTAAGGCGATGGAGCCGTAAACCCCACCTACCATAGCAATAATCATAAATAGGATTAGAGGTGTAGCGCTTTCAAGCACTGACATTTCCAAAATTTGAAACATATGTTTTAAATCGTAGGTTTCATCTCTGGATAAGGTGAATGACCTTTGTGTGATCCCATACATAGCGCTGGCAATTAAACTGCCAACAGATAACAACGCAAATGAGCTAAAAATAAGTACCAAAGTCGTAGCCAGTTCTTTGGATCGCGCAATCTGCCCTTTCTCTCGGGCGTCCTTGAGTTTTTTGGGTGTGGGTTCTTCTGTTTTTTCCTGAGCTGAACTATTTTCTGCCATCTTATTATTCCTAACAAGTTAGCAGTAGTTGGCACATCATATCTTGTGCGCGCAACCACTGTTGTTCAAAGTGCAAAGCTTGGTTACCCAAGGTTATCCAAATAATAATCAGCCCCATAATTTGTGCAATTGCGAAACCAATACTGAAAATATTGAGTTGAGGAGCCGCTTTAGTCATTACGCCAAAAGCTAAATTCACAATTAATAACGACACTATTGGCGCCAAAGCTATGGTTACCGCTGAAATAAACATCCAGCCTGCCCACTGTGCTATCTGCTTAAATTGGTCTGGTGTCCACCAGCCTTCTCCAACCGGGAAAGCGTCAAAACTTAGAACGATCATTTGAATCATCATAAGATGACCATCCACGGTCCAAAAAATCAAAGTCGCCAGTACCAAATAAAACTGACCTACTGCTGGCACGTTGATACCGTTTATTGGATCCACTATAGATGCAAAGCCTAAACCTGTTTGCATAGCGATGATTTGTCCCGCCAACACAAAGGTATTGATAACCATCATTGAGATAAAACCAATACCAATGCCTATTACCAGTTGCTTAATCACCTCAACAAAGGTGCCTACACTGACAATTTCTTGCACCGGTACTGGCGGTAATACTGGTAACACCATTATAGTAATTACAATAGCAAGTAAGTTACGAACAGGAGTGGGAATAGTTCGAGCGCTAATACCAGCCATGGCCACAAATAAACCGCTTATACGCATAAATGACAGCATATAATCAGCTATAAAACCCATGATGGTGCTGCTCAGTATTTCCATTTTCGATTAACCGACCACTGAAGGAATGCTAAGCACTAAGTTATTGGTAAAATCCATCATCTTAGTAACCAACCAATTACCCAAAAAGCTCAGAGCAAGTAAGGTGATTAATAAACGTGGTAGAAAACTCATGGTTTGTTCATTGATTGAGGTTGCCGCTTGGAAAACCGCGACAACTAATCCCACTAACAAACCAGGCACTATGATAGCACTTGTAATAATAATGATGGTGAACATAGCATCGCGCATTATGTCAACAAAGGCTTCTGGACTCATGGTTAGACTCCCATTCCAAAACTATTCGCTAAGGTTCCAAAAATAAGGTTCCAACCATCTACTAATACAAATAACATTAGTTTAAAGGGTAGCGACACAATCATTGGGGACAACATCATCATACCCATTGCCATAAGTATTGAGGCTACAACTAAATCCAGTATCAAAAACGGTATAAACAACATAAATCCAATTTGAAAGGCGGTTTTCAGCTCGCTAGTCACAAAAGCAGGAATCAATACAGTTAATGGCACTTGCTCAGGTTCGTCAAACTGACCTTCATAACCGCCGATTCTGACAAAAGTTTCCAAATCTGAAATGCGGGTCTGACTTAACATAAATTGACGCATGGGTTCTTTGGCATTCTCGAATGCTTGTTTAGACGTAATAGTTTCTTCTAAATAAGGCTGTAAAGCCGACGCGTTAATCTCATCAAACACAGGCGCCATAATAAACATGCTCAAAAATAAACTTACACCAATTAAAATTTGATTCGATGGTGATTGCTGCAAGCCAATGGCTTGACGCAATATTGATAACACCACAATGATGCGGGTAAAAGACGTCATTAGCATCACAAATGCAGGAATCAAACTCAGCGCAGTCATAATAAACAACGCTTGCAAGGTCATAGAATAATCTTGAGACCCGTCTGCATTTGTCGTGACGGTAACCGCCGGAATTCCAGGCCCTTGTTGCGCGAGAGCGTCTGGCATGAAACAACAAGAACCCACAACTACCATTATCCAGATTAACTTACGCATCGTTTTTTCCTTTCCCTGATATGGTTTGCGCCATTGCTTGCACCAACTTTTGTTGAAATCCTTGCTTTCCATCAATAGGTAATTGATTGGGACCAGCTTTTGTATTGGTCAGCGGCTTCTCAAGTTTGGCAAGGTGGTTGATATTATGTGCGGTTACGCCCAGCAAGTGCTGTTCATCACCAACTTCGATAACCATGACTTTTTCTTTAGTGCCTGCGACCAAACTCGCAACGACGCGCATTTGACCATTTCCAGCTTGAGTGACATTAAATCGACGCATTAAGTAGGCCATGGCAAAAATTATGGCGATTACAAATAAAAGCGACAGAAAAATGCTGATGAAGGTGCTTGTAGATGAAAGAGAATTTGTTTTCTCTTGCGCCCACAAAGGTGAATGGAAAAGCGTTGCAACTAGCCCGTAAACACAGGATTTACAACGCTTTAGACGCGTTTCTCTATTTGAGTTTTTTAATTCTTTCGACTTGACTAATAACATCCGTTAACCGAATACCAAATTTATCGTTAATCACTACTACTTCTCCATGAGCAATCAACGTGCCATTTACTAAAACATCTAATGGCTCACCTGCAACTCGGTCTAATTCCACGACTGAACCTTGGTTCAGTTGCAATAAATTACGAATACTAATATTTGTTCGTCCTACTTCCATAGAAATAGTAACGGGAATGTCTAAAATGGTCTCTAGTTTCTGGTCTTCACTAGATTTGACCGCATCTTCCGATAACTCATCCAGCTCAGCAGCCTGCACTTCGTCTTCTGCAGCTTGCTCGGCAGCTTCGGCGTCTGCCTGTTCAGCCATCGCGGCTTCCCAATCGTCTAAGCCTTCGCCTTCTTCGCTCATCGTTATATCCTCTTCAATATTGTGGCTAAGTCTTCTTCGAGTACTTGTAACTCTGCATCACTATCGATGACTTTGCCGTTTTTAGTAAATGAATTAAGTTCTGATTTCACCGACACAGGTCTAGGTATCTTGTCGGTTATCTTCAATGCAATTGCATCTCTGGATTGCCCTAACTTAGCTCTAAAGGTAGGTAAATCTTCCACCGAAACTGTGACAGTTTCCGGCATATTAATCGGAATAATATCCCCATCTTTATAATGAATAAGATCGTCAAGGGTGACATCTAAGTCCATAAAGTGCACTGACATGTCGACTTTTACGTCCATAATTTCATCACGTAGCGCTTTACTCCACCTGAAGTCAGTATCTTCCTTGTCGGTTTGCACCCCAGCGTCTAACATTTCACGTATAGGTTCTAGCATGGAATAAGGCAAGGACACATGGAAATCGCCGCCACCGCCATCAAGTTCTATATGGAAAGAACTAATGACAACTACTTCTGATGGACTTACGATATTGGCCATAGCTGGGTTTACTTCAGAATCCAAATATTCAAATGAAACGTCCATCACAGGACCCCAAGCTTCTTTATAATCTTCAAAAATTAGCTTAAGGAGCATTTGAATTATTCGTCTTTCTGTAGGGGTAAATTCTCGCCCTTCAATCTTTGCATGATAACGACCATCACCGCCGAAAAAGTTGTCTACCATGATAAAGACTAAGCGCGCCTCCATGGTAATAAGGCCTGTACCTTTTAGTGGTCTAAAGCGCACCATGTTCAAACTGGTAGGTACAAACAAGGTATGAATGTACTCGCCAAATTTGATCATTTGGATGCCGTTAATGGAGACCTCAGCCGAACGCCGCATCATGTTAAACAAACTCACGCGCATATGTCTGGCAAATCGTTCATTTACCAGTTCGAGCGTGGGCATGCGTCCACGTACGATGCGATCTTGAGAAGAAAAGTCATATTCTAGGGCTGAGCCGTCTTCCTCGACTTCCTCGACCTCTTCTTCTTCTACATCATCTACACCGTGTAACAGCGCATCAATTTCGTCTTGTGATAATAAATCGCTCACTCGTGATTATCCTGCTATTGTATTACGAAGCCAGTAAACAACACTTGTTCTACTACTGGATTACCTTCTAATTCATTCATCACTTTTCTTACTTGGTCAGTGGCCCTATCGCGTAATTCTTTTTTACCCACTTCAGTGACCAAAACATCGGCACTAGCGGCACTGAATACTTGCAATAAGTTAGCTTTAATCATAGGAATGTGGCGTGTTGCCCTATCCTGATTTTCCACACCTCTAACCATTAATTGCACGTCTATTTGCACCAATCTTTCACGGGTTATGCCTGGCGCATTAAATTGAAATGAATCAGGCATCGCCACATAAATTGCTTGACCTTTATTGTCAGCCATTTCTTCGGAACTTTCGCCTTCAGCTACTTCACCTTCTGCAACTGGCTCATCTGATCCCATTAGAAAGAAATACGCTGCTCCACCGCCTCCTGCGAGTAAAACGACAACAATAATGATGATAAGCATCAGCTTACTTTTTTTCTTACCACCCTCTTCTGTATTTAACTCTTCGTCTGCCATTATTTGCCTCGTATTAAATGTGTTATCCCGTTAGGCGTAGTAATCTATGCCACCCAAGGAACCACCGGAAATTCTCTGTTCAATTACAGACCCATGAAATTCTTCATGCTGATCAGAAAATCCAGTGTCAGAAACTTGACCCATACCTTGATTATCGGCAAATCCTTGCTGATCCTGACCTGAGCCTTTACTATCTTGCTGAACAGAAGACTGTCCTAACTGAATCCCCTGCTCTTGTAACATCTCTCGCAACCTTGGAACTGCTTGCTCCAAAGATTCTTTAGCTTGAATGGATTGCACGGCAAAGTTCACTGTCGCAGCATCACCATTCATATTTATACGTATTTGCATAGCGCCTAACTCAGGCGGATCCATTCTTATTTCCGCGGCAGTGTTACGCCCGTTTATCATCCAGCGGACTTTTTCTACCAATTGTTGTTGTCCCTCTGGCTTAAAAATATTCACTGCTTTATCTATACTTGTAGCACTTGAACTGGCTTGAGCAAGTTTCGTACCTTCTAGAGAAGTTTGTGCAATTTTTTCCATAGCTACTGTTTCAGCCTGCGTAAATAGCTGGCTAGCATGAAGTTGCGGATTTTGCTGAACACTAGATGCTAAGTTTAATGTGGCGGAGAATTGACTGATTGACTGGTCTAATTTTGGCAGTGCTTTGTCAGATATTTGAGTTTCGGTAGATGCCAAAGCTTCGCTCACAAGGGCTTTTAAATCTATCCCTGGTTCTCGACCTTGGGCCAACTGATTTTTAAATTCCTTTACACCACTTTGCAAGGCAGCAACAAATTCGTTGCCTTTTGATTCAGGCATACTAACCACCAGCTGTTGCACTCTTTGCTGCAGATTATCCAGCGCTTTTTCCAAGCGCTGTTCATCTAAAGCAATTAATTGTTTTAAAGGTTTATTTGCATCCTCAGAACTAGTATTTACCTTGATTTCGATTGATTTATTTTCTTGCAGAATAGGCCCTGTGTCTGCTTGTGCTAGACTTTGTTCTTCAGCAGTTTCCGCCAACATCTGATTCAATTGTGAGTCAACTGCTTTGATGGTTTCCTTCAAAGTCTGTAGATCAGTCTTATCAATAGCTTCAATAGTAGTTTCTTTGGCATCTAAGAGTTCATTTAGCGCTTTTGATATGGATGCAAGGATCTCTTTAGGAAGGTTTTCTAGATCAATGGTAGTAGATTCTTGGGCAGAAAACTGCTGAATAATATCTGCAACCTCTGTATTTGTCTCTACCGGTTGCTGTAGAAGTTGCTCCATTAAAGCTTGATCAAATGACTCTTGAGCTTGAGTTTCTGCACTGTTAAGGCTGTCGTTTTCTTGAGCCTCTTTCATTTGCGACATCAGATTTTCGATTGCTTGGCGTAATTCTTCGTTAACTACTTCCCCTTCAGTATTCGTATTCTGCTGCGCTTCTAAAATAGCTTGCAAATCTTCTTGGCTTAAATGCACGATAGCGAAATCAGCTTCTTCCTCTGACAAAGTTTCGACGTCGACTTGTTCTGTGTCTAGTAAACCACCATCAATGCCTTTTTGTTCGGATGCTAAGGTATCTTGGTTGATTGCTTTTACGCTGGTGACAAATTCTACGTAATTAAAATCAGCACCCGATTCCTGCAAAATTTGCGAATACTTTTCATAGTTATCAATAGCGACAATATATTCATCATCATGATCATTTTCATTATCTAGATTACTATCAGAATTTTCCGTTTTAGGTTTTTCTGCCCCACTAATTTTTGTATCAACGACTTGGTCTACCTGTTCCACGTTTTCCGGTTTTTGGGGAGATTTAGCGTTGACGTCGTCAGACAAAGGCTCAGGCGTATTTGCTTGTGGTTCACTATTTTGCTGGTGTTTATTTCCAGTTGGCTCGTCACCTTTTATTTTCTCAGCTCGAGTACGCGCGCCTTCAAAGGCTGAAACTTTTGGACTGGTTTGTTCTTGTAGTACTAATGAAAACTCTGTCCCGTCTTTTGGTTCAACTTTGACATCTACCGGCAATATTGGGGCGGCAATATCTTTTGTTTGGGTGGCAATTTGTTGCATCATATATAAAGTTTCCTAAACGCCGTATGTTAGCTATAGCATTGATTTAAATAACAATTTAAATATGCAATCAGCCGAGTTATCTACACTTTTGCAAATGGCATACCAAAATACTAACAACAATCTAAATCAAAAAATCTAAGTGTTTATATATGACGACATCTGTTAACTTATAGCGGAATTACCGTTAAACAAGAATATAGACCGGTCGTCATATAATTGCCCAGTGATAAACAAAAGTAGTTTAGTCTGAGTAAAAACCTATGGAGACAGTTATGAAATTAATTAAAGCAATTTTACTCAGCCTACTGCTTAGTATTTTCGCCTCTGCTACTCAGGCTTCAGACGATTACTCAGGTCAGTGGCGCGGACTTTTAGAATTTGCGCCTAATGCAGGTATTGTTTTAGGCGTTCAAATAAATAAAACCCATGATGGCTACATAGTGTTATTGGATAGTCCTAATCAAGGAATGCAGGATAAACCCGTTGATGAGTTTTCTATTACAGGTAACACCCTAGAATTTAAGGTTAAAGAATTAAATGCTTCTTTTAAAGGCTCATTTGATGGTGATTTACTTTCTGGCACTTTTAGCCAACAACGCAAGTTCCCCATTGAACTCAAACGTTTAGACGCAAAAAGTCTTGTTATGTTAGACAATGAAACCCGCTGGTTTGGTGACTTACAAATTTCTAAGAGCGCTACTTTACCATTAGTGTTAGCAGTGGCCGTGTTAAACAATCAGTACCACGTTACCTTAGATAGCCCACAACAACAAAGTTTCGGCATTCCGGTAGACAAATTTAGCATCACTAATGACGATTTGAGTTTCACATCAAGCATGCTAAATGCAAATTACCAAGCCGACTGGCAAGATGGGGAATGGGTAGGAACCTTTATTCAAGGTGCTGCTATGCCATTAACACTTAAAAAAAAAGCCCTCCCTCAATAATTCCTGAACTAGGCGATTTGACACCTTGGTTGTCTGAATACTTTGGACAACAAGGTGTCGCTATTGCGCTAATAACCGCTGAAGACACTTCTATTCTCACCCATGGTTTTGCAGATACTGCTCTGAAGCTAAAGGTTACTAAGGATACCCTTTTTGAAATAGGTTCTGTGAGTAAACCTGTCACCGCATTCGCTTTTGCCGAACCTGTAGCAACCCATAAAATTGATATACACAAACCAGTGATTAGCCAAATTTCCATCCAAGATCTAGCTACTGAAGATACAGTGCTAGCAAATATTACCTTGGCAGAACTGATGAGTCATAGCAGTGGATTACCTCGATTACCAACAAATATGCCGTTAGATGATCTGACAGATCCCTATGCTACTTACACTAAAGACATGTTATTTAATGATCTTGCCAACGTGAGTTTAGGTGAAAAAACATTCAGCTATTCAAATTATGGTTTCGGCGTTGTATCAACCTTGGCAGAAATTTATTTCAAAGCCTCATATCCGGACCTAATGCAGAAAAGAGTTTTCGAGCCTTTAGGCATGAAAACAGCCGCAATTGCAGTGCCAAATAAAGTTCCCGAAGCGCTAGCATCAGGATATGATATTAGTCTAGAACAAGTGAGTAATTGGCATTTTGATGCTTTAGCGGGTGCCGGCTCTGTTATTGCTTCGATACAAGATATGAAAACAATGGTGCAAAGTATTCTGCATAAAGAAGATACTACTTTAGCTATTCAAACTTGGGTAAATTTAGCTACCAATGAAGATAGCTCCATGACTATGGGCTGGATGCGACATGGGGAAGACTGGCTTTGGCATGCAGGTCAAACCGCTGGTTTTTGTGCTTTTGTCGCTTTTAACAAGGAAAAACAATTAGGAATCGTCATTTTGACAAACGTAGCAAAAAACATTACCAGTGCAGGTTTTTCTATCGCTAAACAAATGGAAGAAAAGTACTGATGAGGTTGTCCCTTTACGCAATAATTCAAGTAAGCGCTTGGGGGCTAGTCTACGCCTTTACGAGTACCATAATTGCCCAAAGACCTGTTAATCCTCCCTTTGAATTTTTATACGGCGCCATATTAATTACTTGCTCAGCACTTGGCTCTCACGGAATTCGATATCTGTATCGAAAGTTGGTGAAAAATTGGGTTATGTGGCAGCAAATCCTTTATTTTATTCTCGCCAGCATCTTCTTTGCAGCCATGGCCGTGAGCGTCATGATTAGCATTGTGTTTATTCTTTCTACCACTGACTACGCATTCCCAATTCCCGCGAGTCAGCGTTGGTTTGTAATAAAATCAGTGTTCACTGGCAACTTTTTAAATATGCTTGCGCTACTATTTTTATGGTGCGCACTCTATGTTTCTATAAGCTACTGGCGCCAATTAAAGCAAACTCAAAAACTTCTACAGGATACTCAACTAGATGCGTTAACCAATCAATTAAAGCCGCATTTTTTGTTTAATAGTTTGAATAATATTCGAGCGCTTATATTAGAAGATCCAGAGCGCTCTCGAACGATGTTGGCGGTTTTATCTGACATGCTAAGGTACGCCCTTAATCAAGAACAAAGTGTTAAGGTGACAGTAGAAAAAGAAATGGGATTCGTGCGGGATTACCTTGCTTTGTGCAGTATCCAATTTGAAGATAGATTACATACAGAAGAGTTAATAGACGAAAACTGCACCAGATGTTTGGTGCCTAGAATGTTATTGCAGCTCTGTGTAGAAAATTGCATCAAACACGGACTCAGTCATAGTGTTTCTGGCGGTACAATTGGAATACAAATAAATAGTGAATCATCTAAACTGATAGTGATAGTCACTAATCCCGGTATCTTAAAGCAAGACAAACTCAAATCCGGTATTGGTATTGCCAATATCCGCCGCCGTTTAGCTTTATTGTATGATGGAGATGCATCCATCGACCTAAGTCAACAAGATGACGCTGTGGTCACTAAAATTTGTTTACCCTTGGAGTTGGGATAATGAAAGTTCTTATTGTTGACGATAGTCGACTGGCACGAGTGGAATTAAAACAACAACTTGAAAGCATAGATGGCATTGATGAAATACAAGAAGCCAGTAACATTATTGAAGCGAAAACCAGGGTTGAACAATACACGCCAGATCTATTATTACTCGACATTAATATGCCAGGGGGCGACGGTTTTCAGTTATTGGACCAACTTGATCACCCACCTCAAGTGATTTTTGTTACTGCTTATGATGATTATGCCCTTAAATCTTTTGATTATGATGCGAAAGATTATTTATTAAAGCCAGTAACCCGAGAACGCTTGATTACCGCATTGGATAAGCTTCCGGCTTATTCCAATAAAGTATGCGACGTTTTGACCATGGACAGTCAGGTGTTTTTAAAAGACGGTGAACATTGTTTCTTTGTGCCACTGCACAAAATTATCGCCTTCGAATCTATAGGCAATTACAGCAAAGTCTATCTTGAAGCAAAAACGCCCTGTATTTATAAGAATTTGACGGCGTTAGAAAGCCGCTTGCCTCAAGCGTCCTTTTTTCGTGCCAGTCGCAGTTGGATATTCAATACCCAATATATAGAACACATAGAAGCCTCTATTAGCAATGGTTTCGAGGTAACACTTAAAAATGGACTAGAGCTAGAAATTTCGCGCAGACAGGCAGTGCTGTTTAAACAACGATGGTCGTTGTAGCCAGATTCTAGCACTAGCCAATTCAGATTATTAAGGTTAACATCCGAGCAAATTAGCTAGCATTATACTGACTATGATTACTCAACTAACCGCCTTACAAGCCCGTGTAATTGGGGTTTTATTGGAAAAAGAAATTACCACCCCTGATCAATACCCCCTATCTTTGAACAGCTTAACCTTGGGCTGTAACCAAAAAAGCAATCGCGAACCTGTATTGCAACTTAGCGAACAAGAAGTGCAAAATGTATTAGACGAACTAGACGGTAAAAACTTATTGTTCCAGCAAGCTTCTGGTCGAGTAGTTAAGTACAAGCACAGATTTTGTAATACAGAATTTAGCAGTTTAAAATTTTCTCCACAACAAAGGGCCATTATTTGCGTTCTGTTGTTAAGAGGACCACAAACACCGGGAGAATTACGAACCCGCACCAATCGTCTGGCAGATTTTGCCAATGTACAAGAAGTAGAAGATTGCCTAACGTCTTTGAGCGACTTTAATAGCGAGACACTAGTAGTCAAACTGCCAAGAGAACCAGGCAAACGAGAGTCTCGTTATAGCCAGATGTTTAATCCTCACGATATAGAAAGTGACTTTGAATCTAGTTTTCAGGTGCAAACTGAATCATTGCAATCAGATGATGCTTTGCAACAGGCGCTAGAAAGAATAGCAGCGCTAGAAGCAGATGTTTTACAATTGAAAGCTAGACTAGATGACTTGGAAAATTAACGTAAACAGGATTCAGATTTCCTTATCCACTCAGGGCTAGATAATCAACTAGCCCCAAAGTTATCTAGTTATCGAATTTTTTCAAACACACTGCATTCAGACAAGCTATGTTGAAATTTTCGCTTGGTTTCACGAATTACAAAGGGGATTTCCACAGGGCCAAAAACACGTTTAAAATGAGGCGCCAGCGCTGATTCTAACGCATTGGTTGACGTTAAGGTTTCCCCTGTAGATTCCTTGTAACCGCCTAACCATTCATTTTTTTCTGTATACTCGGTAAGCCAAGTAAATGGCGAAGTAATCACTAAAATCCCCCCCACATTTAGCCGTTCTGTGACTATCTTAAGCACTTTGCGCGGGCTATAAACTCTATCCAACAAATTGCCCATGAAAATAAGGTCGTAGTTATCGTATTTGGTTGCCAGATTACAGGCATCGCCCTGCATAAAGGCAATATTCGGTGCTTTGGATAGCCCTAATGCACTTAACCTTTGTACATGAAACGAGGTTAATTCCCCTTCATCAACTAGGGTATATCGAATCTCAGCACTTTCCTGAAATGCCGCTGCTACTTTGATAAAACGCGCTGAAAAATCAACCCCATCCACATGCTCAAACGCTTTTGCCAATTCAAACGAAGCTCGACCCACTGCACACCCAAGATCTAGCGCTTTACGTTTAGGTTTATCTTCCATCTGTTTAAGACATAGTTGCGCGCATGCTTTTGGGAAATTAGGTACACCAAAGTATTCACTGCCATAGTGGAATTCACAATACTGAGAAATTTGGGTGTCACTTTCGTAATCTAAATCAGAGACTTGAATATCTAAGTCTGATTCGATGTAACGGAATCCAGCGTGTTGGAAAAAGTGCCGACGAAAAGCGTAACGACTATCTTTACTGGCCTCATTTCCTGTGGAGATCCAACTCCCGCCTTTAATCAAATTATGTTTATTGTCAAAAGTAGGTGTGGTGAAATCATCATATAAAGGATGTACTTTAAATCCTTCTAAAGGATAAATAGGCGTTTCCGTCCATTGCCAAACATTGCCAATAATATCAAAAAAGTCGCCGTGAGCATTAACGTCAACCGGCATAGAGGAAGCAAATTTTGATAAATGAATATTAGCATTTTCACTGTATCTTGCTTGTGTCAAACCAACAAAGTCGCGAAGTCTCAACCACTCATGTTCTGATGGTAAGCGTAAATTTTTACCCGTCTTTTCACTTTTCCAATTACAAAATGCCTTTGCTTCATGATAATTCACATCAACCGGCCAGTTTAAAGGTAATGGTATTTCCTCTAACATGGTTCGATATAGGATACCTTCTGGGGTTTTTCGCCAAAAGTGCGGATGTGTCGCTTGCGTGTATTCTCGCCACTGCCAACCTTCATCTTCCCAATATTCACTATTTAGATACCCATTTTCTTGTACAAAGGCTAAGAATTCGCCATTGGAAACTAAGTATTGAGACGCTTTAAAACTAGCAACGTCGGCATTATCGGCACCATATTCGTTATCCCAGCCATAAATGTTGTCATCAAAATTTTTACTTCGACTCACCTCACCTTGGGACACTTGGATGAGTCTATTTTCTGGATTCGAAGCAGAATTTGGGCATGCAGGCCAGTCAGCAGAGCCTTGTACATAAGATATATCCAGTTGACGAATCAAAACTGAGGACGTTTCAAGGTGAATTCGCTCGTGCTCAATGCCCATGATGATTGGCCACATAGGACTGTCCCAATCAATGGGCATAGTAAATTCAATATTCTGAATAATCTCAGTCACTACTTCTTTAACTTGTTGGCGATATGAGCGAACTTCCTCTACCTTGGGCCAGTTGTAGTTGGTTTCGTTGAGATCGTCCCAACTCATCTCATCCACGCCAACGGCAAACAATGACTCAAATTTTGGTTGAATTCGTTGCTTTAGAGCTTTTGCTAGGACTAACTTATTAATATAAAAAGTGGCTGTATGACCAAAATAAAAAATTAAGGGGTGACGAAGTTTTTCCGGTCGCTGATAAAAAGCCTGTTGGTCTTTAAGTACTGAAAAAAGTGATTCATAAGTGGAAAAGGCATCAAGAAAATATGACAGTATTTCTTTGCGTTTTTCCTCAACCGTACCTTCCCGTAAATCGGGGGTATGGGGATGCTTCATGTATTGCCCCTAAAAATTAAACTAACAGAAATTAGATGTTCATTTTTACTGTAAAAATACTTACTTATTTGTCACGCAATAAGATTTATTTGCATGTAATCTAACACAAATTCAAATCCGCGACATGCCAAATCTTATTGCGGAGTCATAGTAGAGCCTGTTTATCTTTATGCATTATTCGTGCTGAAGGTCATCTAGTTACTTTTAGGCGCTTCACCAAATCGACCAAGCATTTTTAACGCGCATGGAATTACCAACATAGAAATGATGGGACTTAACACCATGCCCCCAAGCATGGGCGCTGCTATACGCTGCATAACTTCATTACCGCTCCCTTCACCCAACATGATAGGTAGCAAACCCGCAATGATAGTTATTACCGTCATTGCTTTTGGTCTAACTCTTTGTAGAGCCCCTTGGTAGATGGCTTTATCGAGAGGTAAATCGGTATCTTGGCGAACCCGATTAATGTATAACAACATGATTACCCCAAATTCAGCGGCGACCCCCGCCAGTGCAATCATCCCCACGGCCACGGCCACTGACATTTCATAGCCGAGCAAATAAACTAACCACAAACTGCCAGAAAGCGCGATTGGCAAACTAGCCATGACTAAAAACGCCTGCACAAACGAATTAAAGGTCAGATATAACAAGACCAGTATGATTAATAAGGTCAAGGGCACCAAATATTGCATGCTTTGTTCGGCCCGTTGCATATATTCATATTGCCCGGTAAAAGTAACGCTTGATCCTATTGGCAAATTCACTTCGGTTTGCAAATGTGATTGGGCTTTTTGAATGTATGCAGCAATATCGACATTGTCCTTTAGATCCACAAATACCAAGGCCATTAATCGACCGTTTTCACTTTTTATAAGGGCTGGCCCATCTGCTATCTCAATACTCGCCACTTGTCCCAAAGTGAGCCATTGTCCGTTATTTCCTCGCATTGGCAGGTCCCGTAATTGCTCAGGCGATTGACGATAATCTTGAGGAAAACGCAAATTAATGCCAAATCTTTTGTCACCCTGTACACTAATGCCAATTTCATCTCCACCTACAGCGTAACGTACCAACTGTTGTACTTGCATGATATTCAAACCGTATTGTGCTAAAGCGAGTCGATTAGGTACTATTTCAATGTAACGCCCAGATCTGGCGCGTTCAGCAAAGGCGCTTTGGGTTTCAGGTAAATCTCCCAGAGCTTGCTCAACCGCTACTGCTGTTGCTTGTAATTGGGTTAAATTAGTACCTGAAATTTTAAGCCCTACAGGGGTTTTGACACCTGTTGATAACATGTCGATTCGGGTTCGTATCGGCTGTACCCAAGCATTGGTCAATCCAGGTACTTGTACTCGCTGATCAAGCTCCGAAATTATGTCATCTAACGTAATGCCTGGGCGCCATAAGCTTATATCTTTCAATTGAATGGTGGTTTCTAGCATTGTAAGCGGTGCAGGATCTGTCGCTGTATTTGCCCTACCTACTTTACCAAACACAGAGGCTACCTCTGGTTGTGTCTTAATTAAACGATCAGTTTGTTGCAAGAGCTCCCCTGCTTTAGCTGGTGAGACGCCTGGTAAGGTGGTTGGCATATACATGAGATCACCTTCTTGCAAATCAGGCATAAATTCGCTGCCCATTTTTTGCCAAGGATAATAAGCAGATCCTGCTATTGCGATTGCAAATAAAATAGTCAACCAAGGTAATTTTAATGACAGTTTTAACATGGGCGCATAAAGCCAAGTAAGTACTCGACTGATGGGATTAACTGATTCATCTTTTATATGTCCTCTTACCAACAAACTAAGTAGCACTGGTACTAGGGTAATTGCGAGTAGCGCTGAGGCTGCCATAACTAGCGTCTTAGTCATAGCTAAAGGACCAAATAACTTGCCCTCTTGAGACGTAAGACCGAACACTGGAATAAAACTCAAGGTAATGATTAATAGCGAAATAAAAAGTGCCGGACACACCTCAAAACAAGACTTTTTGACTATTTCCCAGTGTGCTTTCCCTTTTGCCACTTTGCCTTGAGTCTGTTGATAATGATGTAAATGTTTATGCAGGTTTTCTATCATTACAATTGCGGCATCGACTAGAGCACCAACAGCAATGGCGATACCACCTAAACTCATAATATTAATGCGCACATCGAGCAACCACATAACCACAAAGCCTAGCAAAACCGCCAAAGGTAGACTGATCATGGCGACTAGGGTCGAACGTAGGTGCCATAAGAAGAGTAAACAAACTACAATTACCACAATAATTTCTTGCAGTAGCTTGTTCTGTAAATTATCCACCGAACTTTGAATCAAGGTTGAGCGGTCGTAAACAGTTCGGATTTCAACCCCTTCCGGTAGTCCTTTGGCAAGTTGTTCAAGTTTGGCTTTAACACTATTGATGACTGTCATTGCATTTTCACCTTGACGCATCACCACTATGCCGCCAACGACTTCTCCTTCTCCATTTAATTCGGCAATACCACGTCGTAATTCAGGGCCATTTGTTACTACAGCTACATCTTTTAATAGCAAAGGGCTAGCTTGCGCACTCATAATCCCTAAAGGTATTTGTTCAATTTGTTCAATGCTTGTGAGATAGCCTTGGCTACGAATCATATATTCGGCTTCCGCCATCTCTATAATACCCCCACCAACTTCTCCATTATTGGCTGAAACTGCGTCCATAACTTGTTGAATACTCAAGTTGTATTGGGTTAACCGTTGTGGATCTAATACTATTTGATAGGTCTTTTTCATGCCGCCAACGGTTGCCACTTCGGACACCCCTGGTACAGATTGCAATTCTAATTTTAGAAACCAGTCTTGTAAGGTCGTCAGGTCTCCCAAATGTTGATTTCCCGTGGTATCTGTTAACGCATATTGATATATCCAACCCACACCACTGGCGTCAGGTCCAAGCTCTGGCTGAGCAGACGCAGGCAATTGAGAGCTAATTTGATTCAAATATTCTAAAACGCGGGTTCTTGCCCAATATATATCGGTGCCATCTTCAAAAATAATGTATATATAAGAATCACCAAAAAACGAAAAACCTCTTACTGTTTTAGCTTTGGGTACTGCTAATAGTCCAGTAGACAATGGGTAGGTAATTTGCTCTTCAACTAACTGAGGTGATTGACCTGGATAGCTGGTTTTTACGATAACTTGTACGTCACTTAAATCAGGTATAGCATCCACTGGAATTCGCTGCAGGCTTAAATATCCATAGATGCCTAACACCGTGAATATTAGCAATACTATGGCCGGAAAACGCATACTACGATCTATTAAAAATTTAATCATAATAGGATCCTAGTGGTTGTGAGACTGCGGCATAACAGTCTTTTCATCATGTTCTGATAGGCCATTGCTAAAATGAGATAAGCTGGCTTCAGAATCTAATAAGAACTGTCCTGAAGTCACCACTCTTTCATCGATAGATAACCCTTGCCGAATTTCGACCAGATCATCAGTAATCACTCCAATGGCTACTTTGCGCTGGACAAATTCTTGGTCGTTTGTCTGCACAATAACTCTTGATGATTTGCCAGTTCTAATCAGTGCTTGCAACGGAATATACAACACATCATTTAGTGCTTGAGTTTGAATTTCAAGCTTTGCCAGCATCCCTGGTTTAAGTGTTTGCTTTTGATTTGGTACATCGACCCGTAATTTCATTGTGCGAGTGTTAGGGTCCATATCAGGGTAAATAAAACTTATAGGCGCTGACAGATCATTAATGTCAGCAGCAGGAACCGATAGATTGACCTTGAGATTCTGTTCTATCAATGGCGCATTAGATTCAGATACATCCGCAACTATCCACACTTCACTGCGATCCGCTATCATCATCATTTCTTGCGCAGGTTGAACATACATTCCCTCACGGACATCAAGTCTATCAACCACACCTGATTGGCGAGCATAATAAGGCAATTGATAGATAGACTTTTTGGTGTTTGCTATTCGTTCAATTAACGCATCATCTACGCCTAATAAACTCAAACGTTTCTTTCCTCTTTCAATCAGTTCTGGATTACTGATACCGCTGGCCAAAAGGGATAAAAAATCATCTTGGGCAACAATTAATTCCGGTGAATAAATTTCATACAATAAGTCGCCTTTTTTAATGGCTTCACCCAAGCTATTTACCGCCAATTTCTCTATCCATCCACTTACCCTTGAATGAATATGTCTGATTTTTGTTTCGTCATACTCTACGCTTCCATAGGCTAGTATGACGGGTTGTATGCTTCCCCTTTGCACAAGCGCAGTTTGAATTGCCAGACTTTGTTGCATAGCCCCTGAGACCTGTACACTCGGTCCCTTAGATGTTTGCGCTGATTTTTTGGGAACTAAATCCATGCCACAAATAGGACAAGTCCCAGGGTGATCCTTGACAATATGCTCATGCATGGGACAAACATATTGGCTAGCGGTAGATTCAAATAGATTATCCAACTGCATTGATGGCATGCTTTGCATAGTATCCATTGATTCATGATCATCTTCACCATGCATCTCCAACATCTCATCGTCAGTATGTTCGTTCGATGTTTTCTTCGCCACCAAATCCATGCCGCAAATCGGACAATCTCCGGGGGTGTCGCTGGTAATATGATTGTGCATCGGACAAATATAAATCGGTTGGTCATTTTGAGCACGAAGCTCTTCAGTAGAAAGGCTGTATAACCCAGCAACAAGTAGGAAATATACAAAATAATTGCGCATGAGTACGCTCCATCAAACATTAAAAATTAAACTTTTTGTGTCTTTGGATTAAACAAATCCAAAGCACTTGACATCATTTTAAAATTTAATTGATGGGGGGATTATCAGCTCTAGGACAGGGGAACTATATGCCGTGATAACTGTGGCGATGTTATGGTCGCTTGAAAGTTCAGGTGCATGCGCTTGTATAGAGGTCGCTAAGGCTATAAAACCTGTGGCGCCGTGACAGTGACTACAATTACCTTCACAATTTGCCATTGCTAATCCACAGGTACCATTGTCGCAACAGTCATTTTCTTGCGCTTGGGTTGACTGCATAGCCTCAACATCAGAGTGCATGCTCTGCATGTGGCAATCCGTCATATCTACTTCAAAACTTTGCGCGCTTGGGCTAAAAGTTAAGTTGAAGATTAACGTAAGTGAAAATAGTATCGTCAACAATTTCATGGAGTTATGATAGCAATTCAAATTTAACTCAGCAAATTTACCAAGACAAATTATTAGAAGTTTTATGCATAGTACAATATTAGACATAAAAAAGCCGCTGAAAATTTCAACGGCTTTTAAAATTAACTCAATATTTTATACTTTAAATTGTTCTACATTTTGTGACAAGCGGCTTGCCGTCTGTTCTAAACTTAACACAGCATTAGTCGTTTGATTCACCGTTTCAACACTATTGTTGCTATGCTCATGTAGGGCAACAATATTACCGTTAATTTCATCTGTGGCTTCACTTTGTTGCTGAGTGCCAGTGGCAATTTGTGAAATTAAGTCACTAGCTTTATCGACAGATTGATTGGCTTGTTCTAATGACGATTTTACCGTATTTGATGCATTAACCACTTGTTCAACCTGAGAGTTACCCTTTTGTATAGCTTCTACAGCCTCGGTAACACCCTTACCAAACCCAGACAACATACTGTTGATGTCTTCTGTTGACTGTTGTGTTCTACTTGCAAGTGTGCGAACTTCGTCTGCAACAACCGCAAAGCCTCTGCCCTGTTCTCCGGCGCGTGCAGCTTCTATGGCCGCGTTAAGTGCGAGCAAGTTAGTTTGGTCGGCAATATCTCTAATAACATCTAGTACTGAAATAATATGCTTTGACTCGTCCGCTAGATTAGTGATTACGTCACTTGCATGCACAATTGATGAAGACAAGGACGATATATGTGAAACCGAAGCAGTCACCGATTTTGTTGAATCAATACTGAGTTCTTTGGCAGAGTTAATATACTCTAATGCGTTATTTGAACTCAGGGCGACCTCTTTTACTGCATAACTCAATTCGTTAACAGCCGCAGCGATGTTATCAAGGTTGGCATTTTGTTCATTTACAATCACTTTATTTTGCGCAGAAGAACCGTTCAATTCAATAACTGAGTCATTTAAACTACTGGCATCGTTTTTGATCGTAATAACCAATTGTTGTAGTTTTGACATCCAAAGATTAAATGCATGAGCAAGTTGAGAAAGCTCATCTTTACCATTCTCATCTAGTCGAACTTTAAGGTTGCCTTCACCCTCGCTAATGTCTTTCATTACTTTCAATAGTTGATCTAGTCGATTGGTAATAAGGCGTGGACCATAAATGATACTAACGGCACAAACAATTAAACTAATTAAAATCATCACTGTCAGTTGAGTCGCCTCTGAAGTGCCTATATCCTTAGCATTCGTCGTCGCCTTATCAGCATGTAATTTCAACTCACCACCGATAACGTCATAATGTTCTCTTAACCTATCAAAATTACCAATAACAGTTTGTTCATAAAACTGGGTGGCTTCTAACGCACTTCCTGTCTTCGCCATCTCTAAGGTTTTTTCTGAACTGGCTAACCAAGTATTATAATCTTGGTTGAAATTTCTAATTTTAGCTAACGATTCTGGGTATCCCACCATGAGGGATTTAACTTTTTCCATCCTGTCAAGCGCTTGCTGAGCGTTTTCATTAAACGTTTCTAGGTTTTTACTTTCTGTACCCAAATCCAATGAAGCAGACAACAAATAATTTTGTGCAGCGGCATGAGCTTGATATAAATCTCTATCAGCATTTAACGCTAAATTTATCCCTTCTAAAAAGGTATCAGAAATTGTATTTGTGGTTGTTAATAGTCGACTGTTTCCTAAATAGCTAACAGTTGCCATTATGGCGATAAGCAAAGTAATTAAAACGATAGGAAAGGCAAATTTGGCTCTAACCGAATAGTTTTGAGATTCTAGCATCAGTAATGTCCTCAAAAGACGCAAATCGTTGTGATTTTGTTCATATGACTATATCGGCAGATTTTAAATTTGATAAAATTATTTTTTTAAACTTAAGTATAATTCAACTAAAAACTTAAGTTGCCTAGATGGATGTCGATATCCTCGTTAACAATCATTATATTCACACCAATTAAGGGGAAAATCCTTATGTCCAATCCCACTGCAATTATCGGCAGAATGTTGTTAGCCGCGTTTATTATGTTATTAATCGGTAAGCCCGCTTTTTCTGAAGAGGGTTCTATTGGCGAACTTTATTCAAAGATAAATGTTAATGCCCAGCTTTCAGATGAAGGTGGCGATCAATTTACTGAAATTAGAAGTAACAACTCATGGATTGGAGTTAAAGGTGATGTTGAAGTCGATGACGACTTGACAGTCGTTTACCGATTGGAATGGAAAGTCGATATTACTGGCGAATCAGGTAGCGATAATATATCAGCTCGTCCACAGTATGTTGGTCTAAGATCTAAAACCTTAGGTGAACTTACTATTGGCCGAAATTTTACCCCTGTATGGGCGCCAGGTCGTGCTTTAGATCTATTTAACCATTATGAAGGTGATATAAAAGTCCTATGGGAAGGTGAAAACAGACTCACCGACGTAGTTACTTATATTACACCTACATTCAATAACTTTCGCATTGAAACTCTGTACCAAGCAGATAAATCAGAGGGCGGTGATTCAGCAGTATCCAGTGCGCTTTTTTACGGTGACCGTAAATTGAAAAAAACTAGTTTATACGCGGGTATCGCCCATGATTTTGATGTAGAAGATTATGATGTAACACGCATATTCGCTCGATTTAAACTAGCAGGTGCTCAGATAGGTGCTATGTATCAAACCCAAGAACCAGCGGTTGGCGGAGAAAGTGAAAACGGTGTGTTGTTAAACGCCAGCTACAAAGTGAAAAACATTGACTACAAAATCCAATATCAAACCCTTGAAGATGATTCCAACTTCAACATTGGATTAGATTATATTCTTTCAAAAAGCCTTAAACTCTATACTTGGTATAGCCTTATTGATAAAGAAGACGTGGAAGATAAAAGCTATTTTGCTTTGGGTATTCAATACAATTGGTCTTTTAAATTCTAAGCGCTCTATAAGTAAAGGTAAAAGCGGCTTTTAGCCGCTTTTTTTATGACAGAAAGTGAGAGAAGTCATGCTTGGCTAGGCGTTGATTCTATAATGGGTGAAAACCTCTCCGCGTCTAAAATCTTCTCTGCGACTATCACTATTTCGCGATGAAATTTAGACGGTACTACACGATAGGCTAGTGATAACAAGGCCTTTTTCTTTCCATTAGTATTTTTATGGAACCTGTAGGTTGTTGCAGTTGCGACAAATCCACTGGCTTCTAAACAACTGACGACTTCCTTTGAAGAGTATTCACGGATATGTCCCATGTGCCCTACGCCGCGAAGTTTTGCAAATTCATGAACGGGATCTGCGATGCTTCTACCGGTTATAAACCTTGCCACAGACGGTAACGAATATACATTTGGGGTTGTTAATAACAACTTACCTCCCGGCTTCAATACGCGGTTAAGTTGACTGAGTGTAAAGGGTAAATCAATCCTTAAATGCTCGAAGACTTCACTAAAGACTATGCATTCAAAAGCGTTATCAGGAAATGGTAAGGGTGCAGTTTCAATGTCGCAAGCATGAACATCTAAGCCAAACGCTTGGATTATTGGTGCCATACGCTCCGGTGCGAGATCTACCCCGGTAACATCTAAATCATGCAATGCTAATATAGCTGTCATATGGCCGGGTGCAGAACCAATTTCTAAAATAGGGCCTTTAGGATTAAGTGCCAATAATAAAGCTAAGTCGGCTTGGAATCGTTTTTTATGATCGGTGAAATAACCTTTTTGCCAAGGGTCTATTGGGCTATCAGGATGTTGTAAAAAGTTCTCTACAATTTGGAATGTGTGAAGATCCATCTCAATTGATTCCGGTAAGGAGTTGAAAATAGATTATTCATAAAATGGTTAAATTGCAATGGGGATTGGGAGATTCCAAATCAAGTTTGGAATGACGACGTGTGGTTTGGAATGACGACGTGTGGTTTGGAATGACGACGTGTGGTTTGGAATGACGACGTGTGGTTTGGAATGACGGCGTGTGGTTTGGAATGACGAGTTTGGTTGGGAATGGCGAACTAGAGTTGCAATAAAGGGTAAAGAAATTAGTACCCCATAGAACTCCGGCTGCGATGAAACCGCTGGGAGGCAATCTCGTCGAACAGTTTCTGCTCTTTCTTTTGTTCTAACATCTGAGCTTGAATTCGACGTTTTTGAATAAGCGCTTCAACCGCTTTAGTTTTCTTTTGCTGCAAAAGCCACTGTTGCTTGCGCTGATTCTCGGCCATTACACCTTGGTTAATAATATTAATTTGTTGCTGACAGGCTTTATCCAGCTTAGCTACAAAATTTTGGTGCTGAATTAAGGTTTTCGCTCCTACACCTTGATTCACTTTTTGCTTAATTTGCTTTAGGTATTCTAGTCGATAGTTTTCCAATCCTGATAACTTTCGTTGATTATCAAAAACATACTGCTTAGCCGTTTGATAATGTTGTAAAAGGGTGTTCTCTTTCTTTTTTTCAATATCTACCACTAGTTGTAATTGCTGAATACTCGCCATAATTTACGTCCTCTATTTACCGCCCCGTAGACCTGAGTCTAGGGTGGTGAGTGTTTCTAAGGCATTATCGAAAGGCACTACCTGTGATGTTTGCTGCTGTAAAAATGCATTAATAGCAGGTGCGGCAGCAATAGATAAATCGATTAATTGATCACTTCCTTTGGCATAAGCACCTAAGTTAATCAGATCTTTATTCTGTCGATAGGCTGAATACACACGTTTTAAGTTGCGTGCACTGGCTTCATGCTCAGGGCTAACCACTTGGGGCATGACACGTGAAATAGAAGCTTCGATATCAATGGCTGGATAATGGCCAGACTCAGCTAATTCTCTTGATAATACAACATGACCATCCAAAATAGCGCGAGCGGCGTCAGCAATGGGATCTTGCAAGTCATCGCCTTCGGTCAATACAGTATAAAAAGCGGTGATTGAACCTTGATACTGATTACCATTCCCCGCCCTTTCCACTAAGGCAGGTAATTTGGCAAATACTGAAGGTGGGTAGCCTTTAGTCGCTGGAGGTTCTCCAACAGCCAAGGAAATTTCACGTTGTGCCATAGCATATCGAGTTAACGAATCTATCAACAACAGGACATTTTTGCCCTGGTCTCTAAAATACTCAGCTATGGTCACTGCAGTTTCACTGCCTTTTAAGCGCATCAATGGTGATGTATCAGCCGGTGCTGCTACCACTACCGCTTTTTGACGTTCCTCTGGAGATAAAATATCGTCAATAAATTCTTTTACTTCTCGCCCACGCTCACCAATTAAACCAACCACTACAACGTCGGCTGTGGTACCACGAGTCATCATGCCCATAAGCACACTTTTACCCACGCCACTGCCCGCAAACAACCCCATTCTCTGTCCTTTACCCACAGTAAGAACTGAGTTAATGGCGCGCACGCCAACATCCAAGGGTTCTTTCACTGGTTTTCTTTGCAGTGGATTTATCGGCGGCGGGCTGGTAGACACTCTATGACTGCATTGAATTGGTCCTTGACCATCTAATGGCTTTCCATTGGCGTCTATTACGCGACCAAGCAATGCATCCCCAACCGCTAATCCAGTATCCATCGAAATCGGTTCAACCATAGAGCCTGGCACTATGCCTTGAATAGATTCTGCTGGCATTAAATACGTAATATCATCTGCGAAGCCCACTACTTCTGCTTCGACTTTTCCTGTGGTCGTTCTGACCAAACATCGACCGCCAATAGGAATTTGACAACCGACAGCTTCCAAGGTTAGTCCAACTCCCCGCACCAGTTTGCCAGAAGAAATTGGCGTAGGTTCTGCTACTTGTTCACGCAAATCGCGAAAACTATCAATCAGCTCTTGGATCATTGTTGATTCCTTGGGCCAAAAGCACTTGTGAAATGACTTGTTCGCTACGTCTTTTGATCGACAAATCTACTGCATTTTGCTTAGTGGTAATTTTGCAGCCACCTTTTGCCATGGATTCATCGGGTACCAACTGCCAATGCATTTCTTGATTATGTTGCGGCTGGTTTGAGAAATCCTGTAAGTATGCCTGTACCGTTGAAATCTGTGATGGATGCAAATGAATACTGGTGACTAAGTCATTTAACGGCAATGTCGCTATGCCCTTTTCTATAGCGTCGGTAATCAAGCTCTCATCATGTTCAATTTGTTTACCCACAATGGCATTCGCCATGGTCACAGTTAACAAGGTAAGTTCTTTTTTCAATTCGGAGGTAACTTGTTTAAACGGCTGATGGAGTTGCTCTAAAATTGCTGTTAATTCAGCTAATTTTGCCTGAATATCTTGTTCAGCTTGGGCCATTCCTTCCTCGAATCCAGCTTGTTTAGCGTCTTCAAAACCGAGTTGTTTTCCTTCTTCGTAACCTTGTGTTTTTCCAGCCTCTTTGCCTTCAGCTTGGCCTTGTTCAAAGCCTTCTTGATACGCAGATTTACGGATCGCTTCTATATCTTCTGCTGTTAACGGACGAACATCTTCCTCTTCTTCAGGGGGCTCATATTTCCATTTATTGTAAGGTTTATTTAATGCATTGGTTTTTGCATCATCTTCTGCCAAAGCATCATCGACAGATGGCAAATTCCAAAGCTTAGCCTCACTAAATTCAGTTTTGTCGTCGGCTTGTGTCATTATACAAACTCTTCACCGCCACCGCCGCCAAGCATAATTTCACCGGCGTCAGCTAAACGTCTTGCAACTGATAGAATTTCTTTTTGTGCGGTTTCAACTTCACTTAAGCGTACTGGTCCCATAGCTTCTATATCATCAAGTAACATTTCCGCGGCGCGTTTAGACATATTCTTAGTGAATTTTTCTCTAAGATCTTCATCCGCACCTTTAATCGCTTTCATTAATGATTCTTGCTGTACTTCTCTGAGAAGCGCTTGAATACCTCTATCATCTACATCAATCAAGTTATCAAATACAAACATAAGGTCTTGAATCTGTTGACTCATTTCTTCGTCTTGTTCTCTGATAGCATCCATCAATTGATTTTCGATGTTGGTATCTAGATAGTTCATGATGTTGGCAGCTGCTTTTAAACCGCCCATTTTGGCTGCTTGAGCACCGGCCTGGCCGGCAAATTGTTTCTCCATAATTTCGTTTAGTTCTTGTAATGCCGCAGGTTGAACTTCTTCTAAGTTGGCTACACGCATTAACAGATCTAAACGTACTTTTTCTGGGAACTGGGCCAAAATTTCAGCCGATTGTTCTGGCTCTAAATACGACATAACAATGGTTTGAATTTGGGGGTGTTCATTGCGAATAATAGTCGCAACCTGTTTTGAATCCATCCATTTAAGAGATTCAAGGCCTTTTGCGCCACTGCCCGCCATAATCTGATCAAGTAGGTGTGCAGCTTTGTCTTCACCCAATGCAGAAATAAGCGCTCGGCGAACAAAGTCTTCACTCTTAAAGCCTATGGTCGAGTAGTTCTGAATTTCTTCAATAAAATGTTTATGCACGGCCGTTATCTTTGGCTGTGTCATATCATCCATACTTGCCATTGCCGATCCAAGTACTTGAACCTGTTTTGGCTCCATGAATCGTAGGATCTGAGCAGCATCATCTTCCGTTAAGCTTAATAACAGGATGGCTGCCTTTTCTATACCTTCGAGCTTAGCAACGTCATATTCTACTTCTTGTTCTACCATTTCTTTACTTTCTGGCACAGTATCACCTATTCGTCTTCTAACAACCAACCGCGCACGACTTGAGCTGACAATTCAGGCTCATTTGCCACCAACGCACGCACTGCTTTTAATACATCTTCATCTTTATGTAGATTCGGTAATCTTAATGACCCATCAGCGGCAAAACCAACCTGACTTTCATCAAAATCATCACTTAGCATATCAATAGTTTCATCCCCAAGGTCAAGCTCAAGACTGGTTTCACCTTCGCTCTCTGCCACTTCTGCGTCAGGGAAGATAAGCTTCTTAAGCATGGGTCGAATAACCGCCATAATCAGTACTATGATGACCAATGCACCCATTACCAATTTCAGCATAGGCATAAAGAACTCTTGTTCCCAGAAAGGTTTTTCCGCTACTTCACCTATGTCTAAACGATTAAACGGAATGCTCACTACTTCTAGCGAATCACCTCTGGTCACGTCAAAACCAATACCACCTTGTAGCAAACGACGAATGTTCAATAATTCTTGTTGAGACATAGGCTGTGATTGCGCTTCACCTTCTGCGTTTACAGTTGTCATGTGATCAACTGCAACAGACACACTTAGGCGTCTTATTACACCTGTTTGTTGAGAAGTGTGGCTAATGGTAGTATCAAGTTCATAATTACGGGTTTGGTCTTTACTGCTATTACCTGGCACTGGCGTAGAGTTACCGTTGCCGACGGCTTCTTCAGGAATATCAGAATCTAAAGGAGGCTGGTTGGTCAAAGCACCTGGAATACCCGCAATAACATTACCCACACTGTTAGTTTCGGAAATACTTTCGCTGCGTACTGCAGGCAGATCTGGGTTGTAGCTACGTTGAGTTTGCTCAACTTTGGTAAAATCCATGCTCACATCAACTTGCGCAGTATAGTTACCCAGGCCTAAAACAGGAATCAAAATAGAGTCAATTTTTTGTAAGTATTCGTCTTCCCGTTTCTTTTCTAATTCATATTCTTTACGAGCTCGAGCACTAACAGAGTCTTGTGAACCTGAATTTAGTAAGCGCCCGTTATTGTCAGTAACTGTAACATTTGAAGGTTCCATGCTTTGCACTGCAGAAGCGACAATATCAACGATTGCATCGACTTCTTCACCCTTAAGAATCGACCCTCTTCTTGCAGTCACAACAACGGTGGCTGTGGCTGGTTTAGAATGTCTTGCAAACACGTTTTCTTTGGGTAAGGCTAATAAAACTCTGGCTTTGGCGACTGCATTGATATCTTCGATAGTTCGCGCAATTTGCTGTTCTCTGGCATGTTTAAGTCGTTCAAGTTCTAATCGTTGACTGACACCAAATCCCATGTCTTGCATGATGATGTTGCTGCCTTCATCATTTGACGTCTGGATCCCTGCCCTTGCCATACCTAAACGAACATCCTTAAATTGCGACTCATTGACTAAAATCGTGTTTCCATCAATTTTGTAATCAATTTGACTTTGATCTAAGTAGTCCAGAGTTTCTATCATTTCTTCTGGCGGCATGTGTGCCATAGGTCTGTAGGTGGGTTCTTTTGACCAAAGAAAAATGAAGAACGCAATAGCCACACAAATAACCAAGGTGACTACCATGGTAATTTGTCGAATAGTTTCAGTATTGCTTAAGGTATCTAAAACCAAATTACGCGGCGCTTCTTGTTGAGAATCGTTATCGCCTACATCATCGGTAATTGCAAGTTCAGTACTAGTTGATTCAGCCACTTTTTAGTTCCTTACTACACTGGCATATTCATAATGGTCTTATAAGCTTCTAGCACCTTATTTCTGACCTGAATTGTTGCTTCAAATGCGATTCCAGACTTTTCCTTGGCAACCATGACATCAACAAGTGATAAATCCGGGTCACCCATTTCAAATCTGCGTTGCAAATCTCTTGAAGTATGTTGTAGACCATTTACGCCATCTAACGCTTGATTTAGCATATCTGAAAACTCAGCTTTAGAAGGATTTGTTTCTACCCTTTGAAGTGGCGTTGATTGAGATGAAATCTCTGCCACCATTGATTGCATTTCCTGATATAAAGAACTGGCATTTATTTCCATCAGAAAGCTCCACCTGTCATTTTTTTGAATCTATGTTGTTCTAAAAATGACTAGTGCAAATGTAATGCCATGCTTTTACAAAAAGCGGCAATTTTTGTCATTTGGTATGCAATGAGTTGCAGTGAAGTTAAGTTTGGCAAAAAAAACCGCCCAACGAGATTGGGCGGAAGTAGGGAATCGACATCCATTGTCTACTGCTTACACATAAACCTTGGGAGAGGTTAAAGTATCTAGCACGGCAGCTCGATACCAGACTCTCGCATTTTGGCTAACTTGTATCTTAGTGTACGAGGACTAATACCAAGCTTTTCAGCAACATCTTTTCGTTTACCATGGCATTGCTGCAGTGCATCCAAGATAATTTGATGTTCCTGAAATTTTAATTCTGAACCTAATAATTTGTTATCGTCAGAAACTTGACTTTCATTAGCAACTTGAATTCTTGTCTGACCAGAAATTGGTTGGGTCATTTCAATTAACAAATCACTGGCATCAATTTGACCATTTTCAGCCAATATTAACGCTCGTTGAATAACGTTTTCTAATTCGCGAACATTGCCTGGCCAACTGTGATTAAGTAACTTGTGTACCGCACTCGCAGTAAGTTTTGGCAAAGATTGACCTGCTTGGGCTGCATGGCGAGCTATGAGATGTTCAGCCAGCGGCATAATATCGCCGGGGCGTTGACTCAAAGGTAACCAAGTGATCGGGAATACATTTAAGCGATAATAAAGGTCTTCTCTAAATTTACCTTGGTTCACCGCTTCTTTTAGATCTCTGTTACTTGTTGCGATTACTCTTACATTTAATCCAATAGTTTTGCGTCCACCGAGTCGCTCCACTTCTCTTTCTTGAAGTACACGCAGTAATTTTGCTTGCAGAGATAAATCCATCTCAGTAATTTCATCAAGTAAAATGGTGCCGTCTTGGGCTTGTTCAAATTTACCAGGACAGGCTTGAATTGCTCCAGTAAAAGCACCTTTTTCATATCCAAATAAGGTGGCTTCTAACATGTTTTCAGGAATAGCTGCGCAGTTAATGGCAACAAATGGCGCTTCGTTTCTTGGCGATTGATCATGGATATAACGTGATAAGACTTCTTTACCACTACCACTTGGTCCGAGCACCATAACGGTAGCGTCTGACTTTGCGACTTTGCGGGCTAAATTAAGTAACACTTGGCTACTTTCGTCACCAACGATAGGGTCTTTTGATTCTACTCGCTGCGCAGGCGCATAGCGTCCGATAAGGTTTAATAGTACCTGAGGTGCAAAAGGCTTGGATAAATAATCAGTTGCGCCATCTCGCATTGCTTGAATAGCATCATTAATGTTTGCATAAGCAGTCATTAGCACCATAGGCAATTTAGGATATTTGTTCTTTACGCTACGCAATAACGAAAGACCGTCCATGCCTTGCATTTGAATATCACTTACTACCAAATCAAACTCTGCTTCTGAAAGCTTCACCATGGCAGATTCAGCACTATCTACCGGTGTAACCTGATAGCCTCCCAACAAAAGAGTGTCGACTAAAGCTTCTCTCAGACCATGATCATCTTCTACAATTAAAATCTTAGTTTTGCTCACGTTCTGCTTCTCCTAAAGTTTGTTCAGTTTTGTTTGCATCATACATAGGAATGTAGATGCTAAACCAAGCGCCGCCGGATTCATTGTTGCCACAATTAACAAAACCTTTATGGGCTTTTGCTACTGTGTTTACTACCGCCAATCCCAGACCAGTACCTTGCGACTTGGTGGTAAAAAAGGGTTCGAATAATTTTTGTGCCTCACAGTTACCTAAGCCTTTGCCATTATCGGTAACCTTAAATTCAATATGAGGCAGCGCATTCACAGTTGCTTGCTGAATGCATAAACAGACTTGAGGGTTGTCTACTTCTGAAACCGCATGAAGCGCATTGTGTAGAAGGTTACCCAAGGCGCCATCTAATGCACTGGCATTGGCAAGAATGAATGAAGATTCAGACAAGTTTTGTTGATTAAAGCTCACATTAGCCGCCACAAACTGTGCTTCAACTTGTGCACAGGCACTGGTTTCAACATCTTTTGATGTCATAGGTTTTGCTATTTGATTATCGCCACTTTTGGCAAACAACAACATGTCATTTACTTGGGACTCTAAATCATGCAAACGAGAAAGCAATTTATCGGAAAATCTCTCGGCTAACGCATCATTGTCACAAATGCTTTTTAAGTTTTCAGCATACAAAAGCGCTGCGCTTAATGGGGTTCTCACTTGATGTGCTAATGAAGCAACCATCTTTCCTAACGAAGAAAGTCGTTGCATATGACTGACTCTATTTTGTAACGCACGGGTTTCAGTCAAGTCAGTAATCACCACTAATTGACCTTTTTCTTCAGTCAAAGGCGATATGTCTATTTTAACCCTTTTGCCGTTTCGCATGCTCACTTCATGCCCATCATCGGCTTTCGGAGCAAATGCACGTTGAATCACTTCACGCCACAGTTTACCAATCAATGGCTCTTCTAATAGCAGCTTTGCCTGATTATTCGCTAACGAAACCTTACCTTTATGATCAATCACAAGAACACCTGCTGGCATAACTGAAAGCAAGTGAGATAGTCTGTTTTGATCTTTACTCAGTTTTAACTGATGATTAGACGTTAGATGGCTTACATTTGGTGGCATTTGCTCACCAAGACTTAAGCTTGCTCTTGTCTCTTGGTTTTCGGTGACTCTAGATTTTGTGACGCTTAACGACATAAAAAACACTACCTATTCTTTTGTTGAATAGACTAATGCATTCATTATGCCAATGATAATTATTCTTAATTTTCAGCTAGTTACACAATAAATATTTATGAAGCGTCAAATAGCCGTCTTAAGATTAACCGTTGTCGGGTTCTTTTTGACGGTTGATATCATATTTGCGCATTTTTTCAACTAGCGTGGTTCTTCGCATCCCAAGTTGATCTGCAGCTCTAGCAACAACCCAATCCTGTTTATCCAGCGCTTGTTTAATTAGACTAATTTCTAAATCAGACAAATACTCTTTCAAATTTACGCCATCTGAAGGAAGTTCAGTGTCTGTTGCCATAGGTTGACTGATATCGGAATCAGAAGACAGTGGATTATTCTCTGCATATCTGAACATAGCGTTAATTGCATCACGTTCATTAGCATCGTTAGGCACAGCATGCTCTTGAGAATTGCCTTCTTCGTCATATTGATATTTGTGAGGCAAGTGTTGAGTATCTATCACTTTGCTTGGATGTAAAATAGACAAACGCTCCACCAAGTTAGACAATTCCCTTACGTTTCCTGGCCAATCATGCAACATCAGAGACTTCATGGCGTTTTGAGTGAATTTCACACTGGCTTGGCGAGCACCTTCTAAACGCGATGCTAACTCTTGTAATAAAAGCGGAATATCTTGCGCACGCTCACGTAAGGCTGGCGATTCAATAGGAAACACATTTAAACGATAAAATAAATCTTCCCTAAATTTGCCTTCTGCAATCATAGATTCTAGATTACGGTGAGTTGCCGCCACAATGCGAACATCACATTGCATGGTTTTATTTCCGCCTACGCGCTCAAATATTCGCTCTTGCAACACTCGCAATAATTTGACTTGCATTTGCAAGGGCATGTCCCCTATTTCATCGAGAAATAAGGTGCCGCCTTCGGCCAATTCAAAACGACCTTTACGGGCGCTAATCGCCCCTGTGAAAGCACCTTTTTCATGACCAAAAAGCTCACTTTCAAGCAATTCACCTGGAATAGCCCCACAGTTCACCGGAACAAAAGGGCCTTTGCGGCGTTTTGACATATAGTGAATATTTCGTGCAATAACTTCTTTACCAGTACCTGATTCACCAAGCACTAGTACATTTGCTTCTACTGGCGCTACTTGCTCAATCAAATCACGAACTTCTGTAATACCACGACTGTTCCCTACTAAGGATCTGAACAGTTTAGTTTTGCCCGACACTAGTGTTGAAATAGGACGGTTTGCAGTGAAATAGTCTTCACTTTTTCGCAATAGCTCAGTAAAACTTGGGTAGGTAATGGGCTCAAATAAAGAACCAATTAAATTTTTAAATTCTTTATCACCACTGAGTTGAAAGCCTATATTGATAAATGGGCGGTCAGGGAATTGTTGAATAATATCTTCCGCCAATTCAGGCATTTCTCCATCAATTAAAATAGCGCTTAAAACATCTTTACTACTGATTTTATTGATACAATCTTGATAGTTAGTTGCGCTGCTGTTTTCACCCAAAAACGTTAATATGATAGATAAGGTATCAATACGATCTTGGTTGTCACTAACTATTAAAATCTCACTCATGGCAATATTATTTCTTTTTTAGTCACTCAGAATTAATTGGATACTATCAAATCAACCGTTTAAAAACACACAATTTTATCTATAAATGGCGTCAATAACGGGATTATAGGTCACAAATGTGCATTTTTTAAACGATTCAGTGGAATTTTTGAATAAAATTGGCAATTTAATAGCGAGAAAATTATTCCTTTGCTAGTTTTTTATTCCAAACTCCAAAGATTAGGGCAAAGATATTTGTAACTAACGCTGAATATAATATTGATATTTAAATTCAGCTTGTTGCCAATCATCTTGGGTATCGATGTCTTGGACCAAATAACTGGGAATTATGATGGGATGAGAGTGGTTACTAAAAATTGGGCTGGCGTTCAACCATGTTCTCGCCCTTGCCCAATAAAACTGACCAGCATCATGGTAAACCTCAGGTAAATCTTGAGATCTTGTTTGCATGAACTCAGGGAATAGCATCTCGAGACCTTCCGCTTCTACTACAAAACCTCTTTGCACTGGAAATTCAAAAGCAGTCGCACAAAAGCTGTAATGTATATGGCGGTCAGACGCAACGATTTTTTGGGCAAGATCAATATTTTTGTTATCCACTAAGGGAGCAGTAGCATAGAGACAACAAACCAAACTATCATCTGTTAACGCGCATTGCTTAATAGCATCTTGAATAACATCCGCGGTGGTGGCGAAGTCATCGCTTAATTGGGCATTTCGCCAAATAATCTGATCAGCACCATTAGCCAAAGCTACCTCAGCAATTTCTTCATCATCTGTGGTCACTATAATTTTTTCAATTGATTGACTGCTCAGCGCTGCATTAATCGAGTAACTTATTAAAGGTTTGCCAAGAAATGACTTTATATTTTTACGAGGGATACGCTTACTTCCACCGCGCGCTGGAATTATACAATAGCTCATGAAGCTTGATCATCTGTTTGAGACTGGTTGACAAAAAAGTCCGAAATCAAACTTGAGACCTTTTGTTGTTGGTCGTCAGTTAAATCAACAAAGATGGGTAAACTAATTGCCCCGTGATAATAATTTTCGGCTACGGGAAAATCACCTTTAAAAAATCCAAGTGCTTGATAATAAGGGTGATAATGGATGGGAATATAATGTACATTTACCCCTATTCCATTCGCTAGTAAATAATTATACAGCGGTAATCTATGCTCATGTGCAACTTGTATGCTGTATAAATGCCAAGCCGAACTATCAGCTTGTTCCATGTTAGGCAATTTAATGGGTAAGTCGCCCAACAACTTCGCATAGTTTTTTGCCACTTTAACCCGAGCGCTAACAAAACTATCGATTCGTTTTAATTGACTGATGCCCAAAGCCGCATGAATATCACTGAGTCTAAAATTGTATCCCAACTCCAATTGCTGATAGAACCAACTCCCTTCTGAATGAGGCTGCATCCAATCAGGATTTCGGGTAATGCCATGCTTGGCAAATAGCGTGGCTTGCTTAGCTAATTCAGCGTTATTGGTTAATACAGCGCCACCTTCTGCTGTGGTAATTGTTTTCACTGGATGGAAACTTAATACACAAAAATCAGAATAAGCACAGCTACCCACCTTTGAATCAAGATAAGTGGCTCCCAATGCATGTGCTGCATCTTCGATAATAGCAACTGCATATTTTTGACATAAGGCATGAAGCTGCTGCATATCATTACTCATGCCTGCAAAATGCACTACCACTATGGCTTTGGGTAAAGTTTGGGTATTTGCTGCTCGTTCGAGCTTTAGCTTTAACTTTTGCAGAGATATATTGCGAGTGTCGGGATCTATGTCCACAAAATCTACATCAGCACCACAATAGCGAGCACAATTGGCTGATGCTGCAAAAGAGTTTGGTGAAGTCCATACCAAATCCCCTTGGCCTATACCTAAACTTAAACATGCCACATGTAAGCCTGATGTACCTGAATTCACCGCAATACAATGTTCAGCGCCTGTGTATTGGCACAGGGCTTCCTCGAAAGCTGGAACCATTTTGCCTTGAGTAATAAACTGGTTCTCTAACACATCCACCACTGTGGCTATGTCTTGCGGGTCTATTTTGTGCTTTCCATAAGGGATCATAAGGTATTTTTATCTAACTCAACGAGTTCTTCTACAGTTAAAAAGTGTGGATTGGTACCTGAATGATATTCGAATTTATCAGAAACCTGGGTTCCTCTCTCTAATAGCTTATTTTGAAAATAGTCTACCGAATTATCAAAAAACTTAATGGCTGGCGTTATGACAAAGTGATCGCTAAATTCTATCGAATGATGGGCCATCTCTTCAGGCACCATGACTTCATGTAATTTTTCGCCCGGACGAATACCTACCAATTTAAAATCTCGGTGGCCACTCATGGCTTCCACCAGATCGACAATATTAATGGATGGAATCTTGGGCACAAAGATCTCCCCTCCTTGCATACGGGCAAAGTTCTTAATTACAAAAGAAACGCCTTCATCCAAGGTGATCCAAAAACGTGTCATTTCTTCATGGGTGACAGGTAAAACTTCAGTACCTTTAGCCAAGAGTTCTCTAAAAAAGGGCACAACAGATCCTCTTGACCCCACAACATTGCCATATCGTACAACCGCAAATCTAGTGCCACTAGCCCCTGCGATGTTATTTGCAGCCACAAACAATTTATCCGAGGCTAATTTAGTTGCGCCATATAAGTTTACTGGGTTAGCGGCTTTATCAGTGGATAGTGCGATTACTTTGGAAATTTGATTAGCAATACAAGCGTCTATTACGTTTTGCGCGCCATTAATATTGGTTTTAATGCATTCATTTGGGTTGTACTCAGCGGCCGGCACTTGTTTTAGCGCTGCGGCATGCACAACAAAATCCACGCCCTTGGTGGCCGTGAGCAATCTTTCTCGATCTCTCACATCGCCCAAAAAATAACGCATGCAGGGATGATCGAATTGCTGCTGCATTTCAAACTGTTTTAACTCGTCTCTGGAAAATACGATGAGACGTGCAGGTTGATAATGGGCCAAAATATGGGTGATAAAACGTTTGCCAAAAGACCCAGTTCCGCCAGTTATTAAAATACTTTTGTTATCAAACACCTTTGGCAAACTCCTCTAAACATTGCTCAATTTGATTAATATTAGTTGCGAAATAGCCGTAGTCCAATACATCTGTTGCAAAGATGGGACGATTGAGCCATATACCTCTACTACCAAACTTATCAAGAATTGTGCCGCTTTGAATTTTTTGCTTTGGAATTGCGATATAATGTTTAAAAGCAAACACTTGAGACTGCTGTTGCAGAAGTTCGAGCAAGGAAACGACTGATTTATGATTGGCTGGGTGCTGAGGGTCTGATAAGGAAATCTGAAAAAACTGATTTAGTTTAAATCTAGGTTTTTGCACAAAAACGCCAAATTCATGACGTTGCTCGAATCTAGCTTGCAGATTATGTGTTAGATCTTGGATTAAGGGTAGACTTATTTGACCTTGGTTAAAATCTGAAATCAAGTTTTCACAAGCTAACCAGTTAGCATAATCCACCAGCATCACACTTATTGTATTGCTCGCTTTTGCAACTTCCTTGGCAATCTCAATGTTTGAGGTCACGAACAAACAATCACTTTTATCCCAATGTTTATAGGCTACTTTAAACTCAGTAAACTGCGCCTGACTATCTAAGTACAGAGCACATTTATCAAGATCCTTAGTATCATCTCTTTCTAGTAGTTGAATCTGTCCGCAATCCTGTTTTATTAACTGGGTAAGCTTAGGTTCAAAACTTAACAAAGGCAATTTGGGTGCTTGTAGATATTTTTTTTCTCTTAATTCAGCAAAGGCAACACTAATATCCCAAACCGGGGATGGAAGTTTAAGCAGGCTGATAACCTTAATTAAAAATTGATGCCATGCTGTTAAAATCTGATTAGCGTTTGCGATGGCACTTTCTTCAGGTAAGGTCTTTACCTTTATTAAAGCAGCCATGAAGCAACTGACCGTCGAGCTAAATAACACATTAAAATACATAGTGTTGAAGCTCTCTAATATAGATTTGGTTTGATAGGCGCTTAATAAGGCTTCAATTTCCTCAACTGCCTGCAGGTTTTTTGGCGTTCTTTCAGCAAGTTCTTGCAATAAGGCGACTAAATCTTCAGTAGCAAAAACGCTTTCAAAATCCTGTTTAAATGAAGCTTCAATTGGCGTAAAACAGGCTCTAAATGCCTCTAAGGATTTGACTTTTTCTTCAGGTGTGGCCAATACAAAAATATCTTCAATAGGAAGAGGATAACTGCCTTGCACTTTTGCGCCATCGGAGGTGTTATAACAATCTAGGGAAAAATCTCCAAGCACTTGTTCTAACATGGTCTTGGACATTTTAAATTCAAACTTAGTAAATACAGATTGACTAAAATTACCTGGCACTTGCAGTAAGTCTTTACCTTGGCCGGAAACTTTATATACATCCTTCCCCTGCTGATAGTACGCTGAGTTTTTACTGTGGTGGGCATTAGGGTCTTTAAAACCTAAATCGACGCCAAAAAGATAAATATCTGTAAAACCTGCGTGAGCAAAAAAGCTTAAAACAAAATTAGATACCGTTGGATAAGCCGCGCTAAGAGAAACAAAGTCATTCTCGGGGCGTAAAAATTTAACCACTGAGGAAGAGGCTTCGCCATTTTTTAATGCTAAAAGAACATCTTTGAACAACTGAGTATTATCCGGGTGAATGCCATCCACACTAATCAGCGTAATTTGCTTTAAATAGTCAGCATCATCAATTTGTGTAATCCAGTCATAATTTGCCCTATAGAGCTCAATTTCTGCATGAAAATCTGGGCAGATACCATGAGTGTATAAGGATTTTATTGCAGTGCCGCAACTAATGATAATAGCTGTATCTTGGCAAGCTTTGATTTGTTCAATACTGTAGTCCAGTGATGGACCATTGCCCACTATAAAGACAGGCTGTTGACGAAGTTTTTTACTTAATCCTGTTACATCTTTTGTCATGTATGGCACTGAAGTTTCAACTGAATGCAAAAAATGTTGAATGCCATAGAATGAATGATCAAAATTATCAGAAATACCAAACAAGCTGGTAAAGGTATTACGCAACTCGGTGAGTTTAAGGTCGATATTCTGGGCTGCATAGCCCTGAAAAATAAAGGATTGCGCGACCTGATGATTGCCTATTAATGCGAGTTGATAACTGTATTCAGATATCAAACTGGCGCCTAGTTCACCAATGTTTAAATATACGTGCCCGTCACCTTGATCTTTATGTTTAAAAATTTGTTGCCAATCTGACACCAGCAATGACCAGTAAAAAAAGTCTGGGTTTGGCTCATTAATAAAAAAGTGTTCATTTTCGCGCAAATTATAAAGTGCTTCCGCTACATAGCCATTGCCCAATCCGAAGGCGATTAGTACTCCAATTGATGGGGGCAAAGCGGCTCGTTGCTCTGTTTGACCGGAAATAACAGCGCCAATTTGAGTGTAAAATTGGTTAAACGCAAAGTGAGTAAGCTTATTCCCTGCATACCCCATCACCAGTGACTCTTTATTCGGATAATTGGCAAATTGCTCTGTACTGGCTACGGCGTCTTGTTCTGGGTTAGGAGTATAGGCACACAGGTGAATTGCATTAAACAGACTTATTTGACCTGAAGTTTTATGTACTATTGGCATCCAATACTGAGATTTATAGTTTTTAAAAACCTGATAAATATCATTGAAATAATATTCCAATGACGAAAGGTTGTTGGTCAATTTTTCAGGCGGTGTTTCCAGTACTTCCCAGTCTTGTATATTAATTGCAGAACGCCAAACGCCCGGCTCACTCAAATAGGCGTCACGGGAATTATCTTTCATCTCTGGATTTCGCAATGAGCGCAGAATTTCGTCAGAAGTAGCATTATGCAAATGCTGAAAAACAACCGCTTTATTAGCTTGTGTATGATTCGCCAATTCAACTAAATCTTGGGTTAACGTCTGTCCCGAGGACTGAGTTTGAAAAAACAGTGCCGTACCATCTTTAGCAAGTAATTCTAGAAAAGCAGCCCAATCAAAGGCTAACGCTGATGTATGAATAAAATGCGGATTTTCTTCATATATAATAAAATACTTAGGACGTAATTTTTGGTACAGGTCGAGCAAATGTAGCCCTTTACCCAAGCCCAAAACAACTAGGGTGTCGGCAGTTTTTGCATACATTTCTAACTGCTCAGTATACGCACAAGTTTGTTGAAAAATGTTGTCTTGGCCTACTAGTTTTACACTGGGAAAAATCCTCTCAGAGGAAGGGTCAATATCCACAAGCACCGAGGATAATGGCCAATGTTTGGTTTGATTTTGAATTTCAGTATCAACATGAAATGGATATAGCACTTTGCCTGTGGAAAAGTTTACAACATTGAGTTCACCGTTAGCATTAGTAAATACACTTGTAGTTTGAGGCACGAAGTGTTTTAAAAAATTACCAATATTAGGCAGATATTGTTCAAATGCGGCTAAATTGGCCGCAAATCTTTGTTGAATAAAGAGGGATTTTTGTTGTTCTATTTCAGCTTGGACAGTCTCATTTTCATGGAGATGTTGTCTTATGTAATTTAGCATGCTTACCCGTGTAATGGCCGATCGCTTTTTTACCTTTGCTTAAACCTAGAATTTCTTGTTGTACCCCTTTTTTAAGGTCATCAACAAATTTTAATAACTGTTGGTTTATTGACAGTTCAGCTTGTATAAAGGCTTTTACGTCGAAATTTGGCGTTTTTGGTTGTTCTTGCAAGCTAGTTAGCAAGTTTTCGACCAAAATTGCCCTTTCTTGGGTAAGTTTTGAAATTTCGTCTATATCTTGTATGTCATTTTCCAGATTCGCTTGCAAAGCTCGGTTTACAAGCGACAATTCTGGCGGCACCTGCTCGTGATTTAGCAGAGCAATATCAAATGTCATGGCTAAGCTCGCTGAGCATAAGCTTGTTGTTTGTCATTCTCAGAAATTTGCTGCCATGCTTCTTTGATTGGGGTAAAGAGTTGCAGTAATTCATCTAACGTCGATATTGCATTTTCTGCTTTAATATCAATAAGTTTTTCGATCATATAATCGTATAAACTGGCTAGGTTTTCTGCAAATTCTCCACCAATATTAGTATCTAATGTATCGCGCAGATTAATAAAAATCGCCGTTGCTTTGGCAACAAATTCTGCTCTGGCTTTAATGTCATTACGATCATGAGCTCCTTTAGCATAAGCTAAACGATCAAGCGCCCCTTGCATTAACATTAAGGTTAACTGATGGGGATCAGCAGAAGCAATTCTTTGCTTTAAACTATCTTTTTGGTAAGCATTAATTGCTCTAATTGACATTTTGTAATCCTCCTAACGCAGCGAATAGCGCATTTCCTGTATTTTGTAATTGTGCAACAGTCGTATCCAGACTCAGGTAACGAGCGCGCAAGGTTTGCTCGTAACTATCCATTCTGCGTTCAAAACGCTCAATATCATCTGCAATACGATCTTGTTGAGATTTGATACTACTTTCTCTATCGGACAAAATGCCAGATGATTGAGTATATTCTTTGGTAAACGTATTTAGACGGCTCGCAATGCCGTTTTCTGAATTAAACAGCACCGCGATATCGTCAAAATTATCATTTAGTGCTCTTTCTAAACGCTCGGAACCTGTACCTAATCCAAAGTCTGTAGAACCGATTTCCAAACGTCCGTCGATATTCAATTCAATACCAAGTGAAAATAATCCACCTAACTCTGAATCTGCCACTGCGCTTCCAAGAATATTACTAAGACCAGATAAAATACCACGAACGGTAGAATCCCCCGCTAAAGGGCCGTCACTATCATCTTCAGTTAGACCATAGCTACTTAATCTGTCTAGTTCATCGTAGAGCTCGTTATACTTTTCGACAAAGGTTTCTATATTTTCTTTTAACCCTTCAACATCAAACCCAACTTTTAATGTAGAAGCGATAGGGTCGCCATTAGTATCTAAGTCAGATAACTCTCGAACATCAAATCGAATGTTTTCTAAAGCATCTTCAAATGCATTGGTATCACTTTGCACTTCAATGCCGTCGATAGTGGCAATTGCATTTTGTGCATAAAGCTTAGGGGTTAGATAAGTAGCTGTTTCTGTTGAGTCCGTGGTACTCAGTTTATTTAATTCAGCATTGTTATCTTTGTTGATAATTCGAAGGTCGTTCCCGACGCCAGTGACATCTGAAGTAAATACCAATCGTGTGCCGCCATCCGCGGTATTGGTATTCACCACGTTTACATTAACGCCGAAATTATTCTCGTCGTCATTAATTTGATCACGTAGTTGGGATAAAGTTGTACCGGCAGCAACAGTGATTGTAAATTCTTCGCCACTGTCGCCAATTTTGAACGTAAGGTCAGCAGTGCCAGAGCTTAGTATAACCTCGTCAGAACTATTATAACCGCCATCTAAAGCTGATGCAGTTTCAATTCGACTACCACGAGCAAGTTGTGACACTGCAATTTGGTAACTGCCTGGAACGGCTGAATTTGAAGGCGTTGCCGTAAAAGGTTCATTGCCTTCAGAAGGGTTTTCAATATCAGGGGTGCGCCCTGATAGATTATTGATATCTTGTAATGCCTTAACTGCATCTTCAAATTCAGACAATTTAGACTTTACTTGCCCTATAGCAGATATCTCACTATCTAAGGCGCGCTCTTGTTGATTAAATCTTTGTTGTTTAGGCAAACGTTCTGCTTGTAACAACTGTTGTACCAAAGATTCTAGATCTAGCCCAGAACCTACACCCAAAGATTGAATCGACATAGTTTCACCTCATATTATGCCCGCCCATCAACTAAAACACCTGACGAATTGTCAGGATTAGCGGCAAGCTCTTGAATTCTTGCGGCAAAATCTAACACTTCCTCGGAAGGTATTTGCCGTATCACGTCACCTGTTTGCTTGTCCATAACGGTCACCACTTGACGTGATGTGCCATTGTCAATTGAAAATGCAAGTTCAGTGCCGCGTGCTCGCAAAAATTCACTAATATCTCCGATTGCCTCAGAAATATTGACTTTTTCCTCTCTCTTCTCTTTATCGGCATTAGCTAAATTTTCCTTTAGCTTTTTTTCCTCTAGAGCTTTACTTGGTAAGTCGGCTACAGCTTTATCGACAAATCTTACTTGTTGAAAAACGGCAGCGTTTTCACCACCAGAAAAAGCGCTTGCTCCGGTTTGAAACCCGATTAGGTTAGCATTAGTAAAGGTTTTTTCATTGATAGTAGTAGCAGCTTCTCGCGCTACCGACTGACCAATTCTTGTGTTTATGGAATCCATAATACACTCCTTTTAAAAGAGGAGCGGTTGCACCGATACTGCATGGTGAACCGCCCGTTCAACGCAACTGTTTAACGCAATATCTATTAACCTAATAACGATAATGCTACTTGCGGTCGCTGGTTAGCCTGCGACAAGACGGATAAGGATGCCTGCTGAAGGATCTGATTTCGAGTTAGATTTGCAGTTTCTGTTGCAAAGTCAGTATCTTGAATACGCGAACGGGCGGCTGACAAATTCTCACTTACGTTTGCAATATTTCGGATACTAGATTGAAAACGGTTTTCTGACGCACCAAGACCTGCTCGAATAGTTCCTACCGCAGATAGTGCGTTATCAATAGTAGTTAATGCCGTTGCAGCCGCTGCAGATGTAGCAATAGAAACACCATTTATACCTAATCCTGTGGCACTAAAACCGGCAGTTGGGATGGCAGCAGCTCGCAGATCAACGGCAACTGTTTGCCCCGCATTTGCCCCCACCAAAAAGCTCGCGTTAAAGGAACCATTAAAAATATTTTGACCATTAAATTCAGTGGTTGTCGCAATACGCGAAATTTCTAGTAATAGAGATGATACTTCTTTATTAAGTGCATTACGGTCTGCCGCTGAATTTATACCATTTTGCGATTGTACAGCCAATTGTCGAATACGTTGTAACGCATTAGTTGTTTCGCCCAAAGCACCTTCTGCAACTTGGGTCAAAGAAATGCCATCATTAGCATTGCGAACTGCTTCGTTTAATCCATTAATTTGCGAGGTAAGTCTTGTCGATACTTGCAAACCTGCTGCGTCATCAGCAGCACTATTAATGCGATATCCAGACGATAAACGCTCGTATGATTTGTTTAAAGAATTACTAGAATCAAATAATTGACGTTGCGCATTCAGCGCAGCTGTATTTGTGTTTACAAATAAAGACATTTACTACCTCCATAAGCCAGAAATTGAGAGAGCCATCGACATACGACGGATTCCTGACTACTTTTCTTTCGTTTAACTTTACCTCGGGTTCACTAGGCCCAAGGTTCAGACCTCATATTTGGTGAAAAAAACTTATATCACCCCTCAGCTAAAGGTATCGGCCCTAACTAAAGAAACTTTAGAAAAAAATAATAATTTTTTAAAATTATTTATATATCATTGTTTTTATTAAACTTTATATCCGCCAAAAAAGTTATTTAAACGTGATTTCAGGGGTAACGAGGAACCTATACAGATGGAATCAAATGAAGTATTGAGAATAATGGTTAGCTTAAATGAAGTTTTTTGGCACAGGAAATGCTTAGATATTTATAACAACAAAAACTTGGCAAATTAAGAAATATTGCTAAATTTATTGTGAACTGTGCTTAAATGAAAAAAGGGCTGAGCCAAGGGGCGGCTCAGCCAAATTGCTCACGTTAGGAGTTGGAGCAAACTGTTTCGTCGACTGGCAGGATTGTAGAACGTATACTGGCCTCTCAACCAAAACCTACACTCTCAGTCTTGTTAGTCGGCATTTTATTCTTGCAAAATCCTCTATATACGCACCTTCCTTGGCGCAGAGAGGGCCTCTCAAGCCTATAAAATACTACTAGTTTCGCTTGGAAATCGGATAAAGCTTGATTTCCTATCCTTGCAACAGACTTAATGCTGCTTGAGGTCTTTGATTCGCCTGACTTAAAATCGAAGTGCTGGCTTGTTGAATAATTTGTAGTCTTGTGAGGTTTGAAGTCTCGGCAGCAAAATCCGTATCTCTTATTCGAGATCTCGCAGCACTCACATTTTCACTAATATTAGATAAGTTTCTGATGGTGGATTGGAAACGGTTTTGTATCGCCCCCAAATCAGCTCGTTTATTGTCAACGACATCAATGGCGGTATCAACCGCTGTCATGGCAGCGCTTGCTGCTAAAGGCGTAGACACGGATAAGTTTAGAGCACCAAAGAGTCCTAAATAGCCAAATCCACCTGGGCGACTTACATTCACGCTGATAGTTTGACCAACGTTAGCACCGACTAAAAATTTAGAAGAGAAAGTGCCATCTAGTACATCTACCCCTGCAAATTGTGTAGTCGACGCAATTCTTGAAATTTCAAGCTTTAATGCGGATACTTCTTTTTGCAAAGCAAATCTGTCTTCAACTGCATTAATGCCGTTTTGGCTCTGAATCGCTAGTACGCGAATTCGTTGTAATGCGTTTGTGGTTTCTTGCAAGGCGCCTTCAATGGTTTGCGATAATGAAATTCCATCGTTTGCGTTGCGAACCGCCTGATCAAGCCCCATAATTTGAGACGTCATACGGTTAGAAATTTGTAGGCCGGCGGCATCATCTTTGGCGCTGTTGATACGCAAACCTGAAGATAATCTTTCGAACGCTGTACCTAAATTGGTAGTTGTTTCATTCATAAAGCGTCTAGCGCTTAAAGAACTCACATTAGTATTTACAAAAAGTGACATAATTTACTCCTAACGATTTCCAATACTTGCTCTTTTATAAAAAATTGAGCAAAAAACTAGCATTCCTGGCATATAATCTGCTTTAATATCAGTGAATCACGGACTGATTCGTTCGTTATCATCACTAGATAGCGAAGCATATATGCTGTAACAGAGCGAAAGCTCATTGCTGACAGGCGGGTATGATGTTCCAGACCTCATACCTCTCACTACCTCCTGGCATCATTCCTGTCAGTCAGCAGTTCGGCATTCGGTTTGCACCTGTCAATTTTTCTACTTTTCATTAGGCATGACTTGACCGTTAGCGGTTTTCCACCACTTTAAAATCTTCAAACTATAATGAAAGATAGTGACCAATTGCTGTATTGTTTTTGTTGTATCAGCTTGGTTAATTTAGTTATCGAACAGACACGCAAAAACCTTTAGCAAAAATGCCAAAGTTTTTAAAAAAAGTTTGTGAGGCCAGGCTTAATGCCTGGCCGACTGCCGTTTTAATTAAAGAGAGTGGCCTTTTCTCTCTGCTGTTTGGCTAGTCAAAGCTGGTAACTACCTCCTGGCTTCATTCCCCAAACAGTAGGGTCAGTTTAGGCTTATCCTAATAGCTGAAGAGCGGCCTGTGGACGCTGATTAGCCTGAGATAGTATAGATGTACTAGCCTGCTGAATGATTTGGTTTCTAGTCAAGTTCGCTGTTTCGGCTGCGAAATCAGTGTCTTGAATTCTAGAACGTGCTGCTGACACGTTTTCAGTTACATTCGAAAGGTTACGAATAGTAGATTGGAAACGGTTAGTTAATGCACCTAGTTCAGAACGGGTAGCTCCAACGGTAGATAATGCCGCATCGATAGAAGCCATAGCTGCTGAAGCGCCAGCAGAAGTACTAATATCAACCGCGTTAACTGCAAGACCAGTCGCTGTGAAAGCTTGAGCTGTTAAGTCTACGTCAATTTTTTGGTTAACGTTAGAACCCACTAGGAAGCTAGCACCGTAAGCGCCGTCTAGAATGTTAGTGTCGTTAAACTGAGTATCAGTACCAACACGTGAGATTTCAGTAAGTAGCGCTGTAACTTCATCTTGCAAAGCTCTTCTATCGTCTGCGGTGTTAATACCGTTTTGAGATTGAATCGCTAGCTGACGGATACGTTGAAGTGAATTAGTAGTTTCACCTAGAGCACCTTCAGCAGTTTGCGTAAGAGAAATTGCGTCGTTCGCGTTTCTTACTGCTTGATTTAAACCATTAATTTGAGACGTCATACGATCAGAAATTTGTAGACCGGCAGCATCATCTGCAGCTCGGTTGATACGCATACCTGAAGATAAACGTTCAAAAGACGTGTTTAATGAATTTTGTGAATTGAAAAGCTGACGCTGGGCATTTAATGCCGACACGTTTGTATTAACATAAAGTGACATAAGTCTCTCCTACACTCTCAGTCCAGCGCTTGCTGGCAGCCGGACGAACTCCGGTGATTTTTTTCAAATTGTAGAACATCACTTCCTAAAAACTAAAAAGTGTATGTACTGGCTCTCTCGTTTAAGGTTATCGACAAGGGAGAAAAACCCTTTAAACAAAATTTAAAAAAAAATACAAAAAAGCGGCAAAAAATTGCCGCCCTTAAATATTGAACACTGACTGGAGCTAGAAATTATGCCTCAGTGAAACCGACTGAGGTCATTTTTTTAGGAGAAAAAAATTATAGATAGTTGAATAAAGAGAGGTTTGCAATGCGCGGAAAAGAGGCAAACGCTGCATCAAGAGCTGTTTCTTGTTTTGCAAAATCCGAAGATGCTTTGGCATAATCCACGTCCTGAATTGCACCTCTAGCTCTTTCATTTGCAACACCAGCATCTAATAAAGAGCCTCGCACAGATTCAGCAATGTTTAATCTGGCACCAACAGAAGAATTTTCACGGGCCATTTTGTTCAACCCATTGTCTAATCCCACTAAAGCATCACTAATGGCACGTTGAAACTCTCCATCAGTGATAGTGTTATTGTTCAGCGCTACTGAAAATTTATGAAGTGTTTCTGCAAGGTTGGTTTTTTCTGGACGCGCTAGATCAAAGTTCAAGGTATCCCCAGGCACACCTTGAATGTCAAACTCCATTCCAGCAATAACCACAGGCTCATTGGTTTGATAACTTCTGGTATCCACTACAGCGCCAGTCCCCAAGTTTGTTATTTGCACTTGGTTGCCGGGTAAAATTTCAAGTTGAAACGCATTATTGGCCGGCACGCCTGCGTCAAAATTGGCGGTATGAAATAAATCAAAATCATCCTGACTTTGCATCTGATAACTGTTAAATGTTAACCCAGCAGAGCCGGTAACATTTATGTCCAATCTTGCTCTTACATCTTCGAATAAGGTTTTACCTGATGTAGTAGTTTGAATTGACACACTATCAGATAGTTGAATAGCATTAGTTCCATCATCCCCAACAAAACGAATGGGATTACTAGCATCCGCTGGATCAAATTCAAACGCTTGCTTGCTCGATTGATACCCTGCAAAAATATATTCACCCGCAGCGTTTTGTGAATTCATCAAGTCTATAACTTGATTTCTAATTTGCGATATTTCAGCAGCAATAGCCTTTCTATCTTCCGTTGATACTATGCCATTACCCGATTGAACGGTTAATACTCGCGCACGATTTACAATAGTATTCATGCTTTGCAATGTCGTATCTTGCAACTCTAGGTTGTTTACTGCTAAATCGATATTGCGCTTATATTGCTCAATTTTATCGATTTCTTCGGTTATTCGAATAACTTGCACGGATCCCACAGGATCATCGGATGGTCGTAAAATTCGCTTGCCGCTAGCCAGTTGAGTTTGTATATCCGAAAGTTGTCCCTGACTGTTATTGATAGCCCGTAAATTTTGATCGTAAATTAGATTCGTTGTAATTCTCATGTCTCTACCCTATCGATTTTATCTGGCTACTTGTAAAATAGTTTGGAACATTTCTTGTGCAGAGCTCAGGATCCTCGCCGCAGCTGCATAGCTTTGTTGAAACTGTATAAGATTGGCAGCTTCTTCATCTAAACTTACGCCAGAACTAGATTCAAACCATTCACTTGATTGAGTCTTCATCACGTTGGCAGCTTCCAAATCTATTTTTGCGCTAGAAGTCGCAGCTCCCACCTGCCCCACTATGGTGGCAAAAGACTCATTGTAGTTAACCGGATTACCTAAACTTGAATTGCTTTGTCGAACCAAAGATTGTTGTTGCAATGAAGCTAATTCCAACGCATTTCTGTTGTCATTAAATCCGTTTTGATTAAATGAAATACTGAATTCGTCGTTGGTTTGCGGGATCCCTTGTAAAGAAAAGTCATAACCAGGGTAATCGCTAAGTGCGGCGAATTCAGCAGGCCATGCAGGAACTCCAGTCGCCTTAGCTTGCTCTATCAAGTTGTTGAGGTCGGCAACCCCTGACACTGTAGTGATCACATTGTCGTTTGAATCTAATACTTGATACTCATCGGTAGCGGTAAATCTAACCGACACTGGCGCACCAAATATTGGCGACGGACTAGTGCCAGGAGCATGAATTCCTGCGTTACCATTAAATGCGGACGCATTAGGATTAGCAAATGTATTATCCACATTGGTATTGGTGACCTTAGTCGCGATTAAACTGGCGTCGCCTAAATTGTCGATGTTCGCATCAATTCTTATGGGTTTAGCAAAGGCTAAGTCTTCACCTCTTGTAGTGGCTAAGTTTAAATTTGCCGCAGCTAATCGTGTTGGTTGCACTAAAAATTCATCGCCAACGGCATAACTTGCCCCACTGGCAAATTCTAATTCTATACCACCGATGGTGGCATTATATTGACCTTGAGCTGCCGTTACTGTCAGCGTTTGAGTAATAGGATTGTTGTTTTCATCTAATTGCGGCGTACCATCATTTTTTATTGCGGCAACTTGTACATCGAAAGTTGCTGGCGCACCAGCAGGTGCTGTAAGCACAGTGATTCTATAATCATTATTGGTTATCTCACTGGAACCACCAGGGATAATTCGACCCTTTATGCTTAGCGATAAATCACTATTGTCTGGATAATTTATGCCTCGAAAATCCGAGATACTGAAGATGTTTTGCCCTAGCTGCTGATCTAAATCCATACCTTGGCGGTTTTGTGTATTTACCGTATCAGCTAACACTGTCGCTAATTTGCCTAGGTTCCGTTCTGCCGGTTCTAGCACTTGTTCTCGATATTTAAACACACCGCCTAAAGCACCGCCTAAATCCTGCTCTACTATATTTATTTTGGTGTCGGCTTTATTAAACTTTTGAAAGTCTGTGGACAATTGCAGTTGTCTATTGGTGTAATCGGGCTCACCGCCAACGGTAAATACGTTGAACGCACCGTCTGCCAATACCAGTGACTCGCCGGATTTTAAATTCACCACTAAGCCATTGTCATTATTGTTTGAACTTTGCCTGACATCTATGGCCACAAGTTCAGATAATTCTAGAATTGCCAAATCTCGTTGATTTAATAATTTGGTAGGCGTATCGACCACACTGTTACCTTGGGCTACCTGAATGGCTTCGTTTAATTCGCCTATTTGCTTGATTAAACTGTTAGCTTTAGAAACAGATGCTTCAATATGCTGTTCTACTTCTATTTCTTTAGCTTTCATATAATCGCCAAGTTGGTTGATACGATTCAACATCCCTTGGGCTTGACCAATTATTGCGTCTCTAGACGGCATAGAAGTAGGATCATCAGACGCCGTTTGTATTGACTCAAAAAATTTGGTCATTGCACTGGATATACTGTTAGCTTCGCTGGCTAGGGTATTATCTAAACCTTCAACTCTGTCGTAAAAAGCCTGATATTGTCCAACCAAACTAGTGTCCCGCCTTAGCTGGTTTTGAGCGAATACATCAAGTACACGATCAGTAAAACCAAAATCTACGCCACCATTTAGTCGCGAAGTAAACTGAGTACGTTCCCGCACATAACCTTCGCTATTGATATTCGCAATGTTGTTACTCGTGGTTGCCAGTAATTTACTACTTGCATTTAAACCCGAGGTTGCCAGGGTATATAAATCAGCATTTCTAATCATGGCAATAACCCATTCATTAAGTCTCCTTCATAGACAGACATAACCTTGTTGGCATATTCAGGATCTGTGGCATATCCGGCTTTTTGAAGTGCTTCAAAATAGGCTTTAGGATCATGCGTTTGATTAACAGCATCTTGATAACGCGGATTGTTTTTAACGAAACTGACATAGTCATTTAATGACGCACTGAAATCTTCATAACTTCTAAATGCCGCTTGCTGTTTTTGCGGTAATGCATCTTTAAATTCAATGGTATCTACTACCACCTTGTTGCCTGACCAGCGACTGTCGGCTTTAATACCAAATAGATTATTGGCACTTTCGCCATTTGGCTGGTGCATAATAAATTTACCCCAGCCTGTTTCTACCGCGGCCTGTGCTAGCAAGGCTTTAGGATCTATTCCTAATGACTGGGCAGCCGCTTGAGCTTGAGGATAAAGTGATTGCACAAAATCTTCAGGGGATGAAAACATAGCTTGTTTACTAGCAGCACTCGCATTTTCCATAATGCTCTCTGCCCGTTGTCGCATTTGAACTTGAAATCGATTCATAGGGGACAAGTTAGCATCATTACGAATAGCACTTGCTGGCATGAAACCTTCTTCGTTCACACTCATTTGTTGCACGATTAATTCCGCAAGTCCTAAACTTCCTTTAGAAGAAAGATCTGTGGCTAATTGTTGATCGTGCATATCGCGATAAAATTTGACTTGTTCTGAGTTAAACGGGCTATCATCGTCTGCCAACGCCTCTTGAGCTTTACGCATAGACTTGAGCAGCATTTGCACAAAAATCGCTTCAAACTGTTGAGCGGCCTCTTTTAATGCAGCTTTATCTCCCTTCTGGGCAGCTTGACGCAACAAATCCGTACTACTCATATCATGAACAGTACGGGACATTTCTAATTGCGATTTTGTGCTATTTGCTAGGTCCATATAAAATCTCTAAATAACGATTAATTCGCCATGTAAAGCACCGGCTTGACGCAATGCTTCAAGTATCGCCATTAAATCCCCTGGTGCTGCGCCAATTTCATTTACCGCGCGTACCAAGGTATCCAGTGATACGCCAGGTTCAAATTTGAACATCCGACTATCTGCCAAATCCACATCTACTACTGAACGCGGGGCTACTACGGTTTGCCCATTAGCTAAAGGGTTCGGTTGAGCAACGTCTACATTTTCACTGATAGTTACTGTTAATCCGCCATGAGTAATGGCAGCAGGCAATAACTTCACATCTTGCCCGACAACTATAGTGCCGGTGCGACTGTTTATAACGATGCGCGCAGGTGCTTGTGCAGGTGTAAATTGGAAATTTTCAATAGTGGCGAGAAAGCCGATTCGTTGTGCGACATCTCGGGGCGCACTGACTCTAACCGAGGCTGCATCTATGGGCGATGCAATGGAATAACCATTCGCCGGATCTGCACCTAGGCGACGGTTAATTTCATCCGCCATTGCTTGCGCAGTAGAAAAATCAGGTGTATTCAGGTTTAAGGTTAGAAAATCATTTTGCATAAAACCGCTTGGAACACTTCGCTCTACCAAGGCGCCGTTGGCAATAGTACCTACGGTTGGCGTATTGGCGACAATTCGAGAGCCATCGTTACCTTGAGCCCCAAATCCTGACACTACTAATGAACCTTGAGCGACGGCATAAATTTCACCGTCCAACCCTTTTAAAAAGGTTTGTAATAAGGTTCCGCCTTGCAAACTTGACGCTTCGCCAATAGACGACACTGTAATGTCAATGGTTTGTCCCGGTTTAGCGAAAGCTGGTAATTCTGCATGTACAGCCACTGCTGCCACATTCTTAATTTTCGGTTTTACGTTATCATCCAAACTAATGCCAAAATTCTTTAGCATGGTTCTAAAGGATTGTTCGGTAAAGGGACTAGTTTCCCCAGTGCCTGGCAAACCAACGACGAGTCCATATCCCACTAGTTGATTTGAACGCACCCCTTGGACTGAAGCTAAATCTTTAATACGGCTAGCGGCGCTCGCTGAATGTGGAGACAAAACTAGTAAACAACCACTTAATAGCAGCACAAGTTGTTGAATTAAACGTCTCATAACGGCCACCACTGAGAACTAAAGAATTTGGTCAGCCAGCCTTTTTCTTGCGCTCGCGCGAAACTACCCGTACCACTGTATTGAATTCTTGCATTGGCGATTTTGGTCGATTGAATTTCGTTGTCAGGGGTAATATCCGCGGGTCTGATAATACCGGTGAGTCGAATATACTCATCACCACTATTCAAGGTTAACCATTTTTCACCGCGAATCACGAGGTTTTGATTGGGCATTACTTCAACCACGGTTACCGAAATATTGCCTTGCAATGAATTACTTTGATTTGCTTGAGCATCTCCAGAAAAGTCGTTGCTGGAGTTCATCCCAAATTGAATCGCTTCGTTACCTATGCGAATTGGATTATTACCTAGCCCTAAAATCGGTTGCACATCAACATTTGACGCTTTTGATGTAACGGTTCCAGCACTCTTAGATGCATTGGTGTTTTCACGCAACGCCACAGTAATAATATCTCCAACGCGGCGCGCTTTTACGTCCGAATACAAACTATTTGCCGCCGCTTGAGTAAACAGGCTTCCCGTTTCTGCAATTTCTTCGCGTTTATAAATTGGGGTCGCTGGCGCAAAAAATGGGTCGTCCGCAATAGGCGCTTCAGTAGATGTACTCGAACACCCAACAACGAAATAGCTGGCTATTAAAAGCATGAAGGAACTGATTATGTGTTTTTTAGTGTTATACATCATCTTGCCTTATAGCTGCTGAATGACCTGACCTAACATCTGATCCACTGATGAAATCACTTTTGAGTTCATTTCATACAAACGCTGACTTTCAATCAAATTCACAAGCTCTTCGGTAACATTAACGTTTGAGGTCTCAAGCGAGCCTTGTGATAAACCACCAAGTCCTTCTAACCCTGGAATACCCTGAATAGGAGCACCAGATACCGCTGTCTCCACATAAAGGTTTTGACCTTTAGGCTGAAGTCCCGCTGGATTCACAAAGTCTGTAATATTGATTTGTCCAAGCACCTGTGGTTCCGCCTGACCTCTTAACTGCGCAGATACCTGACCATCTTGAGAAATGGTAATTTGCTGTGCGTCAGGTGGAATGGTAATGACTGGTTGGAGTAAGTAACCTGCCCCAGGTGTCACCATCTGTCCTTGGTCGTTTAAAGAGAACTGTCCATTTCGGGTATAAGACAAACTGCCATCTGGCATTAAGACTTCAAAATAGCCGCGTCCTTGAATCGAAAGATCAAGTGCATTTCCAGTGGTCAGCAAATTACCTTGAGTATGCGTCTTTTGGGTAGCCACAACTTTTGAACCTGCACCTAACATCAAGCCTGAGGGTAATTCAGTATCTGCAGAAGAGCGTCCACCTGGCTGATTGATGTTTTGATAAAGTAAATCTTCAAAAACCGCTCGGTCTTTTTTAAATCCAATGGTACTAGCGTTAGCTAGATTGTTTGATACCACTGAAACGTCTGTTTGAGCCGCATCAAGGCCTGTTTTACTGATCCATAGAGCTGGGTGCATATCTTGTACCTCCGCGAACTTAATTCGCTATTAGAAAATTCTAAGTAATTCGTTACCGCGCGTTGAAAGCTGATCAGCTTTGCGCATTAATTTCACTTGCATTTCGTAGTGACGCTGTAGTGAAATCATCTCGACCATTTCTTCAACCGCGTTTACGTTGGAACCTTCAAGCATTCCTGAACTAACGGCTACCGTTATATCTTGCTCGGCAATCTCTCCGCTTTTAAGCTCAAATAGCCCATCTTCTCGGCGCTTTACTTGATCTTTAGGAGGATTAACTAATTTAAGACGCCCAACTTCTTCAACTACGTTTTCAGGGGCACCTTGTAAGCGAGCAGATATAATGCCGTCATTGGCAATAGTGACATTAGCCACTGGAATAGGCATAAAGATGGGTCCATTTTCGCCCATTACTAAATTACCGGAGGCATCTTGCAATGCGCCATTGGCTGCAATATTAAGATTTCCTGCTCGGGTAAATACTTCTTCACCTTGGGGAGTTTGTACGCTCAGCCATCCATCACCTTGAATTGCCACATCTAAAGGTCGACCTGTCGTAATCATGGCGCCGCCCTCGTAATTATTTGACGGACTTTCTGTCATATTAAATACGCGAGTCGGCAAACCTTGGCCGTATGCCGGCATTGCTCTTGCCTGCTCTAACTGCGCCTTGAAACCTGTGGTCTGCGCGTTCGCCAAGTTATTGGCACGCACGGCTGTAGCCATGAGATCTTGCTTAGCGCCACTGGCGGCAACGTATAACATCTTATCCATTTTGCTTGCCTTAATGTCAAAGTTTGACGTTATGGATTAACTTAATGGAAGTTTTGCAATAAGGATGCCAGCTTTGGGATAGTCGTTATTTCGTGCAGCATAGGATTGGCTTTTTACTCATTTTGTTTGTTTAGCAATTGAGGGGAATACGCGCTTTTGAAAGACGCTGTAAACCCATCCATGGGCGCTCTACGAAATCATCCATGATTTCGAAGCTTTCAAAAGCGCGTATTCCCCTCAATTCACAAACATGCATTCGTAAAAATCGAATCCTATGATTAAAGAACAAAAGATCATTAACACAAATAAGAAAGGTTTGAAGAAATTATGAATAGTGCTACTTAAGCGTCAAGTAGCACTAATTAATTATCCTATCTGATATTTAAGATAGTTTGGTTAAGCTGGTTGTTAACTTCTAATGCTCTAGAGTTAGCTTGAAAGTTACGTTGAGCAATTATCATGTCGATAAGCTCAGTGGTTAAGTTTACGTTAGCTTGTTCTAATGCTGACGAGTTGATGTCACCAAAAGTACCCGTTGTGGCTTCACCTGCAAGCGCTTCACCAGATTCGATACTTTCTTTCCATTGAGTACCTGATTGCTGGGTTAAGCCTTGCTCATTTGCAAAACGTACAAGGGCAACACGAACGATAGGTTCAGATGTACCGTTTGAGAAGGTTGCACGTACGAGACCGTCAGGGGAAATATCGATACCCGTTAAACGACCTACTGGCAGACCGTCTTGCTCTAAAGACGTAACCTCAAATGCTGATGCAAACTGGGTTGGTTCGTTTGGCGTTGCACCTGTTGTGTCTAAGTTAAAATCAATCGAAATTTGTTGAGTTGAATCTGAGCCGTTAGATAAGATTGTGCCACCTAAGGCCTCAGTAATGAATTTTTGGTTTGGTTGGGCTAATCCATCCGCTGACTCAATACCAATGAAATCACCACCTTCACTGAATCGAATTTTAGCTGCCGTAACCGCATTACCCGAGTTAGAACCTAAGGTATTAACAGCTGTTGCAGGGTCCGCATCACTGCCATCCGAGTTTGCAACGTCTACCAATTGGTCATCTACTGCAGTGGCCACATACCACTCGTTTACCGCTGCTGGATCATTATCTTTTAAGAAGTAATAGGTCATTACGTGAGAGTCACCTAATGAATCATAGACAGTAACTGATGTAGCTGCGTTATATGTCAAAGGGTCATTAGGGTCAAATTCGGTTGGATCTTTAATTTGATCACCTGCTGGTAAGTTAAATCTTACATCTACTTCAGTGGTCATTTGTGGTGAACCTGAAGAGTCAGGAATTCGCACTGGAACGGTAGTACTTAATGCAACCGATGCAGAAGTGCCATCAGGGTTAACCGGAAAACCTAATAAATTGTCGCCTGATGAATTGACCACAAAATTATTACTGTCTAGCTTAAATTGGCCTGCACGCGTAAAAGAAAAGTCTCTTGATGTAATCTCAGGGACAGTGGCAAAGAAACCATTACCGGTAATTGCCAAATCCAACGCGTTATTAGTAAAGCTAAGTGAACCTTGAGAAAACTGTTGAGAAACTTCTTGTGTCAAAACACCGTCACCCACTTTTGTTCTACCTGCAGCTAACAATGAAGCCGCATACACGTCACCAAATTCTGCTCGAGATTCTTTAAAACCTACTGTATTTACGTTCGCAATATTATTAGCGGTAGTGTCTAAGTCCTTTTGAGATGCTGCGACACCGCTGAGTGCTATATTAAATGACATGCTTTAACTCCTATGAATTACCGATTTGAATAACGTCTGCAAGCTTAATACTCACGTCGCCATCTAGATTTAATACTACACCTTGACCAGAGCTAGTAAGGCTCACACTATCAACGTGTCTGTTAATTGCTGTTGGAAGTGCGGTCGGCTCACCGAACACATTTCCTTGAACTTGCACCGCATAGTCTCCAGGCGGCAATGGATTGCCGTGGTTGTCAGTGCCGTCCCAGTTAAATTGAATATTACCTGCTGGTTGTGTACCTATATCCATGGTTCGCACTACTGCGCCCGAAGCATCATAGATATTGATTTCAGTGTTTTGCGAGGTGTCTTCATTAATGATAACCCCTGACAATCCTGCTTCAGCTGACTCTTTATGACCAATATTGCCGTTTACCAATACTGTCTGGCCGATTAAGCTTGATGCTTGCAATGCTTGGTTAGACGTCATAGAAGCGGCAAACGAGGTAAATTGTTCATTCAACTGAGAGATACCGTCTGCGGTGGTAAATGATGTCATCTGCGCCACCATTTGATCATTGTCTACCGGCTTTGTCGGATCCTGATTTGCTAACTGTTCAGTAAGAAGTGCAAAAAAGTCTTCTTGCTTTAAAGTTTGCTCAGTACCGTCTGCTACTGGGATCTCTGGCTCTGTGTTCCAGTATAAATCCCGATTAAGTCCGCGCTGTTCTAATACATTCATTCGTATATCCTCTAACTAAACGCGATTATCTGGATTGTCCAAGCTGTAACACACGACGAAAGATTCTTTTCGTGGTATCTGCAACCTGTACGTTGGTTTCATATGCTTTGGAAGCTGACATCATGTCTGCCATTTCTTCTACTATGTTGACATTTGGCTTATAGATATAGCCATTTTCATCTGCCATAGGATTGTGAGGAGAATATTCAACATTCAAAGGTTTGTTGCTTTCTACAACGCCCAGTACATTTACGCCTACACCTTTTGACTGCTCGGCACTGGCTTTATCTAAAGCGGCGGCAAAAACAGGATGCCTTGCCCTATACGTTTCCTCATAGCTACTGCTAACACTATTGGCATTGGCAATATTACTGGCAGTTGTGTTCAAGCGGACGTTTTCTGCCGCCATGCCAGAAGTTGAAATATTCATTACATTAAAAAGGCTCATTACCCTTGACCTCCACCGCTAAGTGCTTTCTTCATGCCGCTAAACTTGCCACTTAGCAAGGTTAGTCCCGCTTCGTAGCGCATGCCTGTTTCTAAAAAATTGTTACGTTCTTCTTGCACATCTACAGTGTTTCCATCTCCAGTATCCGGTTGAGTTGGAATTCTAAATTGCACGTCAAACTGAGATGCTTTGCCGCCTTCAATATGATTGTGGTGAGTGGTAACCATGCCTGATTGGCCGTAGTTTGCCTTTGCCATAGCTTGTTGGAAGTTGATGTCACGAGCCTTATAGCCTGGGGTGTTGGCATTTGCCAAGTTACCGGCGATAACTTCCATCTTATCCGCTCTGATTTGAAGCGCTTTATGATGGAACCCGACCATTTTATCCAAACTAATTGCCATTTTGTCACCGTCAAACGAATTTTCGAATTTGTGATGACTCAGCAATTGATGTGCCAATGGTTGAAAAAAAGTAATTTTTTGTAGAAATTAAGAAGGGGCAATTAAGCTAGAGCTTAGAATAATAAAGGCCTTGCGATTGTTTCACCATTTTAAACAGATGTTCTGCACCGGCGATTGATTCTGCCGCGCCTAAAAATAAGCTGCCATTTGCCGGTAGCTGAGCGGAAATTTTTTGCAGTATCTTTGCCTTATCCTTGTCATCAAAGTAAATCAGGACATTTCGACAAAACACCAAGTCGCATTGACCTATTGAAGAAAAGCTATCAAATAGATTCAATTTGCGAAATTGCACTAACTTTTTAATATCACTATTTAGTGTCCATTTTTTGACTGAATTCTGGGTAAAAAAGTTATTTAACCTTTCTTTACTGAGTCCTCTTGATACAGCAAGCTCGTCATATTCAGCTAACGCCGCCCGTTCCAAAACCGGATTGGTGACATCAGTTGCGATAATTTCAACTTGATTAAACCGTTTAGTAGGATATTTATTATTGAACTCTGAAATTATCATGGCAATGCTGTAAGGCTCTTGTCCATACGAACAAGCAGCACTCCAAATACGAATCTTATTCTTTTGTTGAGCAAGCTCTGGAAGTAGATGATTGCTTAAGATGTCGAACGGGTATAAATCCCTAAACCAAAAGGTTTCATTGGTTGTCATGGCAAATAATGCGCGATCGACTAACGCTTGATTATTATCCTGCAAAATCGCCGAGATCATTTTATCTAGGGAATCATAATTAAAATCTCTGGAAATAGAGCTTAAGCGACTTCTTACCAGATACTGTTTGTTATCACCTAGTGTGATGCCAATCTTTAACTTTAAGAAACTTGAAAACTGCTTATAAGATTCTTCTGAAAGTTCTTTCTGCACTATTGCTTAGCTCGCAAATCAGTTTGTAACCACTTCTGAACAGATTGGGCCAATTCGTCTGGGTGAAACTTGGCGATAAAATCGTCAGCACCCACTTTTTGCACCATTGCCTGATTAAAAACACCACTTAAAGATGTGTGTAACACCACGTGAAGGCGATTCAGTTCTGGGGTATTTTTTATTTCTGCGGTAAGCGTGTAACCATCCATTTCAGGCATTTCAATATCTGAAACCAAAACACCTACTTTGTCTGTCACATCACCCGTTTCTGCTGCAATTTCTTTTAAACGTTTTAAAGCTTCTAACCCGTTTTTAGCCATTTCGATTTCTAAACCAAGGGTGGTAAGTGCTTTTTTAACCTGGTTGCGAGCTACCGAAGAGTCATCTGCGATGAAAATGATCTTATCTTTACTTTTAGAAACATCTACGTTGTCGGCAACGGAGTCACTCACATCGGTAGATAAAGGTGAAATCTCGTTTAAGATTTTTTCAACGTCTAAAATTTCGATTAGCTCTTTGTCAACTTCAGTAACAGCAGTCAAATAACTGGCACGACCGGCTCCTTGCGGAGGAGGCAAAATTGCATCCCAGTTAGTATTAATGATGCGTTCAACTGAGCCTACAAGGAATCCTTGAACTGAACGGTTGTATTCAGCAATGATAATAAAAGCTGATTTTAGATCTGCAATGGGAGCCCCACCTGTTGCCATAGAAAGGTCGATAACTGAAATGGTTTGCCCACGAATATGAGCGACACCTCGGACTAAAGCGTTTAATTTCGGAATCGATGTAAGCGGTGGGCATTGCAATACTTCTCTTACTTTAAAAACGTTAATGCCAAATCTTTGTTTCGAATTTAAACGAAACAGCAATAGCTCTAATCTATTTTGACCCACTAATTGTGTGCGTTGATTGACCGAATCTAAAATTCCCGACATGTGACCCCCATTGTAATTTTGCGGCATGATTGTTGCGTTACATCGAAAAACCGTGAAAACAAGTGACAAATCACTATCGATTTACTGTTTTCTGCCAAATTAATGGCAGGACTCTAATGAGAAAAAACGCTGAGGATTTTTCTATGCAACTTGACCATATAACGAGGTTATCGACATATCGTACCCTTGCCTTTACTTTTTTATTGATTAATTTTGCATTTATTTGTCAGGCAAAAACAAAGGCGACTGATATTCAGCAGGAAGCATTGGCTTATATAGAACAAAACTTATTAGCATCAGCTTCAGAAGAAGCCACTATATTGGTTCGCGAACTAGATAAAAGATTGTTAATTCCTGATTGTCACTCTGGATTTATATATGAAGCCCCCAACTATTCTCCAGATACAACGAATTTTTCGGTAAAAGTATCTTGTCGAGATAATAATTGGTACACCTTTTTGAATGTATCGATAAGTCAAACCCAATTAGTGGTCGTTACCAACAATACCATGAGTCCAGGAGAAGTGCTTTCTGCCTATAATACCCGTATGACTGAGGTAGATAAGCAGCGTTTACGAGGATCCACATTTGATTCATTGGAGATTGTAAAAGGTGCTCGATTAAAACGACGAGTGCGCGAAGGGACTATTATCACTTCTAATATGCTGTGTTTCGTTTGCAAAGGTGATCGCGTTACATTGTCTGCTGTCACCCAAGGGCTATCCATAGAAGCCAGCGCAATAGCAGTTGAAGATGGAAACCTGGGCGACACTATAAGAGTTGAAAATAATTCTACTGAAAGAGTAGTTAATGCGAGGGTGGTAAGTGTTAGTCAGGTAATCATTAATATCTAGAGAATTTTTTATTCATTATCGAATATGGAAAATGGATATTGCAAACATGGTATATGGATTGCAAAGACATCATTAAGTGCGTCAAAATATCGTAATATTGGACGCAAATAGGAAACTAGTGACGCTATTAAGCTTCGGTTAATCACCCTAAAGCTGGTAAAAACTAAAGGATTTACTAAACTTTTTAAGGTTCAAGCCGAAAACAAAGTAGTCACTTGAAATAATGACAAAAAAATGTCAGTTTTAACCCTAAAGGTTTTTCGCAAGTGGTCGATAAAGGTTTAGAGGTAACATTTTGGTGGTGAATTTATTATGTCAATAAACAATGTAAACAATACTGGTAAAGCCCAGTTGGACGCTCAGAAGCTTGCCCAACAGCAAGCTCAAGGGCAAAAAGCCGCTGGCAGTCAAGGAGCGGCGACGCAATCTGCACAGTCTGCACCTAGGCAAGATTCTGTTTCTTTAACACAATCGGCACAGCAATTGTCGAATGTTCAAAAGAAAGGTTCGGAAGCTCCAGTTAATCAAGAGAAGGTGGATCGTCTTAAAAAAGCGATTGCGGACGGAGATTACAGAGTAAACCCAGAAGCGCTTGCTAAGAAAATAGCAGTGTTAGAAGCTCAAATTTTAGGCATCAGAGCATAAAAGAGAGAATACTATGGCAACAAGTCTAGAGAATGCAATTGCGAAACAACTAGAGCAACTTAGTGAATTAAAAGACACGCTAGAGCAGGAATTACATTTAATTTCTTCTCGCGAGCCTGAAACCTTGATGCAACTTTTAAAACACAAAGAAGCGCTGTTGGAGCGAATTGAGTCTCAAGATCAAGCTGTAGAGATCTTGTATAACCGCAATGCTAGTGCTGGTAACATTACAGATGCAGCATGCGAGTCTTTATTCGCTGAATGCAAGAAAGTGCTTGATGAATGCAAGTACTTAACTGAAATAAACGGCCGCTCGGTCGAGCATGGTCAATTGCGTCTAGTACATCTTCGCAATACTATGTTAGAACTAAGAGCTCGTGAGAGCATGACTTACGACCGCGCAGGAAAAACTACTGGTGAAACCAGTGGCAAAGGCATTACTGCCTGAACGAACTAATACCACCAACAAAAAAAGCACCCAAAAGGGTGCTTTTTTTGTTTATCCGCCCTGTTAAATCTTTGGCAAACCAGAATATGTTTCAAAAACATCATCTTAATAACATTCTGTAACCATTATTTAATTTCGCCAAAAAGTCTTTTGTTTTATGTTACATCTGAGATAGCTTCCGCCGGTTTAGTCGTTATTGGAAGCCAGTATCGGGGATCGAGGGCAAATAACACTCCAAACAACGGGAAAGATGAATTTGGCGGTGATGATGTCAACGATGTGCTTGCTTTGCAATCAATCTTAGTTGAAATACCCGAGGCTGATATGTCTCAGATTTCGTTAGTCGGCTGGAGTCGAGGTGTCATGCAATCTTATTTAGTCGCCAAACAAATGCACAATCTTAAGGCCATTGTGAGTATAGCGGGAAATTCTGATGCTCGAAAATCATTAGAGTGGCGTTCAGAAATGGAAAAAGTGTATATGGCGAGAGTGCCTAATTACGAGGCTAACAAAGTGCAAGAGTTATCAAAGCGATCTGTTGTGGATTGGGTTGATGAATTAGGAGGTACGCCAATTTTACTTATTCATGGCTCTGGGGATAAGCGCGTCAACGTTGAATAATCTATCTCTTTTGCCGATATTCTCAAGAACAAAAATCATCCACATAAACTGATTATTTATGAGGGTGACAATCATAATTTGTCTAATAGTCGTGCTCTCATGATAGGTGAAGTTATTCAGTGGCTTAAAAAGTATAGATAGATATTAAAGGTTTTAATTTACATGAGTCATCATATGAAAATGGCTCCAAGTATTTATGCACAAAGACAAACACGCTTTAGTAATAATTGACTTTACGAATGCGCTGAGGTTTTGCTGTGGTTAAATACAGGTCGTAGACCACGGCCATGTCTAGCTCAAGCTCAGTTGCATAAGTGTCTTCGCCGACTGGATAAGTTTTTATCACTCTAGCCCCGCGTATTACCCCTTCGACTGAGCTGCGAAGTTGATTATCAGTTAGTACCAGATTTGCTAAAGACTGTTCGCCGTCAACTTTTTGGCCATATACTTGCTCTGCCAACTCGCGGTAAGCATCTAACTTTGACGCTTTTATTGCCATTAAGCGTTTGCTTGATTCATCAATACCTATTTGCGCATTGATAGGCGCATAACCTACAGCAGATAGTACAGGATATTCTTCAGGTTGAACGGTTTCCCACTCTACATGTTTAGTAAACAATGACTGACACCCTGCAACACTAAGCATAGCTACAATAAAACAGGCGTGTAGTACAAGTTTAACTGGAATTGTTGTAAGCATATTACGCATTTTTAAAGGCCTCTTGATGCTAGCTGAAACTGCATATTTCTTGCTTAAATTCTGCTTAAACATAAAAATCTACAGCGGCAATTTATTCTTATTTATCATCTTATATTTAGCATTTAGCAAGCCTTATGCCATCAAACCAGTTTCGCTCACAAATTATTCCGCGTTATGGCATGTTAGTTGTATATGGTTATCCTAATCGTTGTGGTTGGTAAAACCTTTGACGTTGTTAGAAGTTCGTCAACTTGCACATTCCAACTACCCACAGATCATTTGATAAAAGGCTGTGCTATGAAATTATTGTTAAAAATTCGCATGTTTATTTTAAGTTGCTTAGTGTTAACTTGCGCCCAGTTAAATGCAGCTTGGTTTTCAGCAACAGGACAAGCAGTGGTAGTGGACGGAAATGTCGAACATGCGAGGCAACTGGCTACTGAGGAAGCGATTAAACAAGCCTTACTTTTTGCTGGCGCTAACGTAAGGAGCGTGCAAAAAATCACAAACGGCTTGTTGATGAATGATCATTTAGAAGTTCGAGCAATGGGTGAAGTCAGCAGTGTCGAATTAATCGATGAAATCCACGAAGACGGTGTTGTCACGGTTTCAATCAGAGCTGACATATTTGCTCAAAAAAGCCAATGCAGTGCAGCAGACTATACCAAGAAAATTGCTACCACTTACTTTCCTATAAGATACGAAGCTCAAGCATCTACAGGGCGAGTTCAAAAAATGGGGCAAGAAATTGCCTTAAATATGCAAGCAATGATGAATCAATTGACCCCAGGAATGCAATTAGCCCACATAGAACCTTATGTATTCGATTGGCATAAAGCGGATGTGAGTACTCATGCTAAATCATTAGCTAATAAAACCAATACCCAATATGTGCTGACTTTAGTCATTGATGATATTTCGGTAAATAAACAAAAATCCTCTCCCTTTGAATTTTACAAAGATGCGCTTTATTTGCGCGCGTTTGATTTCACCTTGAACCTGATCAATGGCGCTACAGGCGAAACCTTGTATACAAAGTCTTACCGCTCCACAGCGCCATGGGATTACAGCCCTACTACTTCTGTTGATGTAGCTTCACTGGATTTCTGGCGCAGTCACTATGGCGTAAATATTAAGCACTTATTACAAGAGAGTATTACAGATTTAGAGGAGTTTGCTACTTGCCAGCCTACCATGGGTCGTGTCTTACAAGTGGCAAATAATCAGCTTCAAATTAATTTAGGTAGGACTCATCAAGTTCAGGCTGGTGATCAATTGACCTTATTCAATGTTAAACAAATCACTGATCCATTTGGACAAGAATATCGACAATTTGTATTGCACCCTACTACCTTGGTTGTTCGACAAGTGTTTTCGAACACTGCAACAGTGAGTGCAATCGATAATAGTTTGTTAGGTAACGTTCAACCCAACGATTATGTAGCAAGGCAGTAGAATCAGCCTTGCTTCATATATAAATTAGCGTTTTTAATGCTTTCAAAGTCGTTAAACCGTACACCCTGCTGTCGCATAATTTCGTTTATTTTGCGACTAATTGCTTGGCGTAAATAGAAAGGTTGATTCGGCACAAAGTGATGAATAGTGTGAGTCTTACCAAAATTAAAGCAAAATAGGTGAAACGGAAAAAATAACCGACTTGTAAGCACATGGGTTTGCTCATAAAGATTGGTTACTTTGCCGTAATAGTGCATTGATGAGGTAACCAAGTTAAGTGATGTGGATCGAATCACATTGGGTAAGATCAAAACTACCATCAAAAATTCAAACACAGATAACACCGAGTGTCCCCACACAGGTATCATTTCAGACATTGGCAAGGCCAAGTTTAAAAGATGATAGAGAATGACGGTGTACAACACAATAAAGTAAGCCGTTGTTAGCGGGAAACCAGCATTAAATACTCGCTTAAAACTGAACCCTTTGATTTCACGTTTGAAGGTTTTGCGATTTATGACTAGACCTAATAATCCATCCACCACCACAATAAAACGTAGAAATGGATTTTTAATACCATTACCGACCAGTCTCTCTTCTAAATCCTGTTCAGTTCCCGAAACCTTATGATGGTGTAAATGTATTTTTCTTCGATACCATGGGTTAATGGTGTTTGGTCGCATTACCCACACCAAAAGCATCATAAAATTATGAACCAGAGGTTGGTTACTGAAATATTGTTTATGAATTAAGTCATGTTCAATTTCATGGGAAATTGAGGTTACCATGGCAGCAAGTATTATACATACCCATGCTGGAATTATGGCATAGTAATAAAGGCTAGCGAGACCAATCAGTGTCGCGAACGAAGTAAGTAGGATAATTAACCCCAAAGTATTCTGATGTGATAATACAGGATACTTAGCACGCAAACGCTTTTCTTCACTTTTTATCGCATTTACTATGGTTCTAATTTTTTCCTTGGCTAATTGATTTGTCATAGGCTTTTTATGTGACCAAAAATATACCCCGACTATACCTGATTTTCGACCTTGAATGAATACTTTGGTCGAGGTTTGAAGTCCGATGAGTGACTGAGTCGGGAAGCTAGAATTTATGTGTATACGGATAATTTTCTAAGATAGTTTGCTTCTTAAAAGCCTAATGTATTAATCTGAAAGCTCAGTGTAAGAATTCAGCTTTCGATTTTTTCAAAAAGGAAACCAAATAGGTGGCGATAATCCAATCTTTTGCTATCTCTCATATTGGTCACCGACAAGAAAATCAAGATAGCTTTTGTGTATTAGAAGATCCTCAAAGTAAAACTCACCTTGTCATTGTCGCGGATGGAATGGGTGGTCATTTAGGAGGAGCACTTGCAGCCCAAACCATTATTGAATCTGCTCGCAAAACTTGGTCTGCTTGTATTCCTATACAGGACCCTAATAAATTTCTTAAGCACTTAATTGAAGACGCTCATAACACTGTACTGAATATTCAGCGCAATGAAAACGCCTTTGCTCAAAGTACCTTATGCGCATTATTACTGCATCAACATTACTGGTGCAGCGCCCATGTCGGTGACTCCAGAGTCATACAAATTGCAAATGGCAAAGTATTAAAACGTACGCTTGACCATTCTATTGCTCAATTGGCGCAATCTCAGGGAAAAATCACCGAAGATGAATTAGCATCGCATCCTGATCAAAACAAGCTTTATAGCAGTATTGGTGGTCCAATATATCCTAAATTTGACATCCAACAATATGAAAGCGTCAGTTGCCGATTTGTGGTTTGTTCTGATGGTTTTTGGGAATTTTTCAATGCCAAAGAACTAGGTGAATTCATCGAAAAAGTTAATTCACAGCATCAGTTAGAAATGTTGGTTGAAACAAAACTGTCCGAAAAAAAGCGCCATGACAATGTCACAGCTGTCATTTTAGAGGTCTCAGGTGAGGATACTTCTGATGCAAGAAAAAATACTAATGGTGTTCGGTTATTAGAAAAAGCAAATAATACGTTAGGTCGTATTATTATAGTTTCCATCTGTCTTTTGGTTGTTTGTACTATTTTGCTGTTTTGGCTATAAGAGAAAGTTAATCGCGGTCTGCAGTGTAACTGTATGGTTTAATGTTAAGTCTTCTTTAGGGAGGTTACTTCATCTTTGAATTTTACTGTTCTAAGTTAGTCCCTCAAACTAAAAAGCCAAGTAGTAAAATACTACTTGGCAGCTCAGAAACAGATTATTTTTTAGCGTCAATATAATCAACCACACGGCGTTCTAAAAGAGATAAAGGCATTGCACCACCGCCTAGAATCACATCGTGGAATTCTCGAATATCAAATTTATCCTTCAATTCGCTTTCAGCTAAACGTCTTAACTCTTGAATTTTCAGCATACCGACTTTATATCCAGTCGCTTGGCCTACAAGCACCAAGTAACGGCGTACTTCTGATCTGGCTTGTTCTTCGGTTATCGCTGAGTTCGCCATAAAGTATTCAACCGCCTGATCTTCAGTCCAGCCCTTTGAATGCAAACCTGTATCTAGTACTAGACGAATTGCACGCCAAATTTCTGATCCTAATCGGCCAAACTCAGAAAGGGGATCTTGATAAGTGCCAGGCATCTCTTTAGCTAACCATTCACTGTAAAGTCCCCAACCCTCAGCATAAGCATTAAAACCAGCTTGGGTTCTAAATGTGGGTACATCGCCTAACTCTTGGGCAATGGCGATTTGCATATGATGCCCAGGTAAACCTTCATGGTAAGCAATAACCTCAAGTTCGCGTTTTGGCATAGCGGTCATATCAGATAAATGAGCATAATACACGCCTGGTCGACTACCGTCTGGGGTTGATGGGAAATAATGCTGTGCAGCACCATCTTGCTCTCTAAAAGGCTCAACGCGCTTAACTACCATGTCAGCTTTAGGCAAAATACCAAAGTATTCTGGCAACACGGCTTTGATTTTATCAATTGCCGCAGTTGCGTCGTCAATATAACCTTGACGCCCTGCATCAGTATTTGGATAGTAAAGTCTTTCGTCGTCTTTGGTTTCTCTAAGAAATACAAAAAACTCTTGTAACGTTCCTTCAAAGCCAAACTCTTGTTTAACTTTTTCCATCTCACTACGGAGGCGTTTCACTTCAGCTAAACCAATGTCATGAATTTCATCAGCCGTTAAAGTAGTAGTGGTATTTTGCTCGAGCATCATATTGTAATATGCATCACCGTTTGGCAGCGCGCTCGCACCTTGCGCTAATTCTGTGGCATTTACCATGTCCTCTTGCTGCCAAGCGATTAATCGCTCATAGGCCGGTTGCAATTCGTTTACTAAAGCATCTTTTACTTGCTGTAGCATCTGCTCAGCTTCTTCATCGGTTAGCTTTTCAGCGGCAACTAAACTCTCAATCTTAGATTTCGCATCTGACCATAACGAACTCTCCCCTTCATCTGTAAAAGGTTGTCCGGAAATGATTTTTTGTGATTCATCAATCACAGACTCAAAGGCAAAATATGGCGGTCTAACACCCAATTTAGCAACATCTTTAGAGCCTTTAATCAACTGGTCAATTGCCACTGCACTTGCAGAAATACGGGCAATATAGTTCTGCATATCCTGAGGTTCACTGACGCGATGAAATGCAATTAACAGTTGGGGGAAGAAACTATGTATGGCCTGCATTTGATCAAACACATAAGCGTTGTTTCTAAACTCATATGATTTCTCTGCACTTTCGGCTAAATACACCCAAATGTCATATGACAACTTTGCGTCCGCAGTTAATTTGTCGTAATCAAACTTTTCTTTTAACTCTGCTAAATTTTTGCGGCTACGCTCAATATTTCTGAGTGAACCTTGTTCACTAAAATCATCTATTTCGTCTTGTCTTTCCGTTCTGCCTAAAAAGGTTAATTGAATAGGACTATTAAGCACCCCTTCCTCATACTTTTCTTCAAACCAAGCATTTAAGCGTTTGGTTTCTTCAGCAATTTCACTTGCTGATGGGGCTTGTTGGGTAACAGAAGTCGTACTTTCAGCTTCTGAAGTATTAGAGGCGGGTTGGCAACCAAACAAAGCTGCACATGTCGCTAAAGCTACTAGGGTTAATCTCATTGTTTTTCCTGTGTGAGTCTTTCTTATGATGTAACAAAATGACAATACCATCGCGAAGATTATGCATGAAGTCTTACTTTTGGAAAAACTGTTACAAATGTTTACCAAGTTTTTTAACGACAAAAATTGACGTAGTGCAACTTTCTAAAACTTTGCGGCGTATCCCCCCACATAAACTCATTTTTATCAATATTTACACGCTTTAATCCAAAAAAGGAATTAGTTATGTTTCAGTCAAATATTAAAACAATCTTTTTGTCGTCTGTCGCCATAGTGCTCTTGGCGGTGTCAACTATATCTTATGCAACCCCTATTCTTGTGGGCACGAGCGATAGAGCTCTAGGGATTGAGAATTTACAAATTGGTGATGACCTTTTTGATGTTTCTTTCACTAATTTTGGAAGGTTTAATGACAGAGTAACCCAACCTATGGCTTTCGTTGGTAATGAGAGCATGGCGTTAGAAGCGGCAACTATAATGGCCAACTTTTTAACAGACAACACTGTTACTGGTTTAACCAATGTTTCGAATAATTTTAATACCATATTTGTGATGGTGCCATTTGAGTTTACTGCGGACGAATTTACCACTCATAGAGCAAGGAGTTTTGCTCCCCACGATGGTACTTGGAGCACTACTGCAACGCCATTAACCCTGTCTAGGACGGGCAATTTCGGCAACCTCGCTTTTGCTAACTTCACCCAACTTAATCCAGTAAATGCGCCCTCAAGTTTAGCTTTGATTGCATTGGTAACAATGGGCTTCTTCCTCAGACGTAAAAAAGCATAATGATTTGTTGTGCCAAGGACGGCTTTTTACCTACTTTATCCTACCAAGCCAATGGATGGCAAAGGATAACCACGGAGTTAGTCATATGCCCAAAGAATCAATAAATACCCTAGCGAAAGCGGCGTTATTTTTTTTCTTAACTTATCATTCATATGTTAAAGGCAATATTGCCATTCAGGACCAAGCTTTATTAGCATGTATTAACGAGCATGCAGAACAAAACCTTGTGCCCATTGAAAGGTTAGAAAAACTTAAATGCCATGGAAAAGACATTGAGTCACTAAAGGGTATTGAAAGCCTTACAAAGCTTGAACATCTTTCGCTCTATTCAAATCAAATATCTCAGGCGGATCTTAGTGCTTTAAAAGCGTTAACATATTTAAATTTAGCCAACAACCGCCTAAAGTCGTTGCACATACAAGGTTTAAACCATCTAGAAACCTTATATTTATTTAAAAACAACCTTACTCATTTGAATGTTTCAGGTCTTATAGGCTTAAAAAAATTAAGAATGACAGAGAACCGATTGCAATCGTTAGAAATGTCAGATCTCGTTTCATTAGAAGAAGCTTATCTTTGGGATAATCAACTTGAAGATTTGGATATTACGGCTTTAGATAAATTAACCTTCTTAGATGTTAAACAAAATCCAATGCCCGATGAGTTATACGATTTTTTCGATGAGCAATCCGGCATCACTATCAGTCACGATGGAAACGCCGACGATTGGAAGTAGAAATTTAAAATTTATATGACGCCGATACAATCAAACTGGTTAAATCTTCTTGAGAACTTGGTATTGCATCAATTCCGTTATCAGTAAAAAACATGGCAGCAATAAAAGTAAACTCCCAATCTCGCGTGTAGCGATATGCCACCTCAAGATCGACTTCATACCCTATAGTCCTGCCAGACGATGCACTATTAAATTGGTGCAATAAAGCCCGCCAGCGCAGTTTTCCACTTCTCCCTCGATAAGTGACAAATGTATCAGTTAACCCTTGAGCATTCGCATAACTTTGAAACACATCGGCCCATCCTAAAAACAAATGATTATTACCTAATGAAGTAACGAAGGCTAAGCCGTTATCTTGGCTAAGTCTTTCATGGGTAATACTGATTTCATGACTCTTATATTGTGCGCTTACTTCTGCTGAAAAATAAAATCCATTATAGTCCCAAGGGCTACTACTACTTGTTTGTTGGTGGGCAATTTCGGCACTGTAACCATATTTAATAGCTTCAGGTTTAATCTGACCTTCAATACGCATTCCAAAAGTATCGCTAGAAAACTGTCGGGCGGAACTATTGTTGAGCAGATATGCGTAGCCTGTTAAAGATACATATGGATTTACAGCATACGACAAATTAAACATATGACTATTGTGATCGTGATTTCCTAGTTCTGAGAAAGGTCTGATTGGGTTGGTTTCAAATCTAGGATCAGATTCAGGCAAAATAACACCAGCATCATCAGAAAATATTCTGTGCACCTTAGTCAAATATGCATAATTAAAATCCCACTTAATACCATCAGCATAGTGCAGTAACACGGCATCGAAGGTCTGATCATTTTGCCAAAATTCAACACTGCTAATATGGCGTTCATTGTCAAAATTTAAATGTTGCCGTCCTACTTTTACCAACCAATTAGTCTCAGATGAATATTGCATCCAAAACTGATTTAATTCACTGCTTGGCACATCTGAAATGGGACTAGTAGCAATATTTTCGGTGACAGAATTGAAGTTTCCTCGATTAAACCCATGCACGTGATCATATTGGGCTAACCCCGACCATTGGTGATTATTGTCCCAAGCGGCGGTAATTCGTAGAGCTAATGTACTCGCACTGGCATCACCTCTGTTTTGATCCTGTACTTGTTGATATCGGTAACGCCCTGAAGGTTCTATTTCCAACTGCTCAAAGAAGGTATTTGCATTCGCATTACTGCTAAGAGCCAATCCACATGCAACAGCTTGCATCACCTTTGTGTTTTTACGTGTTATCACCTTTATTTAAGCCTTTTTATTATAGGTTTTAGAGTTAGCTTTGGGCGTCCCATGCTGACAACCTTATACACAAGCCACGGGAAACAACTAATTCACTGGGTTCACCAATGGGAGAACCACCCTCTTCTTCAATGGATAAAATTAAATAGGAGGAATCCTTAATTAAACGCCATTCAGCCTCTGAAAGTTGACGTTGAAAGCTAGTCATATCTTTCGGCACCTGGCCCAAGCTACGAATTTGATTATCGGTTTTGGACGTTACCCAGAGCTCAAAACTTTCAGTTTCAGCAATTTCTGGTAATTCAATAATATCCAGCACTAAATTTTTTGAATTTCCGTAGGTTGCTGCCACCATCTGAGGTTGATTGTCGGAAGTTTCCATTACCGCTACATAACTTAAGGGATCTTCTTCAAAGGACCCATTGATCAGCAACACAGCAAACATCAAACAACAGGCAAAACTTATGGCGCCAAACCATTTAGGGTTTAAAATTGAGGACACCCAAGAAACCTGTTTTTGTGGAGCAGCGTTAAACTTAAGTTGCTTTTGAATGTTCTTCCACGTTTGCGGTGACGGCGCTAATTCAGGTGTCTTTTCATTTAAGGGGGAAAGCTTTTGTTCCCAATAACTAATGCGCTCATCGATAAGTTTATAGTCATACTCAAGCCTTAATCGTTCGAGGCGCTTTGTCACTAAAATACTTAACTGACCTAGTACGTATTGAGACGCTAAATGTTCCGCAACTTCGGGTTGTTGATAACGAGCCAAGGTGTTTTTCATTGTCCCAGACATTGTTTTAACCTCTCTGCACCACGTCTTAACCAAGACTTGATAGTATTTACTGGGCGTTCAAAATGCATCGCCAATTCTTCTCGACTAAAGCCAAGGTAATAAGCCATTAAAATTGATTTATGTTGGTTATCATCTAGTATCGATAAACAGTTGGATAGTTCCTGACTGAGTTCACACATTTGAATGCCCGTTTTGTGGGTACTTTCGATGGAATCAAAACTTTCCAGATCTGCCTTGTACTGAGCACCTTCAATGCGGCGCTTTTCAAATTTTATTCTGTCATAAGCTCGATACCGCACAATAGATGCCATCCATGTCATAGGCTCAGCTTTATCTGCTCGGTATTCCCCTGCGTTATTCCAGATCTGAATAAAAGCTTCTTGCAAAACTTCGTTAGCTGTATCTACGCTGTTAAGAATGCGATAGGCAATGCCATTTAACTTACCAGCAACTTTTTGATATAGGCGTGCGAATGCTGCTTGATCTTGCAGGGCACACCTTGCAAGCAATTCTTCAAGTAATTCTGATTCGATGGGCGTTGACATTACGTCCTCACAAAGCCCTAAGGCTTTTTGGGTTTATTTTGCTATTGCTGAGGATTACGCCAAGGAATATTGGAAAGTTGCAGTGGGAATCAATTCATCTGTGTAGACATGAATCTAGAAGATAATTGTATTAAAGATAGTCGGGAGATTTAAAAGGTTTTCACCGAAAAAGCGTCGAATAATTTTACATTGCCTGAGAACCCGTCTATACAAAACATGGTAACCCTCTGATTCTAATGTAAATATAAACTTAGGTCTAATTTTTGCTTTAAGTTTAACCGTCACATAGATTCAAGGAGAGATCAAAAAATGAAAACAGTAGTGCGCCCAATATTGGCAATGATTTTTGTATTTATGGCTTCAACAGCAAATGCAAACTTTATATCAGATGTGGGCGGAATCGATAATTTTATTACTAGCTTCAATGTACCAAACAGCGGTAGTGCAACGGAAGAAAGCTGGGTGGAGTCTGTTCTTGGTGCAGATGTGACTATAGACAATAGCTATTCATCTTCAGGAAGTAATTGGACGCTTGTAGATGATGCTGGAATTGACGATGTTTATTACTTAAGCTTAAGTAGTCCAGTGGATTATTTTTTAGTTAAATTAGGTAACGGTGGAACTTCCATTGACTCACATTACCTTTTTGAAAATATCGGCGATTTAGCATTTGCCGTTGTAGACTTTTCGGTAGCTGGGGTAGATTTTTCGATAAGAAATATTAGTATTGACCGTATGAGCCATGTGAGTGAGTTTTTGACTGACACACCGCCTTCTGGTGGACCTGGTACGTCACAACAAAATGTTTCTGCACCTTCAAACGTGCTTTTGCTAGCATTAGGGTTATTAGCCTTTGTTGTGCGTAAACGTAAAATGCTAGGTAATTCCATTTAGTACTTTTATCTTATTAGTTTTACCTAAAAGTGGCCTCAAATATTAAGACTCGCAATTAAATATATTTGTGGCCCTTTATATTTACTTAATGAGTAAGTAAATACCCAACCCCAGTCACAGCGATAAACCCCAATGAATATGCAATTAATAATGGGATTATAAAGCGCAAATAGCGCACAAAATTCAATTCTTCTACTTTACTCATAGCGACAACTCCAGCTGCTGAGCCAATGACTAAAAGAGAACCACCAACGCCTACTGAATAAGTTAAGGTTAACCACTCAGCTAAATTCATATCGATGCCTGATTTTAAAATTGCAGCTGTTAAGGGAACATTATCTAATAACGCGGATACTAGGCCTACGAGGTAATTTGCAGCTTGTACTGGGATCACATCGTACAATTGAGGAAAATATGACAACACTCTTAGTTCTTTAAGCATTCCTACTAGCAATAAAACCCCAAGAAAGAACAATAAAGTGTCAAATTCGATATGGCGAATATATTCGAGGACTTGCTCATCTCGGTTTAAAAACTGCACCACCATAAACATTAAAGAGAGTCCAAACAGAAAACAAAGTACAGGGGGAATACCAAACGCCACATTTGCAGCCAAAGTTCCTAAAATAGTTAATAAGAATAAACCCGCGACAATTTTATCGCCGCGATTGATAGACACATTGTTCTGTTCAAACACCAGTTGTTCTTTCATGCCAATTGACAACATACTGGCCAAAACCATAACCGCTAAGAACGCTGGAATACTGATGAGCAATAAATTGGTGATACTGACTTTACCGGCCAAGAATATCATTAGGGTAGTTACATCACCTGTAATTAATGCAGCACCACCGGCGTTGACTGAAAAGATGATCAAGACCAAATAGCGCAGTAGCTTTTTTGTGTCTAGATTTAAACTGAGCAAAAATGAAATACAGACTAATGTTGATGTAATGTTATCGGCGATAGAAGAAAACAAAAAGCCAAAGAGTCCGGTTAGAAACATTAGCTTTTTCTCACTGATGCGCTCTGGCAACATACGACCAACCATACCTTCAATGATGCCCTTAGCGGATAAGTAAGCCACAAAAGTCATAGCAGCCATCAAAAACAACCACAGAGTTGCCACATCTAGTAGGTTTTCATTCAGAACATCCATGCGTCCATTACTATCATGATCGCCAATGGGCAAAATGAAATACAGCACCCAAACCAATGAACCAAAGAACAAAGTGGTTTTAGCTTTATCGATATGCACGATATCCTCAACCACGATCGAAATAAAACCGAGCGCGACTAAGATTAGCAGGACTGTAGTCATCTAAAATGCCTTGATGTAGGACGGGAAATTGAGGGGCGAATTATAGCGAAAAGTCATGCCTACAGCGGCATTTATTTTTCGATATTCAAGATAAATTTAGGCTATATGAAAAGGCGTTGTAATTATTGATAATCAACTGTTAATCAATAGCAATCTTCGGTATCTTTTTGCACAAAATTAGGATTTATTTCTAATTAAATTTTACAAACATTCACAGCCGCTTTTTAAGTTCGTCTAACAAGGGCGAAGGCGTATTTTTCATTAATAAATCTTGTTTTTCTGCATAACTGAGTTTGTCTCTTCCGTTGTCTAAGAACTTCGATAAATAGGCTAGTCGATTACCATCAAAATCACCAAATGATGAAATATCCCATTGTAATACGCCATTCTCAGAACCCACATAAAGATCTTTTCCATTTGGGCTAATGGCCAGTGATAAGGTTCTTTTGTGGCCCGAAAAAGTGGCCAATTTTGCGCCTGTTTGCACATCCCATAAATACACTTGATCAATACTGACACTACCCGTTGCGGCTATATAACCTTTTGGATGAAAAGCCACTGAAACTGGGCCTCCAAAAAAATTCACATGCTCGGTTAGTTCAACGACCTGTTGCCAATTAGATTCTTTTGCGTCTTTTGCTTGTTCATTGGACTCTTGCTTGCAATAAAACAGCAATTTATTTTCGTTTACCACAACAATACGATTGACCTGGTTATTAATGCAAATAGACGTACTCTTCTCTAAACCAGTCTCGAAAATATAGGCAGGATCTGAGCTATTGATTTGTTTTATCGCCACTCGGCCTTTTACATCTATAGATACCAAGTGAGTGCCCGCATCATTGAAATGAAGGTTTTCAATCTTCACATCATGAACTCGATAATTTTCATTTCTTTTATTGGATACATCTTGAATTTGAATATTACCATCTTGATCGGCAAAAGCAGCCAATTGCGCTCCCTTGCATAAAGCATTTGCCGAGGTATTTTCAAGTTGTTGTAGGGTTTCAAATTCAGGCTCGTCGTCATAAATGCATAATAAAATATTGTGAGGCCTTCCTTCATCTAACAACAAGGTCTCATATTTAGGGTGGGTAACGATATTATAAGGACCTGAAAATCCCTTTGGTGTTTTTAATAAAAAGAACTCGTTATCGGATAAATCTTTAGTCAAAACACCCACTTTTGGATATCCGGCACTTATAAAGCTCCCACATTCACTAACACTTAGCGCCCAAGCATCATTAGTGTTATTAAATACATTTTTGGGTTTTGGAAAATTTATTGACCACATTCTTACAGTATTGTCTTCGCTTTCCCCTTGGTGCTTTACCGAAGCATTTACGTAGACCCCGGCGGAACTGACAAACCAGTTACCACGCTTACTCAAGGCTAAATCTGTCACGGGCCCAGTATGCCCCTTATATTCAGCTACACAAGTATTGGCTTTGAGATCAAATAGATGGATAATCCTGTCTGCAGTACCGATAAATAAAAATTGCTGGCATTTTGATTGTTTAATGGTTGAATTAGCCTCGGCATTTACCATAAGTTTATTTACCAACTTTCCAGTTTCCACCTCAAATACGCCTAAATATTCGCCCTCAACAGGGGCGACTAAATGACTTTCGTCAAGTAACATTTGTGCACTCGTAAATGAAATATTACGCAGGGTATTGGTACATAAAAGTTCACCGCTGCTTATATCCCATATTTGAATTGTCATGGCTTTTTTCTTTGTTTTTAAACAAATATGCCGCATTAGCACTATCAGTTGATAAGTTTCATGGATTAGATGCGTTAATATATGAGAATGATACCAGCGAATGTTAGGAGCATCTTTGTCTAAATGCTCAAGTGCACGTTCAATTGTGGGTAATTTCATGCTTTCACTGTCAGCTAAATCATGTAAAAGAACATGATTTGAGGAAGTCGAAACTAGCATAGCCGAATCGGCATTAAACTGAATCTTATCGACCCCATCAGTATGACTTAATGGAAATTGTGCGAGCAATTTTTGTGATCGCATTCCCCAAACTTTTATATCATTGTTTCGCTTGTCTTGGGTCGCTCTTCCACCGCTGGCTAGCATCATTTTGTCTGCAGATAACGTAAACGTCTTAACTTCTTCTTCGTGCTTTGTTAGCTCACTTACAAGCGTTTTAGTCTCAATATCCCAAACTCGAACCACACCACTTTCGCCAGCCACTAATAGCGAGCGATTGTCTTCTAATAATAGTGCTTTGTTGATTTTTTCTAGCGGTGGTTGCAATGCAAAACAAATCTCACAGCTTTGTATATCCCAAACGAAAAGTTGGCCACGATAGGAATACCCTAAAACCTTTGTTTCATCGTCACTAAGCTGCACATTTCCAAGGTGTTCACTAGCGCCATAAAATATCTTTTGAACCAAGGTTGGTTCGCTTGCTGCTGAAATAGCACTTCGCCACAAAGCGTGTTTTTCAGTGTGATGCGCGTTTTCTTCCAGCGTTAAGTTAGGATCATCCGATAAAATTGCGCCGGCAGCAATTTTGCGTAACGCAGAATCAAATTTACCATCTTCCAGTGCTGTTTGAGCCGGTTGCACAAAGCTTCGTTGAATAATAGTGCGTTTGAAATTACGATCTTTTTCTTCTTGCGCTAGGCTGGCATCTAAAAACTCAGATAATAAATCGGAGATTTCTAACGACGTATGAGAATGGTTTTTGAGCAGTTGATTTGCCCGAGCAATGGCATCAGCTCTCAGCAAATAAGACGGATTACGCCCATTGTTGTCCCATAAATAAGCAGCTTGCGTCAATCGGGTATGCTCTCTCACTAGAGCCTGATCTGACTTTAACGCTTGCACTAACCTATCAAATTCTCGTTGTTGAATGTCGGATTGATTTAAAAAAGTAAAGTTTATTCTTTGCAATCGTCCAGGTATTAAGTCTAATTCAGTGTCTTTTAGAATCACCGGAAATATGCGCTTTGCCAGACGTTCAGATTCATCCACTTCCCAAGAACATACATGAGATTTAATGGATTCAGGACTAATCAAAAACAGCACCGAATTAGCACTAGCAATCATATCTGACAAACGGGTTTGCCAATCTTCACCCGCTGCAATATCGTATTTATCGAACAATGCATTAAAGCCTTGGGCGTTTAGGTCATGGCGAATTTGCTCCGCTAATTCGATGTCTTGTCGGGAATAGGAAATAAAAACAGTATTTTGATCTTTGGACGATGGCATCGGGAAAACTCAGAACCTTAGATAAAATGAAAATAAACTAAACAAACAAAAGAGCATTTAGCGGTTTACATAGGGATAATATTTGCGAAGTGGGAACTTGTTTAGAAATAACGGAGGTTTGGTTGGTTCTATTACACTTCATAGAAATTACACTCAAAAGTACTGCTAATTTGTCAAATGCTTGGATTTGCTCTGAATGGCGTTGCTGCAAAAAACGCTTTTGCGGATAAATAATTAGGTGAATTTACCTTATCGTATAGCGAAAGACAAAGTTGAATTTTTGAAGGATGATATTTCCAAACATACTGTGAACGTTTTCTTTTTTATCAGTCGGATATGCCAATTGTTCAACTGCATGACTTTTTGTTCCACCATTGCACTAAATATTTCCCCAATTTTTTCAATTCAATTTACAAGTTATTATGAATAATATTTGAATTTTAGAACATACAGAACCTAGTGAGATTGATTACTATTACTGGATCATTTGTCGATAAAACTAATCAACGGCTGAAACACTTTCCAATCTTCTAAAACATGATGCTAAGAAAATAACTTTTTGAAAAAAGCCTTAAGATAATTATCTTTCTCTAACTCTTCTTGTTTCAATCTAGACTCTTCTTGTTGCAATCGAGATTCTTCTATAATTTTGGCTGAATAATTATCTAATGACTGAGTAGATCTTGACCAAGTAAAACCATTTCTTACTACCTTTGCAGGTATACCCAACAAAATAGAATTCTTTTCAAATGTCCCTCTGGATACAACTGATCCCAAGCCCACCACTGAGCCACTTAATACATTAGAGCTATTTAACAAAGTCGTTTGGCGAGCCAACCAAACATGTTCACCCACTTTAACCGAAGCCCTATCCGCGTTTACAATATCTCCACTCTCTACATTGACAATACCATGCTGATCTCCACATTGAAAAATTACATGATCTGCAATCATACAGTCTTCACCGATATGCACATCACCATTGTCACAAATTACCCGACACCCATTACTTGAAGTATTAGGATCAATATTTACGGTAGACGCCCCCCAGATACTAATAAAGAATTTTCCAAAACAATTATCGCCAATCGAAATTTTAGTATTAAATTCCGCGATAGAGATTGAAATCATTCCTGACTTAGCCCCTATTTCAATAATAACGTTTTCTAGTTTAGCCACGCCGCCATGACGCTCTACAATTATTTTCAAGCGACCACTTTTCAGTGCATCCTTCGCTAAATCACTTAGAATTAACTTACAAGATTCATTAAATTGACCATTAATTGACGCCCCATCTACCGCCTCAGACAGAGAATAAATAATCTTACCCACACAACTACCTCATCAATATAATTCTCGAAAATATAAACAACTAACAATCTAACATAAACTGGTCTTACCCGGTTTGAATCAGGCACGCGAGATGCATAGTAGAGATCGCCTCTGACGATTATTCAAACCAGTTCTGGATGGTAGAAATCTCGGATTTTGGCGGTCCAACCTGAACCACTATATTGCTTAACATAAATTAAATTAAAGATTTATGTTTGAACGAGTTTGCATAGTGATCGTTAAAATTGGAGCAACGTGAATACAATTCATAACAGTTTTCAATCCACTCATTGAATGAATATTTTGACTCATTGAATAAAGCGTTCTGACATTCAAACTCCAACTCTAACGCTTCTTTTACGACGGGTAAAATAGGCGGCTGAGAAAAGCCATGAAGTTCATTAGCTGGCATTGATATAGAATTTTCATCAAGTGAAAACCGCTTCTGAATCTCTTGAACGATCAGTTTTACAACGATATTAGAGGGATGGTTGTGAATATGAAATAATTTCTTTTGCTTGAAGTTTTGTTCGATAAACGATGAAATACAAACATCCAAATTGTAATTTACCTCTCTAGACTTCAACTCTTGAATAGATTCAGCGGCAACTTTTTTGATTTTGTTACGAATTGTTTGATTGAGCTCACTTAAAACTGTTATGGCCTGTTTTACATCTTTACCCGCATTAAAAAGCTGAATAAGTGTAGCGGAATGGTGGCTTCCTGTTTTTTCCATTAATGGGGTAAATGCTGTGTCAACTTGCGACAACTTAAATTCAACCAAATCAGGATGATATCCTTGAAAAAAAGCATTCGGAACTTTTATTCGGTTACTTTCCGATACAACACTTTCTACGTAACCTGAGCTTGCAGTTTGAAAATCTGAAGATAAAATTGGTTGATATACTACCAAGTCAACTTCCCTTAACTCACTTTCCAATTTTTTAAAATGCGGTGCTTTCATCAAAAAGACAGGGGGAATCCCAACTTCTTCAAAACTAGATTTAAATTCGTCGCTCGATTTCAATACGTTGATTATTGAGCCCCGTTGACAATTTCCTATAACAATAAAACGTTTCATTTTTACTTGTACTCAAACCTAACGTTTTTTTCATCAATCATGACTTTTTCTTCGGGCAAAAACACCCGATTATTTTGCGAATTATTTACAAATTTGAATAGTTTTTCGTTATCAAAGCCAAACCTGTTTTGCCAGTGTAAATGAACAACCGACACCTTACCGGATAGAATCGCTGTTTGTCCACCTCTGAAGTTTAGCTCAGTTGGAAGAGTAAAAACTTTAACCTTGTTTTTGTAAACGAGATTAGAAAGTATGGGCTGATCCGGATATCCGTTCTTCTTGCTTAATAATTCGGCTTTCCATGCATCTAAAATAGATGACACTTTTTTAGAGTTCCGAAATGCGAAAACTCCGGAGTTGAAATCAGGAAAGCACTGAGATGTATTCATTCTGGCGGTCGCGTGTGCCATCGCCATCTCATAACCGTCATCTAATAACTTGAATAACACGCTGATATCTTCACCAACATAAATATCGGTATCTAAAAATAAAACTTTTCCTTCTTTTACACTAGTAAGGGCATTTACTTTATCTCTAAAAGAATTTTCAGGATTTTTAATCTCTATTGGAGAAACATTTTCGAAGCCTGCAAACTCGCTTACAACATCTGTAAATATTTTAATTTTTTGTTTTGGCATCACCTTTTGAAGCTGAGCGATTGATAACTTGGCCTCATTTCTAAAGTACGGTTTAGTTGCAACGTAGACAACAATTCCCTCTTCATTCTTCTTTCTAAATATCATCTATCTACATCCAAGCATTTTGGCTATTAAAATTTGAAATTAGCTTTATCTCATCACCAGACAAATACAAATTTACATCTATGTCATTTTTTTGAGGAGCTTTATTTAACAGTGGATCCCATGCTTGCTCCTTTCTCTCTACCTTCGCATTTTGTGCCAACTTCGGATCAACACCAATAAATGAGAAGACTTTATCTAAGGTTCTTGTTGGGTCGCTCGTTAACTGCCCATATGGAACAACTATTACATTTTTACCATGCTCCTTAAATAAATGAGTAATTCTCTTATCAATGTTATTAAAATACTTCAGGTAATCTTCGGTACTATGCGCCAACCAAGCTATTGAAGGATCATCAGGGCGCTTCCCTAGCTCAATTTCTTTTTGATAGCGCTTTTTATGAGAAGCGATTATTTCAGCAGGAGCACGAGTGCATATCAATATTTTTGCATTTGGAAAGGTCTCAAGGATTTCTTCAGCACACCTTATGTGCGCAGGGGTCTTTTCTACCAGTCGTTTTTCGCCCAAATGCTTCCATGAATGATAGAAAAATGCACAAATGATATGTTTATACCGACGTTCAAACCAAATGTCTTTTCGCTTAGAATTGTTAATATATGGAACAGGCATGCCCTGTTCAGTCAGCATTTTATTTCGCTCAATTAACGGTGCAATGCTGTCTTGAAATGCAGTCAGATTTTCTGGTCCCAAATATACTCTCATTTCATAATTCTCAGCCTTGGCAGGTTCCAGCAATAGCCATGGCTTTATAAAACAAAATGTTTCTACGGTAGCGTGCGAAAAATCACAGAATGCAGGATGATTTGACACTTGTTGAAAAAGTAGGCTAGTCCCACTTCTTTCCGGCCCCATGATAAAAACAGGTTCTTGATCAACAGCCCATTCTGTAAGTGTTTTCTTATATGTTTGAAAATCCATTAACTTTTAGCCAAATAATCTTTTAAAGGTATCATCTTGCAACTCATTGTATTCATCGAATGCTGTTTTGGGATTTTCTTCCCGAAGATTCTGATGACTTTCATCAAACTCATAAAGACTTTCAACCAACTCCTCCACTGTCTAAAACTGATAAATTAAAGATGACGATTGTATCCCATCTATCGCACCAAGTATTACCAAAAGCGGTTTATCAAATGATAAAGCTTCCAAAGGGCTAATTTTAAGCTCCGTCCCACCGAGTATAGAATTATCAACTAAATTGATGTCCCTAAAGAATTTATCAAGGTCGTATACCACACCAATAAAATTAAACTCCTCGTTGATTGATACGAATGAATTAAAAAAACTTGCCTGCAAGATAAAATTCAAAACGCTCAAGCAGGCCGAGGTTTAAATTTAATTCATTTTGTAACGAGGTTGCTGATAAAACATTAAATGGCTTCCACTACCTATAAATCCAGTACGAACTTTTTAAAAATTGGCGGTTGAGCTTATAAAACCTGTAAAGGCGAAACATATCCAATTACTTCTAGTTCAATGCTGGTAATTTATCGGAAATGAATTAACTCATCATCCTGAATGCGATAGCTAAAATAGAGCGTTCGAGGACAAAAGCTTCGAGAACTTTATAAAAACCAAACATAATTCAAGAAGCCAAGATCAAACTGCCATCGGTTATGTAATTCCTCTGCCACGATGGATATTCTTTGACCGTGAGTATAAGGCGGTTTAAAGGTATTTACTACCCTCTGTGATAGCTTCTGTTAATTTGCAGTTAAAAGTGATCCACCGAGCCTGTAACGTAACGACAGCCCTTAATTCGAATAGTGCACACGTAGATCAATATAGCCCTTTTCCTTCATTGAGTAATACATTTTATTTTTCCAATGGATTTGAACATGAACCTGATTTTTATATCGCTGGTCGAAACAACAATAATTACTGAATCACTAATAGTTGATTTTAACCCAAGATGCATTCTCTGTGCCTTGGGTAGCCCTTAATATAAATTTTTCAAATTGATAATATGGACTTCTGTCAGTTTCCAGTCTTGATTTTTACAAGTCAATATCTAAGAACTGATAGTTTGTTTTCTTAAAGCCTTCTCCCCATGGAGCATTAAACGCGAGTGCTACGGCTTCCTCAAGCTACCCTTCTAGATATTTAGAAATTTTTTTTTCGGTTTGACAAATACTAGTGCCTTGTATCGTTTCCCTGCTGGTCTTACTCTAGTGTATTGGCCTCGCAGATCAAAACGGTTTTATTTCCATTGTTATTCCGTATTTGTTCTGAAGTATGAGCCAAGCCCGCGCGAACTCTTCGTATTACGCTTCAAGATATTTTTGGCCTGTACGCCTGCCATCGACGAGTCTAGTGTCATTCATAGGTATTTAAAAACAGCCGCATAAACGCTGCAGGCTAGGGACTAGTTTCAATTTAGATAAAATTGACTGCGCCCCTTTAACTTGCTTTCAACGAAACTGCTCCCTTGATCTGTTATAATTCATTGCACCTAGAAGTATCGGCTTTGTAACCTTTGAACATATTGTCCATCTCAACCAAATAGCTTTTTACTTCTTCAGCCGTAAGCCTGTTTAGAAGCGTTTCGAGCACTTGCTTGTAGTGTGGTTTGTTGTTTGCAGAAACAATACTCTCTATAGCCATTTCAGCAAAAGGTCTATCTTCAAATTGGTACTTTAATGCTATTTTCGATAAATACTCAAGGTCTTCCTTGCTGCCTAATTGACCTAAAAGACTAGTAGCAGTTTGAGAAAAACGAGATTTTTTACCTATTAAATGTTTACTAAGCTGCCGATATTCCTCAACGTCCGGTTTTGTTAAACCACAGTTCGATGTTACTAGTATATAGTGATAAATTGCCTGAATTTGAACTCCTTCATCCTTTAATATTTCATACTCATATGAGTTATTAATTATTCTATTTAGAATATTAATATATTGATCTAATGGAAGATTTTTTTTGTTTTTCAGCAGAGATAACACCAGTTAAAGGGCTGGCAATTTGAATGTATTCATAGTTCTGAAGATCATTTATTTTCAGACCGGAATTTTGAAACTCTTGTTCCGAAACAAAAATTCTTTTCTCAAGAAAAGTTTCAATAGAATTATCATAAGAGTGTTTTGCATATGATGAACTGCATAAGCAATTTATGATTGCCAAAGTCAACGGGACTAATATCTTAAATTGACTTATCATTGATTTAACCATTTTGGTGTCGGCATTGCTATCGGTACTTCGAGCATAGGTCCATTTTCATATGAAATAAACAATAAACATTAGATAAAATCAATAATTCAAGCTGCTGGAGTGATGAGATACGTCACAAGGGCTGTACTCAAAAATGATACAACCATTTGTGCTAAAACTATCCTTCGAGTGAACTTTATAAGGTGATGCCATTTTTTTTCAAAAGCAATGTTTACATCTATTCTTCGCGCTATTCTTATATTAATAATATGCAATGCAACGACCAGAACAATCACTGATATAATAATCCATTTCTCATTCAATCTATCGAGCCAATATAAAAATAAGATAACAAAAGGTAATATATTCATCGCCTGCATTATACTTAAGTGATGTACTGCGCTAAATATGACATCTTTTTTATCACATCCCTTTTTGACGAAGTCCGCAACGGCTCCTCTATAATAATTTATCATCTATTAAATCCTGAGTTTGGTAAACCGAATGCTTCCCTAAAATAAGATTCTACTCCTTGTAACTGCATCTTCTTATATTCGTTGGCCAGTTGCGTTTTAACATTCACACTATTGGTTTCGGGTCAAAATCGACCAATATTTGGCCACCCCTACAGGACTTGAACCTGTATCAAAGACTTAGGAGGTCTCCGTTTTATCCAGTTAAACTAAGGGGTGACTGTGAGAAGCGATATTTTGTGTCAAAACGCACACTAACACAACCTTGGTTTAGTCCCATCGTTGACTAAACTTCAAGTTTAAATTTAACGGATAAAAAAACAGCCTCGCAAAGAAGGCTGTTTAGACGTAAATGGAATTTAGCACTATTGCAATAAAAGTTGCGCTGCAGTTTCTATTGCTGTGTCTATATCATTTTCTCTATCTTCCAGTTCTAAAAACGGCACTTCAACATCCACTGAGATACCACTACCTTCCAGCCATTGTCCTTGCGGATTATAGAAAAACTGATTGGATAATTTTAGCTCAAAACCTACAGGAAGAATCCAGTCTAATGTGGTCGACAATGCGCCTTGTGTTGCCTCCCCTACTAAGGTGACATGAGGCATTACCGACATAGTTTGAGCAAAATACTCCCCTGCTGACGTAGTGGTAGCACTGGTTAATACCACAATATTACCTGTGTACTGTGAATCCCCTAAAGGCTCAACAAATACTTGGTTTAAAGCAGTTTTATCGCTACCTAACCTCGTTTGTTTGCTATAGGCATGTCTTGTTTGGTCAGCAAATCGCCCTGCAATGGCTAAACTTAGCGTTTCTTGACCACCACCATTGGTACGTATATCAATAATCAATCCTTGCGTATTGGCAAAATCATCAATGACTTGGTCCAAGGCCTCATTCAACGCCTCATACCAAGCATCAAACAAATATTGAGGAATATCCGCATCGTTTTGTTCTGTAAAATAAGCCATATTATTGATTCTTAAATAGCCTACACCATTGGTTTCAAACCACACAAACTGGCCATTGGCTGCAGTTTTAATTTGATTTTGGTTTTCTGCATAACCATCAACAACCCCATAAAATGCTTGAATCTGCTGGTCGATATATTGATTAATCTGAGCCGCGATGGCAGGTGTCAAATCATCTTCCTCCAAAGGAAACGGCAAGCCATTATTTTGTGCATATTCTTGAATCAATACCTGATACATCAGCGGCTTATTATTGACGTTAAAGCTAGTGCCATTTTCAAAAATGATACTGTTGTGAGAATCGGCTAATGGCGTAAGCATTTCAGCGATAGCTTCAAATAGTTCTTGTTCATTTGAAGCAGTATTTAACAATGGTGCGATCTGGGCGTATAAGCCAGGCCAGTCGACATCCTTCAAACCGAAATCAACATAATGCTCAGCAAATAATTGATAAAACATATCGAAATCTCGCTCGGCATTATACTGATAGCCTTGTTGCCCTTTCAGGGCAACTAGATTATTAATGCAGGCATTGGGTAGTGCTGTGGCTTTTTCAAATGTTTGCAATAGCTGATTAAATCCAGACTGAGAACTTAGCGTATATTCTTCAAGGGAATTGCCATCTGCACTTAATCGTAAATATGTGCTTAGTTCGGCGTTGGAAATACCTTCCAATTCGTCGGTTTTAATACAAAAATCACTGGTGTAGCTAAATCCTGAGACATTATTGGACGTAATTTGCCATACTTTACCATTAGCAGGCGATGCCCAAACCCCTTGATATTCAACTGCTATGTTTTGCGCCGGCAAATTGTTAATGGGTGAATTATTGGAAGAATCACCACTGCCAGAACCACAACCGGTTAACACTGAAGTTCCCAATATCACCGCTGTTGCAAGTGTTACTAACGAAAGTTTCATACCCTATTCCTTTTATTTAGCAATTATTCAACGATATCTTTTGCTAATCGTTTTGACTTGGGAGCTAGATTACTAGGCGATGGGTAAAATAAAGGTGAAGCAGTTAGGATTTATTTTAGGGCAATAAAAATGGCCAGCATTATGCTGACCATTAAATTTAAAACTAACAATAAATTAGTTTGAAAGTGAAGGTGCTTTACGTGCTTTGCTAATCTGCTCAAAATGATAGGCGGCTTCAATTAACACGGGTTCAGATAACTTGGTGCCAAAGAACGAAAGTCCCACCGGCATGCCTTGAACATATCCCATAGGCACTGTGATATGTGGATATCCTGAAATGGCCGCTGGTCCACTGGCAGCCCCTAAAAAGTGGTCTCCAGTTAAATGATCAATTTTCCAAGCACCTTGATTACTAGGCGCAATTAACATGTCTAAATCATGTTGTTTTAACGCTGCGTCAATCCCATCAGGACCTGACATTTTTTTCAACTGGGCTTGTTTTTCAACATATTCTTGTTCAGACAAACTGGGTTTAAGGGCTTGCAAAAATATTTCTTGACCAAAATATGGCATTTCATCGTCAGCATGTTGTTTATTAAATTCAATGAGCTGTTCAAGGGTTTTGGGCACGCCTTCGGCAGTGCTGGCTAGGTATTGTTCAAGGTCTGGTTTGAATTCATAAATTAGAATTTGATATTCCAGTGATCCCCATTTTCTGCGGTCTGGTAATTCCACCTTATCGATGATTTCAGCACCAGCACTTTTCAGTAATTCAATTTGCTTTTCAAATACTGCATCTACGTCTGCATGATAACCACTGAGCTCTCGCACAACACCAATGCGCTTGCCTTTTAAACCATCCGCTTTTAAATGAGATAGATAATCAACATCCGCCTTAATCGCTTGCTTGTCATTATCATCAAAACTCACCATGGCTTGCAGTAAAGCAACAGCGCCAGCGACAGAGCGCGCCATAGGTCCAGCTGTATCTTGGCTATGAGAAATAGGAATAATACCATTTCGACTAACTAAACCCAAAGTGGGTTTTATGCCCACTATGCCATTTACCGAAGATGGACAAGTCACCGAACCATCGGTTTCTGTGCCTACCGCCAATAAGGTAAAATCTGCAGCGACAGCCACCCCAGAACCTGAACTAGATCCACAAGGGCTGCGAGTTAAATCATAAGGATTGCGGGTTTGACCATACATGCCAGACCAACCGCTACTGCTACGAGATGATCGAAAGTTTGCCCATTCACTTAAGTTAGTTTTGCCTAAGATAATCGCCCCCGCATCTTTGAGTCTTTGCACTAAAAATGCATCTTCATTAGGAAAGTTATTTTTAAGAGCCAATGAACCAGCACTGTTGCTCATTCCGTCGCCAGTATCAATATTATCTTTCAATAAAACAGGCATACCGTGAATTGGACTTCTAGGCCCCTTTTCGGCTCTTTCTTTATCCAGTTCCATCGCCACTTTGAGTGCTGTAGGACTAATTTGTGAAACGGCATTAGTGCTATTTTCTCTATTATCTACCAATTCAATGCGCTGTAAATAGTAGCGCACCAATTGTTCACTGGTAATTTCACCCGCTTGCAACTTAGCGTTGGCTTGAGACCAATTGAGTTCCGACAAAGTGATTTTTGCTACTGCAGAAAAAGAAAAACAAACCGTGGCTATTAGTGCGATAAAACGATGCATCATTTATATCCTAAAATTTTAGTCTCAGTAATATGCCACTAAGCCTGCTTTTTCACAATTATACCAAAGTGTTTTAATTGCTTTCACGCAATCCTTTAACAAGCTCAACACGATCTTGAAAAGGATCTGCGCCTATAGAAGCTTTAGCGTCATTTTGAATATTTAAAATTTGCGGTTCATAAAGGTCAAATTTAGGCCAAAATTCTAGACTCTCTGAATTTGGATTACCGGTTTTCACAAAGTTAATAAAGTAACTCGCTGACAGCTCACTTGCTTGTTTATCAAGTGCAGTCAGAGCTTGTTGATATTTTGCCTCTACTGTATTTAAAAAGTACGGAATTTCAGTAGCGTGCGGAGCGCCAGGCCACTGATTTCGCATAGATTCTGCGACATAAGAAAATCTATAGACCCAAGCTGGCAAATCATGTTGTCTAAACTGGGTTGCCAAATAATGAGCAGGTTCATGCATCATCTTATCTGCACCGTGATACATATTTAGCATAGTAACATCGGTGTTTCCTTTTGGATCATATAGCATTTTTGCCATCTCAGCTTGAGCACCGAACTGTTCGAAAAATGCGGCTTTTGAAGGCGCGAACCCAAAACCTATATCCATACTTGTGGTACCGATAATAAGTGGAACTTTACTAAAATTTCCTTGCGAGAATGCGCTTTCAGGGTCTTCTACAGACGTTTCACCATCGACCAATGGACCACCGGCATAGGTTTGCTGGTTACCCATAGAAGACATATTTAAGCCATCAGTGACTTGTTCAGCAGATAAAGCTCTAAGTGCTTCTAGCGCTTCAGGGCCCTTACCTTGAATACCGTATTGCTCGGCAAAATTAACCCCATACCATTCAGCAGACTTACGGTCACCAATAGCCTCAGACACTTTCCTAGGCCCCATTAAGGGTCCACGACCACCTCCTGACATTACGATTGCTTGGTGAAACTTGCCTCCGGCTTCTTTGGACGTTAAAAGGTTGATTACCGAACCTCCACCGGCAGATTCTCCCATAATTGTCACTTGTTCTGGGTTGCCTCCGAAAGCAGAGATATTGCGTTGGACCCAACCTAGCGCAAAAACCTGATCCATATATCCGTAATTACCCGAACCGCCTTCTGACGCAGTTAACGCAGGATGTGCGAAGAAACCAAAACGCCCTAAACGATAGTTAAAACTAACAAAAACGATATCTTGTTGGGCAAAATAATCACCACTATAGACCTCTGGTGAAGAGCCACCATTAACAAAACCACCACCATAAATCCAAATTACCACAGGTAATTTTTTGTCGAGATTTTCAGCCTTGGTCCAAACATTTACAAATAAACAATCTTCTGCAGGTTCAGTTCCCAAAGGCGCTGCATCACTTGGAAAGGGCTTTTGCATACAATCAGCCCCATAACTTGCTGCATCTAAAGTATCCTGCCAAGGTGTAGGGGATTGAGGAGCAGCCCAACGCAAATCACCTACAGGTGCTTTCGCAAAAGGAACGCCTTTAAACGACAAAACGCCATTATTGGCCTCGCTACCCTGTATTTTTCCGGATTCAATCTTCACAATCATAGGGGTGTTTGGATCTGTAGTCTGTTGTTGGTCTGTCGAAGACGCTGGATGTTTTTGAGTGTCACAAGCCGCCAAACCTACACAAAGAAAGATGATAGAGATAAAGAGTTTACAATGATACATAGAATTTTGATTTCCGTTGAGTTACAACCTGTACGGTTTCTGCGCTTTAATTAGACTGAATCTAAATTTACTCAATGACAAGATTGCAGACTGATATATTGTTATATGTTTTTAAAATCAAACTGGCTCAAGAAAGTTCTGTTTATTTTGAGATAGCTGACTCAGACCACAAACAATATTTATGCCATGGAATAAGAACTGCATCGTTTTTTAAAATACTTAATGCAAACTTAAGTGTCGTTTCTAAATTAGCTTATGTTTCTAACTTTAACCACTAGGAGTGATTGTATGCGAACCATAATACCCTTTTTGTGCATGCTTTTTGTGTTTCCAGCCCAATCAAATGATCTTCCATCCCCCTCATTGGAATTTGTTTTTAAAGCTTTCGTCACTTTGGACCCACCACAAGAGTTAGGAATGACCAAGTATGGCAAGCGGCGAATTATAGGCATTAATGGAGGTTCCTTTTCGGGTCCAAAATTAAAAGGCAAAGTGCTCTCGGGCGGAGCAGATTGGCAAACGGTGAGAAACGATGGTACTGCTGATTTAGTTGCCAAATATAGTATTCAAACTGAAGATGGCCACATTATTTACGTGCAAGATAGTGGGATTCGCACCGCTTCGCCTGAGATATTGGCTAAACTTGCCAAAGGTGAACCCGTTGCAGCTACAGACTATTACATGCGTACAATAGCAACCTTAGAAGTTGCAGAGGACAGTCCTTATGCCTGGCTAAACAAAGCGGTTTTTATTTCTACTGGTCGTCGCAATGCCGATAGCGTTGAATTGGATTTTTATATGGTTAAGTAGCTAAATTTTAGACAATAGTTTTCCGCTTTAAAAATTGCGTTACTAGTCTAAAACGGCATCTACCAACGCAGTATCAAAATATTCGGTAACCTGAATAATTTTGCCATTTTCAACGGTCATTACTTGGCAATAGGTATTGTTATATGCTTTTCCTTCGTGGGTTTCCGCTTGGCCCTTGGTTTGTATAACCACAGTATTACCTTCGCATATTACATTCTCGATGGTTGATGTAATCCCTGCTTTCAGTTGCCCAAACAAAGGACCTAATAAATCATTTAATAACGCTTGTTTGCCCTTGAAGGTACCGGAAAATTTTGTCGAACCTATATTTGTCCAAATAATTTCATCTGAAATTAAACTCAAACAGGTATCCATATCACCACGACCGCCTGCCGCATAAAATTCTAAAACAATTTCTTTATTGTCCATCATTGAATTTTCTCTCCTTTGACTCTTTTTAATTTAGGAGTTTAACTATTAATCATTGAGTATAAGCCGCTAACGCTAGTTTCTCATCATACGCTGACATTTTTGTAATTCAAATGTTGACATATATCTGTGTATTTAGGTGATTTTATAACACAAGGGTTATGTATTAATATTCAGCTTTAACATCTTCCATTGCAAAAGGATTTTTATAATGAGTCAGTTTTCCCGAAAGATAACCCCCTTTGTAGAATCTGAGATTCAGTTATCCCAAATTCATTTTGAAAATAAGGATTATGAAAGAGCTTTCCAGCATTTGGAAAATGCGCATGTTTTAGGACAAGAATCAACATGGTGGCATGTAAAAGTCCATGTGTTGATGTTCAAATGGGCATTTAATCGTAAAGATATAAAAGAAATGCTTGGTCAAATTGTGCGGATAGTAGGTGCAGCCACTAAAACAGCCATAGGATTGGTTCCCATTGGAAATACAGGGGGCACAAACATAAGCCCTTTCAAACCTCTACCTTTAAAGCCTGATCACCAAGCTGCAATCCAGTATGCCAAGGAGTCTAATTAAATTGGCAGTCAGTTAAACTTGTCACTGAGATGGCAAAGCTTAGGCTATATGAGAAAAATCACCTAGGAATTGGCTGGAAATAAGCGAGCTAAGGCCGTTTAATCACGGCCTTTTAGTTTGTATGCTTGCTTCATAGTGTGTTTTACAAACTTGCCGAAAGATTTTTCTTTCGCGCGTTTTTCAGCAATAGATGCAGAGTTATTCGCTTCCTCTCTTATAAGTTTGTGGTAGCTGCTTAATCGACGTTGGGTAATTTGTCCGCTTTCTACCGCGGTTATTACCGCGCACCCCGGTTCGTTGATATGTTGGCAGTCTTTAAACCTGCATTCCGACGATAAGCCTTCGATGTCGGCAAAAGTCGCCGAGATCCCTGTCTCACAATCGGCAAGTTGCAACTCACGCATACCCGGCGTATCTAGAACTAAACCACCATTCTCAAGTTTTAAAAGAGAACGACTGGTGGTGGTATGCCTGCCTTTGGCATCCTGCAATCGAATTTCATTGGTTAACTGCTGAGGTTTTCCAATAAGCGTATTGGTTAACGTTGACTTACCTACTCCCGATGAACCAAGTAACACACAAGTTTTACCCAGGCTAAGCCAAGGAGAAAGTGTGTCTAAACAAGATCTTTCAAACGCATTCACCGGAATTACGGCTAAGGTGTTGTCCATAGCTAAAATTTGCTGTTGCCACTCTTCAGTAGAAGTAACCAAGTCACTTTTAGTTAAAATAACTACTGGCTCAACGCCTGCTTCATTGACCAAGGATAAATATCGCTCTAATCGATTAAGATTAAAATCGAGATTCATCGACATCAAAATAAAAGCGGTATCTACATTAGAAGCGATAAGTTGAAAGCGCTGCTGAATGCCAGCAGCCTTGCGTTTAAAGCATGACTTCCTGTCCAACAGCCGCAAAAAGTTCTGTTCTTTATCCAATAATACCCAGTCTCCTACCGTCATCTCTGGCATCGAATGGTGGACGGGAATACTAATATTAGAAGTATCTGTTGTAGCTGTTAAAATTGATTTTTGTTGCTCAAATATACGAGCAGGAATGGTTTGTTCCCATTCTTCAAGGGTAAGTTGTTGTTGAAAAAATGGTGACCAACCAAGTGAAGTTAATGATTGAAAATTTGTCATCGCAAACCCTTAACACATAAGTTAATAATAATGGTAAGGGGGCATTAGCCCCGGTTATAAACCGAGCAAAATGTAAGTAAATTTATCTCTTATGCTCGGTCAGGCTTGCTACTATCATTTGCATTCTCCTAACCGTTTTATTGCGACAACTGCATTGTAACCCTATCACTGAATTTATCAAACTTTCCCCTGTGAAACCCATCAAAATAACTGCTTCATTTGCCCCAAGAACATTTCCGTTTTTGTTGAAATTCATGATACATTGAACATCAAATATATAAATAACCATCCAAGGCAACTGTGGGCACTCACAATTTTCATGCGGATCCTCGCAATCAAGACATTCTCATAAACATTAATGGCCAATTATTTCCTAGAGCAGACGCTAAGATATCCGTGTTTGATAGCGGTTTTATATTGGGTGATGGCGTATGGGAAGGCATTCGCATGCATGAGGGAAAATTGGCCTTCATCAATGAGCACATGGAGCGGCTATATAAAGGTGCCACGGCTTTAGATATGGATATAGGACTGAGTAAACAACAATTGGTGAAACGCATTTATGATACCTGTGATGCCAATCAAATGTCTGACCAAGTGCATATTCGTTTAATGATAACCCGAGGTGAGAAATCTACGCCTTATCAAGACCCAAGGGTGACAATCTCTCCGCCCACCATAGTCATCATTGCTGAATACAAAGAACCTATTGCTCCTTCTTCTAAAGGTGTTCGTTTATTCACAACTCATGTGAGGCGAGGATATTCTGACGTACAAGATCCAAAGCTCAATACACATTCCAAATTAAATTGTATTTTTGCTTGCATTCAAGCATCTAAAGCTGGCGTAGATGAAGCATTGATGTTGGATCCTCATGGCTTTGTTGCTACCTGTAACTCAACCCATTTTTTTATCGTGAATAAAGGTGAACTCTGGACATCCACAGGCGATTATTGTTTAGACGGTATTACCCGCAGTAAGGTGATTCAAGTTGCAAAACAAACCTCTATTCCTGTGTTTTGTAAAAACTTTACTTTATCGGATGTTTATTCAGCTGACGAAGCTTTCATAACAGGGACTTTTGCCGGACTTACACCTGTGGCTGAAGTGGATGGACGAACCATCGGCAGCGGTGAATCACCTATTATGAAACAATTACAACAGGCATATGTGGCATTGGTCAAATCTGAAACGGGTCAGTTAATATGACCATCAGAATAGCCATGTGGTCTGGACCACGTAATATTTCTACAGCCATGATGCGCAGTTGGGAAAATAGACCTGACTGCACTGTGGTAGATGAACCTTTTTATGCTTTTTACCTAACACATTCTGGTAAACGCCACCCTATGCAAGAAGAAGTACTGGCGTCTCAAGACAGTAATTTTGATAACCTAGTAAAAATGCTCACTGAAGGTGACGTCAGTCAACCTATTCAATATCAAAAACATATGACTCAACATATGCTTGCTGATGTTGACTTATCCTGGACCAAACAATTACGCCATTGTTTTTTAATCCGAGATCCTGCTGCAATAGTGTCTTCTTTCAGTAAAAGTATGACGAACGTCAGTACGGAAGATATTGGAATTTTGAGGCAGGCTGAACTCTATACGCTTTTAAGTGAACAAAGTGAAACCCTTATACCGGTTATATCATCTGAAGAAGTGTTGAAAAATCCAAGATCAGTATTACAACAGCTTTGTCATGCCCTAGAAGTCCCTTTTGCAAACGAAATGCTCGAATGGCCAGCGGGCAAACGTTATACTGACGGCGTATGGGCCCCCCACTGGTATGCAAATGTTGAAAAGTCCACAGGTTTTGGTCCTGCTATTGAAAAAGAACTAAGATTGAATGATTGGCAACAACGCATTGTGGATGAAGTAATGCCAGCTTACGAAACCTTAGCGAAACGAGCTATTAAAGCGGACTAGCTCAATCTTTTAGTAAGGGTTTTAGCATATTTTCGAGGCCGTTCACTTTTACTTCATGAATAAGGGCTAGTTGTTCTCCTAGTTTGCCAGCTGGAAAACCCTGATTGTGAAACCAAACCAAATAAGGCTCAGGAAGGAGTAAAAGTTTACGCCCTGCATATTTTCCAAACGGCATAGTTTGGTTGATAGCTTCAAGTAATTGGGCCTGCTGTGAATCCGTCAATGTCTAAATCCTAAGATCAATAGTGTCAAGCAACAATGTTTCCTATGTGTACAAAAACAAAGATTAATTCGCCCTAACTAAAAAATGCTGTATTTGTTTTACTCTTATTCTTTTTGTGCCACCGGCTCAAAAAAATACGACTAATAAAATACGATATTACAATGAACAACACCACACTAATATCCATTAGTAAATAATAAAAAAGAGGTTCATAGTCCATTATTATTTACCACCAATGTCTTTTCTTGATACTGTGTTTGAGGGATTTCCATTTTTAATACTGGATCTATGGGGGAAGCGACTATTGCTAAAACCATCCAGAAAAAAATCTGCCAATACACCAAGCCTATGATTAAATTCTAGGTATTGTTTTTCCGATAATATTTCAAATAACAAAGGTTTTAGTTTACGAAGTTGCACAAATGCATAAGATCGCCAATCTTTACTAAGTAACGTGTCACATATGACTTCTTCGAGATTTAACGCAACACGCAAATATATCTTTTTAGTGCTTTCAATAGAGTCACACCGCCCAGCTAACCATAACCCTAAATGAACGTATTTATTAATGGTCAAAATATCTCGTTCAGGATCTTGGTTTCTAATTGCCCGTTCGTAACAGTCTAATTCAAAAGAATACATCTCACCCTCTTACAATCTAAATGATAATGATTTTTATTTAGATTAATTCATGGATTTTGCTTTGTCAAAGGCTTTATTGTCCTGTTTGGGGATGAGGTATTGTTCTTATTTCAGTGGTTCAAAATAAAAAAGCCACCAGAGAGGTGGCTTTAAGCATGCAAATAAACAGTTAAAACATGACGGCTAGTTTTTCACCACAAATGTAGCATGTTCTTGTGTCTGCTCTACACTTGAAACCACCTGTGGTTGTTCCTGCGTATTCGCATGTGGTTGAGCTAATGCAAAGATATACAAAGTAACAGCTAAAATTGCATAAAAGATACCTGATAACTTCCGTTTCATAATAGATCCTCGCTTTTAAAATCTAATCGAATGTGTTGTTGAGTGGCATATGTGCCAATCTATGCAATCTCTAATACAGAAAATATGCCAAATTCTATCTATTTGTTTTTTATACTTTTTTTGTTTGTTGCGTTTTGATGAAAGTTTAAAAAGTGGTAAATTTGCTTATAAAATCGTGGATTCGACTATTTGGACAGTAAATGAAGAAGTTATTTTAACCTTGGTTTTGCTCTATTGCGCATCCAAAATTTTGCTTGTTCGTCATGTAGAATTTCCTCTTCTACGGTAAAGGTTTTATCTGCGATGATTTCACCATCCAACTCAATTGTCATGCGCCATTCACCCAATTTATCATCAATAGGCTCCCACAGGGTATCGCCTAAATAAAAATGCCAGTCATTACTTTTTATGTATTCTTCACCATCGAATGGTGGCATTGGGATACCTTTTTTGTCCGGAATATTAGGATGATAAATGCAATACTTAATCTTTTTATTTTTAGCGCGCTTCACATTTATCACCATACCAAACTCAATGTCGATTTGTGCAGGAATTAGCGTGGTGAATTGGCGTATTTTCGGAAGCGCTTTATCTTGTGAATCCCATTGGGTATAAATACCATAGCTCACTAATTCAATTACAGGATTTCGTTTAGCCATAAAAACAAAATTTAGCTCAGATAAAAATTAAATGATAGCAAACTAGACCCTGTTTATCTTTACGGCTCGAAATAAATTTTAAGCCAAAGATTGCGAATCAACATATAAGTATTGTAGCTTTGTATATTCATACGCAGTAAACACTCAAGACAGGAGGAAATTATGAGTAAAACAGCATCGGATTTGTCCTTTTTCGAAGAAATGTCAGATGTCACTCCATTAAAGCCTGTCAACACTCGCTATACAAATAGCCCGAGTAAGCCTAGTCTTGCACAGACGCTAAAAAAACAAGCCATAGAAAAACAAATAGCATTAGATGACAATGGACTTAGTATCGAGTACGTGCAACCAGTAGATCCATTGGATTTTATCGCCTATAAAAAAGATGGTGTGCAAGAAGGCGTATATAAAAACCTGAGGTTGGGGAAATATCAAATAGATGCTCGTTTAGTAATAAAGCATCTAAACTTTGAAGACGCACGATTAACCATCTACCAAAATATTCAAGAATGCTATGCGCGAGGGGTGCGTACCCTACTAATTGATCATGGCATGGGCAAACAGTCAAAACCCTTCCCAGGATTTATGAAGAGTTATGTAAATCAATGGCTCAAGGAGATTGAGCCCGTGATTGCATATCACACAGCTTTAAAACATCATGGAGGCTTAGGTGCTGTCTATGTTTTGCTGAAAAAGCACCCCACACAAAAGCTAACGAATAGAGAGCGTCATCAAAAACGCTAAGCTACTAGCCTAGCGTTTTTCTTGCGTTTCTAAAGATTCGCATCCAAGGACTATCTTCCTGCCAATCGTCTGCACGCCATGAATTAGTAACAGCTCTAAATACACGCTCTGGATGCGGCATCATGATAGTTGAACGACCGTCTAACGACGTCAAACCGGTAATACCATCTACGGATCCGTTAGGGTTGGCCGGGTATTGTTCAGTCACTTTGCCATAGTTATCAACGTACCTTAGTGCAACCTGATTATTTTGCGTAATGGCCGCTAATTGATCAGGTTTTGCAAACTCTGCTCTGCCTTCGCCATGTGAAACTGCGATGGGCATTCTAGAGCCTTGCATTCCCTGCAAAAAGACAGAAGGAGAATCTGTGACCTCAACCATGGCAAATCTGGCCTCGAAGCGCTCAGACATATTGGTCACAAAATGCGGCCAATGTTCTGCACCCGGAATTAGAGATTTTAAGTTTGACATCATTTGACAACCATTACACACACCTAAACTGATGGTGTTTTTATTGGCAAAAAATTCCGCAAATTGATGTTTTACCTTGTCATTAAACAAAATAGATTTGGCCCAGCCTTCCCCTGCCCCGAGTACATCTCCATATGAAAAGCCGCCGCAAGCAACCAAGGCGTCAAAGCTAGACAATTCTTGTTTGCCACGATCTAAATCGCTCATATGAACATCAACAGGTTCAAACCCAGCTCGATGGAATGCAGCCGCCATTTCAACATGAGAGTTAACACCTTGTTCGCGTAAAATTGCTATCTTAGGTCTTGCACCTTTCAGTATAAAAGGCGCTGCAACATCAGCATTAATATCGTAGGTTAAATTGGCGTGCAAACCTGGATCTGCTGAATCCATTTTGGCCTGATTTTCTTGTTCAGCGCAAACAGGGTTATCCCGTAAAGACTGCATAGCAAAGGTAGTATTAGCCCATAACATGCGCATAGCAGTGCGTGAATCATTGAAAATTTCTGCACCCTGGTACTTAATTTCAAGATTATCAGTTGTATTTAAGGTACCGATGTCGTGCCAAGCATTGCCTAGTTGATGATTTGATAAAATACCTGCAATAACCTCTACATCCGAGGCTTTTACTTGTATTACTACACCAATTTCTTCGTTAAACAAGATACTCGCTGCAGAATTGCCTAAACCAGAAATATCTAATGAAATACCGGTTTTACCAGCAAATGCCATCTCAAAACATGTGGTCAAAAGACCACCATCTGATCTGTCATGGTAAGCCAATGCTAAAGATTTTTGGTTAATTTCTTGCAAAGCATTAAATAGGTTTAACAGTTCCTGTGCCGAATCTACATTTGGCGTTTCTTGCCCAAGCGCACTATACACTTGAGCTAAACAACTTCCGCCTAGACGTTGCTTTCCATTTGCACCATCAATAAAGAGTAAACGTGTATCTCCCTTATTGGTGCGTAATTCTGGCGTTAAGGTTTTACGTACATCTTTAACTGCCGCGAAGCTGGTAATCACCAAGGATAATGGCGCAGTAACCGATTTATTTTCATCTTCTTGCTGCCAAGCAGTTTTCATTGACATACTGTCTTTACCAACAGGAATCGTAAGCCCTAATGCTGGACACAATTCTTCTCCTACCGCTTTCACGGCAGCATACAAACCTGCATCTTCGCCAGGGTGTCCTGCAGCAGCCATCCAGTTTGCAGACAGCTTTACACGTTTGATATCACCAATATTGGCAGCAGCTAGGTTAGTTAAGGATTCAGCCACCGCCATTTTCGCTGAGGCTGCATGGTCAAGCAAGGCGATAGGTGTTCGTTCACCTAATGCCATAGCCTCACCGCAATAGGTATCAAATGCAGATGTGGTCACGGCCACGTCTGCCACAGGCACTTGCCAAGGACCGACCATTTGATCTCTAGAGACCATGCCTGTGACTGTGCGATCCCCTATGGTAACCAAAAATGTTTTCTCTGCGATAGTCGGCAATTGCATTAAACGCTGTGCAGCATCTGCAATGTCTAATGTATCTAGGTTTATCTGATCACCCTTTGATTGCGTGGAAACAACGTCTCGGTGCATCTTGGGTGGTTTGCCTAGCAAGACTTCTAATGGTAGATCAACCGGCTTATTGCCAAATAATTTATCGCTAACCGTTAGGTGTTGTTCTCGAGTTGCTTTACCAACAATCGCAAATGGCGCTCGCTCGCGTTCGCAAAGTTCAGTGAAAAGTGCCATGTTTTCTGGTGCAACGGAAAGTACATAGCGTTCTTGTGATTCATTACACCAAATTTCCAAAGGTGACATACCACCTTCATCACAATGGATATTTCTAAGTTCAAAGATACCGCCACGCTCGCCATCATTCACTAATTCAGGAAATGCGTTGGATAAACCACCTGCACCTACATCGTGAATAAATTGTATGGGATTTTGTTCGCCCAATTGCCAACATTTGTCGATAACTTCTTGGCAACGTCTTTCCATCTCTGGGTTATCTCGTTGCACTGACGCAAAATCAAGGTCTTGGTTACCTTGGCCTGAAGTGACCGAAGACGCCGCACCGCCACCTAAACCTATATTCATTGCTGGGCCACCAAGCGCAATTAGATTTGCGCCCTCGGTAATGGTCCCTTTTTCAATATGCTCCCGGCGAATATTACCCAACCCACCAGCAAGCATAATAGGCTTGTGGTAGCCACGTACTTCAACACCATTAAAACTATCTACTTGCTGTTCGTAGGTTCGAAAATATCCAAGAATATTAGGTCGACCAAATTCGTTGTTAAAAGCAGCGCCCCCCAAAGGCCCATCAATCATAATGTCTAACGCACTGACTATTCGATCGGGTTTTCCATAATCTTTTTCCCAAGGATGTTGCTGATTGGGCAATTTAAGATTAGAAACGCTAAATCCAACTAATCCGGCTTTGGGTTTTGAACCTATTCCAGTTGCCCCTTCGTCACGAATTTCACCTCCGGAACCTGTAGCAGCACCAGGAAATGGGGAAATTGCCGTAGGGTGGTTGTGAGTTTCAACTTTCATTAATATATCGATGGCTTCGTGATGATAGTCATAGATATTGCTTTGCGCATTCGGGAAAAAGCGTCCGGCTTCCCATCCAAGCATAACCGCAGCGTTATCTTTATAGGCTGAAAACACAAAATCAGGCGTTACCTCAAAAGTGTTTTTGATCATCTTAAACAGAGACTTTGGCTGTTCAACACCATCAATAGTCCAGTCAGCATTGAATATTTTGTGTCGACAATGCTCTGAGTTTGCTTGAGCAAACATGTAGAGTTCAATGTCGTTAGGATTGCGATTTAGTTTTTTAAAGTTTTCGACTAAATAATCTATTTCATCTTCTGCTAGGGCTAATCCTAGCTTGATATTTGCTGAGGCTAAAGCTTCTCTGCCACCATTTAGAATATCTACCGAAGTGACAGATTTAGGTGAATGTTCTTCAAACAACGCCGAGGTTTTATTGATATCTTCAATGACATCTTGAGTCATTCGGTCATGTACCAAGTCTGCAAGCACACTATTTGCATTTTGTGAGCTAGACTCAAAATAATACATTATGCCCCTTTCAATTCGACGCACTTTGCTCAAACCACAGTTCTTTGCAATATTGGTTGCCTTACTCGACCACGGTGAAATGGTGCCCGTTCTAGGAACCACCAGAAAACTCTGTGAAAACTCTTTCTCATGGCTAGAAATTGGACCATAAGTTAACAGGTTCGCAAGCACTTCAGCTTCTTCATCATTTAGGTCATCACTAAGGTCCACAATATGAACATAGCGCGCTGCAATATCCTCAAATTGAATATTCTGTTGTGATAGTTGATCCAGAAGTTTGGATTTAGCGAAAGGCGAGAGTGCGGTTGAGCCAAACAATACAAGCATGTTTTTTTTCCATTCACAAAAGGGGGAGCCATTAGAAAGCATGGCAAAATTTTGGTTGGCAATTATAGTGGAAGTCAGCTTAATTGATAAGCCAAGATTGCGTATTTATTTGTTTTTTGACAATATCTGATAGTGACTTATGTAACACTGAGATTCTGTTTGTCGTGACGTTGATGAAAATGCCATTACGAAAACGCGGTTTAGCACTGATTTTAGCCAGTTCAATGGTTCTGGTGAGCTGTGCTAAATATAGCTATGAGTCTACTTTAGGTAAAATTTTAGACGAAGGTGTCATCAAGGTAGGGAGTCTGTATGGCAGCACCTCTTATTATAATGGTGCCACTTCTCCTGAAGGCTTTGAGTACGAGTTAGCAAAAGGTTTTGCAGAATACATAGGTGTGAAACTTGAAGTTTATCCCTTTCACAGTTTTGATGAACTGGAGCAACAGTTAGACGCTGGCCGTATCGACATAATTGCTGCAAACGTTACTATGACAGAAAGGCGTAAAGAGTCCTACAAATTTGGTCCCTCTTACCAAAACACAATATTTGAACTGGTTTATCAAAAAGGTGAAAACCGGCCTCGAAATATCGAACAATTAGAGGGTGACATTACCATCCCGAAAAATGGGCTTTATCGAGAAGTCTTATCTAAGGCTACGCAATCTACCAACATTAATTGGCAAGAAACCAACGAAAAAGATATAGAAGAATTACTCGAAATGGTCGCCAATGGTGAACTTGAGTATACGGTGTCTGATTCAAATATTTTAAATATTGCTCGTCGCCGTTTCCCCAATTTAGGCATAGGATTTTCCCTAACTGAAACTTTACAAATCGGTTGGGTATTGAACAAAAAAACCGATGACTCCTTAAGAGCCGCTTTGTTGGAATATTTCGGCGCCATGCAAAAAGACGGAAAATTGTCAGCTTTGGAAGATCGATATTTTGGCCACGTGCGATCATTCGACTTTGTTGACACTCGCGCCTTTATGCGTGCTGTGCAAAGCAAATTGCCTAAATATAGAGAAATGTTTGAAGCCCATGCTGGCGAGTTTGATTGGCGTTTGTTAGCTGCAATTTCGTATCAAGAGAGCCATTGGAACCCCAAAGCAATTTCGCCCACCGGGGTTCGAGGCATGATGATGTTAACTCAGGGAACCGCGAGGGACATGGGCGTATCCTCCAGAATAGACGCTGAGCAGAGTATAAGCGGAGGGGCGCGGTACTTTGCCAGTTTGTTGCGACGAATCCCGGCTAGAATCCAAGAACCTGACCGATTATGGATGGCAATGGCTGCTTATAACGTAGGTCTAGGTCATTTAGAAGATGCTAGAAAAATCACCGAAGCCCTGGGCTTTAACCCAGATCTTTGGATCGATGTGAAACAACATTTGCCGCTACTACGGCAAAAAAAATACTACAAACATACCCGTTTCGGTTATGCTCGCGGGGATGAGGCGGTCAATTACGTTGAAAATATAAGACGTTATTATGACAGTTTAATATGGTTAGAATCTCAAGAAAGCTTACCGACAGAAGAAGATGAGTCTCCTATGGATGATACCTCTGAGCTACCAATTTTACAGGAAGTCGCTGAAAATCCTGCTGAATCTTCAAGTTAAAATACACATATGCACAACTTAAGTGCAATTATTTTGAACTTTCCCCTTGTAAATTGTCATAAAACCACAAGATATCTGTAATAAAAATGGTGCATATATTGCTTACATTTACACTAGCACAAATCTGAATGAACGATTTTTTAAAATGAAGCGGTCTATTCAAAAGAGTTAGCTAGGCAAATTTTCGGGTTAAACCAAATTGAAATATGTGCCGATAACAAGATACAAACAAAACAGAATGAGATTATGATGAGAAAACCAAGAACATTTAAAAATACAAACCGCAGACGCGCATTAGTGAAGAAAGTACACAACAAGGTATTATTAAGACGTAAACAGTTTACCGCTTTTGAATTAGACGGAGAATTCCAAGAAGCCTGCTAATCTATACGCTTCAAGGCTTTTTTCTCCGCCCTTCGACGGGCGAAAAATGCTGATAGTAAACTTCCACATTCCTCCTTTAATATTCCCCCAGTCACTTTGAATTGATGGTTTAGCTGCATATGTTGGCTTAGATCCATAATGCTGCCACATGCACCCGTTTTTAAATCCTCAGCTCCAAAAACTAAATGCTCAATACGACTGTGCACTAAAAAACCCGCACACATGCTGCAAGGTTCAAGGGTGACATATAAGGTGGTACCTGGAAAACGGTAGTTTTTAAGCTGCTTGCCTGCAGCCCGAATTGCGCCAATTTCCGCATGAGCGGAAGGATCGTGGTCAATAATCGATCGGTTAAAGCCAGTACCAATAACCTTTCCTTCATGTACCAAAACAGCGCCCACAGGCACTTCATTTATTTGTTCTGCAAGTCTCGCTTGCTCCAACGCTAAACGCATAAAATTTTGATGTTCTATCATACAAGTATCAACTCAGCTTTTAATTGGTTGATTTAACCAAATATTAGTCAAAGTAGCTATTAAAGATTTCCCCCAATTTATGAAGGAAATAATATATCTATATTTATCATGTAGTTACATAGTGGCAAGCGGCTTGCAATATCTGACTTTATCACTGAGCAAGTAAATTGGAAGCGTCAAAAGATTCGTAAGGTCAAACATAATAAAACAATTCGATTATGACCTTTTACACATGACCTTTAATTCGCAGCTTGATTAAATTGTTGTATTACATTTTCAAGGAGAAATTGTCATGAATATGACCGCTGTCGCTATTATTGCACTAATTTGTTTGATGGTAGTTAACATAGTGAAAACTGTGCAAGCAAAGGAACACCGTAAAAAAGATAACGCTGAACACAAAGATTTGCAGGACTACACAAAAGAAATTGAAAAACGTCTTGAAGAAATGAGCGAACGAATTGCAACCCTTGAAAAGATTGTAACGGATGAAAAGTATCAGTTGAACAAGGAATTTGAAAAGTTATAAGCCTCTCCCAAGGCAAATCGCGCCGCAGGGAATCATTTCCTCGGCGCTAATAGTTTCGATAAATAAAGAAAAAACAATGTAAGGAGAGTGAGTATGGAATTTCTCGCAATGATAATTGGTGCAGTTTTTTGTTTTTTAATTTGGATTTATCCAATCATTCGAATTGCGGCGTCCAACAGAACGTCTGGTGGTGAAAAGGTCGCTTGGTTATTGCTTACAATATTTGTTTTCTGGTTTGCTTGGATTTTTTATCTACTTTTGGCGCCGTTAAAAACCAGTCATTCCAAGTATCGAACCTACTAATTAACCACCACCTAGAATATATTTCTCTATCCGTTCAACCCTTCTGGGTTTTCCGGAAATCACCAATACATCCTTCGCTCGCAATTTAGTATGCAGCGGAGGATTTTCCACCTCTTGCAAGTCTCTTCTAAGGGCAACCACCTGAACGCGTTTATTACTTAAACCTAATTCATCCAAGGTTTTTCCATCTGCAAAGGCATTTTCAGTGATCACCACAGCATGCATAAATTCCAGTTTATCACGGGTTTCGAAACTGATTTCTGTAGTCTCTCCAGGAAAAAATCCATGCATATGAACATAACCTTTTTGTCGTTCATTGCGGATGCGTTTTAAAATACGAGACATCGGAATACCGGCATAGTGCAAGACCTGAGATATCAGCATTAAGCTACCTTCTTGAATTTCAGGGACCACTTGAAGAGCGCCTTCTTTGTATAGCTCATCCGCATGATAATCTTTGCGGGTACGTACAATAATTTTGATATCTGGAAAAAGATCTCGCAATACATGGATAAGGGTTTTGGCTCTTGCATGATTATCAAAAGTAACTATTGATAACTGCGCATGACGACCAATGGCTTTTTTCAATATATCTTTTTTTGTGGCATCACCATAATAGATATCTTCTCCGGCCGTTCTGGCTTCCTGGACGCGAATAGGATCACTGTCTATAACAACATATTGTAGCCCCTCAAGTTTCATCATTCGGGCGACAGTTTGCCCAACACGACCAAACCCAAGGATTACGGCATCAATTTTTCGCTCCTGTATCCTGTTTTCTGGACTTACACTCGGCAATTTTTGAAAGGACAGTTTTTCAGAAAGCCAATCGCTCTTGTCGATCAAACTAGGTGTAATTGCCATACTAACCAAACCTACACTGATGATTAAATTAGATTGGTAGGTTGAAATAACATTATTATCAGCCGCAAGGGCGGCAAGCACAAAACTAAACTCACCTATTTGCGCAAGTTTAAATCCAGCCGCCCAGGCATCACTACTTTGAATCTGATAAAGTTGGCCGATAAATTTAATCACGGCAGCCTTGGCCACAACTAATATGCCAACGCCGAGCAAAATCCAATACCATTCGCTGAACACAACATCTAACTTTAATTGCATGCCAACCGTAATAAAAAACAGCCCCATCAAAATATCTCTAAAGGGTCTAATATCCGCTTCCAGTTGATGACGATATTGGGATTCACTCAACATCATACCTGCTAAGAAAGCACCTAATGCCATAGAAAGACCAAAGGCATAAGTAGCACCTGCGGCTAACAAGGTGATTACTAAGGTCGTCAGTACAAAAAGTTCTTCCGTCTGGGTACGAGCAATTTCATTGTAAATTCTCGGTAATAGCCATTTACCAAAGGATAATAAGGCGGTCACGGCGATGACGCCCTTGAGTAACGCCAAAAGTACAGCTGTGGTGATGGACTGTCCGTCAGGCTGCGCCAACAAGGGAATAATGATCAATAAAGGGACAACTGCTAAATCTTGAAATAACAGTACACTTATCGCAATTTGAGAACGTCTGGTGTTAAGTCGTCCTTTGTCATCAATGGTTTTAATGACGATAGCAGTGGATGACAAGCCTAAAAGTGCGCCAAGAATAATAGAAGTGGAAAGATCTTGCCCCCAAAGCAAGGCGATAATGGCAAATAATGCCGTAGTGGCAAACATCTGCCCGCCGCCTACGCCAAAAACCAGCCGCCTCATCGCCATTAATTTGGCCAGAGAAAACTCCAAACCCAGGGTAAAAAGCAACAAAACAATGCCGACTTCGGCCGCCAAATGCATGGATTCTGATTCTGCAAAAAGGTCTAACAACTCGGGGCCGACGACTACCCCAGCGACTAGGTAGGCCAGAATTGGCGGGAGGTGAGCACGTTTAAACAGCCAAATAAAGGCTACCGATATAACCATTAATGAAAGGATGCTTAAAAAGCTATGCGTCATATTGGTTGGTCATCCATTTTAAAAATAGGCATGAATAATGCAAAGTTCGATTTAACGACGAAGCATTCAGTTTATTAACCTTGCGTTAATGATTGAATACTAAAGTAAAACGTGAGTAATTACCAAAATCGTCGATTTTTTGGCAGTAATAATCGAGGTAGACTATGGAAATCGGACTAATGTCTCAGGAAACAACGCAAAACGCATCACTTTTTACTGATGAAAGTGACTTAACAGTGCTTACCATGGCTGAGTCGGCCAATATTATGCGCGCTATGTTGTCTTCTATTGACCTAGAAGAACTTACCAACGATTATTTTCTCATTTTAGCAGAAAAATTACCCTGTACGTCGCTTAAACTGACTTTTGCTGATCAGGTTCTTAGAACCGGAAACGCTAAGGTTAGAGCACGTATTATGAAAATATCAATTTATTATGGTCAACCTTTTGGTACTCCTCAGCATGCACAATTAGCTTATTCGTTTAGCAAAGTTTTAACGCCCGTTCAGCGCAAACTTCTATCCGAAATTCATAGTATATTTGCTATGAGTTTAAAGCATGCTTTGGAGTATTATCGCATTAGCCAATTAGCCACCAAAGATGTACTAACGGGGTTAGGTAATCGTACCAATTATATCGAATCGGTGAATAAGCTAATTAGTATTTGCAAACGAAATAATGACACTTTCGGCTTACTAGTCTTTGATTTAGACAATTTTAAATCTGTTAACGACCGCTTTGGGCATCAAGAAGGTGATCAAGTGCTTATCGTCTTTGCACAAATACTTAAAAATTGTATGCGCGATAGTGATTACGCGTTTCGATTTGGTGGAGATGAGTTTTGTTGTTTGATGATCGATAGTACACCGAAAACAAATGCAATGATTGCCCAACGCATTACAAACGCTGTAAATAAGCATCCATTGTTTAGTCAATACGGTGTTTCAAGCAGTGTTGGTACTACCGCATTCATCCCCACAGATACTGCGGTTACAATATTTGAACGCGCAGATAATGCACTGTACAAAGCGAAACAAGCTGGTAAAAATCACATTATTGCAGCTTAGGGTGTAACTCTCTCTAAGCTCACCCCTTTACTATCGATTAGGGGTTTTGCATAGGCGCAATCAACATAAAGTTGCTCAGCAATAACCGCTAATAATTTATCACCAAGCATTAATAGCGGTATATTCTGCCTTTCCCAAGGTGGGATATTCCATTCTTTACACCAATCTTTTAACGCTTTTGTCGGACGGTTAGAAAAGGGTTTTATTGTTGCGGTGAGAACGCCATATTCCACTCGTAGTTGACTGTTATTTGGCAAGTGAAAATTCGCCGATTCTGGCGTTTGAGCCAAAGATAACCGAACATTGGCTGAGGAGATAGTAAAAGGAAATTCGGAAATTAATTGACTTTGGGGCTGTGGCGATGGTGTCTTATAAACATAAATCTTGTCATTAAATTTCGAAATAACGTTTTCACCCAAATTGACCTGAGGCTGCTTATCGGATTTGGCGTCAGGAAAAGCAACAATTTGATCTAGCTGGGTCGCATTCGGCAAGGGTAGATTCAATAATTCACACCAATAGCGAACAAATGCTGTTTTGGTCACATCTGACAGTAACGCGAACTTATCTACAAAAATAGATTTATCCTCGCCTAAAATGTCATTCGCCAATAAGGCCATGTATTCTTGTAATACTTGAGATTCGTCTGCACACCTTAACGCACTTTTTGCGAGTACTTTATTAGCCTCTGGCCAGCGTTGCTGTAAAACTGGCACTATTTGGTGACGCAAGAAGTTGCGGTCGAATTTTGTACTTTGGTTAGACTCATCTTCTATCCATTGCAAATTTTCATTTTTCGCAAAATCAAGAATTTGAGCGCGAGTAACCCCTAGCAAAGGTCGCAAATAGTGTAAATTATTTTGCAACTTGTACTCAGGCATTGAGCTTAAACCTTTGGGGCCTGCTCCTCGCATCAATTGAAGTAGCAATGTTTCCCCTTGATCATCTTGATGCTGACCAAGTAGAACTATACTTTGATTATCTAATCTTTGAGCAATTGCCTCATATCTAGCATCCCTAGCCGCTGCTTCGAGGCCTTTTTTTGCATCCTTTGCTACATCGACTTTAACTGAATAACACTTAATACCAAGTAATTCGCATTGATGCTCACAGTGCTGCTGCCATGCATCAGCATTAGAGCTAATTTGGTGATTAATGTGAATGGCTTTTAAAGTTTTGCTTTCTTTTTGCGCGTACTGAAGCGCTAGATGTAAAATGACAGTGGAATCGACGCCGCCACTATAAGCAACAACCAAATCCTCTTGATTGTTGCTATATTTTGATAGGACTTCGTCAAAATGCGATTGAATGTCTAACAAGGGGCAATGTTAACAATATCCGAACGACATTAAGCGTTCATATCTTTCTTGCATCAGGGCATCAGTGCTCAACGAAGATAGTTGCGCCAACTGTTGTTTTATTGTGGCTTTTAAATTCGCAGCCATAGCCGCATGGTCACGGTGTGCTCCTCCTAGAGGTTCATCCACAATAGTATTAATTAAGCCTAACTCTTTAATCTGTGGCGCGGTAACCCCCATAGCTTCGGCCGCGACAGGCGCTTTTTCAGCACTTTTCCACAGTATCGACGCACAGCCTTCAGGTGAGATAACCGAATAAGTTGAATATTGCAACATGTTCACTCTGTCACCCACTCCAATTGCCAAGGCACCACCAGAGCCACCTTCACCAATAACAGTACAGATAATGGGAACCTTCAATTCAGCCATGACTTTTAAGTTGGTAGCAATAGCTTCACTTTGACCGCGCTCTTCAGCGCCAACACCAGGATATGCACCTGGAGTGTCAATGAAGGTAATAATCGGCAAATTAAATCTTTCTGCCATGCGCATTAAGCGCAGAGCTTTACGATAGCCTTCAGGTTTAGGCATACCAAAATTACGTTTAATTTTTTCTTGGGTATCTCGGCCTTTTTGATGCCCAATTACCATCACCGGAATGCCATCTAACCGCGCTAAACCACCTACTATGGCTTTATCATCAGCAAAAGCTCTGTCACCCGCGAGTTCGTCAAATTCTTGTAACATGTGCTTGATATAGTCATGCGTGTACGGTCGCATAGGATGACGCGCAACTTGAGAAATTTGCCATGCACCTAAATTAGAAAATATTTTCCGTGTTAGTTCACCGCTTTTCTCACGTAGTTTGGTAATTTCTTCTTCTATACCAACATCGAACTCACCGCCTTGATTGACGAGGCGAAGTTCTTCAATTTTAGCTTCTAATTCAGCTATGGGTTGCTCAAAATCTAAAAAGTGTAGACCCATTTCTTATCCCAATTTATATCATTATTATTTATTGAAAAACTAACCTTACGTTGTCTTCGCCTAATTCATAGCGCAGACTGGTTAACAATTCATCATCTGGTCTAATATACCAATTATTGGCTGCAGCTAATCCAACCGCTACATCTGGATGTTCAATGTACAGATGTAAGGGGCAACTGCCACCCTTATAATTGTGTAGTATATCCTGAATTTTTGCCACTGACGACAAACTACAGGACGAAGACGTTAACGAAATGGCTAAATGTGAAGTATAGCGCGTTCTGGCATCCGCTAACGTCATAACTTCCGTGGCCGACATTGTATTGCTCCCTGAGTACTGATCAAAGCTGACCTGTCCACGAACCCAGAGTAAATTGTCACTTACTAGCAAATCTTCGTATTGCTCATACAGATCTGGAAAAAACCTAACTTCAAAGCGTGCACTTTTATCATCCAATGTCACCAAGGCCCAACGCCGACCTTTTTTGTTCATCATTACTCGAACGCCAAGCACCAAACCAACCACACTTATTGGGTTATCTTTGGACGTAGGCTTTACATCGACTAATTTGCAATCTGTGTAATTTTGTATTTCTTTTATGTATTGATTAATTGGATGACCCGTTAAATAAAGTCCAAGGGTTTCTTTTTCACCGTCTAGCCATACCTTGTCTGACCATTTAGGCACTTTCTTAAACGCATTGGCGACTTCTTTTTCACAGGTCATTTCTGTACCAAACAAGTCGCCCTGACCTGATAAAGCCGCGTTTGCCGTTTGCACAGCCATGTCTAATGCATCTTTTAGCGTAGCCATTAGAGAGGCTCTATGTGAACCACCAAATTTATCCATAGATCCTGCTAAGATCAGCTTTTCGATAACGCGTTTGTTTATTTTTTTCAAATTTACTTTAGCACAAAAATCAAACAGGTCGGTAAACTCACCTTGACTTTGTCGGGCTTCAATAATAGCTTCAACAGGGCCTTCTCCTACGCCTTTGATGGCCCCAATGCCATACACAATTTGACCATCTTGATTGACCGAGAATTTATATTGCCCTGAATTCAAATCTGGAGGTAGCACCTCTAAGCCCATGCGATTACATTCATCGATGAGGGTCACTACTTTGTCTGTATTATCCATATCTGCTGATAATACAGCGGCCATAAATTCAGCAGGATAATGGACTTTTAACCACAACGTTTGATACGAAACTAATGCATAGGCTGCCGAGTGAGATTTGTTAAATCCATATCCAGCAAACTTCTCTACCAAGTCAAAAATCTTCATTGCCAATTCTGGATCAATGTTGTTATTTTTTGCACCTTCTTCAAAGGTAGAGCGTTGTTTTGCCATTTCTTCAGGTTTTTTCTTACCCATGGCGCGTCGCAACAAATCCGCTCCGCCGAGGGAATACCCCGACATTTCTTGCGCAATTTGCATAACTTGTTCTTGATATAAAATAATCCCGTAAGTCGGTTGCAGGATCTCTTTTAAGCATTCATGCTGATAGGTGGCATCTGGATATGAAATATCTTCTCTTCCATGCTTTCTATCAATAAAGTTATCAACCATGCCCGATTGCAAAGGTCCGGGTCTAAATAGTGCCACCAAGGCGATAATATCTTCAAAACAGTCCGGAGAAAGACGTTTTATCAGATCTTTCATTCCGCGTGATTCCAGCTGAAACACCGCCGTAGTTTCAGCATTTTGAAGGTATTTAAACGATTTAGGATCGTTTAATGGGATTTGAGTAATATCGACATCTTTGTTTTGCACTTCTTTGATCATGTCGATAGCCCATTGAATAATGGTCAGGGTTCGCAGTCCCAAGAAGTCAAATTTAACCAATCCAGCAGTTTCTACATCATTTTTGTCGTATTGGGTAACAGGATTTGCCCCCGTATCATCACAATAAAGCGGAGAGAAATCTGTAATGGTTGTAGGTGAAATAACAACACCACCGGCGTGTTTACCCGCATTTCTTGTGACACCTTCAAGAATTCGCGCCATATCGATGAGTTCTTTAACTTCATCATCAGACGAATAGGCTTCGTTTAATCTAGGTTCGACTTCAAAGGCTTTTTTCAGCGTCATACCAGGATCCCCTGGCACTAGTTTTGAAATGCGATCGACAAAACCATAAGGATGCCCCAGTACCCTGCCGACATCACGAATTACGGCTTTCGCCGCCATAGTACCAAAGGTAATTATCTGGGATACCGCATCTCGTCCGTACATTTCTGCCACATGATCGATAACTTCGTCTCGTCGATCCATACAAAAATCGATATCAAAATCAGGCATTGAAACACGTTCGGGATTCAAGAATCGCTCAAATAGCAAATCAAACTCTAATGGGTCCAAATCGGTAATATCTAATGCATAAGCAACCAAGGAACCTGCACCTGAACCACGTCCAGGACCAACGGGAATATTGTTATCTTTACTCCATTGAATAAATTCCATTACGATCAAGAAATATCCAGGGAAACCCATTTGATTGATTACGTCTAACTCAATCCTTAAACGCTCGTCATATTCAACGCGTTTTACTTGCCTTTCTTGTTCGTCGGGAAATAAGGTAAGCAGTCGACGTTCTAATCCCTCTTCAGACACTTTCACTAAAAACTCTTCAGTAGAAAGATCGCCGGTAGGGAAATTTGGCAAGAAATATTTGCCTAAGGTTAATTCCACACTACAGCGCTTAGCTATTTCCACTGAATTTGCAATGGCCTCCGGAATGTCATCAAACAGCTCAATCATTTCTTGCGCACTACGCAAATATTGATATTGCGTGTAATTTTTTGGTCTGCGGTTGTCTTCTAGGGTATATCCCTCAGCAATACATACACGAATTTCGTGAGCTTCAAAATCTGCCGATTTCATAAATCGTACATTGTTAGTTGCTACTACAGGGATTCCTAGTTCCTCTGCTAACTTTACCGCCTGTTCAATATAGATATTTTCTTCTGGCTTACCTACTCTGCAAAGTTCCAAATAAAACCGATCCCCAAAAATGGAAAGATAATATTCAGCAACTTCTTTGGCTTGTTGGTACTTTTCTTTACTAAGCAGCATGCCTAAATCACTGTCTTGGCCACCTGAAAGTAAAATAACACCGTCGGAGTATTTTTGAAGCCATTGGGTCTGGGCTACCACTTTATGTTGAATATGGCCTTGTAAATAGGCGTCAGAAATCAAACAAGTAATGTTTTTATACCCTTGCTGATTCATCGCCAATAGGGTCATACAACCAATTTGATCTTCAATGTGTTGACTTAAAAAGTTAACGTCACATCCAACTATGGGCTTTATGCCTCGAGACATAGCGCCAGAATAAAATCTTACCAGACCACACATATTCATTTGATCAGTCACTGCAATTGCAGGCATATTAAGATCGACCACTTTATCCAGAATAGGGTTTACCTTATTCAAGCCATCAATCATGGAAAAGTCACTGTGGACTCGCAAATGAACAAAATCTGTATGCACCTTGTTTAAATCTCCGGTTAACCTTTTTTGGTAATAAGCTGTTGTACAGGTTTAAATGATTTTCGATGTATGTCAAGAGGCCCATATTCGGCTAATTTAGCCAAATGCACCTTGGTAGGATAACCTTTATGCTTGGCGAAGTCATAATTGGGGAAAGCTTGATCCAACAACATCATATCATGATCCCTGGCGACCTTAGCGATTATCGAGGCCGCAGCAATTTCAGGATGCTTATCGTCCCCTTTGACGATTGCTTGTGCTGAATATCCCCACACTGGCAAACGATTCCCATCTACTAAAATATGCTCAGGTGAAATGCTCAAGGCATCAACAGCTCTTTGCATGGCTAACATTGAGGCATGCAATATATTGATTTTATCTATTTCTATTGGCGAAGCTCTACCAATAGCCCAAGCCAGTGCCTTTTGGCGGATTTCTTGATCTAAGATATTACGCTTTTTCTCAGATAGTTTTTTTGAATCACGCAAGCCTTCAATGGGCTGACTTGGATCTAAGATGACAGCAGCAGCTACTACATCTCCTACAAGAGGTCCCCGACCAACCTCGTCCACGCCAGCAACTAACATCTTATTCGGACTCCATTAAATCTTTGATAGCTAATGCCGCTTGCTTGTCTGCATCGCACTTTAATTGGCGATGTATTTGCTCAAATTTTTCAATTAGCCCCTCTTGGGCATTTTGTGATTGCAAAATTAGGTGCTTACAAAGATTTTCAGGATTGACATCTTGTTGCAAAAATTCCGGCACCAATAGCTCATTGGCTAAAATATTCGGCAAGGCGAAATATTTGGGAATATATAAACGTTCCATCATTTTGTAGGTGATATATGACATCTTATACGCCACAACCATAGGGCGTTTACATAACATTGCTTCCAGACTCGCTGTGCCAGATGCTAGTAAAATTAGGTCAGACGCCATCATTACATCTCGGGCCGCGGCCTGTGTAACTTGAACTTCTATAGAAAGCGCTTTTTGCTTTAAAGCTGTTTCAATCTGTTGCTTTCTCGCTTGGTTTGCAGCAGGGATAATCACTAGAATTTCTTGGTGCTTATTGTAAAGTTGCGCAGTGTCGAGAAAAACATCTAACAGATTTTCAATTTCTTTTGCTCTAGAACCTGGCAACAAAGCTAATACCTGTTTATTAGTCTCTATAGCTAGCTTCTTCCGCACAGCTTCTTGATCAACTTTAATAGGTATCTCATCAGCCAATGTGTGTCCAACATATTGATAATGATAGCCATATTTATCATAGGTCGTTTTTTCAAAAGGAAAAATACCCAGCACCAAATTAGTTGCTTTAGCAATTTTATGAATTCGCTTTTCTCGCCAAGCCCAAACAGTAGGGCTAACGTAATGCACGGTCTTAATACCGGCTTGCTTTAACTTTGCTTCAACAGGCAAATTAAAGTCTGGGGCATCTACGCCAATAAAAACATCTGGTGGATTAGATAGAAAGTGCTGAAGAATTCTTTTGCGAATACCTAAAAGGCTTGGTAGATGTTTTACTACCTCGACCAAACCCATTACCGAAAGAGCGTTTATATCTTCATGACTTTTTAATCCGGCAGCTATCATATGCTGACCGCCGATCCCGTCAATGACAGCATCTGGGTAAAGCTGTTTTAACTCACGAATAAGACCTGCTGCAAGAACGTCACCTGACGCTTCTCCGGCAATAACGCCAATATGCAAAGGCTTAGCCATAGTTTATTTGCCTTTAGCGCGCTAGACCGCGGTTATTGGAGCGTAAAAAGTCGGTTAAAATAGCAAGTTCTGCATTTTCTTGGGTTAATTCATCTAGCTTAGTTAGCGCTTCTTCAACCGTATTACCTTGTCTGTAGATAATTTTATAAGCGCGTTTGATATTCAGTATTTGTTCTGCTGAAAACCCTCTTCGCTTGAGACCTTCAGAATTTATCCCTTGAGGCATTTGTTTAACGCCCGAATACATCACATAGGGAGCAATATCGCGCAGTACAATAGAGCCACCACCAGTAAAAGCATGAGATCCTAGATGGCAAAATTGATGAACAGCTGTCATGCCACCCAGAATAACAAAGTCTCCCATATGCACATGACCGGCTACAGCCACGTTGTTAGCCAAAATATTATCACTACCGATAATACAATCATGGGCCAAATGGGCATTTACCATAAATAAATTACGCGAACCTATTTTAGTAATACTGTTGTCTTGGACCGTACCACGATGAATGGTACAAGACTCTCTAAACACATTATCATCACCTATTTCTAAGTAGGTTTGTTCACCTGCATATTTCTTGTCTTGGCAATCTTCACCAATGGAACAAAATTGGAAAAATTCATTTCGCTTACCAATTTTTGTGTGACCTTTTACCACTACGTGGCTGCGGAGAACACAACCTTGTTCAATTTCTACATTATCACCAATGTAGCAAAAGGGACCTATACTGACGTCTTCAGCAATTTTTGCTGAAGGGGAAATAACAGATGATGGATGAATCATGTTAAAAGTCTCGCATTGCACACATAAATTCGGCGCTACATACTTCCTTGCCATCTACACTTGCAACACCAGCGAATTTCCAAATACCACGTTTTTCCTTAATCAGAGTGACCTTCATATCCATTCGGTCGCCTGGCACTACTGGTTGCTTAAAGCGAGCTTTATCAATACCTGCGTAAAGATATAACTTATCGCTTCTACCAACCGTTTTAAATCCTAAAACACCGGCTGCTTGAGCCAAAGCTTCTAGAATCAAAACGCCTGGAAAGATTGGATGGTCTGGAAAGTGGCCATTAAAAATCTGTTCATTAATTGAAATATTCTTATACGCAGTAATAGATTCGCCAAGAGTGTAATCTGTCACCCGATCAATCAATAGAAATGGATATCTGTGAGGTAACAACTCCATAATTTCTTTGATTTCTATAATATTGAGAGAATTTGCCAAGTATATCTCCTAATTATTTGGCTTTAATTGTGTTCAAAAGAACGTTGAGGCGCATAAGATAAGGCCTGAAAGGGAAAAAACAAATCAGACCAACGGACGTTGGCCTGATTTTTTCAGATTAGTTAGCTTTACTTACCTGATCAAGAACTTTTTGAGAGATATCAAATTCTTGTTTTACATAAGGGACTGCAGTTCTGTTTAAGACAAGGTCATAGCCTTCTTTAGCTGCAATGCCATCAATCGCCTGTTGGATTAAACCAAATAACTTTTGGCGTTCTTCGTTTGTGCGACGTTGGATGTTTTGCTGTAACGGCTGAGCTTTAGCTTGCAAATCTTGGCTAAGCGCCTGAATTTGCTCTTGTAATTTAACCTTTTCTTCTTCACTCATAGTAGCAGACTCACGCTGAAGTTTTTGTACCATGAAGTTACCATCAGACTGAAGTTTTTGGATTTCTTGACGTTGATCTCTAAACTCTTCATTGATGTTCTGTTCAATGGTGGCAATTTGCGGTAGAGATTGAAGAATCATTTGTACATCAACCACCCCGATTTTATCCGCTGCATTGGCAGCCATAGACATCATACTAAAGCCTGCTAATAAAACTACAGCCAGCCCTTTTTTCAAAATTTTCAAAATAACACTCCTCGGGTTTGTTATTGTTATAAATGTTAACGTAAAACGTACTGGATTATACCCTTTCTAGAAGGTCGATCCAATGTTGAAAGTAAAGAATTTTGCGTCATCGCCGGGTCTTTCTTTTAATGCATTAGAGAAACTGAAGACCATGGGTCCCATTGGCGAAATCCACTGCACTGATATACCCGCTGAACTACGATAATATTTCCAGTCACTATAATCAGCGAAAGCATTTTCACTTTCGCCGGCAAGATCAACATTCAAATTCCGATATTCGTCGTAATTGAACTCAGTGTCCCAAACGTTACCAATATCGAAGAAAATACTGGTTCTGACTGAATTATCAAATTCTGCTTCAACAAAAGGTGTAGGAACAATTAACTCCACTCCACCTATTGCCATTGCGTTACCACCTAAACTGCGTCGGGATAATTGCAAGGTATCTAAACTAGGATCACCAATAATAGGCGTTCCATTTGGAGTAGTACCGATGACATTTCGGCGGCGATATACACCACGCGGACCAACGGTGTTGTTTTCGAAACCACGTAAGGTGTCTGAACCACCAGCGGTAAAGTTCTCAGTGAACGGCAATATTTGTTCTATACCGTCCTTTTCACCATAACCATTACCATAACCCAATCGAGCACGTGCTAATACCGACCATCTCTGATTTCGGGTAAGTGGGAAGTACCACTTGGTATCAGCAACAAATTTAAAATAATTCACATCAGAATTTGGCGTAGTAATACTAAATGAAGCCCTTTGAGAAGAACCTGCTGTCGGGAACAAACCTCGGTTAAGCGTATTTCTGGTCCAAGTAGCAGAGGCTAAGAAACTATCGTATTCAATTGGTGCTTCAGGATCGTTGGGATCTTCAAATTGCTGATAGAACTGTCTAGTTTGTTCAAAACTTGTGTTATCAGACGTTAATTCAACATCTGAATAGGTCAATCCAAAACTGATGCGATTAACTTCATTAATCGGATAACCAATGTTGCCACCTAAAGACCAACGCTTGGTGTTATATCTAACCGTATTAAAATCGCTTCCATCAAATTCACTGTAAGCAATTGAGCCACCTAGGCTGATGCCATCAATGGTGAAATAAGGATCTAAATAGGTTAGCTGGGCAGTTTTCTGGTATGAAACCGTAGACAAGTTAATCCCTACTCTTTTACCCGTACCTAAGAAGTTATCTTGTTGAATACCGGCTTGTAAGCTTAATTTGGTAGCATCACCATAACCTATACCAGCAGTAAAGGAACCGGATGGCTGCTCTTTTACAGTAAAGTCAACATCGACTTTATCGTCTTCCGTCGGCAACCTATGGGTTTCGTACTCAACTTCTTCCATGTAAGTTAAACGAGACAGTTGTGCTTTTGAAGTTTCTAACAATTGGTCAGATAAATACGTACCTTCAAGCTGAACTGTGTTCTGACGCAATACCGCATCAGAGGTGACTGAATTACCTTTAAAGTTAATTCGACGAACGTAGATGCGTTTACCAGGATCAACCGATAAAGTTAGCTTTACCGTCTTATCTTCCTCGTTAATTTCAGGAATAGTTGTCACTGTTGGATAAGCGTAACCGAAGCGTCCAAGATAGTTAGCAACAAACTCTTCTGCATAAGTAACATCTGACTGATTGTATAAAGTGCCAGAGCGTATAGGTATCACTTGTGAAAGAAAGTTTTCAAAACCTAATAAATCACCTGATAACTCTATGTCTGAAATTGTGTAAGTCTCACCTTCAGAAACGTTCAAAGTGATGTAGATACCATCTTTTTCAGGTGACATTGAAACCTGAGTAGAGGTGATCGCAAACTGCAAATAACCTTGGTCTTTGTAATAACTGGTAATAGTTTCCATATCACCAGATAAGGTCTGTTGCTGATACCGAGTTTCGGACATAAAGTCCCACCATGGTGTGTCAAACTGCAGTTCAATCTGTTTTAGAAGTTCAGTGTCGTCGAAAACTTCGTTTCCAACCACATTAATTTGTTTAATTTTTGCTGCGTCACCCTCTTCAAATAAGAGTTTAAGATCTACTCGGTTTCTAGGAAGCGGTGTCACTATGGCTTCAACATCAGCGTTGTATTTACCAATACTATAGAAAAAGTCTTTTAATCCGTTTTCTATCGAAGTAATTACCGTGCGGTCTAAAGGCTCACCTACACGAATATTGGAGTTATCCAAACTTTCCTGTAACTGTTCATCCTTTATATCGTCGTTACCATCAAAGGCAATACTGGCAATTGTAGGACGCTCTTCAACCTCAATTATTAGGGTGTTTCCATCGCGAAACACCTCAACTCTTTCAAAGTGAGTCGATGAATATAGCGAGCGAATTAATTGCGTTATACGAAATTGATTGAGTGTATCTCCTCTTTGCACTGGGAGATATGTTAAGGCTGCGCCCAAAGCAACACGTTGAAGACCTTCAACACGAATATCTTCTACAACAAAATCATAACGCGATTGCGCAAATGACGATGATGAAGCGGCAAGTAATGCAGCAAGAATAAGTTTATTACACTTCATTTACTATCAAAAATCCAATATCTTGTGTCAGCTATTATTTTCGTTATATGTATCTCAGGATATCGTTGAATATTGCGGTCGCCATCACTGCGAATAACACGACACTCCCTATTCTAAATCCTAATTCCTGAACCGCCTCTGACACAGGCTTTCCAGTTATCCATTCGACAATAAAGTACATTAAATGACCACCGTCCAATACGGGAAGCGGCAAAAGGTTGATGATACCAAGATTTACACTAATTAGCGCTAAAAATGTTAAAAATTCCGTTAACCCATAACTAGCACTGGTACCTGCACCTTCAGCAATCGAAATAGGTCCGCTCAAACTCTTTACTGATAAATCACCAGTAAATAACTTGCCCAGCATTGTAAAAGTAACTGAAACTAATCTTCCCGTTTCCTCTACGCCATATTTGAATGCACCCCAAAAGCCGTATTCCACGGTGTGTACATATTTTTCTGGCCAGGGTTCAGAGTAAGGAATAACACCTAAATATCCTCTTCCGGGAAAATCTGGATGCTCCGCGAATTTGATATCAAATTCTAAGGTGCGATTATCCCTTTCAACCTGTATAACGCCATTTTGATTTAATCTTGGCTCAATCAAACCGACTATTTGGCTCCAGTTTTCTAAACTAGTTCCATCGATTGCGATAATTTTATCACCCGCTTTAAGACCAGCAACACCAGCAGGACTGTTTTCTTGCACTTGATATAGGGTTGTAGAAGTCTGTGGTCGATATGCGGTAATACCAAACGCATCAAAAATGTTCTGACCATCAGGATCAATTTTCCAGCCATTTATGGCAACAGTTAAATCTCTTTCTACGCCATTATCATCTTTTACTTTAATGGGCATAACATCTTCCCCACTAAAGGTCACCATTTGCATACTAACACTGCGCCAAGTTTGCGTTTGGGTGTCTCCAATTTGGACTATTTCATCTAGAGGTTGAACGCCAGCATTGTAAAAATAAGAACCTTGAGCGACTTCGGCGACCACAGGTTTCTGAGCTTGGTAACCAATCAGACCAATTACCATGGCGGCAAATATTGCGAAAATAAAGTTCACTATTGGACCTGCCGCTACTATGGCGAACCTCTGCCAAACAGGTTTAAAATTAAATGCGACAGCCTTATCTTGCTCTTCGAGTTCATCTACCCTTCCGTCTAACATTCGCACGTAACCGCCTAATGGAATTGCGGCAATCACGAACTCCATTCCGCTAGAGGTTATGCGCTTATACAAGGGCTTACCAAAACCGATGGAATAACGAATGATTTTCACCTTGCACAATTTTGCAACGTAATAATGCCCCCATTCATGGACAGCTACCAAAATACTGAGAGCTAATATGAAAAAGAAAATATTCTGGATAATAGACATTAGAGCGAAAGCTTCCTCACTAGATCATTTGCATAGTTACGACATTCTTTATCGTGGGCAATAATATCTTCTATTGACGCTAATGCAACCGAGTCAAACTTATTTACCACCTTGTCATTTACATTATAGATGTCCATAAAACCAATTCGTTCATTTAAAAATGCGTCTACGGCCACTTCATTACCAGCATTAAGCGCAGTTGTGGCAGATTGACCTAACTTACAAGCATGCATAGCCAAGTAAAGGTTGGGAAATCTAGATTCACAAGGCGCTTGAAACGAAAAATCCTGTAAACTAAAAAAGTCCAACGCTTTTACGCCAGATACTATCCGCTCAGGAAAAGCCAAAGCATGAGCAATAGGCGTTCTCATATCTGGGTTCCCCATTTGTGCAAGCACACTGCCATCAACATATTGCACCATGGAATGTATGGTACTTTGAGGATGAATCACCACCTTGATGTTATCTTCGGCAATACCGAAAAGCCATTTCGCTTCAATAAACTCAAGTCCTTTGTTCATCATAGAAGCTGAGTCAACGGATATTTTTCTGCCCATATCCCAATTGGGATGATTGCAAGCTTGATCCGGTGTTACCTTGTGAAGTTCATTTAACGGGAGCTCTCGAAAAGGGCCACCTGAGGCTGTTAACAATAAATGGGAAATACCTGATGATTGAGGATTGCCATATTGATAGTCTTTTGGCAGACATTGAAAAATAGCATTATGTTCGCTATCTACTGGAATCAAAGTTGCTTGATGTTGTTCTACCGCTTGAATAAACAACTCACCCGACATCACTAGCGATTCTTTGTTCGCCAACAAAACTTGTTTTCCAGCCTTAATTGCCGCCATGGTTGGTACTAGTCCTGCCGCTCCTACAATGGCAGACATAACAATATCGACGTCAGAATCCGAAGAAATATCACAAAGCGCCTGTTCACCAAATAAAATTTGAGTTTCTTTGATGTTGGCTTGGCTGAATAAATCTGCAAGCTGGTTTGCTTTTTCGGATGTTGTTACCACTACATATTTAGGTGAAAACGATAGGGTAATTTCTAATAGCTTTTGAAGCTGTGAATGACCTGATACGGCAAACACTTTAAATGCAGCCTGATTGCGCTGAATAACATCTAAAGTATTCAAGCCAATAGAGCCTGTAGCACCTAACACAGTGACGTTTTTAATAGCGGACATCATTACTTCCTAGCAACCACTATAGTATCAACATTAAGCATAAAAAGTTACGCCATCCAAACCACGTAACAAAAGGCAAAAACAGGGAATGCTGCAGTTAAGCTATCAATGCGATCCATAACCCCACCATGACCGGGTAACAATTTACCACTGTCTTTTATGCCTGCGCAGCGCTTAAACATAGACTCATTCAAATCACCTAAAGCTGATACGCCAACTGTAATTCCGCCTATCACGACATGAAGCCATATAATCGAAGGGTCTACTTGATAATGCATTGCAGCAAACGCGATGATGGCTAAAGATGCCATTACGCCACCTAATAGTCCTTCAAGGGTTTTCCCTGGAGATACATTCGGACGCAGTTTATGCTTACCAAATTTTACGCCAACGAAAAATGCCCCGATATCCGCAGCCCACACTATACCCAATACATAGAATAAAAGAGAAGCGCCATAAAAGGGATCAACGTCATACAAACTGGTGCGCAGACTTACGATAGCGACCCAAGTAGGAATCAAAGTGAGCACCCCAAATGCAGCACGAATTGGAATACTGTTTTTCCAGAACTGACTGTATTTAGGATAGGCAATTATCATAAATAGACTAAGTGCCCACCAAATCACTGCAATAGTTAAAATGCTAGTAAAAACAGGTGTTAATTGTCCTTGAACCCAAATAGATTCTGCATCTATGAAGTAAATCAGTAGACCACAAAGGCAACCAATAAACAGCATAAACCAGCCTTTGAATATGCGAATGGTAATGCCAGACATATTGGCCCACTCGTAGGCGCCCAAACAAACAACAGCTGCCACCGCTATTTTAAAATGCTCAATGGATAAAAATAGAATGGCAAATAACGCTAAAGGCGCCAGTACCAAGGCTGTAATCACACGCTGCTTTAACATTATTTTCGCTCAGGGTCTTCTGTCATAATTTGCTCACCTGTGAGACCAAATCGACGTTGTCTTGAAGAAAAGTCTTCAACTGCGGCTCTAAAAGCATCTTCATTAAAATCGGGCCAAAGCGTATCCGTAAAATAAAATTCTGCGTAAGCACATTGCCACAATAAGAAGTTGCTGATGCGATGGTCTCCGCCTGTTCTGATCAATAAATCTAATTCAGGTAAACCTTGGGTACTTAAAAATGTAGAAAATACGTCTTCGTCAATATTCTGAATATCGATCTGGCTATTTTTCACTTGCTCAGAAATCTGCCTAGCTGCATTTACAATGTCCCATCGTCCACCATAGTTTGCTGCTATATTTAAGGTTAGCGAGGCATTTTTTTCTGTGAGTTCTTCAGCCTGACGAATTTTACTCTGAAGCTTATCTGAAAACGCAGATAAGTCACCAATCACTTTGAGTCGTATGTCGTTTTTATGCAGGCGTTTCACTTCACTCTTTAACACTAATCCGAATAAGTCCATGAGCACACCGACTTCTTCTTCTGGACGTTTCCAGTTTTCACTGGAAAATGCAAATAATGTTAAAGATTCAATATCAGTCGCTCTTGCATACCGTACTGAGGCGCGCACTGCTTCTACACCAGCCTTGTGTCCAAAAGTGCGGCGTTTACCTCTCACCTGCGCCCAACGACCATTTCCATCCATGATGATGCCCACATGACGCGGCGCTTTTAGTATAGTCGCCGCCTCATTAGACATTTTTTCAGTCCTATTATTACTCATAAGACTGACGTTACACTTCCATCAATTCTTTTTCTTTATCAGCAAGTAACTCATCTACTTTTTTGATAAATTGATTGGTGATTGTTTGGATATTTTCTTCACCAGCGCGACTTTCATCTTCACTGATTTCTTTTTCTTTTAGCAATTCTTTGATATCGCTATTAGCGTCTCTGCGAACGTTACGAATCGCAATTCGACCTTGTTCAGCCTCAGCTCTTACCACTTTAATCAAGTCTTTACGACGCTCTTCAGTTAACGGAGGCATAGGAATGCGAATGGTGGAACCTGCTGACATTGGATTTAATCCCAAGTCAGATTGCATTATGGCCTTTTCGACCGCTTGAATTGAACTTTTATCAAAAACTGAAAGCGCTAGGGTTCTGGAATCTTCAGCCACTATATTTGCTAATTGTTTTAGCGGCGTATCTGCCCCATAATAATTCACCATTATGGTATCAAGCAAACTAGGGTGAGCTCTTCCTGTTCTAATTTTACTAAACTGTCCTTTTAATGCAGCAATACTCTTTTCCATTCGATCGCTTGCATCTAATTCAATTTCATCAATCATTTTATACCCTATTTTATTTTTCTTCAGGATGACATATTAGTGTGCCTTCGGCGTCACCAAGAACAACACGCTTCAAACATCCGGGTTGATTCATGTTAAACACCCGAATAGGCATATTGTGATCTCTTGCTAACGTAAACGCAGATAAATCCATTACTTTTAATTCTTTTTCTAGTACTTCTTGATAACTCAAGGTCTCTAACAATACTGCATCAGGATTGCTCACCGGATCAGAATCATAAACGCCGTCGACTTTGGTTGCCTTAAATACCGCATCAGCTTCGATTTCTATACCGCGTAAACAAGCGGCTGAATCTGTAGTAAAAAATGGATTCCCAGTACCGGCAGCGAATATTACTACTTTACCAGACTTTAATAAACTAATGGCATCGGTCCAATTGTAGGGGTCGCAGACTCCATTTAAAGGAATTGCAGACATTAAACGTGCGTTCACGTAAGCGCGATGTAAAGCATCTCGCATAGCTAAACCGTTCATTACAGTGGCTAACATACCCATGTGGTCACCCACAACTCTGTTCATGCCAGCTTTAGCTAAACCCTGACCTCTAAATAAGTTACCACCGCCGATAACTAATCCAACTTCGACGCCTAACTCAACCAGTTCTTTGATTTCTTGCGCCATGCGATCGAGAACTTTAGCATCAATACCAAAATTTTCTTCACCCATTAAAGCTTCGCCAGAAAGTTTTAGTAGAATTCTTCTATATGCCGGTTTTGGTGAAACACTCATGTTATTATTGTCCTTTCCTGCGTCGGTCTATTTTAGTTAAAAAAAAGCACCCCATTTGAGGTGCTCTAAGTGTATATTAACATTTCGCTAAGCAAAAGTCGGCAATGCAATTATTTCTTTGCTGCTTCCATTTGCGCTGCAACTTCAGCTGCGAAATCTTCAGTCTTCTTCTCAATACCTTCACCAACTTCAAAACGAACGAAGTTGATAACGTCTGCACCTTTAGATTTAAGTAGCGCGCCAACGTTAGTGCTAGGATCTTTGATAAAAGGTTGACCAGTTAAGCTGATTTCGCCAGTGAATTTCTTCATACGACCAACAACCATTTTTTCAGCGATGTCAGCAGGCTTACCAGATTGAACTGCAATTTCTACCTGAATAGCTTTTTCTTTTTCAACAACTTCAGCAGGCACATCTTCAGGCTTCACGTATTGTGGCGTTGCCGCAGCTACGTGCATAGCGATATCTTTCGCTAGCTCTTCGTCACCACCAGTTAGAATGGCAAGTACACCTATGCGACCACCGTGTACATAAGCACCTAGGTTATCACCAGAAATGCTAATTACGCGACGTGGAGAGATATTTTCACCGATTTTCGCAACAAGCGTGTCACGCGCGTCAGCTACGGTAGTACCGTCTAACTCAGCTGCATTCAATGTGTCGATGTCATTAATTTCGTTTGCTGCTGCAATTTCAACAAGTTTTTCACCGAACGCTAAGAAGCCTTCATCTCTTGCTACGAAATCAGTTTCACAGTTTAATTCCAACATAGTGGCTTTGTTGCCATCTACTTTGGTTAAAATTACACCTTCAGCGGCAATTCGGCCGGCCTTTTTGGCTGCTTTCGCCTGACCAGACTTACGCATATTTTCAATGGCTTGCTCGATATCGCCATCGGTTTCAACCAATGCTTTTTTACAATCTAGCATACCAGCGCCAGTGCGCTCGCGTAGTTCTTTTACCAGTGCTGCAGTCACTGCCATGGTTCTATTCCTCAATATTTAATTTTTAAAAAAGGAGACCTCGGTCTCCTTGATAAACTTGATAGAAGCGAATTATTCGCCTTCTACTACAAACTCGTCTTCAGCTACAGCTTCAGTTCCGCCATTTTTACCTTGTAAAACAGCGTCAGCAGCAGCGTTAGTATAAAGCTGAATTGCACGGATAGCGTCATCATTACCAGGAATGATGTAATCAACACCGTCAGGGTTAGAGTTAGTATCAACAACAGATACTACAGGGATACCCAAATTACGTGCTTCAGTGATAGCGATGTGCTCGTGATCAGCATCAACAACAAAGATAACGTCTGGTAAGCCGCCCATGTCCTTGATTCCGCCTAAGCTGCTTTCTAGCTTAAACATTTCACGCTCAAGCAATAACACTTCTTTTTTAGTTAACTTGTCAAAAGTGCCATCTTTGCTTTGAGACTCAAGTTCTTTTAAACGGTTGATTGATTGACGAACTGTTTTCCAGTTAGTCAACATTCCACCTAACCAACGCTTGTTTACGTAGTATTGACCACATTTTTGCGCTGCTTCTTTTACTGCTTCCGATGCTGCACGCTTAGTACCAACAAAAAGTACTTTACCTTTACGGTTTGCAACACTTGTTAAGAAACTTAAAGCTTCGTTGAAAAGAGGGACTGTTTTTTCAAGGTTGATAATATGAACCTTGTTGCGAGCACCAAAAATGAAAGGTGCCATTTTAGGGTTCCAGTAACGTGTTTGGTGACCAAAGTGCACGCCAGCTTGGAGCATGTCACGCATAGATACGTTTGCCATGATAATATTTTCCTATTGTAGGGGTTAGGCCTCCACATATCCTTAATTCCGATCCTTACCGACTATTCGCATAATCGTCAAAGACACCCCGAAACCAAGTGATGATATGTGTGTGTATTTAAATTAAGTTATGCTATTTTCATCGTTTAAACGAAAATAGCGCGCGCTTTATACCACCTCAATGTTTATTTGGCAAGTAAAATCCCCTTTTAGCCGCTATTTTTTGACATCTTCGTATAACTCTACTTCATTTGGTTATATTCCCTGTGAATGAGTAATATCGGTTTTTCGTGTTTATGTTATAATGCCGCGATTTTAAGTTGCCTAATGCTATAAAGCCTTAATTTAATTAATGAATGGAGTTGAATCTTGGGTATCAATATTAAAACACCTGAAGAAATCGAAAAAATGCGCATTGCTGGCAAACTTGCGTCAGACGTATTAGTAATGATTGGTGAGCACGTTAAAAAAGGGGTCACTACAGAGCATCTCAATCAACTGTGCCATGACTATATCGTTGATGTGCAAGGAGGCATTCCAGCACCGCTAAATTACGGCCATCCTCCATTTCCAAAATCCATTTGCACCTCGGTAAATCATGTGATTTGTCACGGTATTCCAGGCGATAAGAAACTTAAAGACGGCGATATTGTGAATATCGACGTTACGGTTAAAAAAGACGGTTATCACGGCGATACATCTAAGATGTTTGTGGTTGGAAAACCTTCTATTATGGCTGAACGCTTAATTCGCGTTACCCAGGAATGTCTGTATAAGGCTATCGAAATTGTTAAACCTGGCGTTAAGCTTGGAGATATAGGGCATATTATTCAACAGCATGCTGAAGGCCACCATTACAGTGTTGTACGAGAATATTGTGGTCACGGTATAGGCGCAGGTTTTCACGAGGACCCTCAAGTAGTCCATTATGGTCGCCCCAATACTGGTGAAGAACTGGTGCCAGGTATGTGCTTGACTATTGAGCCGATGATAAATGCTGGTAAACGATATTCTAAAATACTACCTGATCAGTGGACAGTGGTGACAAAAGACCGAAGTTTAAGTGCCCAATGGGAGCACACTTTGTTAGTTACCGAAACAGGCGTAGAGATACTGACCCACAGAGAAGAAGAAAGCATTCCTAACGTTTTCAATCATTAATTAGCTGAAGGAACTTTTGTTGTATGACTCTCAGCCTACTGATTCAAGAAATTAAAAATATTGATAACATCAATAAAGTAGCCGCATTCAAAAAGTTAGTCACTGAAAACTATAAATGGTTAAGAGACAATTTTAATACCATACATGTAGATGAATTAGTTGTGGCACGTGCAGAATTTACCGATGAGCTGCTATGCCATGCTTGGCGTCTATTGGAGCTAGACAAAACACCTCAATTGGCGCTTTGTGCTGTTGGCGGCTATGGCAGAGGTCAATTACAACCCTATTCTGACATTGACTTATTAATTCTGAGCGAAAAACCTCTGACTCAGGAGTTACAAGAAAAAGTCAGTCAATTTATTACCTTTCTTTGGGATGTGAAATTAGAAATCGGTCAATCAGTCCGGACCATCAGCGAAACTTTTCAGCTCGCTAAGAACGATATTTCAATCGCCACAAATTTGGTAGAAGCACGGCTTTTAATCGGTTGTAAATCTACTTTTAAGAGCCTACAAACCAAGGTAAATAGCCCTAAAACTTGGAGCAGCAAGGCATTTTTCCAAGCCAAAATAAAAGAACAACAGACCCGTCATCATAAATTTAATGATACGTCGTATAATTTAGAACCTAACATAAAAGAAAATCCAGGGTGTTTGCGAGATATTCAATCCATAGGATGGGTCGCCAAGAAGCATTTTCGAGAGTATGATGGACTAACCCTTATTGGTCATGGCTATTTTACTGAATTAGAACATGCTGAGTTAATAGAATGTCGGTCGAACCTGTGGCGAATTCGCTATGCCCTGCATTTAGTAGCGGATCGCTCTGAAAACCGTTTATTATTTGATTATCAACCTCAGGTAGCAAAGTTATTAGGCTTTGGAGAAGGAAAATCAGGCGTCGAAAAAATGATGAAGCATATGTTTCGCATTGTCCGTCGTGTTTCTGAATTGAACTCCATGTTGTTACAGCGTTTTAGCGAAGATATCCTAGGCAGAAGTAAAAAGAAAATACAGATCATTAGTGATGACTTTTGTTATCAAGAAGGTCTTTTAAAGCCTAGACACGATAATTGTTTTCCAACCCCTGTTTCTATGCTGAGCTTCCTTGGTTTATTAGCTAAGTACCCGGATATAAAAGGCTTAGACGGAAACTGTATCCGTCAACTTCGAAATGCCCGACGACAGTTCCAATCGAAATACTTTATCGAATACCCTGAATGCCGCGAAACCTTTATGCAACTCGTTTCTGATCCTGACTTTTTTGATTTAGGTTGGGATATCATGCACAAGAATGGGATTTTGCAGGCGTATTTACCCGAGTGGGATAAAATTGTTGGCATGATGCAGTTTGACCTGTTTCACGCTTACACTGTTGATGAACACACCCATAGATTAGTCAAATATGTAAGACGTTATTTTACTGAGCCACAAGAGTTTCCTCGTTGCAGTCGTATTGTTAATCACTTGGATGAACCCGAAGTATTGCTCTTAGCTGCCATATTCCATGATATAGCCAAAGGTCGTGGTGGCGATCATTCTAAATTGGGCGCCAAAGATGTAGATTCGTTTTGTTCCAGACATGGAGTCTCGGCCAAAAACTCTGCCATGATCGCTTGGTTAGTAGAAAATCACCTGTTAATGTCTGTAATTGCACAACGCAGAGACATATACGATCCCGAAGTTATCAACGAATTTGCGACCCAAGTAAAGAGTCATCTGCACCTAGATCTCTTGTATACACTTACCTTGGCGGACATTCGCGCCACTAATAGCAATTTGTGGAACGATTGGAAAGCAAGTTTGTTAAGAGAGCTATATTTGCTTACTCAACAAGCCTTGGACAATGGGTTTGAATGTCGAAAAACCCTAGAAGAGCGCATTATCGAGCATAAGCATCAGGCCGCAGAGTTGTTAAGCCAAGCCAATATGTCACCAGATAGTTATGCCGATTACTGGAATCGAATGACTCCCGATTACTTTGCGCGCTTTAAGCCTAAACAGATCGCTTGGCATTCTCAAAAAATCGTTGAGCACGGTGAACTAGCAAAAGATGAAATCATAGTCGCAGCCAGCAACGAAACTACTCGTGCGGGCACCGAAATTTTTATTTATTGCCACGACCGCTCCGCTTTGTTTGCTCAAATAGCGTCAGTACTAGATAGTAGAAATTGTTCGGTACATGATGCCCAAATCGTGGTGACTCATGATGGTTATGTATTCGATAGCATGATAGTGCTGGATCACAATGCAAAACGCATCAGTTCGGACGATCATGCCAATGTTTTAGCCCAAGCTATTCATCAACAATTAATCAAACCCGGCCGCTCCCATAGCAATCAACGAAAAATGTCGAGACAAATGCGTCACTTAGATGTACCCACTAAAGTGCGCTTTTTTGATATTGCTGATGATGTAACTCTGATAGAATTAGAAGCGCTAGATGCTCCTGGTTTACTCGCCCGTGTAGGTCACTTATTTGTTGATCTTAATATGACTCTAAAAATGGCTAAAATAACAACTATAGGCGAGCGAGCAGAAGACATATTCATTATTTGTAACGAAGATGGCAAGAGCCTGACACAAGATCAAAAAATCATTTTACGTAAACAACTAAAACTTAAATTAGATAAACCAGAAGTGAATACCGCGATATGAAAGAATTAGCGACCCTGATTGAACAAGCATTTGAAACTAGAGATACCTTCACAGCTGAAACTGCCAGCGAGCAAGTAAGAGAAGCTGTAAACCAAGCCATCGCTTTATTAAATAGCGGTGAAGCTCGAGTAGCGGAAAAAGTGGGAACTGATTGGCAAGTTAATGAATGGCTAAAGAAAGCCGTTCTGTTGTTTTTTAAACTCAATGACAACGATCTTATTCAAGGCGCTGAATCAACCTTTTATGACAAAGTACCTTTAAAATTCACTGATTACGACGCTGCACGATTTAAAGCTGAAGGAATGCGGATTGTGCCGCCGGCGGCTGTTAGAACGGGCTCTTTCATTGGCAAAAATGTAGTGGTTATGCCTTCTTATGTAAATATTGGGGCCTATGTTGATGAAGGTACCATGGTAGATACTTGGGCAACCGTGGGTTCTTGTGCACAAATTGGTAAAAACGTACATTTATCTGGTGGTGTTGGTATTGGTGGTGTTTTAGAACCACTTCAAGCAAGCCCAACAATAATTGAAGATAACTGCTTCATCGGTGCGCGTTCTGAAATAGTAGAAGGTGTCATTGTAGAAGAAGGTTCAGTGATTTCTATGGGCGTTTACATAGGTCAAAGCACTAAAATCTATGATAGAGAAACCGGTGAAGTTCATTTTGGTCGCGTTCCAGCTGGCTCAGTAGTAGTACCGGGTAACTTACCAAGCAAATGCGGCAAATACTCTTTATATGCAGCCATTATAGTGAAAAAAGTGGACGCTAAAACCCTATCTAAAACCGGCATCAACGACATCCTTCGTAACGCTGAGTAATTTCAAGACTAAGCACTTGATCTGCCTATCAAGTGCTTTTCTACTCTGGTGGTAGAAAATTCAGTATTAACGGGGAATGGCGATATTTGAAAGACGCTGTGAACCCATCCATGGGCGCTCTACGAAATCATCCATGATTTCGAAGCTTTCAAATGTCGCCATACCCCGTTAATCCATATATTCAAAAGCCTGAGAGAGAAATTAACTATTGAGTTAATCTTTCAATATTAGCTTTGATAAAAGGTACTACTTCATCTTCAGGTGATAGGGTTTCGATGGCGTCCACTTCGAGCATGTCTGCAATAGGATTACCTTGCAGTTCTTGTAGTAATTCAAAGAATTGACGCCCTGCTCCACAGTAACTGTCGCCGTATGAACTATCCCCGAGCCCTGCAACAACAAAAGGCTTATTATTCATTAGTGGAAACTGGTCCTTTAACTCTTGAAAGAATAATTCAATGTTAGGCGGAACATCTCCCTGACCTGTTGTAGAAGTGATTATCACCACAGATTCAGCTTCAACAAAATCTGAGATATCCGGATCATGAAATACTTGCGCGTCTACGCCTTCTTTTTCCAACATAGCAACCACTGCTTCGGCGACATGTTGGGCGTTGCCGTAGACTGATCCTGCAAATATGCTAACACTGCGCATGTAAACTCTCTTCTATTCTAAGTCGTTTTAAACTGTTTATTTGATAAGGGCGGTATTGTATTTATCAAGGTTAATTAATCAAGGTGCTATACAACAAACTATTATCTTGATTGTTTGTCAGGTTAATTCCTAGTTCTGAAAAAGTCTTCACCAAGGCTTTTAACTCACCATCAATTTTTGCCATGACGGCGATTTTCTGAAGAGTGACAGGGTGAGTAAACATCATTGAATATGCATGAAGGGCTAAACGGTGAAAATTCAACTCTTCTCTCGCAAATCGGTTTTGTTTACCATCTCCATGGGTTGTATCGCCTATGATTGGATGGCGAATATGCGCCATGTGCCGTCTAAGTTGATGTTTTCTACCGGTAATTGGTTTCAAATTAACTAAGCTAAATCTTGCCTTTGGGTATCTTGACACTGGCTTATCGATTTCTAAGGTTGCTAACGGCAATAAGTTGGTTATTGCAGCTTTTGCCAAATTTTGTTTATCCAAGTTATCAGTCATCTTGTCTAACTTTTCGACCAAAGGATAATCAATTTCTTTGGCCTCATGAACAAATCCCCTCACTACAGCAATATAGTGTTTTTCGATGAGTTGTTGTTCAAATTGAGGCTGTAATTGACTAGCTATTTCCGATGATTTTGCGAAGAGCACCAAACCTGACGTAGGTTTGTCTAATCGATGTAAAGGGTAAACGTGACAATTTAACTGATCACGCAACGTCTGCATCAGAAACACAGTTTCTCTTCTGTCTATGGCACTTCTATGCACCAACATGTTAGCAGGTTTATTTACAACCACTAGACATTCGTCTTCAAATTCAATGTTTATCATGTGGTTAGAATCCCCAGTTTAATGCTAGACTATTAGGATAGATTTTTTAATTCAGTACAAGATGACAGACGTTACTCCCTCAATCAGTACAATCAGTGAATTTTTACTCCATGCCGGCACAGAATACATCATAATTGATGTTAGTCGAGGCAAACACGTCTTTGATCCACAAGATTTTTTCGATATCGAAAATCATAAAGCACCCTTTCCTCGCGCAAGACAAGGAAAAGCTTGGTTATGTATCATGTTTTGGAATCGAAAACTGAATAATGAACATTATATCTGGTATTTGTCATTACCTTTAGATGAGCGCAGCTTATTACAAAGCGCTGCTAGAGATCAGTTTCTACAGATTGTAGTAGATGCTCTCGGACAATCGTTAGAAAAGACACAAGAAACTGACAAAGGTTTGCCAGAAAATCCCTACATTTTCACGCCTAATCAGCAACTTTTGGCCGATTGTAACGCTCTATTAAAAAAACGCTTAGCCTTTGATTTATCTGATGAAGCGATTAAAGCCAAAGATTATCTGACAAAGCCAAACGGCTCTAATTGGGAATCCTTAAGCGTACAAAATATTTCTGATGCAGTGGTTATGCTTTCAGAAATCGAGCTATCGAATTTGCTTGACTCTGATTTACAAACGCTCCCCTCACCTGTACTAAATTGCTTGTTGAGTTCCCTTGAATCGATCAAATTGAATACCCAGCAAACTAACGCTTTGATTACTTTTTTTAACACCCAAGAAGGTAATACAAAAGCATTGGCGCTAAGAGCACTAGCACATGGCGATTTAGAAACCTTAAAGGCATTAATTGATGATATTGTAAGGTCTGAAGAAGTGTTAGATGTTGAGTTATTAGTGGTTATTGCAGGCCGTCATTGGCATTACTTTAATCATGATGATCGAGTACTAAATTACTTTCATAAAGTCGCTGAAGCCAGTCCTGATTTTACTTTGTTTAAAGGTGTATTCGCAGATTTAGTAATGCTACCTGAAGTAAGAGCTTATCTGTTAAGGTTCCTTAAAAATGAACAGCAAACGCCTCTTACTAAAAGAGCCATCCAAGAATTAATTAAAATAAGCTAGTGAATAATGACCTCTGTAAACATTTTAATTCTCGTTATTATTATCGCCATTGCATTTCAATTTTGGCGACTACGCGGCATCGGCGAATACACCATCCGTTTCGCTAAGCAATATTGTGAAAGAGAAGGTTTGCAATATGTTTCTTTGGCAAGAGTATCTACCAAAATCGGTATTTTTAAAGGTAAAGTCGACTGGCTAAATAAATACGAGTTGAGCTTCAGTAGCGATGGTGAGAATCTTTATACGGGCACTATAAGTACTGTAGGCAGCCGGGTGGTATCAGTAGATTTACCGGCTTTTCGAATCGCAAACTGATACTTAACATAAGCCTAAACGCAAAAAAGCAGACCTAAGTCTGCTTTTCCGAGAATTTTGAGTATCCCTCTCGGCGTTCCGTCGCTGAAACATCATCCAGATAAAAGTCCATTACGCCCCTTTCCTTATTATCCCACTCATCCTAAGCAGGCAACACATCCAGTGTGAAGGTCCCTTTTCCGTTAATCCTAAAAAAAGTATTTCATCCCTAAAACACTATTCTCCATCATGGAGTGGTCCATATGCTTCCATTCTGCAAACGTCCTGTTTGCCTCTGTCTTTATTTCCGAAGAAATTCCCTAAAGACAGGTTTAGAATAACGGACTATTAACCCTATCGGTTAAGAAAAATTAATGTTTAGGATAAATTAACTTTAAACTTAAGTCTAAATAATTCGGCAACTACATGAATTATATAGATTTAGTGATTTTTTTGCAGAAAAAAACAGTTAAAATTAACGGATATATTAGACAGCTTTTGTAGGATATGTCCTACAAAAGCTATAGACATTTAGGAAGTAATAGTTCTAGGTCTAAACATTACTTTCCCTTGAATACTTCCCGCATGCACATCGGTAATGTCTTGAAATTGCCCATCTTGGAAAAATGACAGGCATTTTGGTAGGGTAACTAATACCCCAATACCTTCGCTAGAAGGATCCTCTAACATGACCCCAAGAATGGCACTTAATAAGATGTGGCCCAATCCTAAATCCTGATAATCTGGATGAACGCCAATTAACGATAGCATATGAAAATTCTTAGCAGGAATATGCTCTCTTACTTTTTCTTCTTTGGCAATCATTTGCTTGGTGCCAAAATAACCAGCTGTGAGCAACATTTTTAAACGCCAGTGCCAAAAGCGCCCCGCACCAAAAGCAGCATCAGGACTAATTAAACAACTCACAGCTAACAACCGCTTGTCTTCGTATAGCCCTATCAAGGGTTGATCAGAATCCCAAAAAGTCGTGATTTCTTCACGAATTGCCGAGCGCAATCTCGCTTCATAACCTTCACGGTTGGCTTGGAAAATTTCAGTGAATAGGGGATCATCAAAGTAAGCGTTATATAAAATAGAAGCAGCGACATTGAGATCTTCAGCTGACAAATAAGCGGAAGTCACTTGTTTTAGATCTGGTTGATACACTGACGTGGTCATTTAACAATTTCCCTCTTAAACTTTGACCAACTTATTGTAAAACAGAATCTTTATTTTTGTAACATATTTTTTACATACTAGGATAAAAAATAAGCCGGAGAGCCGGCTTATTCTTCATATTCTTTGTTTACAGCTTTTCTAATGCGGTCTCACCGATGCCAATGAGCGCATTATTTTTAAATACGACTGCCGTACATTCATCTTTCGTAGTCATACCATCACCATGTCGACGTTGAGTACGATAAAAAAGTACTCTGTATTCAGTGTCACCTTTAACTAACAACTCACTGAAGTCAGGTGTTCCTAAATCACTTTTAATTTCTTTTAAATTTGCGCCAGCATCTAATTTTGCAATGTATTCTCTATTATCATCTTCCCGACTTGATTCACTGTGATAACTTCTTTCACCACTATAATCATCATCGCCTACTGCGATTACACAACCTTGTAAAGCGAATACAGCAACCCCAACTATAGCTAACGTTTTTAATTTCATTATGTTTTCCTAAGTGATTTGATATTTCGTTATCGATTCTTAAACAAATTTTAGACCAATATTAAATTACTTTAAAATTCAGATAGTTAAAAGATATTACCGTTTTTTACTTTGTTATTTTCACTAAGACTTGGCATCTTTCACTAAAAATTGACTTTAAACAAAACATGAAGAATACTGAATACCAGATAGGTCGAGTAATTAATGCTTGCGTTGAACTATCAGAAAATAATAAAAAACCTTCCGTTGGCCTATTAAAAGCAAAGTTAGGCCCTGATTATAAGCTGCCTATTTTGATTAGAGGCATTAATCGGTGGCAAGAAAATCCTCAGCGAGTAGACCTGGCACCTAAAGAAATTAAGACCGAACCAGAAAACAAAAACTTGCAACAACAAATTGATGATTTGACGCGCAGAGTGAGCGAACTTGAACATCAATTATCTACACTTTTAACAACCAAGTAGCCGTTTCATAAGCTCACTTTTGTTGGCACTGGGTCTAATGATGTAAAAAATGCGGTTAAATTCTCGGCCAAAACTTCTTGATGTGGTTTACCCACAAATTCGAGCACCACTTCTCCGGAGTTAGGTAATAACGAAATCACAAAGTCTTCTTCATCAGTGACAGCGAAAAATAAGGTTTCAGGCTGTTTAAGTTTCCGCTTCATAAGAACATGGGCTATCAAGTTCTTTTGTAGCCGCTCAAAGTCTTCATCATTGATAGCCTGTAAGATCGTAAGCTTTCCACGTTGCGTCTGCGCATTTAAATCGAAACTGTAGTACCTGCCAAATAGATGATGAAAAGCGGCTGGAATTTCTAAATCTAAGGCTGATGCAATATTGCCAAGATTTGCCGAAGGGTCTCTCAATGCTGGTGTCCATTTGACGAGATCTCCGTCCTCTAGTTGATTATCCAATTCAAAACAAGGAGATTGCCAATCACTATCGTATTCTGTCATCAACCCTTGATTTTCAGAATCTGATTGGGATTTGTAGGCGTTAATAAAAGTGTCAAATGCTTTAATGAAGGCTGTATCCATGGATTAAATCTGTTTCTCGTATGTGTTTCGAATAAATTATAAATGCTAATTTTCACGTGACCAGAGAATAAAAGCGGTAAGAATTGAGCTTATATCATTATTTTTCACTATAATACCCTGTATAACATGAAAACACAGTGGTAGATTTTACATTTGAAAGACTTAACTTTAGGTAAAGCAGTTGATTACCCTGACGCCTACTCGCCTGATTTATTGCAGGCGGTACCTCGTCAACTTAGCAGAGACAATATTGGATTATCTGATAATGCACTGCCTTTCACAGGTGAAGATGTTTGGAATGCCTATGAGATTTCTTGGTTAAATCTTAAGGGTAAGCCACAGGTCGCCATACTTGAATGTCATGTTCCTTATGATTCACCAAATTTAATTGAATCTAAATCATTTAAGCTGTATTTGAATAGCTTTAATCAAGAGTCTTTTGCAACGTATCAAGATGTTTTAGACCTTATGCAAACAGATCTCTCCAAGTGTGCGGGAGCTCAAGTAAGATTGGTTTTAGTCCCCGTAGCCGAATTTACCCAACAATATATTGGCGATCTTCCAGGTCATGTCATTGATGACCTTGATGTGGAAATATCTGGTAGTGATATTTTAAACGAGCAACTTAAGAGTGACGAAAATACAATAGTAAATGAAACCTTGGTGAGTCATTTATTAAAATCAAACTGTTTAATTACCAATCAACCCGATTGGGGCAGCCTTTGTATTCGCTATCAGGGTCCTAAAATTGATCAAGCATCACTACTGAAGTATGTCATCTCATTCCGCCAACACAATGAATTTCATGAACAATGTGTTGAACGGATTTTTAAAGATCTGTTAGATCATTGTCGACCAACGCATTTAACTGTATATGCTAGATATACAAGACGTGGCGGACTCGATATTAACCCCTTCCGTTCAAATTTTGAATCTACTTATCCTAATGTGCGTTTAGCTCGACAATAACACTTTTACACTTGTATCAGTTATTGATGAAGAACAAGCAAGCGCCGATACAACAAAATGAATAAAAAAACACACAATATTATATTAAAGGAAGATGAATGACTAAAACCGTACAACTAAACCCTGTTGGTTGGATGAGTCAACTGTCACAACTTGAAGTCAACCAACTAGCCACTTCCACCTCTACAGAACTTTACCGCACGTTTAGAAACTGCTGTTTAGCCGTTTTGAATTCAGGTGTAGAACAAGATGATTCAGAAGCCTTGTTTGATGAATTCAAAGATTTTGATGTGCGCTTAGTTCGCAAAGAGCGTGGTGTCAAAATAGAATTGATAAATCCACCTGAAGTAGCTTTCGTAGATGGAAAGCTTATTTTAGGTGTGCATGAGCATTTGTTCGCTGTATTGAGAGATATGCTCTACATGAGCGCAAAACATCAGTATAGCTTTGAGAACCAAGCTGACGAGAACCACATTACCACCCACATGGTATTTGATATGTTACGTCACGCGAATGCACTCAGCGCTTCTGAGCCTTCCAAATTAATCGTCTGTTGGGGAGGTCATTCAATTAACAAAGAAGAATATAAATTTACCAAAGAAGTCGGATATCAACTGGGTTTACGCGGGTTTAATATTTGTACTGGTTGTGGACCAGGTGCGATGAAAGGCCCCATGAAAGGAGCTGCTATTGGACACGCTAAACAGCGAATAAAGAACGGTCGATACGTTGGCATCACTGAACCTAGCATTATTGCCGCAGAGCCACCAAATGCCATCGTAAATGAACTTATTATCATGCCTGATATTGAAAAGCGCCTTGAAGCCTTTGTCCGCGCTTCCCATGGTATTGTTATATTTCCTGGCGGCGTAGGTACAGCTGAAGAATTATTGTATTTATTGGGCTTATTATTGCAGGCTGAAAATGCTGATCAAGTATTGCCTGTGATCTTAACGGGCCCTGAAAATAAAGCAGACTACTTTAATGCTATCGACAACTTTATCGCTGATACGTTAGGCGAAGAAGCGCAATCGAAATATGAAATTGTAGTCGGCGACGCACAAAAAGTAGCCGCTAGGTTAGATGAAATTCAACACGATGTTTTAGTGTTTAGAAAACAACATGGAGACTCATTTAATTTTAATTGGCGCTTACAAATACCCGATGATTTCCAACATCCCTTTGAACCGACTCATGAGTCCATGGCGGCTTTGGATTTAAGTTTAGATCAATCTGCAGGGGACTTAGCTGCCAATCTCAGAAAGTGTTTTTCAGGTATTGTAGCGGGTAATGTAAAAGCTGAAGGGGTTAAACAGATTCACGCTAAAGGACCTTTTGTGCTGAAAGGAGATAAGACTTTGATGGCACATATGGATAAGTTACTTACATCTTTTGTTGAGCAAGGTAGAATGAAACTTCCAGGTAGTGAATATCATCCCTGCTACCGAGTCGAAGTATAAGTGCTGTATCTGTGCAAGAACTGATGAATAGCCCTTTGATCAGCTTTTTATGTAATGTAGAATACCTGCGATTTAATTTAGGAAAGTAGAAGAATGTCCCAACAACGAATAACTGTTATACGTGGTGACGGTATAGGTCCCGATATAATTGATGCAGCCATACAAATTTTAGACAAAGTAGGTTGCGATTTCGCATATGATTATGCCGATGCCGGCCTGGTAGCATTAGAGAATCACGGTGATCTTTTACCTGAAGAAACCAAAGAGTTAATTGCAAAAAATAAAATTGCGTTAAAAGGCCCGCTCACTACTCCAGTAGGAGAGGGATTTACTTCGATTAATGTGAGTCTTCGCAAACAGTTTAATTTATACGCAAACTTGCGCCCGGTACTTTCATTCAAGGGAACAAAAGCGCGATATGAAGATATCGACATCATCACTGTACGTGAAAACACCCAAGGTATGTACTCAGGCTTAGGCCAAAAAGTGTCTGATGATGGTCAAGAAGCTGAAGCCATGAGTAAAATCACACGAGATGGCGCTGAAAAAATTGTTGAGTTTGCATATCAATTAGCGCGTCGTGAAGGTCGTAAGAAAGTCACTGCTGTCCATAAAGCAAACATCTTAAAATCTACTTCTGGTTTATTCTTAAAAGTTGCCCGTGAAGTGGGTGCAAGATATCCAGATATCGAATCAACTGAGATGATCGTAGACAACTGCTGTATGCAGCTTGTAATGAACCCTCATCAATTTGACGTAATAGTGACCACCAACCTGTTCGGTGACATTCTATCAGATCTTTGTGCAGGCCTTGTCGGCGGCTTAGGTATGGCACCGGGTGCTAATATCGGAACAGATTGTGCGATATTCGAAGCGGTTCACGGCTCAGCGCCTGATATCGCGGGTAAAAACCTTGCAAATCCTACATCAGTGATCTTAGCCTCTGTACAAATGCTTGAATATTTAGGTATGGCAGATAAAGCAGAAAAAATTCGCTCTGCGCTTAAAGATGTTATTGAATCAGGTGACCGCACAACTCGTGATCTAGGTGGCGAGCACGGTACAACTGACTTTACGCAAGCTGTTTTAGACAGACTATAAATAGTTTTCAATTATCTTTAAAAACCTGAAATAGATATCTATTTCAGGTTTTTTTATGCCCCTTTCACAATAATCTATCCCCTCGTACAGTTATTTTTTTATGTTTCCTTGATTAGCATAGAGATGGTGAATTTATTCATCACAATTATTATTTACCAAGGAGAAAGATATGAAACTTACTACATGGATTACACTACTATTTTTGTTAATGGGGGTCAGCATTTACTCTCAACAGCAAGCTTTTGCCATGACAGATAAAGAGACCCAAAGCGAACAGTCTGAGCGGATTAACATTAATACCGCCGACATTAAAACCTTAAGTACCCTACCTGGTGTTGGCGTTAAAAAAGCCGAAGCTATAGTGGCTTACCGTGACCGCAATGGCAATTTCACCAGTGTTGAAGAGTTGGTTAATGTTAAGGGGATTGGTGAGAAAATGTTGGCTAAGATGATAGATAAAGTGACCATAGGTAACTAAGCTGCATCTTCAAGCGATTGCCGTTCAGGCTTGCCCTTTGATAGTTATCTTAGGGCTCTTACAATATGTACTTCAACATTAAGAAGGTTAATTATTTATTATCCCCAAGTAATTTTAAAAACGAGGTGTGGAGCACTGTTTTATTCAGCATTTGATGATACACCAATTTAGGGGATACCAAGATTGAGAATTAGAGATAAAATGAAAGCTAACAGGCTTTCATAGAAATTAGCCAAATAACAACAGAACCACCTCTTCTAAGAATGAAATCAATATTTTTATTCTATATTATTAGTCAAATATTCGATTTTAGTGTAATAAATACGTATTAAACGTTACAATTAAATCGTAAATAATAAAAACATAAAAACATGATTAATCTTGGGGACACCATGCCATTAACCATATTTGTTGCTGTTGGAGAACTGCGACTTTCTTCTTTGCGAGAATTATTCCTATATCATGAAATCGAATATTCATTGATAGACAAATCAAAAGACGCAACAAAAGAAACATCTTTTGCGTCGCTTTTGAAAGAAAAGATTGAAAATCCAAACCTCAAAGCTCTAATAATAGAATCATTCGACGAAAATTATGAATTCTTTGCAGAATATAGCAGCGTCAATATTGTGCTGTTATTTAGCTCTCCTTTGATTTATTTGGAGCAAAGACTTTATCAGTCAAACGGTCAATCAGGGATAGAAGATGATATAGAAATATGGGGGAAAACGCTCAATGAGGCATTAGTATCCTTGAAAAATCTACCGGCAGCTTCATTAATGAATCTAGAAGATATAAGAAAACACGATTTAGATTTTATTAGCGAGATGTTCGGCATAGTTAAAAAGCAACCTGCGCCCTGTTCCTCCCCTTTTTTAGAAGAGTTGCTATCACAACATATTAGTTACTTGTCACTAATTGAAGAAGAGGAGCCGTTTGAACTCTTTGATGAAGCATTATCTTCTGCTAGGCTTCTTGGACAATTTTCGCCCCACCTTTCGCCAAATAGCTCTGATTTAAAAAATAATGTAGCAACTTTGAACTCAATATTATCGCAGCTTACTGATTTAAAAAATAAACAAACCTACTATGGAGACATTGAGAAAGAATTTAAACATCTAAAGAAAAAGTTAGTCTCCCTTGCTTCAGTGGAAAAGCAAAATCAATACCTAGAAAATGAGAAGTTAAACATTGCTTCGATTTTAGAAGAAACACGACAGGAATTAGATCTTCAAAAACTTCGATCGAATGAATTTGAAAAAGAAAATGCAAAACTTGTAGAAGAGTTAGATAGTAAGATTGAGAAATCACTTTTAGATGACGAGAAAAACTCAACTGAACAGTTAAACATTGAACTCGAATTAGCAAGTTTACAAATTAATCAGTTACAAGAAGAATTAGAGTATTATTATTTAGCATTTCATGAAACCTATAATAAGCGAAAAAGAAGGAATTTTATGCCAATCATAATGAACAAGGTTTTTGACAGAGTTAAAGCTGAAAGAGTTACAATTACTCAGAGGTATAAAACCGATGGTTATGAAGACATTCATTTGAGATTAAGTAATGTAGAACTTGCAGACGGAAGAGTTATAGACAATTTAGATGCCAAACTTCTAAATATTGCAAACCACTACGGTATTGAATTCAGACATTCGAATGAATCTTTATTTAGATCTTTTGACGATTCTCAAGACGAATTTGGTCCATATCTGAGATACTTCGCGACTGCCCCTGAAAGCCAAAAAGAAGCATTGCAAAAAAGTATTAATCGTTTTAATGCAAGCGAACGGATTTTAATAATGAGCACGATTAATGCCATAGCTGAATTGCTTCAATCCAACAATATTAAGGTAGAATGTGACGCTGAACTTGAGGCTCAAGAATGGCTAAATTGGCGCAAAGCGTCCCGCACTTTAGCAGAACATGTAGACACTTTGCCAGTCTGGCTTAGTTTAGATTCAGTAGTGTTGAAAGAAGAATATCATAGTGAGGGATATGAGCATCTTTGGATTAAGTTTGATCACTTGCTTGTGGGGAATGTTTGGCGTGACGCCCTAGAATGTAAAATTCTCGCGTTAAATATAGGTTCAGCTGATACCGAGCATTTTAGTGATTCCCTATACCTCGAATTTAGAGAACTAGAAGATGGTAGTGCTCAGCTGTTTTCTTGGCCTCCAAACGAATCAGACGAGTTTGGTCCCAAATATCTCGTTTCTCTAGATGCAGATGTCGCTCAATTGGATCTGGCGCTACAAGACAGAATATTAATAAAACACTTACGAAGTAACCTTCCTAGTATTTTACAAAAGCTCAGCTTTGAGAACAAAGAAACCAATAGAAGTAAATACGAATGGATATCTGCAATTTCCGAGAAAGTTTTATCTCCAATTGAATCTTCTGCTTCAATAGGACCATCTATAACCAAAGAGCCGAATTCTACTAAGGATAGCAATCCGATTGAGTTAACTTTTTTGGAAATAGTGAGTTTAGGTAGTTATCAGCATATAGTCTTTACCGATTCAGAAGAAAAGCTTCAAATAAAGCTGAAAGCAGAAAATATTAATTCAGACACATTTGAATCCGAGTTATTTTTTGAATTGAGAAATGGTACAAATGATGTTCAGTTTTGTGAGACAGAATATTTTGGAGAAGACGAATACGGCCCACGAGTTTTGATACCATTTGATTCTATTAAATCTTTTGCTAAAACTAACGATGGTGGAGATTTCGCGTGGTTAATATGTTTATATAACCAAATTGAAAACGATGTAAATCAAATAGAGGATTTGGATGACCTTATTCGATTGATGTGGCAGAATCTAATAAAAAACAAAAAAAAGAATACTAAATAGCTATGCAGCAAATTTGCATAATTGATCCTGGTATGATGGAGGCAGGCGGGCATCACGCTGCTCTATTAAACAATTTTCTAGTAAAACATGATCAAGCTAACATCAATATTCACTTTTTCGTACATCAGGAAATTGATCGTCGGTTCTTGGATGATGCAATTGAAAGAGGGTTTACCGTAAATAAGCATTTTAATCAGAATTTCTATGAGCACTTTTCAAATGATAGTAATGTTAGTCTATCATCGATTCAGTCATACATTAGACAACTAGCTATCGAATATATTGAAGCGTTAAAGCAATACTTAAGTGATTTTGACAGCAACACAAAGATTGTTTGCTTTTATCCGAGTCTTAACTGGGACCATGCTTGCGCGTTGAATTTAGCCTTGCAACATGTGAAATTTGGAAAACTACAAACAATTCATAAAATATGTTGTATGTTTTCACAGAATCGCAGAAGTAACCTTAAGGAAAAACTACAATACCAAATTTCTTTCAAAAATCTATCTCTTTGTTCTAATGTTGAATTATATGCTTCAGATAAGGAAACATTGGACTATTATACATCCTTAAATATTCCAATGTCTGGTATTCACCCATGTTATTTGCTTCCTTGGAAGCAAATAAAGCAGTCAGAAACGACACTAAATACAGTACCTCGTATACTCTTATATCTCGGCGATGCTAAAAAGAGTAAAGGTTTTTTAACCTTACCTGAAACTACTCTTACTATACTCAAACAATTTAACTTCTCCGTGGAAGTGATCATTCAATTTACTTTACCTTGGGAGAATCTTGAGATTGACAACACAATAGAAGAATTAAAAAAAATTTCTAATCAATATTCTCAACTAAAAATATATAGGGAATTCTGGTCTGTAACTAAATTGTCTGTTATTATTCAGTCCGTAGATCTTCTATGTTGCACTCACTGCCCACAAGCTTATCAATACAAAAGTTCAGGACTAGTATGGCTGGCTTCTTATTTTAATATCCCCGTAATAGTAAAGGGGAATTGCTGGTTAACCCGTGAACTTGATCGACTTGAAAGTACCTATTATATAAATGCTGCATTCAAGAAACTCTCAATTTCAATCGCTAGGAAATCAAAACGAAACAACTATTTTAGAACTCTATTCAATGATTTGATAGATTGGCTTTTAGACTGATATTCGGAAACCTGAAATGAAAGAGTGTATAAACTATTTATTGCAGTATATCCAAAAACCTCTTAACTCCTTACTTTATATAGGAGCAGGGACTGGCTCAAGTATACCTGTGTTGAAAAAATTTAAAGCAGAAAACCTAACGCTTGTCGAAGGATCAACTCAGCTATACGCAGCGCTGGAACAAAAAGCTAAGAAACATTCAGGCATAATATCTTTCAAAAATTGGGTTTTCCCAGGAAGTAATCAAAAAGGTGACGTTTTTACATACAACAACCCTCGATATAATTCACTATTGTCTCAAGAGAGGCTCGCATCCTCTCATCCAAATTTAAAGTTAATATCAAAAGAAATCGTTGCCGGTATTTCTATAAATTCCCTGTTGAGTAAATTTTCATCAGAAAACGACCAAGCGAACATACTGATTTTGTCAGTGAACGGTGGGGAAAGATTTCTGCTAGAAAGTGCAGATAAAAATTTAATTGAAAAGTTTGAGTATGTAATACTTGATGGATTAACTCATTTTGCAGAAAGGTTTCCAGAAACTCTGACAGGTGCACTTGAAAACTTTACAGTGCTACCTAATCTTAGTACTGGAATAGAATGCTGTATTATTCAAAGAGTCGATTGTTTGATACAAGCTAAAAATCTAGCCGAAAAGCAACTGCAAGAAACTGAGGAAATCAAAAGGTCCTGTGAAAAAATAGAAGCTATTTTAAAAACTGTGTTAGATGAAAGAGACAACCTACAGATAAAATTAACCGAATTGCTAACAATTAAGAAACAGATTGAAGGCGAGTTACAAGTCAAAAGCGAAAAGACTAATGAACTAAATGCTTTCAACCAAAAAAAACAAGAAATAATTTCAAAGTTAGAACAAGAAATAAAATCAAACTCGTCTAACTTTAAGGAGTTAAAGTCTGAATATGAAATTCTTGAAGTGCAATACAAACAACTGAATGTCGAGTTGATTGAAGTATCAAAAGCAAAGGGTAACCAAGAAAAAATAATTTCAGAGTTTGAACATGAAATCTCTTTAAAAACTTCAATTTGTAATGAGTTAACAGAGAAGCTCGAATCCGTTGAGATAAAAAATAATCAACTCAATAATAAACTTACAGAAATGTCAGGCACTCTCGTAACCCGCGAAAGTAGAATTTCTGAACTAGAAGAAGAAGTATCTTTAAAAACTTCAAATTGTAATGAGTTTACAGAAAAGCTCGAATCCGTTGAGATAAAAAATAATCAACTCAATAATAAACTTACAGAAATGTCAGGCACTCTCGTAACCTGCGAAAATAGAATTTCTGAACTAGAAGAAGAAGTATCTTTAAAGACTTCAAATTGTAATGAGTTTACAGAAAAGCTCGAATCCGTTGAGATAAAAAATAATCAACTCAATAATAAACTTAC
>CANMCE010000008.1 GCA_947496235.1 uncultured Glaciecola sp. | reverse complement strand
AGATTCGACACCTTTATCAAAACGGGTAACTCTCTCTTTTGCAAGAAGAAGTGTCAGATTAAGTTGAGACTATTTCAATTAATGACACTGGCACAAACTCACCAAAAGGATGTTGAAGATAAATTAAACCAACAAAATGCCCTTAAAGCTGCCTTACTGATTCCCCTTTATACTTTATTAATCCTGATATTTTGGTATTGGATTTATCATCAATATTCATATGCCACATCAATTATATTAGCACTAAGCGGTCTTATGATTGGCAGTTTGGTGCGCTTTCACGGGCAAGGCTATACAGCACTATTTTCAGTTATTGCCTGGATAAGTCATTTTCTACTCGTGCTGTTCGCAGTATTGCAGGGGTTGGTATTGGGCGAAGGGCAATCAACTAGACTATTTATCTTAGTCGGATTATATCTTTTGGGGGCTTGGTTAGCCGCTTATATGGCACGAAAAAATGTTCCCTCATTTGAAAGACAAGCATTTTTTGAATTAACGGAAAAACAAACCCACCCGAGCAAGAAGTTTGCTAAGAATAAAAGTTATTTGACCCTTCCAATCACCTTTGTTCTCAATGCTATTCTGTTGTATGCCGTAAGCACTTTCTTGTTCGTATTCACCTTTGTTAAAGCTGAGAATGATCAAGCAATAGCCTTAGAGCAAGAACAACAGAGATTCGAAGATAAAGCGATTGATGTTTCACCTTCTAATCTAGCATCAATAGACTATGCAGAATCACTTCGCCATGCTTATGCTTATTTTAGCGGAACTCTCCCCAACCAAAACGGAACTATTATTAGCATCTATCCAGTATCAGAATATAAGAGCCATGCGATTCTTAAATACCATATTAAAAAGAACGAAGATCCAAGAGCCAAATTCATCTTAGGTATTTTAACCTATGAAGATGGTGGTTTATCCTTGATTCAAGAAGCCGCAAAAGACGGTGATATCTTTGCCAAACACAGGATCGCTGTTGATTACGGTTGCGACGTATCAAAAGAGATGGGTATGCAAATGCTTAACCGATTAATGAAAATAGCAAATAACACAAATGCAAAAAAACTGATTCGAATATCGTTAAATGATGAGTTTAACCAAGCATGCAACACCCCTCCAAATTTCACGTTTAGACTAGACTATATTTACCAATAGGTCTCAGCTTGCATGGCAACTTCTCGGGAGCGCTCCATAACATTAATGAGAATGTTGTTTTTTTCATCTAACCATAATTTGAAATCATGAGGTTCATCTACATCGAACTCACCTAAGGCATCTTTTAAATAGACTATGGCTTTTAATTCATTAATACCTTGTTGTAGATCTATCCAAGGCGTTCTAAAGGTGCCGCGAGTTTCGGTAAAAAGATCACCGAGTAAAAAACCGTTGATTAATGACTGCTTGAGTAATACTTCCACCGCCAAATAGTTCGACGTATTCATATTTTTGTCTCGTGGCAATGATTGCATAACAGTTTGCCAAGTCTGCGATAGCCAACCGTTAGCATGTTTTCGAACTGGGATTTCAGCCCCTGTATTTTGTTCTCGCCAAGGCTTTTCAATCAGTAATTTTGACGCAAGCAACTGAACACCGGTAGATTCTTTTGTCAGCATCAAGGTTCTTGGTTCATGGGCAACTAGCAGACCTTCTCTGCGACCTAACAAGTAATTCATTACTCCCTGTTCTTTAGGGATACGTCGACTAAATGCACCTTTTTTGGAACGCAATCTGTGAATGGTTTGAAGATCTTCTGTCCACTTCCATTGTTGCATTAGCTTCAATAGTTTTTTGTGTAGTTTTAGCAATTCGTCAGTTTGTAACACAGGGAGATATAAGGACACACCTTGTAGCAATAAAGCAATACTTTCTCTAATTTGAGATAGCGCTTTTTCTTCTCCTGTTTGAAGGAACACGCTTTGATGATATTGCCAATGCTCTAACGCACAACTGATAGATTTGGTTAAGCCTTCTTCCGTGCTATCGTCTTGTCCCAAGGCCAAAAATTTAGGTAACTTTTTACTCGACGCTTGTTGACCTTTTAACAGTCGATAGCCTCTTGCTGCTTTCGAACTGTTACTTAATCGAACTTCTACGTATTTGATAATTTTTTCAGCAATAGCAAATAATAGGGATTCATTGCCTTTTTTAAGTTCAAGCTCAATTTCGTTGATCTCAAGAGTAGACTGTTCGGTTTGCACCTCACCAACATCATAGACAAGCTCAACTACGCCTTGCTCCATGATAATTTCAAATTGATGGCGATGAAAATGGGTAGTAAATACTTTCGACAGGCTTTGGTTTACCGCTTCTACGTCAAAATCCTCTGCCCACAAGTCCCGATCAAATCTAAGCAGATCAGGAATGGGCTTCTCAAGGGCAATATTAAATTCAGGGCGTTGATGTACACCGCCTTGCACTTGTCCTTGGGTTTTTACCGTTTGCTCGTATTTCCCTTTTTGCGTTCGAACCCTGAACCCAATCTTACGTTCTCTAAGCAGCAGTTCTGGCGTGTCAAAATATTCATTAAAGACGTCTTTTTCAGAATACTTGCATTTAGCATCCAACTCAGGGATGACCCTCTCTTGCAAAGCAGCCAAAGCATTACCTTCAACAGCTAACTTTAACTCAATTTCCATCCACCAGAACTCTCATAGGATCTACACTTGTAATTTAACAAGCATACCACTTAATTTGATAAAGCTTAATCTTCATCTTCATCGGTTAAGGTCATCAATGAAGTATTACCGCCAGAAGCAGTAGTATCTATACTGATGGTTTTCTCGGTCATCAGTCGTTTGATAAGATTATCGTTATACTCGGCGGTAATCATAGGCAGTATAGCGCCCTCTCGCGAGGCCAGCTTTAGTGCCACACTGGCAATTCTCGAAGTATTGCTATCAATGACTACACCGGCAAGTCCAGGGTGTTCTAACAGGGCTTCTAAATGTTGCAACTTAGCTACTTGGAAAATATCTTTAGGTGCACCGGTTAGTTCGAGCTTGTCCTGAACTTCTTTTGCTTCTTCGTAAAACAAATCAGACACAACAGAAATCACTATATTGCCCGTTGCCAAAGCTGTCACTATTGAGAGCATCCAATATTCAAAGGTCACGTCTTTATCCGCAAAGGTCACTAAAATGCCTCTAGGTTCTAAATGCAGAGTATTGGATTCCCCTGTTGGACCTGGCAGTTGCGTTGGTTTTTTCAATTGACGCTCAATGCTCATTAATTGGGCTCTTGCACTTGCTAAGGTTCGATCCAAGTCGTCAGCTAACTCGCCAACACTTTCTACCTGCGCTATTTTGGCCAGCAACTGTCGAATCCAAGAAATTCGAGATGTTAAAGAAGACAATCGCCAAGGTTGTTCTTCCGCCATTGCGGCCGTCATTAGACGTTCTACAGCTTCATAGTCATTTTTGGTACTTACTAAGGCTTTATCATCCTCAAAACTCTCATTTAAAGGTTCTAGATCTGGTGTTGCCTTTTCGGCCATAAGACGCGATAGGTAATTTGGACCACCGGCTTTGGGTCCTGTTCCGGAAAGTCCTCGACCACCAAAAGGTTGCACGCCAACGATAGCACCGATCATATTTCGATTAATATAGACATTCCCCGCTTTGGATAACTTCGCCAGTTCATGTCCACGCTCTTCAATCCGTGAATGGACTCCCATGGTCAAGCCGTAACCAGTTCCATTGATATCTTCAATTACCTTATCGAGATCCTTTGATTTGTAGCGGATAACATGCACGATTGGGCCAAACACTTCTTTCTCAAGATCATGAATACTATTGATTTCAATAAGATGAGGAGCGAAAAAGTGTCCATTTAGATCACTATCCAATTCACACTTGTGAAGAATTTTCGCTGAGCTTTCCATTTTCTTGGCATGCTCAGTTAAGGTTTTTAACGCACGCTCGTCGATAACTGGACCAATGTCCGTTGACAACCATTGAGGATCACCAATCTTCAATTCTTTCATGGCACCACAAAGCATGTCGATGATTTTATCGGCTATTTCTTCCTGTAAATACAAAACTCTTAATGCCGAACATCGTTGCCCAGCACTTTGAAATCCCGAGTTAACTATGTCATCAACCACCTGTTCCGGTAAGGCTGTAGAATCTACGATCATGCAATTTTGACCACCGGTTTCCGCGATCAGTGGCACCTGGCCTACACCGCGTTCTGCTAATTTTTGGCTGATCAATGTGCCAGTTTGGGTAGACCCCGTAAACATGACACCTTGCACGCTGTGTTCTGACAACAAGGTATCGCCAACAGCTGGCCCCTTAGCAATAATGAGTTGCACCACATGTTCGGGCAAGCCTATGCTACCCATTAGCTCAATTGCCCGCTGTGCAATTTTACTGGTTTGCTCTGCTGGTTTGGCAAGGACAGTGTTCCCGGTTACGACAGCAGCAGCCACCTGACCTAAAAAGATTGCCAATGGAAAATTCCACGGACTGATACATAAAATAACACCGCGAGGCTCCAGCTTGTCGTTTTTGGCTAATTCAATTGCTCTGGCGGCATAATAGCGACAAAAATCTACTGCTTCCCTGATTTCATCAATACCATCTTGGGCTACCTTGCCTGCTTCTTTTATACAGATTGCGATAAGTTCATCCATGTGACGTTCAAGAATATCAGCAGTGCGAAGCAATATTTCAGCCCTGTCTTTCACCGGTGTTTTCGACCACTCTTCGAATGCGCTTTCGGCTAATTGCAATTTTTCCTTCATTTGCTCTGGGGAATCGAAATTATGATAACCAATAACTTCGTCAAGATTTGCAGGATTAATGATTTGCATATCTGCTTTTTCAGCTTCTTGGGTATCAAGAGTTCTTTGCTGATTGGCAAACCACTTTTGCATATTAAATTGCGCATTTGTCAACGCATTAACATCGTATAAATCAAGACCTTTACTGTTCGCCCTTTCCGTTCCATATAATTCTGTTGGATTGGCAATCTGATCGTTGGCGCGATTCGATAGTCGTTGAGTACGCTCTACTGGGTCAATAAGTAACTCTTCAACCTCTTTAGTATCATCGACAATAGCGTTTACAAAAGATGAATTAGCGCCATTTTCCAGCAAACGACGTACTAAATAAGCCAATAAATCCTCATGCTCACCAACAGGTGCATACACGCGACATTGAATCTTATCTTCAGTTACTATTTGATCATAAAGAGTATCACCCATGCCGTGGAGGCACTGAAATTCAAAATCTTGTTTATCGTCACCCGCTAGCTCCAAAATGACAGAGGCGGTGTAAGCATTGTGGGTCGCAAACTGGGGATAAATACTGTCTCTGTACGCAAGTAAACGGTTAGCACAAGCATGATAAGAAACGTCTGTAGAAGATTTGCGAGTAAAAACAGGAAAATCTTCAAATCCACCTTGCTGACTGTGTTTAATCTCAGTGTCCCAATAAGCCCCTTTTACCAACCTTACCATCATCTTCTTTTTCTGCTGCAGGGTAAGCTCTCTTATCCATTCAATCACGTAAATAGCGCGTTTTTGATAGGCTTGCACCGCTATTCCAAAACCAGTCCAACCCTTTAGATCTTCATCAGTAAAGACCTTTTCAATAATATCCAACGAAATGTCCAATCGCTCTGACTCTTCGGCGTCTACTGTCAGGCCGATATCGTATTCTTTCGCCATTAGACACAAAGATTTAAGTCGTTCCGAAATCTCATCTACAACGGTATCACGCTTTTTAAAGTCAAATCTGGGATGAATAGCGGACAATTTCACCGAAATTCCAGGACTCTTTCTAGGTCCTCGCTGATTGGCTGCTTTACCTATAACCTTTATCGCTTTTGAATAGGAATCGTAGTAACGCTGAGCATCTTTTTCAGTACGCGCCGCTTCGCCTAACATGTCATAAGAATACACATAGCCTTGCTTTTCTTTTTCTTCCGCTCGTTCACAGGCGTCTTCAATGGTTTCACCCATTACAAACTGTCTACCCATTACTTTCATAGCAATGTTCATAGACCGGCGAATGACAGGTTCTCCCAATCGGCCCAAGGTTTTCTTCAATAGGCCAATTTGATGTTGTTTCTTCTTATCACTGTAGGTCACCATGTTACCAGTGAACATCAACCCCCATGCACTGGCATTAACAAATAGTGAATCACTATTTCCCAAATGCGGCGCCCACTTTCCTTTTGAAAGTTTGTCGCGAATTAATTCGTCTTGGGTTTTCTTATCTGGCACGCGCAATAAGGCTTCAGCCAAGCACATCAATACCACGCCTTCAGAGGTAGAAAGAGAATATTCATTAAGTAAGGCGTCCACGCCCCCATGCGCTTTGTTTTCCTTACGAATTCGCAACACCATATTTCTTGCTCGTTCCCATGCTCGGCTTCGGGCAGTCATGGATACTTCTGCTTCAGGCAAAATGTAGTCTATTATTTGGGATTCATTGATTCTGTGGAATTCGCGGATTTTCTGACGCATTGGAGAAATTGTAGATAAGTTGCCGTCAATTAACATGAACATCCTCTTGGTTAGGGTTGATAACTTTTCTTAAGTAAGAAACCGAATAAATATTTCAATTTACATACGTAACAAGTCGCAAAAATTGTTCATAATGTAAATTTTCGGTTTGCCAAAAACCCCATATTCTATCATTAGAAATATAGGGTAAATAAGCACTTTTAGTTAGAGCGTGGCTTTAACAGGCTGACAGTGAATGAGTTAAAATGCAAACGTGAAACGAAATTAGCAAGGCTTTTGACAAATAAGCGCCAATTTGAAATAAGCCGGTTAAAAAACGGCAATATTAAGCAAAATTTAGGATAATAAACCTCGATACAAAAAGTAATTTTTTTCGATTTTAGACTGCCAATGTTTTTCTGATGCCAGGAATTTTTAACCAGCTTCTTAAACTTTAGTAAAGGTTGACAAGATTTTGCTTGATTGTCTAAAGCACAGTACAATAACCGCAAGCGATTTTGCTGCGGGGTTTTTATGAAACATAAATGGGTTGGATTAGTGTTGCTAGTGCTGTTGGGCTTGCTCCAATACCGTTTGTGGTTTGGAAAAAATAGCATTGCCGACTATCGTCAAATGCAACAACAAATCGATCTCATGCAGCAACAAAACGCCAAGCTAACACAAAGAAATCAATTACTCAGAGCCGATATCGAAGATTTAGAATCGGGCTTAGAGTCAATGGAAGAAAGAGCCCGAAACGAACTAGGTTTAATAAAAGAGGGCGAAACTTTTTTTAGAATCATCCCCAAAGAGCAGTAGAAAATTGACCACCACATCCTACACCGCTGTTATTCCCGCTGCGGGTATAGGCACTCGAATGCAGTCGCAAATACCCAAACAATACTTGAAAGTCGCTGACAAATACCTGATTGAATACTGCATAGATACCTTTTTACAACATCCTAAGATTGAGCAGATCATTGTGGTTATTCATCCTGAAGATAAGACATTTAGCCAATTATCTGTGGCTACAAATTCTCAGGTTCATGTTGTCATTGGTGGGGCTGAAAGAGCAGATTCTGTATTGGCAGGAATTGAATATGCAAAAACCACATTGAATTCTGAATGGGTTTTGGTGCACGATGCGGCTCGCCCTGGTTTATCGATGGAAGCGATAAGTAGATTGATTGACCAAGTAAAAAATACAGACGGTGGTATCTTAGCCTTACCTGCAACCGATACTATAAAACAATCCCATGACGGGAGTGTTGATAAAACCCTAGACCGAAATCGAATATGGATGGCGCAGACGCCACAAATGTTTAAAACCCAAGCGCTTCATAATGCCATTAGTCAGGCGTTGGCTTTAAACATTATGATTACTGATGAAGCATCTGCCATGGAAATACAAGGAATTGATGTTAAGTTAGTCGTTGGTGAAGCTGCAAATATGAAAGTTACTCAGCCGCAAGATTTACCCCTTGTTGAATTTTATCTAAACCAAATGGAGAGCGATTAGTTGGATATCAGAATTGGACACGGATATGACGTACATAAGTTTGGTGGCGATGGCCCTATTGTTTTATGTGGACAAAAAATTGCGCATGAACAAGGTCTAATAGCACATTCCGACGGAGACGTTGCTTTACATGCACTCTCAGATGCATTGCTCGGAGCTTTAGCTCTAGGTGATATTGGTCATCATTTTCCAGATACTGACAGCCAATATGAAAGTGCTGATTCCATGCTGTTGTTACAACACGTTTATTCCCTAATAAAACAAAAAGGCTATCGACTAAATAACGCTGATATCACTATTGCAGCCCAGGCACCTAAATTAGCACCTCATATTTTAGACATGCGTCAAAATATCGCATCTGGTCTTGAAGTCCAACTTGAGCAAATCAGTGTAAAGGCAACTACCACAGAAAAGTTGGGGTTTGTTGGTAGAAAAGAAGGCATCGCAGTGGATGCGGTTGTGCTCCTTGCATCACAAAAGTAAAACTATATGACTATGCCGACAACTCAAACTCATTTATCGACCGATCATTGGGCGTATTTACACGGCGCGCCTTTAGCAAAAGGCGAAATCAAACGTTCTCCAGAAGATTTTTTTGTCGAGGAACTCCTTGGTTTTGAGCCTAGTGGCGAAGGCGAACACAGCTTTTTATTAGTCGAAAAAGTGAATGCGAATAGTGCCTACGTGGGCGAGTTAATCGCCAAATTTGCTAAAGTCCCCCTGCGTGATGTTGGCTTTGCTGGCAGGAAAGATAAGTACGCGAAAACCATCCAGTGGTTTTCTGTTTATCATGGAAATCGCCCGAAACCAGACTGGAGCACATTTGATTTTCCCGAGATTAAAATACTCAAAACCACTCTACACAATAAAAAGTTAAAAACCGGCGTTTTAAAAGCCAATAGATTTACCCTCAAGGTATATTTAACTTCTGAAATTTCTGCTGACAAACTATTGCAACGAATTGAGAATATTAGAGCATCAGGCGTGCCTAACTATTTTGGTCAGCAGCGTTTCGGTGAAATGCGCGCCAGTGATGGCAAAGTATATCTAAATGGTAATTTAGACTTAGCGCAAAGATTACTTGCGGGAGAACAAATTCGGAATCGAAATAAACGTAATATTGTTATCTCTGCGCTACGCAGTTGGTTATTCAATGAAGTGGTTAGCGCGAGAATTTCAGCTCAAAACCATAACAAAGTGTTAGCCGGCGATACTTTGCTGTTAAGCGGCAGTAACAGTTTTTTTACCAGCCAAATAGAACAATTAAACGAAAATCAGCAACGCCTAGATAGCCGTGATATCCAATTATCAGCGCCTCTTTGGGGTAAACCAAAATCTACCAAAGATTCGAATTCCCAACTACTGGAAGCGATTGAATTTGAGCAAACTGTTATCCAACAACACAGTGACATATGCGCTTGTTTGGAAGATCTGGGACTGACACAAGAAAGGCGCCCTTTAATGCTATTTCCAAAAGACATGACAGTTGATTTACAACAGGATTGTTTAACCTTAACCTTTACCTTACCAAAGGGTTCATTTGCTACTAGTGTATTGCGTGAGATGATTGATGTTCAAGCAGCGGAGGAACAATGAGAATTTTACTGAGTAACGATGATGGGGTCTTGGCTGAAGGCCTGCATTGCATGTATGAGTATTTATCGGGCGAATTCGATGTGACAGTAATTGCACCCGATAGAAATTGTAGCGGCATGAGTAACGCACTTTCGCTACATAGCCCATTACGCATCAGTAAAACCAAAAACGGTTTTTACGCGGTCAATGGAACGCCTTCTGATTGTGTTCAGTTAGGGGTAAATAGCGGTTATTTTGAAGAGCCGGATTTAGTCGTTTCTGGTATCAACCATGGTCCTAATTTAGGCGATGATACTATTTACTCTGGGACTGTAGCTGCGGCTTTGGAAGGACGTCATTTGGGTCTGCCAGCCATTGCAGTGTCTTTGTGCTCAAAACAAGACCAAAAGTTTGAAACTGCCGCCAAGCTTACCCTTGATATTATCAAGCGCCTTGAAGACCATCCATTAGAAAGTAATCAGATTCTAAATATAAATGTACCAAATCTGCCTTTTCGTGAAATTAAGGGTATAATGGCCACGCGGTGCGGGAAACGCCACAGAGCGGAAACCATGCTGCAAGATATTGATCCCTTTGGAAATCAAATTTTCTGGTATGGCAGACTTGGAAATGAGCTAGATGCCGGAGAAGGCACAGATTTTCATGCGGTCGCCAATGGCTACTGTTCAGTCAGTCCGTTATCGACTGATATGACGGTTCATAAGCAGGTAATGTCTCTGAAAAAGTGGTTTGAAGATTAATAATAATGACAACCAATAGTACATCACGGAATAGCCAACAATTAGTAAAGCATTTGGCAGCTCAGGGAATCACTAATGAACTGATCCTAAGTACCATTAGTCGAACTCCTCGACAACTTTTCATTCCCCAAGCTCTTCAACACAAAGCGTATGAAAACAATGCATTACCTATAGGCCAAGGGCAAACCATTTCACAACCTTTTACCGTGGCTAAGATGACCCAGTATTTACTGGAAGCGCCATTTAAAATTGAAAAGGTGTTAGAAATTGGCACAGGCTCGGGTTATCAGACCGCGATATTGGCCCAACTTTTTCCTCAAATTTATTCGGTGGAACGGATTAAATCTTTGCAGTTCCAAGCGAAACGCCGAATGAATCAGCTTGACTTACACAACGTTAAAATGAAACATGGTGATGGCTGGGAAGGTTGGACAAGTAAAGCGCCATTTGATGCCATAATAGTGACAGCAGCAGCATCGAGAGTGCCTGAAGCACTAGTCGAACAATTGAGTCCCAATGGACGATTGATTTTACCTGTTGGTGAAAAAGAGCAGAAATTAGTATTAATTAACAAGGATGGTGAGCAAGTGCAACAAAGTGAAATCGGTCAAGTCAGATTTGTTCCTTTAGTAGCAGGAGCAATATCGTGAAAATATTCACTGGACTCTATGATACCTGTTTAAGATGGTCGAGACATAGGCATGCCGAACGTTATCTTGCCGGTCTAAGTTGTGCTGAATCGACATTTTTCCCTATACCACCAGACGTGATGCTAGCGCCCATGGTATTAAGTCAAACAGACAAAGCATGGCGATTTGCAACAGTAACCACTGTTGCTTCCATTATAGGTGGTATTTTTGGTTATTTACTCGGATATTTCACCTTCGAGACTTGGCTTGGGCCCATGGCAATTGAATGGGGCTATGGTGATAAATTGGCTTTGGCTGAATCTTGGTTTGCCGAATATGGTGTCTGGGTCGTTTTTTTAGCCGGCTTCTCACCCATACCTTATAAAATATTTACCATTAGCGCGGGCGCGTTGATTATGCCATTTTTCCCTTTTGTTATTGCCTCAGCAGTAGGTCGTGGTTTGCGATTTTTCTTAGTGGCGGCTTTCATGAAGTGGGGTGGTCCGCCAATGGAAGCAAGATTAAAACAATATATTGAAGTCATAGGTTGGAGTGTTGTCGTACTGGCTATTGTTGCTTATTTAGTCCTACGGTAACTCGCCCATGGAAAAAAGAGTCACTATTATACTCCTTTGTATCATTGTGGCTGCTTGTACAGGTCGCAGCACACCAGCCCCTGTGCATACCCTATCTACCAAGTTAGCCAGTCAAAATAATCTTACCCAAATCACGGGCACAAGTTATCGGGTCAAAAGGGGCGATACATTATTTTCTATTGCCTTTTATAGTGGTAACACTTATCGTGATCTCGCTGCTTGGAATAACCTTTCTGCTCCTTATGAAATTTTCCCCAATCAAAACATCAGGTTAACTCCGCAAACAAATTCGATTGCCAAAACCAAGAATAATTCGACTAAAGTTGATTTAATTCGCAATTCAAAGGTTGACGAAAGTTCTAGGGAGGGGTATCTTAATCGTCAACGTGTCCGTCAAAGACAGCAAAATAGCGAGTCTAAGCCAGCTCTGAACACAGATTTAGTTGAAAATTGGATCTGGCCAGCATCAGGCGTTAATCGAGTCGCTACGGTAGGTATTGATGGCACTAACAGAGGACTTGATATTAAAGGTCCGATTGGGTCGCCTATTCTCGCAGCTGCTAACGGCAAAGTTGTGTACGCAGGCAACGCCCTGAAGGGATATGGTAATTTAATTATCATAAAGCACAACGATGAGTACTTAAGTGCATACGCACACAATGAGCGTATTTTAGTTAGTGAGCAAAGTTTTGTTTTGCAAGGACAGCAAATAGCAACCATGGGTAACACCGGAGCTAGTGAGACCATGTTGCACTTTGAGATCAGGAAACGTGGACAATCAATGGATCCACTGCAGTATTTACCCTGATATTTTCTTTTTCAATCATCTTTGCGTGTTGAGGAGGTTAGTATGGTAAGTCAAGGGATAGACCAAAAGGACATTCAGGATAATCTGGATGATGTAGAACTGAAAGATATTGACGATGAATCAGCCTATTCAGACGACGATTACTCTGACAATGATCGAATTGATCTTTCCTCAGATCAATTAAATGTCAAAAATTTAGATGCAACTCAGCTGTATCTCAACGAAATTGGCTTTTCTCCATTATTAAGTGCCGAAGAAGAAATCATGTATGCCAGAGCTGCGCTGAAAGGCGATCAAGCTTCTCGTGAGCGCATGATAGTAAGTAATCTTCGCTTAGTCGTAAAAATCGCTAGGCGCTACAATAGCCGAGGTCTTGCCTTATTAGACTTGATCGAAGAAGGCAATTTAGGGCTAATTCGAGCGGTTGAAAAATTTGATCCCGAACGAGGCTTTCGATTTTCTACCTATGCTACTTGGTGGATCAGGCAAACAATAGAGCGCGCTTTGATGAACCAAACGCGGACTATTAGGTTGCCCATTCATATAGTTAAAGAATTGAATTTGTATTTACGCACCGCGCGTAAATTGTCTCAAGAACTGGACCATGAACCCACGCCAGAAGAAATATCCGACGCTACAGGTGAGCCGGCCTCTAGTATAAGACGCATGTTTAAGCTAAATGAACGTATTAGCTCTGTGGATACTCCCATTGGCGGAGATGGCGACAAATCAATTGTTGATACCATCGCCGACGATTACCAAGATAGTCCGGAAAGCTCGCTACAAAACAATAATATTAACGATAGTATTGTTGGTTGGATGAGTCTCTTAAGTCCTAAACACAAAGAAGTTTTAGCTCGCAGGTTTGGTCTTTTGGGCTATGAACCCTCGACTTTAGAAGAAGTGGGTGTCGAAATTGGGCTAACAAGAGAAAGAGTCAGGCAAATTCAGGTTGAAGCCTTAAAAAAATTGAAAGATTTATTGCGCCAAGAAGGTCTCAATACTGACGCGCTCTTTGGAGCTCAGTAAATCAGAACGATTTAATCCCAAAGTGCGCCTGTTATTTACCCAATAACCGAGGGCGTCTTTGGTGATGTCAACCTATATAAGATTGTTTGTATCTGCGTTTGTAGCTTTTAGTTTCTATGCCAGTTGGGCTTGGTATGCTAACAGTCTCATCACTTCGGATACATCTATTTTATTCAAGGCCGCTATAGTGCAAGGCACATATAGTGGTGCAATAACCTTGATTTTTACTTATCTTTTAGAATCCTGTTACAGACGATTTGGCACATCAAACTATTGTCTTGCGTTTATTCTTCCTAGGTGGTCAAAGATGAGTAAAAGTGAAAAATGTGCCACTGTGGAGACCATTAGTCACAGTATAGAAACCTATGAAAAACTGTGCCACGGAAGTTGCATTCCAGGCCTCATTTTAGCCCCTGTTCCCGCGCTTCTGTTACAGTCTTTGTTGGTAATCGGAATAAACATTAGCTTTTCGACACCTAATCTTTGGCCGACGGTTATTCCTTCAATATTTTTTAGTGCCCTGTACGGATATTTCTATAGTTTCGGCTTGGCGCGTCAAGAAGCTCGCTCTAAGGTAACGAACTTGTAATCATAAGGATTTTTTTCGTCAGCTAGATGATGTTCTGAATCAACCTCAATCCACTTTGCTTGTGCATTATAATCTGGAAACTGTGTATCACCTTCCACCTCTAAATCAATAAAGGTCAAAAATAGTTTATCTGCTAGAGGCAAGACTGCTTCATATATAGCCCCTCCGCCAATTATCATGACTTCTGATGATTCTATACTTGCAACTTTTAGCGCAGACTCTATGGTTTCCACCACTATGGCATCAGTCAGTTGATAAGCTTGATTACGCGTGATAACGATGTTTTTTCTTCCAGGTAGAGCTTTACCTATTGATTCGTAGGTTTTACGTCCCATGACAACTGGTTTACCCAGTGTGACGGCTTTAAAATGCTTTAAATCCGCTGGCAAATGCCATGGCATTTGATTATCTAACCCTATCACTCTATTGTTCGCCATAGCGGCAATCATGGATATTCTCACGCTTAAACTACCTTTTACTGCAATTGCATATCAACATGCATAATACCGTCTTCTAAATATTCGTCACCAATTACTTTAAATCCTAGTGATTGATAAAAATTGAGAAGATATTTTTGAGCGCCAATAGTAATTGTTTCATCAGGCCAAAAGGAATGGCAGCTTTTGATAGCATCCTCTACCAACTGCTTGCCTAATGCGTGTTTTCTAAATTCTTCAGCAACCAATATTCTGCCAATACTGACTGAAGGATAACTGGTACCTTTAGGAAGTAAGCGAGCATAGGCAGCAAGCGTATCGCCTGCATAATAAAATAAGTGCTTACACTTTGGGTCTTTGCCATCTGCATCTAAATATAGACAATTTTGTTCAATCACAAAGACTTCCGAACGAAGTCTTAATATGTCATAGACTTGGTTCGGGGTTAATGCTGAAAAATCTAAGCAATGCCGCTTCATTCGTTGGTATAGATAACATTTGGATGGTCATCCCAATCATCATCATCATCGTCGTCATCATGAACGTCTGATGATGTTGGGACATTTTGTCGAGAATCATCCCACTTAAATCCAGATTCGTCATCTTTTTCAATGGCTGAATTCTCTGCTGGAAGTGTTTCGATATAATCCATCAGGTCACTACAGATTTCCATCACCCCCATCTTATGGAATGCGGATATTTGGTAGTAATCCCCTTCCCATCCAAGTTGCTCAGCTATATTTGAACAAAGTTCTTCTGCTTCTTCTTCAAGTAGAAGATCTACTTTATTAAACACTAGCCATCTTGGTTTGGCTGCTAACTTGGGACTGTATTGTTCTAGTTCGTGAAGAATAGTCAGGGCATTCTCAACCGGATCTGAACCATCTGCCGGCATTACATCCACAAGGTGTAATAAAACACGGCAACGTTCTAGATGCTTTAAAAACTGAATACCGAGTCCTGCGCCGTCTGAAGCACCTTCAATTAATCCAGGAATGTCTGCAATCACAAAACTTGATTGAGTATCTAATCTTACCACACCAAGATTTGGTACTAGGGTAGTAAAAGGATAATCGGCAACCTTGGGTTTAGCCGCAGATACGGATCTAATGAAAGTGGATTTACCTGCATTGGGTAATCCCAATAGTCCAACATCAGCAAGTAACATAAGTTCTAAATGTAGGGTTCGAATTTCACCCGGTGTACCATCTGACTTTTGTCGTGGCGCACGGTTAACAGAGCTTTTAAAACGCGCGTTGCCCAAACCATGAAATCCCCCTTGTGCAACTTTTACTCTCTGGCCATTACTGGTAAGGTCAGCCAATACTTCATGTGTATCTTTATCCGTTGCTCGCGTACCAACTGGCACTTTGACAATGAGATCTTCGCCTTTTTTACCGTTACAATTACGACTTTGGCCGTTTTGTCCACGCTGAGCTCGATGAAAACGTTCGAATCTGTAGTCGATCAGCGTGTTGAGGTTTTCATCCGCCTCGAGAAAAACGCTACCACCATCCCCGCCATCACCACCGTCGGGGCCACCTTTTGGTACAAATTTTTCACGGCGAAAGCTGATTGTGCCATTACCACCGTCACCGGCTTCTACACGAATCTCAGCTTCATCTACAAATTTCATAACTGTTTATCTCTTGTCTCGAACTAAAAGATTACTAAAAAGTACGCAAAAGCGCAAAATAATGGAGATGTAAATAATGGAGCCGTAGTTCATTTATATAATGGAGCCGTAGTTCATTCTCACCGTTTACCCGGTAAAAACGTTTAAAGTGCAATGGATAGGTGAGAATGAACTACGGCTCCATTATATAAATGAACTACGGCTCCATTATTTAAGGCTCCATTATCTACCGCACAAAGAAAAAGCCGCTTAACTAAGCGGCTTTTCAATTCGTTAGCGTATAAAGTCTATTCAGCGACAATACTTACGTATTTACGATTCTTTGGACCTTTTACTTCAAACTGTACTTTGCCGTCAGAAAGGGCAAACAACGTGTGATCTTTACCGATACCTACGTTATCACCTGCGTGGAATTTTGTACCACGTTGACGAACCAAGATGTTACCAGCAAGAACTGATTGTCCACCGAAACGCTTAACACCTAAGCGTTTACTAATTGAATCGCGACCGTTTTTGGTACTACCACCAGCCTTTTTATGTGCCATGTGTTCGTCTCCTAATTAAGCTGTGATACCAGTGATTTTCACTTCCGTGAACCACTGACGATGTCCCGCTTGCTTGCGTGAATGCTTACGACGACGGAACTTCACTATCTGAACTTTATCTCCACGACCATGAGTAACTACTTCTGCAGTCACTTTGCCGCCTGCTACATATGGTGTACCAATTTTAACATCGTCACCATTACTTACCATCAAGACATCATCGAAATCTACTGACTCACCTGGAGCAACTTCGATTTTCTCAAGACGAACGGTTTGGCCTTCAGCCACACGGTGTTGTTTACCACCACTTTGGAAAACCGCGTACATATAAATCTCCGCTCTGCGCTATATTGCGCTCAATTCAAAAAACAGGGCGCGAATTGTACGTAAACTTTGCCCGTCTCGCAAGTACTAATTCAGGATATTTGCCGATTATTTCGACTATTTTTTACACATACCATTAAATCCGCCTAATGATGCTGTAAAAAGCCTAAATTTATGTACAATACACAGCAAATAAAAACTAGCTTTCCACCCAATGGACTTAAACACAATACGACAACTCGCCGATGCCGACATGACGGCTGTGAATCAACTTATTCAAAAACAAGTAGAATCCGATGTCGCGCTGATTAATCAATTAGGATTTTATATCGTAAACAGTGGCGGAAAACGTCTGCGCCCCTTGCTCACTGTGCTGGCAGCCAAAGCCTTACATATTCAATCAACCGAACATCACAAACTTGCGGCTATTATTGAATTTATCCATACAGCAACGTTACTGCATGATGATGTAGTAGATGAATCAATGTTGCGAAGAGGCCGCGAAACTGCCAATGCCGTGTTCGGTAACCAAGCCAGTGTGTTAGTAGGCGACTTTTTGTACACCCGCGCGTTTCAAATGATGGTTGAAATCAATCGCATGCGAGTGATGGAGATCTTATCAGACGCGACAAATCGAATAGCCCAAGGCGAAGTCATGCAGTTAATGAACTGTAACGATCCCAACACTACTGAAGAAAGTTATCTAGATGTAATTTACAGTAAAACCGCACGTTTATTTGAAGCGGCTACCCAGCTTGCTGCTGTATTAACAGATCAACGCCAAGATGTTGAATATGCAATGCAGCAATATGGAAAACATTTAGGTACAGCCTTTCAACTTATCGACGATGTATTGGATTACACTGCAACAGAAGATGAAATGGGTAAAAATGCCGGCGATGATTTAGCTGAAGGCAAACCTACGTTGCCACTTTTACATGCTATGTGGAACAGTGATGAATCAACTCAACAGTTAATTCGAGATGCCATTGAAAATGCCAACGGCATGCAACACTTTGATACTATTTTGGTAGCCATGAAAGCGGCGGGCTCGTTAGATTACACTAAATCGCTAGCTGAAGCTGAAGCGAAGAAAGCTAAAGACGCAATCGCGATTCTTCCAGATAGCAATTACAAGCAAGCGCTGCTGTCTTTAGCCGATTTGGCAGTCAATCGAGACAGCTAGCTAACCAGCTAAACATCAGGGAGCTACCAAAGCTCCCTCGTCATATTCTCATTGCGATCTTTATGGACTATTACGTTGTCCTCAATACGGATGCCGCCATAAGGCTTAAGCTTCTCAACCACATTCCAATTAATGAACTTAGATTCTTCTCTGCTTTGCAGGTCAGCCAATAACGAATCAATAAAGTAGAGTCCAGGCTCAATGGTAAAGACTTGGCCTGCTTCAACTTCTCTGGTGCAACGTAAAAATGGATGCGCCTCAGGAGCAGGCTTTGGCGTGCCTCTATCATCTGCAAAATGACCACCCACATCATGTACCTGTAACCCTAAGAAATGCCCTATGCCATGTGGGAAGAAGGTACCGACGATATCCTGTTCTAAGATACCTTCTGCGGTTAAATTAACAATATGATTACTAAACAAAATTTGCGCTATACCGGCAAACGCTTGTTCATGAATACTGGTATACTGAATACCTGGTTTCAATGCTGCCGCCAACTTCTGGGTTAGCTCATCTACTTGCACAATTAAATCTTCAAATGGGCCGGGACCATGTGTATAAGTTCTAGTAATGTCAGCGGCATATCCTCTAAAGCTAGCGCCTGCGTCAATTAAGAAAGATAAATGTGCATCTGGAGGAATCTTGTCTTGTACCATGTAATGTAAAATGGATGCATTTTTATTAAGTGCGACAATTCCATTGTAAGGCATTTCATTTTCGCCTTGCTTAGCTTGCCTTAAATACGCTTGGTAAATCTCAAACTCGGACATACCACGAGCAAATGCTAACGCGGCGGCTTTATGAGACAGCACAGCGACTCTGTTCGCTTCTCGCATGCAAGCAAGTTCATAATCTGTTTTATATGCGCGTTTCCAGTGTAAATAATGTATCAGTTTGTCAGGATTTACTATTGAAATACCTAAAGCCTGAGCCACTTCAATATGCTCACCCAAGTAGGCGTATTTAGCGCGATCGTATGGTAAAAACTTCTCGACATTGTTGGCGTGTTTTAAATACACAATATCGAAATGCTCGACCCAAAAATCCTCGGGTTCATCAGGTACTTTATGCCAAAAATCTACCGGACGATAAAAAATTAGTTTGGGCTTGTCGACACCATTTACTACCAACCAAGAATTGGGATTATCTATGATCGGAAGCCAGGCTTTGAAATGCGGATTTACCTTAAAAGGATAAGCATTGTCATCCAAAAATTGATACGTAAGTTGCCCCGAGTGAATAATGATACCGTCAATGCCTTCTCTATCGAGGGCTTCTCTAGCTCGCACCTGTAATTCTTGAATGTGGTCGCGGTAAAGTTTGTCTATCTCTGGATATGACATTGACTGATTTCCTTCTTCTTATTATTTAAACGCACATATTAACATAGGCAATATCTGGTAAAAAAGAACAAAACCTTTTTGTTAACTTTTGCTCAAATTCGCAAGTTAAGAAGATCTTGGCTCGATCTGGCTCGAAGCGAGTTGACTGAAGACTGTGTGTTTCGGCATTTCATCAGATAGTTTACGCTGATAAATCTGTTGGTACGCCATTACCGCCTTTACATAATTACGCGTCTCTCTGTAGGGAATTAATTCTATCCAAATATCGGCGTCGATAGCATTATCTTCCGGTAACCAATCAAGAACTCGGCGCCAGCCAGCATTGTACGATGCGGTAGCAAGTAAGGTATTGCCATCGAGCTTATTTAATAGATATCTTAAATATTTATTTCCCACTCTTGCGTTAAAGTCTGGCTCTAAAAGCTCAGAAGAAGATACTCGACGCTTTTCCAAGTACCGCGCCGTACTTGGCAATACTTGCATCAAACCTCGCGCATCGACAGACGAAATAGCATCTGGCATAAAGCTACTTTCTCGTCGAGCGATAGCCAAACTCCACTCTGGTTGGATATTATTTTTCTTAGCTTCTGGCACAATCAAATCTGCATAAGCGATGGGAAAACGCCTTTCTACATCGTTTAATTCACGCAAATCACCTAATGTGCGAATGGTTTGATCATGCCAGCCCCACTCGGACGAAACGACGGCAGTTGCCAATTGCTGCTCTTGATTCAATGAACGCTTTAAGGCTAGCCATTCCAAACGCGCCCAATAATCACGACCTATCTTTCTCAACTCGTAAGCCCGTTGAGCAAAGCCCGACTGACGAATGAGGTCTAGATCCTCTTGGGAAGGGGATAATGGCTGATGTTCAAAGCTATAATCTACGCCTAATCGAGCACTTGATAAAAAGCCGTAATAGTCCCGAGCACTCGCTAACTGACGATAGAGGCTAGTTGCATCTTGGTTTCGACCCACAAGTTCATATGCTCTGGCCAACCAATATTGAAACTGTAAATCATGAGTATATTGGGGCTGACTTTTCTCTATTAGAAGAATGATTTTTTGCCACTCTTGATTGCGCAACAATAAAGCTAGATGCCATCTGAGGGTATCTTCTTGAGGCGCTACATCGCCAGCTTTGGTCAGCCACTTTTCCGCTTGTTTATGTTCATTTAACGCCAAGCTTACTGCAAATTGATTTGCAATTTTTGCCGTTTGAGCTTGAGAAAATACCATTGCATTTTTAGCCCTTTCATAGGTTTTTAATGCCAGGTCTGCATCACGCCAAATAAGTCTTGTTAGTGCATAGGTGACAATAGATGACTCTATCATTTGATAGCGTCCATTAAATAAATTCAATTTGGCGACAGTTGCCGGATTTCGCCTCACCTTATGCCAAGCCTCTGCCAAATACTTTTTATCTTCGGGCAACAAGGTCGTTAGATAAGGTATTAAGGTATGAGTGCCACCATTAGCCGCCTTTTCAATACGCTGTAGAATTAAATCTTCCGTCAATAAACCAGCTTGCATCCAGGCTTTAAATACGGGATCACAGGTTTTAGGCTGGCTTTTTCCAACATTCCAAAAATCTGCCACTTCATTAAATACTGCCTCTTTGTCTTGGCTGTATTGATAACGTAAATCTAAGTCATAGCAGGCTAATTCGGTGTCATACACATTTCGATAAAACTGCATAAACAACTGGTCTTTATTGCGTTTTTTTAAATATTCTAGCCATGGCGTTCGTACCAAACGATCCAGTGGAGTGCCATCATACTTAAGCAAAAAATCTCTAATTTGACCTGTTCTACTAAGGCTTATGCGATGTGTGAGCTTTTTTGCAATTAAATAGGGATTTAATGGATAGTCACCAATGTCTTGTATAGCATCGACCAATTCTTCATCAGACATATTCCACAAACGTTTATCTAATCGCAAAAATGCCGCTCGTTGAGAATCTCTCAGAGCTTGGTCGACCTGTGGTGTGGAAGTCGTTTCTTGATTCGCCTTACTTTGGGCATAACTATTTGATACCAATAGAAAAGCTATTAGTAAAAAAGAGAAGTTTTTACAAAACAAGATGAACAAAATAAAGTCCCTTATTTGTTACTCAAATATGTCGCCATTTATAAAATAAATAACCTTATCATACTTGAATATCGTAGTATTCGTTGCAACATAGGAATAGACAAGACAATTTTCCATTGGTTTGAATAAATTTATAACTTTTATGTCTTATTCACTCATTATAATTCACCTATCGGTATTGGTGGTCTAATCTTAATAAAAGTTTTTCGAAAAATGTGACACAGGAGATATACATGATGTTTCACGGCGAGAGTCTGTCGGTTGAAATGACTGACGACGGTATTGCTGAACTGGTATTTGATGCCAAGGGTTCAGTGAATAAATTTGATAAACAAACGGTAGCAGAATTGGATAAAGCCATTGCCGCCATTAATGTTTCTGATGGCGTTAAAGGGGTATTAGTTCGTTCAGCTAAACCTGTCTTTATTGTCGGTGCAGATATCACTGAATTTACCGCATTATTTGAAATGCCTGAATCAGAAGTGCTAGCTTGGGTGGCGAAAACGTCACAAGTGTTCGACAGATTTGAAGATCTTCCTGTGCCTACCATATCCGCAATAAACGGTTTTGCCCTTGGTGGCGGATGTGAAATGACATTAGCCACTGATTTACGCGTAGCTGATACTAGTGCTCGAATAGGTCTACCCGAAGTAAAACTTGGTTTAATGCCAGGTTTCGGCGGTACAGTTCGTTTACCTCGATTAATCGGTTCTGACAACGCTTTAGAGTGGATGACTACTGGCCGCGATAGAGATGGTCAGAAAGCCTTAGCCGAAGGAGCTGTAGATGCCGTTGTTGCGCCAGAGAAATTGCATGAAGCGGCACGGGCTATGCTCAAAGATGCTATTGCTGGCAAACTAGACTGGCAAGCAAGAAGAGAACAGAAAAAAGCACCTTTATCGTTGAATACTAATGAAGCAATGATGAGTTTTTCAACTGCTGCCGCTATGGTTGCGGCTCAAGCTGGAAAACATTATCCAGCACCACACAAAATGGTTGAAACAGTACAAAAAGCTGCGGCTTTGGGACGAGAAGGCGCTTTAAAATTAGAAAACGAAGGCTTTGTAGCCCTTGCTAAAACTGACGCCTGCCAAGCACAAGTAGGTATATTCCTTGCTGATCAGATAGTTAAAAGCAAAGGTAAGAAACAAGCAAAAGCAGCAACCAAAGACGTCAAGCAACACGCTGTGTTAGGCGCTGGTATCATGGGCGGTGGAATTGCTTATCAAGGTGCGGTTAAAGGCGTACCTACAGTAATGAAAGATATTAATAATCAAGCCTTAGAATTAGGCTTGAATGAAGCGGCTAAAATCCTCACTAAAGGCATGGAAAGAGGCAAGGTTACGCCAGCGAAAATGGCATCAACCCTGAACAATATTGTCCCAACTCTCGATATGAAGGCCATTGCAGATGCTGATTTGGTGATCGAAGCTGTAGTAGAAAACCCCGCCATCAAATCTAAGGTCCTTAAAGAAGTAGAAGATACCGTATCAGAAGATGCCATTATTACTTCAAACACTTCCACCATTTCTATTGACCAACTGGCAGAAGCTTTGTCTAAACCTGAACGTTTTTGTGGTATGCATTTCTTCAATCCAGTACACAGAATGCCCTTAGTAGAAATCATTCGAGGTGAGAAGACTGACGAAGCTACAATTTCTGCCGTTGTTGCAGCAACTCTTAAGATGGGCAAAACGCCAATAGTTGTCAATGACTGCCCAGGCTTCTTTGTAAACCGCGTGTTATTCCCTTATTTTGCTGGTTTCAGTCGTTTAGTTATTGATGGTGCTGATTTCACCGCTGTTGATAAAGTGATGGAAAAAGTCTTTGGTTGGCCAATGGGTCCGGCATATCTACTTGATGTTGTGGGCATGGATACTGCGGATCATGCTGCTAGCGTAATGTCTGATGGCATTCCTGAGCGCATGCAGAAAATTGAAAACGACCCTGTAACTTTGATGTTCAGCAATAAGCGTTTAGGTCAAAAGAACGGTCAAGGCTTCTACAATTATGGTAAAGACAAGCGCGGTCGTCCTAGTAAAACGCCGGCTGAAGATGCGTATGCACTCATGCAGCCCCATGTTGCTGATACTAAGGAATTCGATACTGACGAAATTATCGCTCGCATGATGATACCTATGGCCAATGAAGCTATTCGATGCTTAGAAGAAGGTGTTGTCGACAGCGCAGCCGAAGCGGATATGGCGTTACTTTATGGATTGGGTTTCCCTCCTTTCAGAGGCGGAATTTTCCGTTACATTGAAACCCTTGGACTCGCGAATTTTGTTGCATTAGCAGACAAATATGCCCATTTGGGTCCAATCTATCAAGTATCTGATGGCGTACGTGAAATGGCCGCCTCAGGCAAATCATACTTCGCCTAAAACAGTTAAGGAGAAAATTTATGAAAGATGTAGTGGTCGTAGATTGTATTCGAACACCCATGGGTCGCTCCAAAGGCGGTGTATTTAGAAATGTAAGAGCAGAAGATTTATCTGCTCACTTGATGACCAAATTACTTGAACGTAATCCTAATCTTGATCCTAGTGAAATTGAGGACATCATTTGGGGATGTGTGCAACAAACTAAAGAGCAAGGGTTTAACATTGCCCGAAATGCACAGTTATTGACTAAAATTCCTCGAAGCACAGGTGCCGCAACTATAAACAGATTATGTGGCTCTTCTATGCAAGCTTTGCATGATGCGACTTCAGCTATCATGACAGGTCGCGGTGATGTGTATATGATTGGTGGTGTTGAGCATATGGGCCATGTTCCCATGACTTATAATTTGGATTTCCATCCAGCGCTGGCAAAATACACTGCCAAAGCTTCTGGCAACATGGGAATGACAGCTGAATTGCTTGGTCGCCAAAATGGTATCACCCGAGAAATGCAAGACGCATTTGGTGCTCGTTCACATCAAAAAGCCTACAAAGCTATGCAAGATGGTAAATGGGCAAATGAGATTGTTGCCATTGAAGGTCATGATGCTGATGGTGTTTTAACCCTAATTGAGCACGATGAAGTTATACGTCCAGAAACCACCACGGAAACCTTAGCCGGTTTGCGTCCCGTGTTTGATCCTGTGAATGGTAGTGTTACCGCAGGTACGTCATCCGCAATTTCTGATGGCGCTGCAGCTATGCTAGTAATGTCTGCTGACAAAGCAAAAGCTATGGGTCTTACACCAAGAGCAAAAATCCGGTCAATGGCTGTTGCAGGTTGTGATGCAGCTATTATGGGTTTCGGTCCAGTACCGGCTACCAAGAAAGCTCTACAACGCGCTGGTTTAACCATGAATGATATTGAATTTGCGGAGTTTAACGAAGCTTTTGCTGCACAGGCGTTATCATGTATTAAGCAGCTTGGTTGGCTAGATGTATATGAAGACAAAGTAAACTTGAAAGGTGGCGCGATAGCATTAGGACATCCTCTAGGTTGTTCCGGCGCAAGAATCTCCACTACTCTTTTGAACGTTCTTGAAGATCAGGATGCCACTATCGGATTAGCTACTATGTGTATTGGTCTAGGCCAAGGTATAGCGACGGTATTTGAACGTATCTAGAATAGTGTAGCTTTGTAAGTATTGGAGCCCTTGGAAATAATGGAGCCGTAGTTCATTTAAACAATGGAGCCGTAGTTCATTCTCACCTACCCTGAATACCTTAGGGGATTTTTACAAAGTAAACGGTGAGAATGAACTACGGCTCCATTGTTTAAATGAACTACGGCTCCATTATTTACGGCTCCATTATTTTTCAGGCACAAAAAAAGCGCTCATACGAGCGCTTTTTTTTGAATACTAACGAAGCGTTTTAATTAAACTGCTTCAACGTTAGCTGCTTGAAGTCCCTTTTGACCTTCTTCAACGTCAAATGAAACTCTTTGGCCTTCGTTAAGTGATTTGTAACCTTCAGAAACGATTGCACGGTAATGTACGAATACATCTTTACCACCGTCATCTTGAGTTAGAAAACCATAGCCCTTTTCAGGGTTGAACCACTTAACTGTGCCTGTAACTTTAGACATAAAAACCTCAAATTTAACTTTAAAAAAAACACGCATCAGCCTGCGCAGGCATTTTTGACAATAGCGTTTTGAGATTCTTACTCTGAAGTAATAAAGAAGAGTCCGACAGCTTCACGAACTTGGAACTTGACACTTAAGATGTAGCAAACTAACAAAGGTGTATTACCAAAAACATGTGTAGTGTAGCACAGTTTTCTAAAAGGTGATAAAAAATAACAATAATTTAAAATAAATTAATTATTAACTTTTTAATAAATAACAAACACATAGCTTAAAAATAAAAAAGTCGGACAGTGGTCCGACTTTTAAACTTAAGCTCTTAAGGCTCTGTCGCCTCTGGATAACCCACAAACGCCCGTTCTGGCTGATTCTGTGATATCGGCGCATTGCGCCATTACATCCGCGAATGCGGTGAGCTTTTCACTGGTACCGGTAATCTCAATTGTGTAGTGTTGAGAAGTAACATCAAGAATTCTTCCACGAAAAATGTCCACGTTACGTTTAACTTCTGAACGCGCCACATCAGTACGAGTTGCCACCTTTATCAACATCAATTCACGTTCAACATGTGCAGCTTCAGTTAACTCAGTAACTCTTAAAACATCAATCAATTTATTAATTTGTTTAAGAATTTGCTCAGCAACTTTATTGTCGGCCTGAGTAATAATTGTCAAACGAGACAAGCTTTCATCACTGGTTGGCGCTACACAAAGAGAATCAACGTTATAACCACGTTGGGAAAAAACACCAATAATTCGAGATAGCGAACCAGGAGCGTTTTCCATTAATACAGAAAATATTCTTCTCATATTATGTTCGCTCCGTCTTACTTAGTCGCATATCGTCCATTGCACCCCATTTAATTTGCATCGGATAAACGTGTTCATTTTGGTCTACTGCTATATCCATAAATACCAATCTGTCTTTTTCAGCAAAGCATTTTGCCATAGCATCATCAAGTTGATCTAAAGAATCAACCTTAATACCCACATGACCATATGCTTCAGCTAATTTCACAAAATCTGGCATTGAGTCCATATAAGAATGACTATGTCGCCCCTTATAGATCATGTCTTGCCACTGTCTCACCATGCCTAATGCACGGTTGTTTAGTGAAATGATTTTGATCGGTAAATTATATTGTAAACAAGTGGATAGCTCTTGAATATTCATCTGGATACTACCATCACCGGTCACAACAACTGAACATGCGTCTGGATGTGCGAACTGTACGCCCATAGCAGCAGGTAAACCAAATCCCATGGTTCCTAAGCCGCCAGAATTAATCCATCGACGGGGTTTCGCAAAAGGATAATAAAGCGCTGCAAACATTTGATGTTGCCCCACGTCAGAACTGACGTAAGCTTCACCATTGGTATGTTTATATAAGGCTTCGATAACTTTTTGCGGCTTAATAACAGTGTCGCCTTGATTGTAATTCAAACACTTACGTTCACGCCATTCGCTAATTTGTTCCCACCATTCAGCTAAGTTATTTTCTTGGTCAGAAAAATCATGCTTTTGCATTTCTGTAAGCATTTGCTGAACAACTTTATCAACGGAACCCACTACTGGAATATGTGCATTCACGGTTTTAGAAATAGAAGCCGGATCTATATCTACATGGATGATGTCTGCGTGAGGACAGAATTTGTCAACATTATTCGTCACTCGATCATCAAATCTTGCACCCAAAGCTAAAATACAATCTGAATTGTGCATTGTTTTATTAGCTTCAAGTGTTCCATGCATGCCTAACATACCTAGAGATTGTTGATGGGTGCATGAAAAAGCGCCAAGTCCCATAAGGGTACTTACCACTGGTGCTTTAAGCTTTTCAGCTAACTCTGTAACCAACGCGGAAGCTTCACTTGCAATAGCTCCACCACCAACATAAATAACCGGTCTTCGAGCCTTAGCTAAGGTGGTTACCACTTTTTTGATCTGCTTAGGATGGCCTTTTAACGTTGGGTTATAAGAGCGCATAGTCACATCAGTAGGGAACTCGTAGAGATGCTCTTCTTGCACATTTACTATGTCTTTTGGCAGATCTACAACTACAGGGCCAGGACGTCCAGTATTGGCAATGTAATATGCTTGAGCTATGGCTTTAGGAATATCTACCGCGCGCTTAACTAAAAAGCTATGCTTTACAATTGGACGCGAGCAACCCACCATGTCAGTTTCCTGAAAAGCATCTTCACCTATGTGCATAGAAGGTACTTGCCCTGACAGTATAACCATTGGGATAGAATCCATATAGGCAGTTGCTATTCCGGTAAGTGTATTAGTAGCTCCTGGACCAGAGGTGACTAATACAGTACCAGTTTTTCCCGTGCTCCTAGCATAGCCGTCAGCCATGTGAGCAGCCGCTTGTTCATGACGCACTAGTACATGCTTCACATCATCTTGCGCAAATAACGCATCGTAAATGTCCAGTACAGCACCACCAGGATACCCAAACAAATGCGTCACACCTACGTCTTTAAGGGCTTGTACGACCATTGCCGCGCCCGACATCATCCTCACCTTGGTGACTCCTATTTTAGTTACCGTTTAAGTTAGCGCGCACTATATCGCAGCCGGCGAAATATAAAAACCCAAAAACAGGCAAAAGTGAAATATATTTCCTTTTATTTGTATATTTTAGGATATTCATTTCGTTTTTTACGGTATTTTTGGGTATTATTAGGCTAATAATTCCAATAAATGCGAAGTTGGAGTAGATATGTCTCTATACTAACAAGACGCTCAGACCTCATTCGTTATCAAAAGCTACTTTATAAAAACATACTGTTTACAACTACGCGTAATATTAACAATTGAGCGACAGGCTGTTCATAAAAATGATTTATAGTGAAAATTATAGCGTGGGAAGTATTTCGCTGTTGAAAGCGAGCGAGCTACCGGTTGAACCGGTAGCCTAAAGGAGTCGGTTTTTGAAGAGTTGGATATGATTTAGCTTTCTAAATCTAAATCTAACTCATCCGAAGAATCTACTTCGTCATCTTCGACATTAGCAACTGGTCTAGACCCGTATATGCTTCCTGTCTTAGGACGGTTAATGCGCTTTTGATATTTAACCCAAGCTCTTTCTTGAACTGAGGCAGGATCTACATGCCCTAAAGCGGCATTAAGAAATTGTTTGTCTTCGGCATCAGTTGGTGCGTAATGACCATCAACTAAGGCGGCAAACAAACAACCGTATTCACTTAGTGCTTTGCTTTCTGATATTGAAAAATCGCCTGATCTTGAAAACCCATAAGGATAGTTTTTCGGATCATGGAATAATCGCTTTAATAATGTTTCTTTTGTTAACTGTGACATCGCTCGCCGCTCCCGTTAAAGATTACAGAAATATGCTCTCTATAAAATCGACTATTTACTCTCGAAATTTAGCGCTGTCAATAAAATAAATTCAATATCAATAAAAAATGATAAAAACTTAACAAAAATGTCATCTTGATTATATGCGACGGGGCTTAGCGCTTTTCAACCCAAGCCCAATTCATCTCACAAATGACGGGTTCTTCACCAGTTTCATCGGTAACTTTTACTGCGACTATTAAATCTCCTTTAGGATCCGTTTGCATTCGTGAAATTTGCTCATCGGTCACCCAAGCTTCAGCTTTCATATCTCCTTTTGCGCGTTTCACATATCGCAAATTCATTGATTTGATAAGCGGGAGTTTATCACCGGGTAAATTCACTCCCACTACAAATCCAGTTGCCGATTCTGCTAGTAGAGCCATTGCCGCAGCATGCACTGAGCCTATATGGTTTTGCACCTTGGTTTTGTTTTTCTGATAAAACACCACGCGCTTTAAATCTGTCTCGATTATTTTTAATCCTGCAGTACCTACTAACTTAACTTTGAATCGGAAAACTGTGGTCAATAACCACATCGCCAATCCATGCGGATAGGTCAGTGCTTTATTGGCAAATTTGCGTAAAGGATTAGGTTTTGACATAGATTAGCCACTCTCAACTGGTCAGATGACTAAGATAGCATATGGATCTGTACTGTCAATTTTGAACAAGTTTCGACAATTCACGCCACACGGATAAATAAAAAATTTCGTTTTGCAGCATTATATTTATAGAACGTATTAATGCGCTGATTTAGATAGAGACAGAGCAAATGCACCTAATAAGCCCGAATTCTCACCTAAACCGGTAGCCACTATGATGTCGCTTAATTGAACCTGTGGCGGCAGAGTTAGATACCCTGCCAAGCTAATTTGTGTAAAGTGGATTATTTTAGAAATAAGTCCTTCATGCGCCATAACACCACCGCCCAAAATGATTTTTCGAGCTGAAAAGCTCAACATAAGATTGTGGCACAACTGGGCTAATAACTTTGCTTCTAGCTCCCATGCGGCATGTTCACTTGGTAAGGTTTCAGCTGAAACTTGCCAAATATGTTGCATCGCTGGACCTGATGCCACACCTTCTAAACAGCTTCCATGAAATGGACAGCATGCAGCGGGAACATCTGCAGTGTTTATTTTCATATGCCCAATTTCTGGATGAACTAGTCCATGAAGTGGCTGGCCATTAATAACCACACCTGCACCTATTCCTGTGCCTACAGTGACATATATTACCGGGCTTAACTGCTGCCCTGCTCCCCATTTATATTCCGCCAATGCGGCAGCATTTACATCTGTGTCAATTTGCGTGGGTACTGAAAATGCGGCTTGCAGTTGAGGTAACAGGGCTATGTTTGACCAACCTTTCTTGGGAGTATTTGTGATATAACCAAATGTTGGTGATTCAGGATTAAGATCCAAAGGGCCAAAACTAGCAATGCCCATGGAGCAAACAGGAAATCCTTTTTTAATTTGCGCGTTAAAAAACCTTACTACCTCAGCAAGGGTTTCAGTAGGACTTGTCGTCGGAATACGTTGCTTAGCAACTAGATTTCTATGCTCATCAAAGACTGCACAAACGAACTTTGTGCCACCGGCCTCTATTGCTGCGTAATATTTCAAACTAAGCCTTAGGTTTAATCGAAAACGAATGCAACTAATGTAATCTAAATAATGGGCTGAGTTAATCTTTGAATGAGAGAAATTTATATTTGAAGATTTGGAGCGGGAAACGAGACTCGAACTCGCGACCCCAACCTTGGCAAGGTTGTGCTCTACCAACTGAGCTATTCCCGCATTTTTGGTTTTATCAGCGTTCTTTGCAACATCTGGCTCGCCAAGCCTTGTCAATCACTTCGTGACGAGGCATGTGCTCTACCAACTGAGCTATTCCCGCATGTAAAAATGTGCGACCACGTTGTTCAACGTAAATCGGACGCGCATTATAAAAAAAATTTCGCCGGTTGCAAGTGTATTTTCAAGAAAAATCCAAAAATTTTTAGGTTTCTCAAATTTACTGAATTAATTGCCAGCAAAAGCTTATTTCTTCAACAATTCTGCCGATAAGGTAGATGAGAAATAAATGCCTTTTGGAAGAAGTATCGAGGGATTTGAGTGAAATATAAAATACTATTAATTGAGCATAACGCCGTAAGCTTGCGCATTATCAAACGGGTTATCGGTAAAGCAAATCTGGATGTTGTAGTCGCCAGCACATTGACAGAAGCCAAAGTGATTTTTGACCAATCTACACCTGAAAGCTTCTTATGTGCAGTGGTTGATTATACCTTACCGGATGCGCCCCACGGTGAAGCCATTGACTTTGCCATAAGCTCCTTTGTGCCCGTAATAGTACTCACCGATCAACCTGACTCAGATGTAAGGGCTCGCATACTGTCAAAAGCCGTTGTTGACTATATTCCCAAACAAAACCATCAAGTATTCGAATATTTAAGCCGCTTGTTAACACGTTTAGAGAAAAATCGCCATGTAGGAGTATTGGTAATGGCGAAAACGCCCTCCAAGCGAAATCCTGTATGCGAACTACTAAATCGGCATAATTTTGTCACTTATCAAGCGAACAACCTAGAGCAAGCCAAAGTGCTATTGCTAAAGCATCCTAGCATCAAGCAATTGATTGTAGACAACAAACTAAGAGATCAATCTGGCATTGAATTAGTCGCTAACTTACGCAAAGAATACAGCAAAGAAGAACTGAGTATCATTGGCACCAGTGAACAGGACGATCCTGCTTTATTAGCCAGATTCATCAAAAGTGGCGCAAACGACTACCTGCGCATCCCCTATTGTCACGAAGAGTTTTTCTGCCGTGTATTACAAAATATCGAATACATTGAACAAATTGACATTATTCGTAAAACCGCAAATACGGATTATTTAACCGGATTACCCAATCGTCGTCACTTCTTCAGTGAAGTGAAAACCATTTTACGACGTGAACCCGAAAACGTGAGCCTTGCCCTATTAGACCTCGACCATTTTAAAGCGATCAACGATACCTACGGTCACGAACAAGGGGATATAGTGCTTAAAGATGTTGCAAAATTGATGAAAAAACACTTTAAATCTCATCCAATTTCGCGCTTCGGTGGAGAAGAGTTTTGTGTGTTTTTTGATGGTATCAATCAAGTCAACGCGTTAAAGAAGTTAGAAGATTTTCGACTAGCGGTGCAAGAAAAAATGTTTAAATCAGGCAAACGTAAAGTCAAATGTACCGTCAGTATTGGCCTCACCAGCAAAGGCCATCAAAAAATTGAACAAATGTTGAGCTTTGCTGATGAAAACCTGTATAAGGCAAAATCTAATGGTCGCAACCGTATCGTCAGCGATCAGATTTTAAACACGGCTTCTCTGTAATATCTCAGCTCTTCAATTGACTCTTTAATATCATCTAACGCTAGATGAACCCCTTTCTTTTTAAACCCTTTGGCAATCTCTGGTTGCCATCGGTTTGTGAGCTCTTTGATAGTGCTAACATCAATATTGCGATAATGGAAAAAGGCTTCTAACTCGGGCATGTATTTGACTAAAAAGCGTCTATCTTGCCCTATACTGTTGCCACATAAAGGTGAAACACCAGCTTCAACATATTCTTGCAGGAACTCAATGCTTTGTTGTTGAGCTTCCAGCACCGAAACATCACTATCTTTACAACGTTGGGTCAAGCCTGATTCGCCGTGAGTTTTGGTGCACCATTCATCCATAGCATCGAGGACATCATCAGGTTGGTGCACGGCAATTACTGGTCCTTGTGCAATAATATTCAAGTCTTTGTCTGTGACTATGCTAGCTATTTCTAACACCACACAAGTCTCAGGATCCAAGCCCGTCATTTCCATATCAATCCAAACTAAATTTTGATTATCAATCGCCATATAAAAGCCTACATTTGAAGTTGTGCAAAAATTCTAGCGAAAAGGTATCATGGCAACTGTGTATCACCAAATTTAATAAACTAACGTGGCGAAAAAACCTAAGTTATCGAAAAATCAAAAACGTCGAGTACAGCAGAATAGGCAAAAACGACTTGATGCTAGCTCGCAAGAAGTATTTGAAAATCTAGGCGACCAAGCCAATGGCAGAGTCGTTAGTCGGTTTGGTAAGCATGCCATAGTTGAAGATACTGATACTCATGAGCAGCATAAATGCTTTATTCGACGTACGATTGATTCGGTGGTGTGTGGTGATAATGTCTTGTTTCGTGCAAACATTTCTCAGAATTCTGATGAGCGCGGTGTGATAGAAGCAGTCTTGGATAGAAAGTCAGTACTTACTCGCCCTGACTACTACGACGGCGTTAAACCCGTGGCTGCCAACATTGATCAAATAATTGTCGTCAGCTCTATACTTCCAGCATTTTCAACCCATATTATCGATCGTTATTTAGTCGCCTGTGAAACCGCGCAAATTCGCCCTTTAGTGGTGGTAAATAAGGTTGAACTTTTGGATGACGAAGATCTTGAATATGTAAACGAACAACTCGATGTCTACAGAGAGTTAGATTACCAGGTCATTCTGATGAGTTGTAAAACAGGATTAGGGGTTGAAGAACTGTCATCTCATTTAAAGGACAAGGTTAGCGTTTTTGTCGGTCAAAGCGGTGTAGGTAAATCAAGTTTGATTAATCAACTTCTGCCAGAAGCAACTGAAGCCATAGGTGATGTTTCAAGTAATTCGGGGTTAGGTCAGCACACCACTACTGCTGCCAAACTTTTGCATTTTGCCAATGGTGGTGAGCTTATTGACTCTCCAGGTGTTAGAGAATTTGGTCTGTGGCATCTCTCCGAAGAGCAAATCACCCAAGGTTTTATCGAATTTAGGCAATATTTAGGTGGTTGCAAGTTCAGCGATTGCAAACATCAAGACGATCCTGGTTGTTTAATTACCCAAGCAGTTGCCAATGGTGAAATAGACGAAGAACGTTATTTAAGTTATCTACGTATTATCGAAAGTTTACAATCTCAGCGCCCTTCTTATGCCAAAACATAAGGCTTCATAATGCTTTGGAACAAGCAAAAAAGCCTAAGCTAGGTTACAATATTATTCGAATTAATTGAGGAGTCCCTTGCGTGATCGACTGGATAAAAGTCAAAACCCAATACATTTTACCTAAGCATCTATTATCAAGAATGGTAGGAGCTCTCGCCAAACGAGAACTTGGGGCTGTTACTCAATTTTTTATTAAGATTTTCATCAAAGCATTTAAGATCAATATGCAAGAAGCTGCTTTTGAATCCCCAAGTGCGTATAGAACATTCAACGAATTCTTCACCCGTCCGCTGAAACAAGGCGCTCGTCCAATTGACGAGAACGACAATGTTCTTTGTCATCCTGTCGATGGCACAGTCAGTCAATTTGGTGCAATTAATGGTGATAGTATTTTTCAAGCAAAGGGTCACCAATTCAGTTTAACGACTTTATTAGGCGGTAAGCCTGAATTAGCAGAAGTGTTCAAAGGCGGTGAGTTTGCAACTATTTATCTAGCGCCAAAAGATTATCACCGTATTCATATGCCTATTGATGGCGAATTGACTGACACCTTGCATGTACCGGGTGAATTATTTTCCGTTAATCCGTTAACTGCACAGAATGTTCCTGGGTTGTTTGCTAGAAATGAGCGAGTGGTAGCGCTTTTTGATACACCTGTAGGTAAGGTCGCTATGGTGTTGGTAGGTGCCACTATCGTAGCCAGCATAGAAACTGTTTGGGCCGGTAATATCACACCACCAGCAGGTAAATACGTCCAGCATTGGCAACATGCTAAAGGTGAAGTGTCACTGAAAAAGGGTGATGAAATGGGACGCTTTAAATTAGGTTCTACTGTGGTTTTATGTTTTGAACCTAATAAAATCAACTTTACCGATTTAGCCGTTGCAAGCACCACCCGAATGGGCAAACCCATGGCTGAAAAGCAATAAAATCAGGACATTATTATTCATTCCCTAATTTTATTGCGGTCATAACCTATGGATCCAGTCAAACGAAGTCTGATTAATCTGCATATCACTGTCATGCTTTTAGGTGGTACAGGATTGTTTTCAAAACTGATCCCTTTATCCGCCTTAGACATCACCTTTGGTCGCTCATTGCCGGCTTTTATCTGCTTATTTTTATTCGTGAAACTTGGTGGCCAAAGCCTTAGACTCAATAGTGCAAAAGATTATGCTGTTGGTTTGGGTTTGGGGGTTATCATGGCTGTGCATTGGGTTACTTACTTTTTCTCAATGCAGTATTCTAGTGTATCTGTAGGCATGATCGCCCTGTTTACTTTCCCGGTAATCACTGTGTTATTAGAACCCTTTTTTGAAAAAATGCGCATTCAGTGGCAAGACATTGCGAGTGCTTGCGTGGTGCTTCTAGGTATCTATTTTATCGTTCCCACAGTATCGTTAGAAAACGACATCACCCTAGGAGTCGCGGTTGGCGTTTTTTCTGCTTTCCTCTACGCCATGCGAAACTTGCTGCACCGCAAATATTTCTCACACTACAGCGGTGCTAAAGCTATGGGCTGGCAGACCTTGGTCATTTGTCCTTGCTTGATCTTTTTTGTAAGCGACGATTTTGTGCAAATGGAACTTCATACTGGATTAATGTTGTTGTTACTCGGGTCGGTATTTACCGCATTACCACATGCGATGGTAGCGGCTGCACTTAAACATCTCAGGGCAAAAACCTTTTCATTAGTGGCCTGTATGCAACCACTTTATGGGGTGTTATTCGCAATTGCACTGTTAAATGAATCACCTTCTTGGGAAATTTTGCTCGGTGGAATTTTGGTGATTTCAGCCGCAATTTATGAGACAGTAAAAACTCATCATTCACAAAAGAATGTAGAGCAAAAATCTACATAAATCTCATGAAAATTATTGCCCACAGAGGATTTAGCAAAAGCTATCCTGAAAATACCGCTGAAGCATTTGAACGAGCGTTAGATACAGGTGCAGCCTATATTGAGTGTGATGTTCAGCAAGTTGAAGATGACTTTTTTATTTACCATGATTTTTATTTAGACCGCCTTACTTTTCACTCCGGACGCTTTACTGATGCCTCTTGTCAGGATATTGCAACACTGCAAACAATTAGTGGACAAAAAGTGATTACTCTGGCTGAATTGTTTAACATTGTTGGCAATAAAGCTACTTTGAATTTAGAGATAAAAACCCTTGAGAATGCTGATTTGTTTATCCAGCAACTAAGTCAATTGATGCAAACTTATGATACCAAGATCATTCTAAGTTCTTTTAACCATCCTCTGATTTTGAAATTAAAGTCAAAATTACGCGGATACCGAATTCTCGACAACATCAAGTTCGCTGCCGTCATTGCTCATTTGCCGATAGATTTAGCCGCGTTTGGGGAACAGTTAGAAGTCGATATTGTGGTTTTGGAAGGAAATCAAATTAATCAAGCCTTTGTGACAGACGCCCATCAACGGTTTCTAGAAGTCTGGTGTTATACCGTTAACCATTCTGACCTTTTAACTAAGTTGAAGAACTTTGGTGTAGATGCAGTTTTTAGTGATGACCCTCAATGGGCTTTGCAAACATTAGCAGATAATTCTTAGTGCAGACTTATTTACAGTCTTTACACTGTCGGCAAAGTTTTAAGTTCAACAGATGTGCTGCAATTATAAAACCGGCACCTAAGGCAATAGTAAACGGCTCATAGGCTTCGCCAAATACATCTTTATTCCAATAAATCAATGCGCCGGTAATCAGCGAGTAAATCGGATAAAGCTGTCTATGGTATTGGTGGAAACCAATAAACAAGGCAATAAAGCCAATAAGAATTGAAATAGCAAGAATAGTGCGTTCAAACCAAGACTCGGCAAAGAAGGTAGTCGCAATAAAAGGCGCTATGGGTAAAAGCATAGGAATCGCTAGGCAATGTAAAGCACACAACGAAGATACCCATACGCCAAGTTTGTCAAAACGCGTATTGTCTACCCTTTGTTGTTCGTCCCTTTGCACTGAAGTTAACTCTGTTGGTTTCACTGTTTAAACGATTGCCTTTATCAGAAAGTGTTACAGTATAACATTAACTCTTTAACTAGCAAACATCTGTGCAAAAATTTATTCTTGCGGTGAAATCGAGGCGCTAATTAGCTCTTTAACTTCTGATTGATTGGCTAATGCTGGACTAATCCGAAACTTATTAGTTTCTTGCAATAACTCACTTACAGTAACCAAGGTGACATTTGAGGGGAGTTTTTCTAACTCTTTAGGCAAATAAGCTAGCGTGCTTGGATAAGGATGGGCGATACCTATGGCCTTTCCTTCTTGCTTAGCTTTTCTCACTAATTGTTTGACTTGTTGTGCAAGAAACTCTGGCGTTTGTACATGATCTAAAAATACATGACGGGTCGCACTATGTACTCCAAATTGTCCAGCTATCAGCCCTGCTTTTGTATAACGAGTAGTGCGACTATCGATAAAATAAAGATTAGTCTGAGCAAGCAGTTCCATAACACTGCGCATCGGTAATGTCATTTGCGTCAATTTACTGCCCATGTGATTATTGATTCCAACTGCATGTGGCACAGTATTTAAGGCTTCTGACAATGTCTGCTTAATTTGATTTGGATACATAGTTGAAAGCAACGGCTTGTCACCTAATTTTTCACCGTTTAAAGATTCCATAGGCATATGAAGCATAACTTCACGATTTTGTCGCGCTGCTCTGTAAGAAAAATCCGTTGAAAATTCAGTATGGGGAAGAATCGCGAAAGTTACCTTTCTCGACAGAGAAAAGGCCTGCGCATCGGATGCTTTAGCACCAATGTCATCGATTATGATGGCGATTTTTATCTCTTCGCTTTTGGCGAAAAAGGTCGATGAAATCCCCAATAAAAAAGTAATGATCAGCAGTTTAATTTTTAGCACACTGTTATTTTTATGACGCTGTCGAGATCAAGATAACAGTGCTTAGCAAAATTTGCACCTAAAATTCATTTATTTTTCTAGTTAATTAACGATTTACAAATATTCAGGATGATCTGAAATTAAATTTTCGGATATTTTGCCCATAGGTTGACCCGATTTATAGGTTTTTACCCTTTGCACATGCAAATTTGGAAATAACTTTGGAGATTCTAGCAACTGTTCAACTTCAGACGGAATTTCCCCTTTTGCTAACAACCATTTATCAAGAAAATGACTTAGCACTGGTAAAAACAACGGAAACGCTTTGTCGTGATAAGCTTCCATTTTAGGATGTGCGTCGCGCGTTATGACCGCACAAGCATAATCATTGTTCGGCAATTTTTTGTATAAGGCACCTAACAAAAATGGACTTTTACTTTGCATTAAGTATTGATGTTTAGTTTTACCCACTAATTTAGATTCACCAATGGAAGATGCTAAAACTATTCCTCTTTGATGTTTTAGCGCAGCTCGCCAAAATGGGCTTTGTAAATTACGAGCATTAAAACTGGTGCGATTACCTAGTGCTGTCGCTAAATCATTATTTTGATAGGCATCAAACCACCAAATGGCATTCACTAACTTAATGCCATCGTCTTCAATGATCAATGGAATACGTTTACTAAGATCGCCACCAAAAGCCGGATAGGCTGAATAAGAAGGGATACGAGCGATACAGTCACTCAATGAGTTTAATTTATCAAATAAGTCAGGGGTTTCAGTAATAGTTCTCTCATCATAACCAATAAACCCACACATGACTTACTCCCAAAGATTTTTTTGCGCCATTTTTATAGAATCAGAAATATTTTGATCCGGGCGACAAACTTGAGCGCCTATGACCACTTTTAATTGACCATCATTTAATTTCTGACGAAGTTCAAGCAATAATTAAGTGATAAATTTATTATCAACGTTAATCAATAAAATGCCCAATCGATCTTCTGATAAACGATAAACAGAGTCAGATTCCCTTAAGGTTTCATAGAGCACTTTTTCAACTCTATCAGAAACCAACTCTTCTGCTAATCCCTTGCTTCTATTTTCAAGAATAAGAATGCCCAGTGGACATGAAATCTTGGCGTAAATTTCGTGTTTTTGTCGAGCAATACTTTCAAAATTATCAAATTGTGTCGAATTTTCTACAAAAACCAATTCATCTGAAATATCAGTAAATGTATTGGATTCTAATTGTTGAATATAGGCATGCTCTTCAAGTATGTACTCAATCATTTTCGCGACTAAAGGCAGATCTTGATGATCTTTATACTGACCGTCGCTTAACGCTCGATGATCGAACCCACATAAGGTGCCAATCATATCCCCTTGGGCATTTTTTAACGGCACACTCGCATATGATTTAATCTTATGTCGACTGACCGAAGGTGCTGTTTTATGCTCTGGCGTTAACTCAATATCTGGCACAAAAACTAGTGGTTTTTCCTCAACCATTTTTGAACAAATTGAATCTGTCCATTCCATAAGCTGGTTGTCATGAATGCCAAAAGGATTTTCACTGCATGCAAGTACGAACCAATGATTTTCATTGACTCTGGTAATCATCCATAATTCAAATGGCACTATAGATTTTGCCAACTTAAGCGCGCTTTCAAGCGTTTGTCGATACCGCATAAAACTCCAACCACTACTACTACAAAATTTAGCCGCCTAATCGTTTTACAATCTCTTCAAGCATGCTTTTAGGGCATCCATAATTAATTCTAAAACAATTTTTATTGCCAAAATCCCTACCTGGAGATGGCCCAACACCTTTGTCTTCACACCACTTTTGAGTGTCTTCAACACCCAGTTCACTTGCATCAATCCACAAGAGGTAAGTTGCTTCCGGTGACACACAAGATAGACCGTGAATTTGATTTATGGCGTTCACCAAATAATCTCTATTTGAGCGAAGATAAGCCAATTCTGCTTGGTGCCAATCATCACATTGCGTAAAAGCAACTTCAGTTGCTACCAGTCCCATGACATTTACCCAAGGAATGAGTCCAGCACCTGCGCTAGCGAATTTTGCTCTTAATTTGGCATCCGGAATTATTGCAAAGGATGTCCCTAACCCTGCAACGTTAAAGGTTTTACTTGCGGCCATAAGGGTAATAGATGAATCTTCGACTAGCGACAATTTGCCTGCTGGAATATGGGGTAAATCATCAAGAATAAGATCGCAGTGAATCTCATCACTACACAACACCAGATCGTTATCTTTACAAATTTTTGCCACTCTATCCAAATCTTCCTGAGTCAAAACGCCGCCCATAGGATTCATTGGATTGCATAATATGAACAATTTGGTATCAGCGCGTTTAGCATGAGTTTCTAGCTGTTCAAAGTCTAAGGTCCATCGACCGTTTTCAAGCACATTACCCACTTCGTACCTAGTACGATTATTAATGCCAGGAGCCGCCAAAAGCGGCGGATAATTTGGAGATTGTACTATGATCCCGTCATCAAGTTCTGACACCGCTTGAATGGCCATATTAAACCCAGGTACCACACCAGGTGTCCAAACGATCCAATCAAGAGCAACATCCCAATCATACTGTTTTCTACACCAACGCTGGATAGCTTGTTTAGCAGGTAAATATTCATTCGGTAACGTGTAACCAAAAAGACCATGACGACTTCTTTCTACCATTGCGTCCACTATTGGTGGCGCGCACTTAAACTCAGTATCAGCAACCCAAGCAGGAATAATGTTCCGTCCCTTATAGCGGTTCCATTTAAAAGAATAGGTGGATGAACGGTCGGTTAGCTTATCAAAGTCGTACAAGTTTACATCTCTTTTGGTTAACTAGATTTTGCACAATTTTAACAGACCGCATTGATGCTGGATAGCTATAGTTTGATGCAAACTCGAATGGAATTGATCTGCATTAAATACCATAAAAAAAGCCCGAGTCAGACTTAACTTCTTCGGGCTTTTTCAAACTTTGAAATGCTTGCTTATTAACTAAGCTTAACCTTCTTTTTTAGGACGAGATGCTCGTTTACGCTCGTTCTCAGTAAGCAATTTCTTACGAATACGAATGCTTTCTGGTGTTACTTCTACTAATTCGTCGTCATCAATAAACTCTAACGCTTGTTCCAACGTCATTTTCACTGGCGGAACCAAAGTTTGCGCTTCGTCAGTACCAGATGCACGAACGTTAGTAAGTTGCTTACCTTTAAGGGCGTTTACTGTTAGGTCGTTATCACGGCTATGGATACCAATAACCATACCTTCGTAAACTTCTACACCATGACCGATAAATAAACGACCACGCTCTTGTAAGTTAAACAAAGCGTTTGTTAGTGCTTTGCCTGCTGCATTGGCAATCAGAACACCATTCTTACGTTGACCTATGTTGCCACCTTTATGCGGACCATAATGATCGAATGTATGATATAACAAACCTGAACCTGAGGTTAGTGTCATAAATTCAGTTTGGAAGCCAATTAAGCCACGACTAGGCACGATGAAGTCCATACGAATTCGGCCTTTTCCATCCGGCGTCATATTGGTTAGTTCAGCTTTTCTATAACCTAATTGTTCCATGATAGAACCTTGGTGCTGATCTTCACAGTCAATGGTAAGAGTTTCGTAAGGTTCTAATAACTGACCATCTTCATGTTTTAAGATAACTTCTGGACGTGATACCGCTAATTCGTAACCTTCACGACGCATGTTCTCAATTAAGATTCCTAGGTGTAATTCACCACGACCTGACACTTTAAACTTATCTGGATCGTCTAGTTCTTCAACACGCAATGCTACGTTATGCACTAGTTCATTTTGTAGTCTTTCTAGGATATTTCTTGATGTAACAAATTTACCTTCTTTACCAGAAAACGGCGAAGTGTTTACCTGGAAAGTCATTGTTACTGTTGGCTCATCAACAGTTAATGCAGGAAGAGCTTCAACCTTGTTTGGATCACAAACAGTGTCAGAAATTTTCAGTTCACCCAATCCAGTGATAGCGACTATGTCACCTGCAGATGCTTGATCAACATCATGTCTTTCAAGACCTAAATAACCTAGTACCTTACCAATTTTACCGTTTCGCTTTTCACCAGCAGCATTAACTACAGTCACTTGCTGGTTTACTTTCACTGAACCACGCTTAATTCGACCAACACCGATAACACCAACATAACTGTTGTAATCAAGTTGAGAAATTTGCATTTGGAACGCGCCTTGAGCGTCCGCGTCCGGTGCCGCTACTTGTTCGATGATAGTTTCGAACAATGGTGTCATATCCGTACCAGTTTCATCAGATTCATGTGCAGCCCAACCATTGAGTGCAGAAGCATAAACGATTTGAAAATCCAATTGGTCGTCGGTAGCACCCAAGTTATCAAACAAGTCAAACACTTGGTCGATTACCCAATCAGGGCGAGCACCTGGCTTATCAATTTTATTCACAACTACGATAGGTTTTAAACCTTGAGCAAATGCTTTTTGGGTTACAAAACGTGTTTGTGGCATTGGACCTTCTTGAGCATCTACTAATAGTAGTACTGAGTCAGCCATTGACATTACACGTTCAACTTCTCCACCAAAGTCGGCGTGCCCAGGAGTGTCTACGATGTTAATTCGGTAGTCACCGTAATTAATCGCCGTGTTCTTGGCTAGGATAGTAATTCCACGTTCTTTTTCGATATCGTTAGAATCCATTACACGCTCTTGGTTTTCACCACGTGATTTTAACGTTCCTGATTGTTGCAGGAGTTTATCAACCAAGGTAGTTTTCCCGTGGTCAACGTGCGCAATAATGGCAATATTGCGAATTTTATCGATACTAACAGACATACATTCTCTCAAAAAAATAAACCCGCCAATCGGTTGATTCGCGGGCAACAAATAACTGGCGGCGGATTCTACAGATTTATTCGCCATTGTGCTATTGGAATTGTCGATTTTTTAACTAATTTAACAGTCTAAGGCTTTGTCATTCACAAGATAGTAACTAACGGATTTTAATTTGAGGGTATTAGCACATGACCTTCAAACCAATATAGTGCAAACCCTCACAAATAAATGCATCATAACAGTGCAATTTTCAGTATTATTATTTCGCATCGTTTATATGTCACTGTTTTTATTGCTAATTTATATTTACATCTCATGGCATGATTATCGCTTGATGAAACCTCAAGAATAAATAACTAGATTTTTCTTTTATTCATCTGCATTAGGTTTTAATCTTGATGACTATCATCGAGTGTCAGAATCGCTTGCTGATTTTATAAAAGATCCATTATTTTTTTGATTTTGTTTATGCGAATTTGCTTGAACAAGCTTTTACTACTCACACAACGGACTTAAATAAGTGGAGGACAATATGTCAATTGAGTCAGCTATAGCGCTTATAACAGAAAGCGAAGCTAAGTTTGTAGATTTACGTTTCACTGATACTAAAGGTAAAGAGCAACACGTTTCAATTCCTGCTCGCCTTGTCGATGAAGAGTTTTTTGAAGAAGGTAAAATGTTCGATGGTTCTTCAATTGCAGGTTGGAAAGGTATTAACGAATCAGACATGATTCTAATGCCAGACGCAAGCTCTGCTGTTTTAGACCCTTTTGCTGAAGAAACACAAATTAATATTCGTTGCGACGTCGTTGAACCAACAACAATGCTTGGTTATGACCGTGATCCACGTTCTGTTGCTAAGCGTGCTGAAGAGTATCTTAAATCAACTGGTATCGGCGACACTTGTTTCTTCGGTCCAGAGCCAGAATTCTTCTTGTTCGAAGACGTTAAGTTCCACACTGATATGGCAGGTTCTTTCTATTCTATTGATGCTGAAGAAGCTAAATGGAACTCTGGTGCAGACTACGAAGGTGGCAACACGGGTCACCGTCCAGGTGTGAAAGGCGGTTACTTCCCAGTTCCTCCTGTAGATTCGGCTCACGACATTCGTGCTGCCATGTGTTTAGTTATGGAAGAAATGGGCTTGGTTGTTGAAGCTCACCACCACGAAGTTGCAACTGCTGGTCAAAACGAAATTGCTTGTCAGTTCAATACATTAGTAAGCAAAGCTGACGAAATCCAAATCTACAAGTACGTTATTCATAACGTTGCCCATTCATACGGAAAAACCGCTACTTTCATGCCTAAACCACTTGTAGGTGATAACGGTTCTGGTATGCACTGTCACCAATCTATCTCTAAAGATGGTAAAAACATCTTTGCTGGTGATAAATATGCAGGTCTTTCTGAAGAAGCATTATATTACATTGGCGGTATCATCAAGCACGCACGTGCTATCAACGCTTTTGCTAACGCTTCTACTAACTCTTACAAGCGTTTGGTACCAGGATTTGAAGCGCCAGTTATGTTAGCTTACTCTGCTCGTAACCGTAGTGCATCTATCCGTATTCCATATGTAACAAGCGATAAAGCACGTCGTATCGAAGTTCGTTTCCCTGATCCAACGGCTAACCCATACTTAGCGTTCACTGCTATGTTGATGGCTGGTATCGACGGAATCAAAAACAAGATTCACCCTGGCGATTCAATGGATAAAGATTTATATGATCTACCTGCTGAAGAAGCTGCCTCTATTCCAACAGTTGCTAGCTCGCTAGAAATGGCCCTTGCTGCACTAGATGAAGACCGTGAATTCTTAACTGCTGGTGGTGTAATGTCTGACGACATGATTGATGCATACATCGCACTTAAAGCTGAAGAAGTAGAAAAAGTGAACATGACAACTCATCCAGTAGAGTTTGACATGTATTACAGCGTATAAATCATAACTACACCGCTTAAACCATACCAAAGCCTGCTTTATGCAGGCTTTTTTATTGCGTATGATAGAATATGAAGAATAGTGCTTTTAAGGACCTGTTATGAAGTCTTTATTTTTAGTCGGTTTGTTTTGTTTCATTTGCCCTTTCATAGTGAATGGTCAAACCATTGTATATAAAACTGTTCATGCAGATGGCACTGTTACCTTTTCTGATAAGCCCTCCCCTGGTGCAATTGAAGTGATACTAGGAGATAGCACTACTGTAATACCTTCTTCACCGGTACCTAAAATCGAACCAGATGTAGCGGTTAAGAAAAAACAATTCAACCTCACCATCGTGTCTCCAAAACAAGAAGCAACATTGCGTGATAATTCCGGCAATTTTTCCATTCAAGCTCAACTAAAACCTTCTATCGGAGGCATGTACAACCTCACTATAAACGGCCAATCCTTCCAATCTCCAAGCGGTGTTTTTCAATTAGAAAACATGGACCGAGGAGAATACTCATATAAAGTGGATTTCACTGACAACTCAGGCAAGATAATTGCATCGTCCGAGCAACGAACATTATTTTTACATAGAGCCTCAGTATTAATCCCGCGCAATTAATTAGCGGACAGCTTAATATCTAAGGGAATACAGGGATTCCATTATTCAATTAATCCCTTGTGAAGGTTATGTACATTCACTAAGATGAAGCAATGCACTTATATTGTGCATATTTAGTCTTTAGTCGAGGATTTACATTGATTTTAGAGCTTAACCAGATTGATAGCATGTTACAGTGCATGAAAACTGCACTTGTAATGGTCAACCGCGAATATCATGTGGTATTTGTGAATGACGCTGCGCTGAGTATTTTTGAGACTGGCAAATCGCAAATTTGCCAAAAGCCCTTCTTAAGCTTTTTTGCGCCTGATAGTTTTGACGAAGACCGTTTTGAAAACGTATTTGAAGCGGGTGAAGAATTCTCTCAATCTGAATTACAACTCTGTTTTAAAGATGGCAGATGCTTGCTGGTAGATATGCAGGCTAACTTGGCATTAATCGACGGCGAAAAAATGATTCTGTTTGAAATCATGCACGTGGATAAACAACGAAAAATAAGTCAAGAAACCCAACAGTATGCCCAACAAATGGCTGCTAGAGATTTAATTCGTGGTTTAGCCCATGAAATTAAAAACCCTCTCGGAGGCATTCGAGGTGCAGCACAGCTGCTAAGCCGACAACTGCCAAATGAAGATCAGTTAGAATTTACCCAAATGATTATGGACCAAGCTGACAGGCTCAGGGCTTTGGTAGATCGTTTGTTAGGGCCAAATACACTGCCGCATAAACGCCTGTGTAATCTGCATGAGGTAATAGAAAAAGTAAAACGCGTCATTACCGCTGATCAATCTATTGATATTGATATCGAGCGCGACTATGACCCCTCTATACCAGAAGTATACGCCGATCCAGATATGCTTGAACAAGCCATATTAAACATCGTACGTAATGCTTGCCAAGCACTGAGTGAAGCAAAAATTGAAAGACCCATCATAGGGTTACGCACCAGAATAGAGCGCCGCTGTGTGATTAATGGAAAGCCCCACAGCCTTTCAGCACTGGTGAGCATTGTTGACAATGGTCCAGGAATTCCCAAAGAAGTCCGAGACACACTTTTTTATCCAATGGTATCAAGTAAAGCCAATGGCAGTGGACTTGGGTTATCGATTGCACAAACCCTAATAAATCATCACTTTGGCAAAATAGATGTTGATAGCTTTCCAGGATATACCGAATTTACGCTTTATTTACCAATTATAAAACAGGATTTAGCAGATGAATGAGCCAGTATGGATAGTGGACGATGATAGCTCCATTAGATGGGTATTAGAGAAGGCATTTAAATCTGCCGACATCGGGTGTTTAAGCTTTTCTAACCCTGAAGATCTATTACTTCAAATTCACAGTGGCAATGCTCCACAAGTCATCATTTCCGATGTCAGAATGCCGCAAATGGATGGTATGACGCTGTTGGACGAGATCCATCAACACTTTCCTGATCTCCCTATTATCATAATGACAGCACATTCTGATTTAGATAGCGCAGTAAAAGCGTACAAAGGTGGCGCTTACGAATATTTACCTAAACCCTTTGATATTGATGAAGCTGTTTCACTCACCAAACGAGCCATTGAACATGCCCGTGAAACAAGTCAGTTAAAACAACAAGATACCCTAACAAACAGTACAGAAATCATTGGTGAAGCGCCGGCAATGCAGGAAGTATTTAGGGCCGTTGGAAGACTTTCGCGCTCTTCTATTAGCGTATTGATTAATGGCCAATCGGGTACAGGTAAAGAATTAGTTGCACAAGCACTGCACAAACACAGTCCGCGAGCAAATAAAACCTTCGTGCCGTTAAACATGGCGGCAATACCGACAGAATTAATTGAATCAGAGCTGTTTGGGCATGAAAAAGGCGCCTTTACTGGGGCACAAAATAGCCGCCAAGGGCGTTTTGAACAAGCCGATGGCGGTACCTTATTCCTTGATGAAATAGGTGATATGCCAATAGACGTACAAACACGATTATTGCGGGTTTTGGCCGATGGACAATTCTATCGGGTCGGTGGTCATCAACCGGTAAAAGTAGATGTAAGAATTATCGCTGCCACTCACCAGAACTTGGAACAGCGAGTCGCAGAAGGCAAGTTCAGAGAAGATTTGTACCACAGACTAAACGTAATAAAAATACACTTACCTAGTCTGCATGAACGAAGAGAAGATATACCATTATTGGCCCGACATTTTTTAAACAAGGCCTCTAAAGAATTAGGCGTTGAAAGCAAACAGTTATCTAAGGCGGCAGCTGATAGGCTAATGGAAGTCGCTTGGCCGGGTAATGTAAGGCAACTAGAAAACACTTGTCGCTGGTTGACTGTGATGGCCAGTGGTCAAGAAATTTTAATCGATGACCTACCACCAGAATTAAACGTTTCTGGCGTGCAGGTAAAACAGGCTGCAGAAAGTGATGATTGGACGATTTTACTTTCTCAATGGGCTGACAAACAATTATTAGCGGGTAAGAACGATATTCTAGACACAGCTCAATATGATTTTGAAAAGATCTTGTTAAGTCGAGCACTTAAACATACCCGTGGACATAAACAAGAGGCAGCCAAACGTTTAGGTTGGGGCCGAAATACGTTAACTCGAAAGCTTAAAGAATTAAATTTTGACGATGATTAGGCGTACTAAGCTTTAGCTTGCTGAAGAGTAAAGCTAAAGCTAGTCCCTTTACCTATTTCGGACGTTACTTCAAGCGTAGAATCAAATAATGCAATGAGTTTTTGACTAATTGCTAACCCCAATCCTACATGGGTTTTCGTCCCTTTTTGACTATTGGTTGCTTGGTAACGTGCAACAAATATATGCTCTAATTCCTCCGCAGCAATACCGATTCCAGAATCCCTCACACTGACCACAAGTTTGTCGTTGGCTTCTTTAATTTGCAGTTGAATTGAGCCTCCTGCAGGTGTGTGTCGAATAGCATTATCAATGAGGTTTGTTAGCACTCGTTCTAGCTTCTCTATATCTGCTTTAACGTAGGCATTAGGCGTTTGAATATCTACCGTCAGCCCTATATCTTTGGCATTAGCTTGTAAATTAAATTTAGCTGCAATGTCATGTAATAACTCAGCTAACAAGCAAGGTTCCATTTTCAAATTTACATGGCCTCCCTCAAGATAAGCTAACTCAAAAATTTGATCGATTAGCCGCTTCAAATTATGCAAATTGCGCGTACAAATGCCAAAAAACTCATCTCGCTGCTCACTGGTCAATTGACTATCATTGATGCACAAGGTCTCCATATAACCTTGCATATTGGCCAATGGGGTGCGTAAATCATGACTCAAATCCGCGAGAAGCGTTCGTCGTTGTAAGTCATTAAGTTTAATTTGCTGCCATTGTTTGTCGATGTGCCGCAACATTTCATTAAATGAGTAACCTAAACGCTGAACTTCATTGCGAGAGTCGTTGCGCCAAGGTAATAAGGTAATCTTCGCATTTTTTATATCAAAACCAGCCCCGCGAAATCTGTCCATATCATCACTCAGTTTTTTCAACGGAGCGGTGAAAAATTTAAACAGCACCAATAACACAAACATCAAGAATATTAAGCCCGCTAAGACTATCAAAATGTATTGTTGAACTCCCTTACTGGATTTAATGCTATCGGTAATCGAATCGTACTGTGCCCCACCAATGATAATGTACAAATACCCTTGCAAACTATCATCGTTGTAAACGGGGGCTACTGAAAATATTTTTTGCTTATCTATGTCTTTAGGATCATCACCATAATTAGGGAAGCTTTTACCACCAGATAGCATTACATTAATTGGTGTGACATCCACCTGTTTGCGAACAATCTCATTTGCTTTTGCTGAATAGGTAAGTAGGTTTCCTTGAGGATCAAGGAAATAGAATTCAAAATTTGGCCCAAGCAACATCAATGTATGAAACAATTTGTTTAACGCTTTGTAATCATACACCCCTTCTTTCAAAATAGGGTTATCTGACACTAAATGCTCAGCCAAACCTAAGTGCAATCTTTGTTCAGCTTCATGCTGCATACTTTGCTGCAAATAGGTTGAATAAATAGTAAGCACGGCAATGATGGTGAAAAAACCCGCTACTAATGAAATTGCTAATCTTTGGTAAAAGCAGAGCTTAGGAAACCACATTCTAATGCACCACAGAGGCCTGATTAAATTTGTAGCCTACGCCCCAAACTGTTTGTACATAGTCAGGATTTGTCGCATCTTTTTCTAATTTAGACCTTAGCCTGTTGATGTGAGAGTTGACCGTGTGTTCATACCCGCAATGCTGATAACCCCACACGGATTCTAGTAGTTGACTGCGACTAAACACCTGATTTGGGTGTTGCATTAAATGAAACAAGAGATCGAATTCTGTTGCAGTGAGCTCTATACATTTTCCTGATTTAGCGACGGTTCGGGTTCGTCGGTCTACAACCAAGTCGCCACAAATAAGACTATTGGAATTATCAACAAGTACTCGTTGATTTTGACGCACCAAATCAGCACGTCTTAGTAGGGCTCTAACCCTAGCTTGCAACTCTCTTACACTGAATGGTTTGGCCATATAGTCGTCAGCGCCTAACTCTAAACCAAGCACCCTATCCGTTTCCGAATTTTTTGCCGTCAACATTAAAATTGCTTGTTCTGGCTTTTGATCCCTTATCTTGCGACAAATATCCAAGCCGTTCATTTTAGGAAGCATTACATCAAGGATAACTAATGAATATGTCTGAGATAGAGCGGCATCTAGCCCGCTAATTCCATCTACACGGTGGTCTAGTTCAAAGCCTAATTCGTTAAGGTTTACCTTTACTAGATTTGCAATGTCGAGATCATCTTCAACAATAAGCAGTTTATCCATAAAACACTCTTTTCAGCTAATTGTATTGTTTTGTGAAAAGACCGGACTGGGTTGAAATTCCATTCAACTTTATTGCAGAAAATGTGTGTAACTTGAATTTATGCGATTTTTGACTTAGGCCAGTGGGCGAGTTTATGCCAAGTTTGTTGATTTTTAGCGATAGCTAATTGTTCGTCTAAAATTGCAGATAGGTCTTCTTCGGTAGTCAATGGGTTGGCTAATACAACACGAAAAACAGTGATTGAGTGATCGTGGTATTTTTCTACTTCGATGCGCGTTCGCGAAACAAATGACTTACCCGCTTCCCTTTGCTGTTTTTGCACAGCTACGGTCAGGCTGTCGATTTGTTTGTTAATGCGTTTTTGAGTTTCATTTTCAAATTCACCCAAATTCTGCAAGGCATCAGGAATAAGTCGGTAAGTAAGTATAGAGAGTTTAGGTTCAGTGACTAACTCAAAATTTTCTCTTTGTTTAATCATTTGTGAAAATTTCAATGCAAGGTCGATAGAGCGATCAATGAGTAGCTCATATCCCCCTTTTCCGAAAATATGGATCGATGAATACAGCATCATCGCCATTCCATTTCTGGAGCCTTCAAGGGTGGTGGCGCCTAAATCTTTAGAACCTTCTCGCAATATGTATTGTGCATGGTGCCTTACAGCGTTGCTATCGTGTGGATTTTTAAAAATCGCCATGCCCGCCCCCATAGGAACGTACATTTGTTTATGCGCATCTATGGTAACTGAATCTGCCTCTTCTATGCCTGATAATTTATCACGGTTTTTCTGTGAAAATAGGGTTGCGCCACCCCAAGCTGCATCAACATGGAACCAACAACCTAGCTCTTTAGCAACATCAGCTAGCTCATCTAAAGGATCAACGTGACCGGTTTCTGTTGTACCGGCAATACCAACGATAGCTAAAAGCTTATTACCTTCAGCTTGAAATGCATTACCTACTTTTAATGCAGTTTCTGGCTCCAGCATGTATCTTGGACTATCTACCGAGAGCATATTTTGGCGACCTATGCCAAGTACGTCCACTGCCTTTCCTAGCGAGTAATGGCCTCGCTTTGACGCCATCACGCCCAAGTTCTTGATACCATAATGTTGATAAGCGCTTACCAGCCCTTGTTGCGATACGCCTTTAAATACTCCCTTAGGCCCAAGAATCTTATTCCTCGCGACCCAAAGTGCAGTAATGTTAGCTATGGTGCCACCCGAACAAAAAGCGCCTAAAGAATGTTTGGCACTATGTAAGTATTTCTCATAAAACTTATCACTCTCTCCATAGATCAAGTGATGAATCATGCCTAGCGTTTGCCTTTCCAAAGGCGTAAAGGCTTTAGAAGTTTCAATTTTGACCAAATTTTGATTTAGGCCTACCAATAATTTAGATAATGGTAAGTGAAAGTAAGGTAGAGCAGATGTCATATGCCCGATAAAGGTCGGAGAATAAGTATTTACACTGTGGGCTACGAGCTTATCTAATAATACTTCAGCATGGCTGGATACGAATTCGGGCTCCTGAGGAATTCTAGGATCATTAAAATCCTTTTCGATCTCTTCCAACGAGGTCTTTTTTGTCACCACGTGCTGAGACAGAAAATCTGATAGATTATCTGACAGTTGCCGTTCAATTTTTGCGAGTGTAGAGTCATCATTTTCAGGCTTAGTAAATACCTTGAAAAGATGTTCTAAACTAACTTCTGCTTTTATCAAAATAGGTTTTCCCGATGCCCCGAGAGCCGAACTTTAACGCAGTTCTGAAAAATTACCAAGCGCATTACATCCAAGAGTTTATAAAAAACGCAAATTATGACACTTTTTTTACCAATTTATTAAAGACTGGAAGAATCTGACTGATAAAGAAGTATAAGTAGTTCAGTTTTTAAGCGAATAAGACATTGCAAGCACATTCTCACCATCCATTAGTCGATATAGATAATATTGTGCCTTATTTTCAACCTATCTATAACCTATCCACAGGGTCAGTATTACGCTATGAATGTTTCCCTCGAGCTTTAACTCAATATGATGCATGGATGCCAACTGGTGAAATTACCTGTATCGCCAGAGAACAAATTACTGCCGCTTTAACTCGTTTGATGGTAGAGCGTTCTAACGCATTCTGTCGTCCAAGACAAATGCATTGGAACATTAATCTTTTTGACGCTGATTTGGATGATAATCTAGTGTTAGAAACGGTAACTGAAATCTGTAACCAAGTAGATAAAGGCCTATGCGGAATTGAAATCCCTTATTCAGCGGTAAAAAACAATCCACAAGTTTTAGGGCAATTGGTTCGTCGCCTGCCCCAACTTTTTGTGACGGTGGATGACGTGTTTGAATGTAGCAACGAACTCTTGGCTATCATAGCGTCTGGTATCAATGCTATAAAACTACGAGGTGAATTGCTGAAAACGCCTGCTATACAACAGCAATTTATATCGATTGAAAAAATCCAGCAGTACTGTGAAACCTACAATGTACTTTTAATTGCTGAAAATATTGAAGATCAAGAAATTCTAGACGCTGTGGCAGATTTGCAGATTCAGTATGGCCAAGGTTTTTTCTTGTCTGTATCGAATAGATTAAGTTAATTTTCGGTAGCAAGTAGCGTAAAAGCTCGCCAGCACCTTTGGCCATCCAGTAAATATTTACGCTCAAATGGCGTTATTGGCTCCCCTTGGACTTCTTGAATTTCCATCGAGATATCATAAAGTGCCAATGCCGCTTTGAACTCTTCTAAATACAATCGCCAATTTGACCGCACTTCTATGTTTTTCGAGACCTGCAATATATAAGGCAACATCACGCCTGCATGCCAGCGCTTATTCAATTGAGATTTTTTTGGATAAGGATTTGGATAAAATAAAAATTGTCGGCTTATTTTCCACGCTGGATGAGATTTTTGCGCCTCTAACAATAGCCGCCAAAAATCTAATAAATCCCCCTGTACAACAAAATAGTTTGTTGCTGTTTCTGCCGCATAATGATCATGTTTAGACAATCTGTGGGCCGACTTATCTACTCCGATAATCCGACTATTTGGATAAAGTTCCGCCAGCTTTGCGGTGCTTTCTCCAACGCCGCAACAAGCATCGAGAATCACATCACCTGACCAGTTATTTAACCAATCTTCCACTTGCTTAAATGCATCTAGCGTATGCTGTGCATAAGGACGTTTAAAATTGGCGGTTTTGTAACGTTCAACATAAAACGATAAATCCTCATGCACTGAAGATTGATTGCTAGTAACTGGATTTACTTTGTGCATATTAGGAACGTATACCCACACCCTTGCTCAATAGACGATAGGCTAATGCAAACATCACCACATTAAAAATTACCAACAACGCCATCGAAACTAAATAGTTCACGTCTGACACGCCCAAAAAGCCGTATCTAAATCCATTTACCATATACACAATAGGATTCGCTTGGCTAATGGTCTGCCAAAAGCTTGGTAATAGATCAATGGAATAAAATACACCGCCAAGATAGGTTAAAGGCGTTAGCACAAACGTGGGGATAACACTTATATCATCAAAGGTTTTTGCATAAATAGCGTTAATTAACCCAGCAGTCGCAAACATGGTGGAAGTCAAAATCAAGGTAACCACTATGACCAATACATTATGAAATTCCACATCTACAAAGAACATAGAAACCGTGGTGACTATAATGCCAATTAACAAAGCCCTAGCCACACCGCCACCAACGAAGCCAAAAATAATGACCCAAGTAGGCACAGGTGAAACAATCAATTCTTCTATATTTCGTTGAAATTTGGCGCTGAAAAATGAAGACGATACGTTGGAATAGGAATTGGTAATAATCGACATCATTATCAAACCTGGAACAATAAATTCCATATAAGACTTGCCGCCCATTTCTCCAATTCGACTGCCAATCAAGCTACCGAAAATAACAAAGTACAAGGACATAGTAATTGCGGGTGGAACCAGTGTTTGCACCCAGATCCGTAAGAATCTTGTACACTCTTTAATCCAGATAGTGCGTAATGCAACAAAATTCAAACTATTCACGCACTTGCCTCCTGCTTTTTAGATGATTCAACTAAGCGAACAAATAATTCTTCTAATCGATTGGCTTTGTTACGCATACTCATGACTTTTACATTCTGCTCTGAAAAGTTATTGAAAACCGGATTCAGACCACTGGTTTTCGGCACATCAACTTCTAGTGTGTGCTCATCAATAGCACGAGTTTCAAATTCCGGAATACTAATATTGGTCGCGTCGCCTTCGATATCAAATACGAAGGTTTCAATGTTTAGCGTTGATAACAAGGCCTTCATACTGGTATTTTCAACAATCACACCTTTATCGATGATGGCGATGTTTCGACAAAGCATTTCAGCTTCTTCTAAGTAATGTGTGGTCAAAATAATGGTGATACCTTGCTGATTTATTTCTCGCAAGAACGACCACATTGAACGTCTTACTTCAATATCTACGCCGGCAGTTGGCTCATCCAAAATCAGCATTTTAGGCTCATGCATAAGCGCGCGGGCAATCATCAGTCGACGTTTCATACCACCAGATAATTCTCTAGCGCGAGCGTTACGCTTGTCCCAAAGTTCTAGCTGCTTTAAATACTTCTCGGCTCTTTGTTTGGCAATATTTCGAGGAACACCATAATAGCCCGCTTGATTCACTACTATCTGCAATAAGGTTTCAAACTGATTAAAGTTAAATTCTTGGGGAACTAAACCTATGCATTTTTTAGCTGCTACTTCTTGTTGCTCAAAGTCATTCTCAAATACTTCAATTTGACCTTTAGATTTGTTCACTAAGGAGCAGATAATGCCTATTGTGGTTGACTTTCCAGCACCATTGGGACCGAGAAGTGCGAAAAAATCTCCTTGTTCTACTGACAGGTCGATTCCTTTTAACGCCTGTACACCGCCTTTATAAGTTTTCTCTAAGGCTCTAATATCCAGTGCTTTCATTTACACCCTGTTTATGTTGATTGATTTGATAGTTGCTAATGCCCAAAAGCTGCTATGCAAGTGAAAGCTGCCATGATGAATCGATAGTATAACAGTATGTTATTGAGGCTACCTATAACTTTCAGGTATTTAACATGCGCTGTAAGCTGCGCTCGTAGGTAAGTTGGATAATACATGCATCAGTGCTAGCTCTGTGCCTTTTTAGGCCACTTCTGCGTAGCACAAACGCTTTGTCCCTGTCCCAAGTGCCAAGTTGTTGTTCCTTGAGGATCAATTCCAAACTGCTGATGGAAAACTGCATGGGAACACCAGCGCGATAAAACAAAGTATTTACCCAAGGGTTATCCACTACCCAAGCGTCAGAGTACAATACTTGATTTCCGACAAAACGGTTTAATTCATGACAAACAATGACTGGGTCCACACCCTTTTTAGCCAACATTAACTGAGAAATGCCGTGAATTTTCTGGGCCTCATCATCCCAATGTACCCAATCATTAAATGGCCGAATAAGCCGACAAAATCGACTGCCATTTTCTAATACGACACCAATTTCAATTGGAAAGCTGTTTATACCAAACCCTGAAGCCTCAACATCAATGATCGGGGGAAGACGAGTAGCTATCGCTTGCTCCTGCAAATTTTTACGAGTAATACTACCTACTATAGCGAGAAATAATCAGATCTCAATCTTCTAATGCATTTAATTGATTAATAAGTGAATTCCTATACTGGCAAAATAACCTAGGGCAATTACAGGTGTCCATTTTAAATGCCCGAAGAAAGTGTAATAGCCTCTTGCTTGCCCCATAAGTGCAACGCCTGCAGCGCTACCAATGGACAGTAGACTTCCGCCCACGCCCGCGGTCAGGGTAACCAACAACCATTGATTCAATTCCATATCTGGGTTCATGGTTAAAACCGCAAACATCACAGGAATGTTGTCCACTATGGCACTTAAAATGCCCACCAAAATATTCGCGGGTAAAATTCCAAGATCCACATACATAACATTTGATGCTAAGGCTAAATAGCCCATAAATCCTAATCCACCTACAGCCAAGATTACGCCGTAGAAAAAGAATAAGGTATCCCATTCAGCTTGTGCAATTTTATTAAAAATATCAAATTTACTGTATTGCTCTCTCGGCGTACTTCCTGGAGAACCGTCAGGATCTTGTTCCCAATTTTCCGATTGCAGTTTTAAGAAATAAGAATAGATTTTTAAATACGCGAAGCCAAACATCATGCCATACACAGGAGGTAGATGGAGAAAACTATGAAAAGATACGGCGGTGACAATGGTCGCTAGAAACATAAATACAATCGGAATACCGCCGGGCTTTATTCGATTGGATTCCACCGAAGCTTCCATTTCCGGCTTTCCTTTGAGTACCGCGAACGACATGATAAAAGCTGGAACTAAAAAATTTACAACAGAAGGTATAAACAAACGGAAGAATTCCGTAAATTCCACTATGCCTTTTTGCCAAACCATTAGGGTAGTAATGTCACCAAAGGGACTAAATGCACCACCAGCATTCGCTGCCACCACAATATTTATACAACCTAAGCCAACAAAACTCGGGTGAGCTTTACCTACAGCCATAATTACTGCACACATCACTAATGCCGTGGTTAAGTTATCTGCCACTGGAGAGATAAAAAACGCGAGAATACCGGTTAGCCAAAACAAAGCTTTGAAAGACAATCCTTTGCTAACTAAGTAGTTACGCAAGGCATCAAATACCCCACGTTCTAACATAGCGTTAATGTAGGTCATTGCTACTAACAAGAAGAAAAATAACTCTGCGTATTCTAAAAAGTTATGGCGGATGGCTTCTTCCACCAAGTGCTTATTTGGAGCGTCTACATAAGCGATTGCTATAATTATCCAAATGGCGCCAGCTGCGGCCAATACTGGTTTTGACTTGCGCAGATGCAGCTTTTCTTCAAGAATAACAAACACATAAGCCACTACAAACAAACAAAGTGCCAAAATACCAAAACCAGAAGCAGTGAGATCATTGGTCTGAGAAAGGTCGCTGGCGACAACATTCATAGAAAAGAGAATAAGGGTCAAAAAGATAAAAAAATTCAATGCAAGCTTCATCGCAATTATATAAACCTCGTTTGTAATACGCGCGATGAATATAGGCAGTCCCTAAACTGACGGCTAGTAAGACATTAGTCTATTTTGAAAACCAGCTTGTCTTCAGAACCAAATATAAGTTGTATCACATTGTTTTAATTAATAATTATTACCAGTATTAATATTAAACATACTAAATATGCAGTGTTAATAAATTGTTTCTGCTTTTGGCATTCTAAGGTGGGAATTCTGCAAAGCTGCCGCTGAGCGATTTGATTCTATTCGTCTGAAAAAGACAACTTGCAGTCTAAATGAAATTAACTACGAAGAATCGTCATCGTGGCGCAGGCCACGACCCCCTTGGAAATTACTGCAGTTTGCTAATTCATAAGTAATGTTTCATACAAATCGTCCCAATCCGGATTCTCTGTATTGATCAGTTTATTTTTCCATTCCCTATGCCAGTTTTTTAAGCGCTTTTCTCTCAATATTGCGTCTTCCATAAGCGCAAACTGTTCAAAGTACACGAGCTTTTGCAAGTTGTACTTTTTGCTAAAGCCATCTATTTGCTTGTTTTTGTGTTGATGAATACGTTGAATTAGATTACTCGTTACGCCGATGTATAGCGTTGTATTGTGCATATTGGTAATAATGTAAACAGAGGGTTGCTTCACTACTGGAATGCCTCGTAATCAAATAAAGCAAGCTTAGCGAATTTTCATTTTATTTAGACTGTTCTTTGTGTTGGTTTTAATTAGATTTACTATATTCCAAGGGGATCGTGGCCTGCGCCACGATGACGATTCTTCTTAGTTAGATCTTCGGTTCATTTTTGCGTGACGCCCTGAAGAACCGGTAAAAAGATTAAACCTTTATGATTTAATCTTTTTGTGCGGGATCGAATAATCGCCTTTCTCTAGTCTTCCACATAACTTTGGCTAAACGTCGCATGCTGACGGTTTTGTCCACTTCATCTACAATTTCAACACCTAATAGTGATTCCAGCAGATCTTCTAAGGTAATAATTCCTTCTAAGCCGCCATATTCATCAACTACTAATAAAATGTGCACTCTGGAATTTAAAAAGTAATCAAAGGTTCTCGCAAGAGGCATATCAGCTAGCAAGGTTACCATCTCCTTGGCGTAGTCTTTTACTAACTTATCGGAGTCGCCTTTAGCCGCTGCAATTAAAAGTTCAGACTTGATCACAAAACCGGTTATGCTTTCAGACTCTTTGTTTTCGAAAATTGGAATGCGTGAAAAAGGTTTTTCAGAATATTTTTCCACAAACTCTCCAACTGTCATATCTTCTGGCACTGAGAACACCACCGTCCTATGAGTCATAGCATCTTTTATTTTTCGTTCGTGCAAAGTCAATAAATTTTGCAGAACGTTGGCTTCCTGCGCCGCTAATTGACCTTCGCTTTCAGAAAGCTCGGCCATCGCAAGTAATTCATTTCGACTTAACCCTTTAAGTGGACTCTCTTCAGTAAATCCGCTAGTAAGTTTTTGCGACATTATGACAAAGGGATATAAGACAATAATCAAATACTTGAGGAAGAACGCAGTAAAAGGCGCCAGTACTTTCCAGTATGTAGCACCAAGGGTTTTTGGAATAATCTCTGAAAACACCAGTATTAAAAAGGTTAATACAGCTGAAATAATTCCTAAATAGGTATCACCAAACACCTTGGCCGCTTGTGCGCCTGCACCTGCAGCGCCCATGGTATGAGCGATAGTATTTAAGGTGAGAATAGCCGACAGAGGTTTGTTTATGTCAGACGTCAATTGATTGAGCAAATCACCAGAGGGTTTCCCTTCTTTCTGCAATAAAGAAATATAGGCTTGAGATACACTAAGAATAACGGCTTCGGCAATGGAACAAAGAAATGAGAATCCCAGCGCAATAAAAATATAAACCAATAGTAAGACCATGAGGTCTGCATAACTCCTGTTAAATAGAACTTTGATAGTCTAGCATTCATTACCTAAGGAAATACAACTTAGATTAAAATTCTATGTTTGTTGTTTGTGATTTTTAGGTGTAAGTTAGAGCGTATTTATCTTTGTTCATTAATTGTGTTGGGGAATAGATATGAAGTACTTACTTGCGTTTGTGTTATGTTCACTATCTTTTATTACTTTCGCTCATGAATCTGAGTTTGATTCAGAACTCGCAGAAAAATTACAAGCAGATGCTTATGGCATGAAACAATACGTATTGGTTGTTTTACTCACTGGCGGCAATACTGATATCAGTGAAGAAGAAAAGAAAAAAGCCTTCGCTGGCCACTTTTCCAATATGAAAGCTCTTGCGGAACAACAAAAATTAGTAGTGGCTGGTCCATTTATTGAAAGTGCCCCAAAACGTGGCTTGTTTATATTTAACACAGACAGCATCGAAGAAGCACAACAATGGGTGAATACAGATCCCGCCGTAAAAGCCGGCATATTTACCTATGAATTAAACAAGATTTATAGTTCAGCAGCATTGATGCTAGTGAATGATCACCATGCAACTCTAGCGGAAAAAAACATGGATTAGTGTTTGCGTTTTCTAAGAAAAAAGTACAAATAAGCCGCAACAATGCCGGTCAGCACCAAAGCTTCTAAATCGATATTCACATTCACCTGATAATATGCGGGGTTGATGAACTCCGCTAATACAGCACCATATATAATAACAAATGCAAAAAATGTGAGTCTAAACAAGACTTTAGAAAATAACAAAACGATAGTCTCCACTACTTGCCTGATGGCTTATTCTTTTTTTAACGAGTGATAGTCAAAAGATTGACAACAATATTTTGCGAAAGGTTCAAAAAGTTTTCAAGTTTTATATTTATTATTCGAAAAACGCGTTCTAGAACGCGTTTTTTCGATTTTTAGTAATGTGGAAATATACCTTATCTGGGACCAAAAGTAGGTATATTGCAGGAGATGTAGTGATTATTTTTTATACCGTTCACCTACTTGGGTACATCAATCTGCATGTGTGATACAAGAGGCTCATACTCGCCTAATCTATTCATGCGAACAAAAGTGGCATAATACATTTTTGCTCGATTCGGCAAATTGGTAAACGCAGGTGATAATCTTACCGTAAAGGCTGCATCTGCATTATTTTCTAAGAATGCTAGAAACGCGTCCATAGACTCATCGTCAACTGCCACTAAATGGCTGTTATAATCGATATCAGAAGAAAATAAGCTTATTCCCTCTTCGACTTTTTCAACACCCAGTAATTTTATCGGGAACGATTCCGTTGTTTTGCCAGAGCCGGAATCAAAAGTGACTTCTAATTTAGAATCTCGTGCAAACAGAGTGCCTGGCGCTTCAACCAAGACTTTAAGTCTAAGTTCTGCGCCATCCAATTGACCCAGTGTCGTTGGCTTAGGGATATTATTGTTGCTCGCACAAGAAAATAACAAACAACAAGTTAAAAGTACGATTCCAAGTTTCATAGCAGCTTCCTTTTTCACAATGGGCGTTAGTTTAGCTTGTTATGAATACAAACAAAAGTCACTTATAGTCTTAGTTACTCTGATTAATCATCTTTATTAAGATCATCGAACGCTTTATTCAATTGATATTTTTCATCTGTCACTATAGCTTCAAGCGCGGCTAAACGCTTTTTAATTGTGACAATTTCAGCTTCCATTGCTTGCACTTCAACGCCACCGTTTTTTGCTTTTAACTTCAACATTTCTTTTTTGTGTCCTGTCCAAATGCTATACATGGTAATGGGCAATACGAAACAAAAAAGCAACAATAAAACAAAGGTTGTACCTTCCACTGAGTTCACTCCTCTTTCTACTATAACGCAAATATATCACAGTTGATTTTCATGTCTGTTTCAATTTGTAAGACTTTGTGATGTTCGGATTTATCGCAAACAATGATGTTAGTTTTGCATTGCTCATCTAATACCATCGCCTCTAATTGTTGAAATATTCGTGTTTTATAGTTGCATTTTAGTATCAACTACTTAGATAATGGCATGTATCTATTTGACGGCACTTTTTCGATGGAATGAAATCATTGTCACGTTTTATCCTCTTATTCATTATAGCGACTTTAAGTAGTGCCCTGTCAGCCGATGATAAAAACATTGTATTGCTTGATGATTACAAGTATACCCCCTCAAGCGATGCTGTCGAGAAACTACAACAAGTAATAACCACGGGTAAAACCGAGAATAAACTTGTATTGGCTGTCTTTGGCGCTCAATGGTGTCATGACAGCAGAGCCCTTTCTGAAACCTTTTCGATTCCAGATTTTCATTCCCAATTACAAGATAAATTTGCTGTGCAGTTTGTCGATGTTGGTTACTTAGAAAATCGTTCTGAAGCACTATCTGAGCTAAATTTAATCGGATTTTACGGCACACCTACTGTGGTTATTTTTGACCCGGTAAACAACAAAGTGTTAAATAGACAAGACCATGTTGATTGGACCAATGCAGCTTCGAAAGACTATTCAGCTTTTGAAGAATACTTCTTATCCGACAAGTTTAAGATTCAAAGTGACGCAGAAACCCTTAATCCAAATCAACAAAAAAAAATGAATACTATTAAAGCGTTTGAACAAATCCAAGCTAAACGCCTTAAAAGGGCTTACCAAAAGCTAAGTCCGTTATTGAAAAGCTATAAAGAAAACCCTGAACAAGATCACGAAGAATTTTACGCCGTTTGGCGCGAAGTCAGGCAATTTCGGATTCAGTTGGACTCTGATATTGTAGGTCTGATTGACTCAGTAAAATCAGCCCCTGAGGAGTCTATTACTTTTCCTACTTACCCAAGTTTCAGTTGGGAATAAAAAACCCGCACAATAATTTATTTATCTGCGGGCTTTTGTACTTCAATTTCTAGTTATTGACGTTTAATCACATCAATAACGTCTGGATAAACCTGACTACCTGTCACTCGATCAAAAACACCTAATCCATGATTGCCGGTTGCGCCATTGTCCCAATAAATCGGCACTATACCTCGTACAAGCGCAGCATTTACAATATGTGCATTCCAATCTACACGATAACTGGCCTGCTCTATCACGTTGGTTCGTAAAATGGCGCCATATTCTCCAAGAATCACACCGACACCGTTATCGATGAAGTTTGTCTTCATTTTGTCGAATTGTTGATCAGTGAAATCCTCATTGCCCCAGCCCGCAGTTTTATCTGGATCCGTTGCATTGGCTCCCCATTGGGTAATATTGTCGTTGGATTCATCTAAGGTAAACTGGAAGGGATCATAAAAATGCACTTCCATAATGAGTCTTTGTTGCTCGGGATCCTCAGGTATTACAGCGAAGTTCACCGTATGGTCTATATTGGTATTGAAGCCTTGTACCACTAAGAAACGATAATAGTTACGTCCACCGGTCTGTCTCACTGTGTCCACGAAAGTCTGATTAAAGCTATTTTGTACAGTGTAGTATTCTTCGGTGGGTGTACCATAATCACCTGTCACCATAACTTCGTTAGTACCGGCAAATAATAGGTGGTCGTCATAATCACGAAATTCTATGGCAATTTGGCGCCACATAGCAGTAATACGCTCATTCACCTCGTCTTGCTGTGCATAGGTAGGTTGCATCCAGCCACCGTCCCAATGCATGTTAATCATGACATACATGTCCTCATCGAGGATCATATCAACCACTTCTTTGACCCTTGCAATCCAAGCATCATCAATTTCGTATGTGTCAGGATCGCTAAATTTACTCCATGCCACTGGTAATCTAACGATATCAAAACCCGCTTGTTTAATTGCTTGTATGAGTTCCAAATAAATCGGTGGATTACCCCAAGCAGTTTCATTGGGGACACCATTAGCATCAAGAGCCTCAAGTGAGTTACCAATGTTGATACCTTCACCAAGTAAGGCGGCAAATTCTACTGAAGTCAGGTCCCGCATGCTGGTAGCATCCGGTGGAATATCATATTCAGGCTCTACCGGTGGCTGTGTTGGTGGCGCCGGCGGAGGTGGTGGTGGATTTGGGGTAGAGCTGGAACTACCACCGCCACCACAACCTGAAATCACGATTGACAGGCACAGGCTAGCCCCTATCAAGACTTGCTTAATATTCATCTTAGTGTCCTTTTTAAAACTATGTAAAGTGTAGAAATCTACTTAGTAATTATTTACCAACATATTTATCCACATAGGGTTTGAGTTGTTTCGCCCAGATTTCATATCCTTTTTGTTTTGGATGTAGTAAATCCGGCATGATTTCCGTCGTCAAGGTCCCATCTTCGGTTAAAAACGCTTGATTGAAACTATCAAACATAACCCCTTTTTGTTGTGCTAACTGCTCTAACAGTATGTTTGTCTTACTGTTGTTTTGACGTAATTCATCTTCTGGTGTCGCACTTCTTGGAAAAATAGCCAATAGAAGTACTTTGGTGTCTGGTGTTTGTTTTTGTAACTCATCAATAATCACAGATACCCCATTTCGAATAGCTTCTGGGCTGTCTAAACGATGACCAGTGTTGTTAGTGCCTATCATTATTACGGCTAAGTCAGGAGATACTCCTTTGAGAGCATCATTTTGCAATCGCCAGATGACGTTTTCAGTTCTATCACCCGAAAATCCAAGATTAAGTGTGTCAATATCGCCGAAGTATTTTTGCCAAACGTCTTTACCAACATCTTCCCAGCCATTGGTAATTGAATCCCCTATCATGACTAAGTCAGCTGTACCTTGTTGGGCCTGTTTTACTTTTGCTAAGTGCCTAGGCATCCACCAACTCACTGCCCAATGTTCATTGAGAACACCCGGTGTAGTGGCATAACTATCTCTAGGAACGCAAGACATGTTAGGTTCACCTTGTCGTTTAATTTGTACATTGGCAATTGCTACTGTACCAGCACCACCAGTATTTACATCCAAACCACGAGTTACATTGGCGATGTCTGTCCCCTCTTCCACTAAGCAAGATAACGGAATAGACAAATGCTGCCACCCTTTTCCTTCATGTTCTAGCGCCCAATCTCTTAATGGGTAATGCTGATGACAATAAGGCTGACAATTAACGCTTAAAGACAATGTTCCGTTTTGAATAGCATCTACTCGAATGTCAACTTCAAGGGTTCCTTCTTGCATGTAATCAGTTAAGTCCATTGAACCACTGGCGATATACATACCTGAGGACCATACGTCCTTAAAGGTAAATTCTAGCGCATCTTCTTGCACATCTTTATCTGCTGTTCTTACTGTTGCAGTACCGTCTGTCATTTGCGCAAAGGCACCACTGAGAATTTGGTTAGAATTATCGTTTCTGATAAATACATGCCAAGGTTGAAGCGGACGTCCCATATAAAGGTCAATATCGCCATTTGATGCACTTTCCAAACCTTCCACTTGTTCAGCCAAGATGCCAAGATTTTGTTTGTCTTGATAAGTTAAACCGTAACCATAAGCAAATAGAGGATCATAGTCTTCATCACCTACATTCAATTCATCCTGAAGCGGAGTTTTAGGCCATGAAAATGAAAGTTTACCGGTAAAATCATATTCAGGGGATTGCGGATTTTCACTCACTAACACATCTGCGATGCCAGCCCCCTCACTGCCTGGTAGCCAAGCTGCCACAAAGGCATCAGATGCGTTTATTTCAGGATTTATCCACAAGGGACGACCCGAAATAAACACAGATACTACCTTGATACCTTGAGATTTGAGTTGCTTCAGCAGCGCTAGGGATTTTTTGTTGTCAGGTTCAAATTCTAAACTGTTTAAATCCCCTTGCCCTTCCGCATAGGGTGTTTCCCCAAAGACTACAACGGCAACATCGGGTTTATTCTGATAACTTCCGTCTGCGCTGAGTTCTACTGAACCACTGGTTCCCTCGAAGGCTTGCTGGAAACCTTCGAAAATACTGGTAGCACCGGCATAATCCTCTGGTTTAGTACCAGTGCCCTGCCAAGTGACAGTCCAACCACCAGCTTGCATGGCTAAATCATTGGCGCCAGGACCAGTGACTAGTACATGTTTTTGGGTGCTGATCGGTAACAGGCTATCGTTGTTTTTGAGTAAAACCAGTGATTCGCGCACAGCTTGGCGAGCAATTTCGCGATGCTGGTCAGAACCTATAACGGTATTATCTCCGCCCACTTGACGATCTAAAGGGCCTTTACCGTCAAATAGCCCTAATGCTTTTTTCACCAACAAAATTCTACGCACCGCCTCATCTAAACGTGCCATAGTAATTTCGCCAGCAGCTAATTGCTCCAGCATTTTGTGATACATGCTTTCCCAATCATTCACTACCATAAAGAGATCAAGACCGGCATTGAAAGACTGCGGGCAACTATCGTTGGTACAGTTAGGTACTTGCCCATGACCGTTCCAATCCCCTACCACTAATCCTTTAAAGTCGAGTTTTTCGCGCAGAATATCGGTTAGCAAATACTGATTACCATGCATCTTTTCGCCGTTAATGGAGTTAAAACTGGCCATCAAGGAGAGGGCGCCTGCATCCAAGGTTGAAAAATAGCCAGGTGCATGAATACGAATAAGTTCAGACTCATTTAATCTGACGTCGCCTTGGTCATCACCACCAAAAGTACCGCCGTCTCCAATAAAGTGTTTTACCGTTGCTAGCACACGATCTTCACCAAGAAATTCATCGGTACCAACTTCGCCTTGCATACCTGTAACTAAGGCAGCACCAAGTTTGGCAACGAGTTCTGGGTTTTCAGAATAAGATTCATAGGTACGCCCCCAGCGATCATTTCGAGCGACTGCTACTGTTGGTGCAAAGATCCATTCAATACCACTTGCGCGCACTTCTAATGCTGTGGCTTGGCCAATTTTCTCAACCAATTCAGCATTATTGGCAGCACCTAATCCAATGTTGTGTGGGAAAATTGTCGCCCCTTCCAAGTTACCATGTCCGTGCACAGCATCTGTGCCCCAAATAATTGGAATTCCAGCATGTTTTTCATCCGCATTCACAGACGCTTGGTAGAAAGTTTGCGCGTATGCCGCCCAATCTTTGGCAGTCGCTTCTGGATTTCTATTAGGTACAGAACCACCACCATTTAATATTGAACCTATATGAAACTCACGCGCTTGTTCAGGTGTTATTGACTGTATTTCTGCCTGTAGAACCTGTCCGACTTTTTGTTCTGTCGTCATTTTTCCTAACAAGTCTTCGACAAAGGCTTTGTCTTCTTCTGCGTAGACGATAGGACTGGTTAAATTAGGCCATTCTACTTTTTCTTGCACATCTACTGTAGGTGCAGTGGAAGATGTTTTTTCTGAAGCACAGCCTACCACTAATAAAGTAGCCAAAGCCGTCGCGCACGCGCGCACTAAAAAGGTTTTATGTTGCATTGCCATGGTGGTGTTAAATCCCATTTTTCAAAATTTCTATCCACAACGAAAAGTGCTGGCAAGCCAACACTTTTCTGTAAATTAAGCACTTAAAGCTGAACGCTAACTGGTTCACCTGTATAAGTCACTTGTGCTTCAGTTTGTACATCAAAATTAGCGGCGTCGGCTTGTTCTCCAGTAATCAAACGAATGTTAAACACACGTTCAGTCACAAGTTCTGGGAATCCGCCTTCACGTTGGCTGAAAGAGACGGTTTTAGCATTGTCGTCATAATTAATTTGCACAAAGCTAAATTCACCTTTTTCATAATCGTATGATTTACCATCGTCTTCATAAAGTGCGTACTCACCATCTTCTCCTGCATAAATTGTTAGGAGAATTGGCGCATCAGGCTTTTCATAAACCGTTTGAATTGCTGGTCCAGTGGGAATGATAGAACCGGCTTTAACAAACAACGGCATACGAGTTAGCGGTGCACTGGCTTCAATTGTTTGACCACCTTGATAAGACTTACCAGTGTAAAAATCAAACCAGGTCGTTCCTTGAGGCAGATAAACTTCCCGGCAAGTGGCACCTTCTTGATGAACCGGATTCACTAACAATGCAGGACCAAACATATACTGATCATTTAAGTTAATGGCGGTTTTATCTTCTGGGAAATCCATTACTAAACCACGCATTAAAGTGCCATCTTGATGGTACATTTTGCCAGCTTCACTATAGATATATGGCATTAATCTGTATCTCAATTTAGTGTAATAAACCATTGAGTTATAAATATCTGAACCTTCATCCGCAATATTGAAAATCTCACGATAAGGGTTTTGTCCATGTGAGCGGAACAAGGGTACGAAAGCGCCGAATTGGAACCAGCGTACATTCAATTCTTGCCAAGGTTGAATATCTTCTTCGCGTAAACCTGAGAAGTGACCTACGAATTTTCCATCCACGTTGCGATATTTGTCTTCTGGTGTGAATCCGCCTATGTCCATCGTCCAGTTAGGCATACCCGCCAAACTAGCACCTAAACCAGCAGCAATTTGCTCGCGTAAATTGGACCAGCGCGGCACTGTATCACCACTCCATATGGCTGTTCCGGCTCTTTGAATTCCACCAAAACCACTACGAGTTAAAATAAAAGCGCGTTTGTCTGGGTCTGTTACTCGCTCACCTTTATAAACACCCTCGGCGTTAGGCACAGCATAAGAATTGAAATATTCAGCACCGTTACCTACAGATAATGGACTCATGACTTCTTTTCGTTTTTGATACGACAAGTTTGAATGAATGTCCGGCTCTGAAGCATCTAACCACCAAGCATCGAATCCGTGTACATTGATGTTGTCGCGTAATTGGCGCCAAAATATTTGTTGAGATTCTTCTGGGTAGGGGTCGTAGAAACCATTTTTGTAGCCTTGACCAATCCAGTCTAGATTTCCTTCTTGGTCAACATTTTTGGTTAGCATGTAACCCTTAGCTGCCAATTCTTTATAGTTATCAGTAGTAGGGTAAAACTTAGGCCAAACAGAAATCATAATATTGGCATTTAGCGCATGAACTTCATCCACCATTTTTTTAGGATCTGGGAAATGCTCTTTATCGAATTTATGGCTTCCCCAAGCGTCTTGTGGCCAATACGACCAATCAAGTACTATGTTATCTAAGGGGATTTCACGCTTGCGGTATTCTTTAACGACATCGACTAACTGATCTTGATTGGTGTAGCGCTCACGGCTTTGCCAAAATCCGTACGCCCATTTAGGCAACATCACAGAGTCACCCGTTAGCTCGCGATAACCTGCGATAACATCATCATAATCATCACCCACTACCACGTAGTAATCTATGGCTTTGCCGGTTTCAGATGCAAATGATAAAGAATACTGGTCTTCTTGAGCTTGCGGTGGCGTGTGCTTCATTCTGAAATAACCGCCATTTGAATCCCATGTAAATTTCACTGGGACTTTCTCGCCAGCTTTCATTTCATAGGTAAAATCGTGGTACCAAGGATTCCAATTCATTCTCCAGCGATTTAACACTTCTTCTCCTGCAAATTCTACGGTTGCATAGCTACTAGAATAGAGTTTGAAAAAATGTTCACCGCCAGTGTCTGACATTATGCTACCTGTCCATTCAACCTGCGGATTTGCAACATCACCAATCTCCTCAGGAAAAGGAAATTCTCTTACACTGTTGTGAGATAAAAACTGATAATTAGGATCAGATTCAACGCGAGTGAATAAAAGCTCTTCGCCATCATAATATTTGGCTGTTAATCCTCCAGGATTTCCTTGCTCATCGAATAAAGATAGGTTTTCATCCATTGGCATATTGCCTCTAGGATCACCAAAATGCGTAATGGATGCATTGTCCCAAAGCACGCCGTAGTGACGAGTAGACACTACCATAGGAATAGTAATCTCGAGGTTATGAGTAGCCATTTCTAAATTTTCACCAGCATAGTTAACTTGGCCGTTTTGATGCTGACCTAAACCAAAAAATCCTTCATCAGTATTTTTGTTCCACTGCTGACGCATAGAATAGCTATCTTCGTCAGGCGTAATTGGGTCCATGGTTACAGGCCCAAATTCACCGCTGTTGACACTGGACAGTAATTCTTTCCCTTGATCATCGAACACGGTAACTGCACCGCTGGCAAGGTTAACTAAGGCATATCCTTCCTCGGTAGCCACTTTAATACTTGAACCTTGTTCGCTTACTTCAAAGGTTCCAGAAGGCTTAGCCACTACTTGAATACTGTCTGCAACACTTTCTAAGTTTTGATGAGGTAAAGCTGTTACACGGAAAATGTTGTTGTCGTAAACTTGCACTCTTACGGTTTTTGCTTGCCCTTCACTAGGGGTTACGATTACACCGTTAGCCGTTTGTTGATAATTTTTAGTTGCCTGTTCACCTGAATTTGGTGCATCGCTTTTGGGTTGGCAGCCTTGAACAGCCATTGCTAGCGCTACAGCCGCAGCGGCAGAACTTAGCAATTTAGCGTTAAATTTCATATACATCTCCGTAAAAACTATTTTGTATCTCATTAAAATTAAAATTTGTGTTGTGCATGCTTGATTACCGATAAGCATTAAAGCTGTGAACGTGCTGCTGCACAGCTTGCTTTAATTTGTTTAAAAATCCTTTGGCATTTTCTTTATCTAAGGCCCCTACTAAGGGATCTATTCCAGATTTTTCAGCGCAGAAAGCTTGTAAAACATTCAACCAAGACTGCCGAGTAATCATTGGGTTTAATTCGTAGGCTACCCGCCCCGTACTCTCAAATAGTCCAATGCGTTGTTGTAGCTTTTCTGATGGCGTAGGTATTTCTTGCACACACTCAAGTTTAGGATGTTGTTTCTTTGCCCATTGATAATGAAAGGCTAAATAGTCGAACGCTTCTGAGTAGTCTGCTTTAACACGCCTGTTGTATTCATTTGTATTTGCTACCAAACAAGCTTTATTTGGAAACAAGTCTAATAATTTGGTAATAGCTCTTTGTGACATCACCAAATTAGTCATGGATGGGCTTGCAACATAACCAGCAGCTTCACCAATAGCGACACAATTGTGATAGAAAAAATGTGTCAAATGGCCAATGTGAATATTTGATACCACCGGTTTATCTGCAACATCAAAATTAAGGCCAATCGCTTCAATTACCTGCTGATCACTAAACTGATTCTGATTAAAATTAACACTGGTTGAATGTATGTTGGCCATTTGAATGCTTTCTTTCCATCCACATGGCAATACGGAATGAGTGCTATAAGGCAAGGCTGGCGAATTGGTTGAGGCTAAGCATTCAATTCGGCGATTGATACTAGAGCTCAACGGGTGGCTTTGATAATTTAAATTGAAAGTACGTCGCATTACCAACGAGTTGTAACCACTGTTATCTATCACCAAATCTGGCGCTAAGCTAGTGCCATCTTGCAAGGTAATTTTGGTCACAAAGCCATTTTCAGCTTGCTCGATATTGTCAATTAATGATGAGTAAGATTTAACGCCTAACTGGTTTGCCGCACCCTGCATAAATTTGCGGTACACTTGGGTGTTTAAGTGCATTCCACAAGTAAAACTCGATTGAACCGGGTCGTTACCCACTTTAGGCAGCGCTAATTTTTGCTGTTTACAGGCACAGGACGGTATTGAATAGTCGGCAAAATCAGTAAGATTGAACCAGTTCATAAGATGGTGAAATTCAATACTACAAAATTCAGGACGAGAAGTATCAAAGCTATTGAAAATCAAATCTGAGGATTTATTAAAACCTGAAAAAGCTTGTGCCAAAGATAATTTTGCATGGCCAGACTGTAATAACTGCCTTTCTTGAATACCTAAAATTTTATGGTAGTCAAAAATTTGCGGGCCAGCTGCGATCAGCTCAGGCTCTTGGATTGGCAAGTCTACGACTGATATTTGGCAATCTTGCCCCTGTAATCCTCTGGCTAATCCAACAGCAGCAGACCAGCCTACAGCGCCACCACCAAGTATAACAACCTGCTTGATCGGAGCATGGGTTAACATGACATATCCCCCGATTTCGCTTGGCTCAACTTAAAGGCAATAAACTCGTCTGCACTTGGCATTTGAGCAACAGCCTCGGATATTTTTTTCCGAGTTTGTTGTAAATACTGCTGAATATATTCGTCGCCAAAAGTATCCAAGCGAGAATCATAATATTTAGGAATAAGATTTTGGCCAATGCACACGGCTGGCCAAACGCCGAACTGTGAAATATCGATTCGACCAGATTCAGCAAATAATTCGAGTCGATTTTGCAATTCGTCTGGAATTGCCATATGCCTGCAATAACGCCAAAACTCGGTGTCGTCGCGCTGGGTAACATGAAAATGTAAGATGATAAAATTGCGAATAACTTCATAAGAACGCGCAATTAGTTTGTTATATTCGTTTATGTTTGCCTGAGGACAATCTCTACTCGGCAACAATTCTAAAAATTTGGTAATACCCAATTGAATTAAATAGATACTCGTTGATTCTAGCGGCTCTAAAAACCCAGAAGATAAGCCTACCGCCAAACAGTTTTTGACCCAACTGGCCTCTCGTCTTCCCGGCTGATATCGAATGATACGCGGCTCCGCTAAGGCCTTGCCCGGTAATGCTTGCATTAAGGTATCAATAGCGGTTTGGTCATCTATGTGCGCATTGCTATAAGCGTATCCGTTACCCATTCTATGTTGCAGCGGGATCTGCCAACGCCAACCAGCCGATTGCGCCGATGCAATAGTGTAAGGATTTAACTGATCATTTCGTTCACTGGGTACAGCCACAGCGCTATTAGTCAGCAACCATTTATTCCAATGGATAAATTGACTTTGCATTTGTTGATCAATGAGTAAGCCCCTAAAGCCACTGCAATCTACAAAAAAGTCGGCCTGAAGATGGGTGCCATCTTCTAAGGTAACTGATTTTAAAAATCCGTTTTCATGCTTATCTACTTTTACTACTTTGCCTTCAACGCGTTTTACGCCTTTATTTTCAGCATACTTTCTAAGAAATAAAGCGTACTTGCCAGCATCAATATGATAGGAATAGTTGTAATCAGAAAATTTGGTAGTTTTTTGATGAGTAGATAAGGGAAACTTATTGGCTAAACCTGAAGACGCAGCAATTGAATATGCATTGATCGACATATCACTGCCAGCGGCCCTTTCTTTAAGCCAATATTGATGAAAGTCTATTCCCTTAGTTATTTCGCCGTATTCTCCAAATGGATGAAAATACTGCTGGTTAATATTACCCCAATTATCAAACCTAATGCCCAATTTAACAGTGGCACTGGTCTCTTTCATAAAGGTGGCTTCATCAATGCCTAAGGTTTCATTGAATTGCCTTATGTGCGGAATCGTTGACTCGCCCACACCCACAGTACCAATGGCCTCTGATTCGACCAATGTCACTTTACAGAAATGACTAGGAAGTCGGTTAGCTAATGCAGCGGCTGTCATCCAACCTGCAGTTCCACCGCCTACTACTAATATTTCTTTTATGGGTTGCGCTTGCAAACTACCTCCATCTTGCTGTCAATCAAAAGGCACCGAGTTAACGGTGCCTTTAATTTCTAGCAATTTACTCTTGTTATGACTTAGAACTTGCCACGTAACGATAACGCAAATCGCGTATCATTTTGGTGATAGGCAGAATTATGATCGCCCGCACCATTTTGTCGCATTATGTTCTTAGTAATAGTATTACTTAGGTTGTTAGCTTCCAAAATGACAGTGAAGTTTTCATTCACTTGGTAAGACACTGAACCATCTAGATAACCTGCTGCATCATTCAATACAGGTAAGCGCCAGAAATTATCAGTACCTACGCCACTTGGACGAACATAACCTTCAGGTGAAATTGGCGTTGTACCGTTAAAGCCATTAGCACCGATAGAGGTTAAGAACTCACTTCTCCAGTTATAAGCTAGACGTACAGTCCAATCATTTTTCTGATAAATACCAACTAAGTTATAGGCATTTTTCGAAAGACCTCGGTACGGTTGAACACCATAGCTACTTCCATCAGTATCTACTGGGTCACCTTCAGGCTTAACATCAGTTTTACTGTCAATGTAAGTATAGTTAGCTTGGATACCAAAACCATCGAATGGCGCAGGCAAATCAGTAAAGAAGTGGTTTACACTAAGTTCAAAACCGCGAATATCTGCTTCACCAGTACTTACTGGACGTTGGAAATTAAAGTCCAGCGGACGAGTTCCGTCAGGTCCTGGGGCGTCATAAGTTTCAGTTACAAACTCTTCCACTTCATAGCCCTTGATGTCTTTGTTAAACAAAGCAATGTAAGCAGAGCTGCCTGGAGCGTAGTACCATTCTAGAGATAAATCCAACTGTGTAGATTCGATTGGGTCTAGATAAGGGTTAGTATTCGCACTTGCACCTAGATTAAAGTCAGCCGCAGTAATTGTAACTCCTGGTAAAGGATTTCCTTGGTCATCTAACAAGGCATCACGACGGTCTTCTCTAATGTCTGCACTAAACTCAAGTCTAGATTGTAAACGACTATAATCTGGACGAGCCATAGCTTTAGCCGCTGCTAAACGAAGTAATAAATCATCCGTTAACTCGATTTTCATGTTCATGCTTGGTAACACGTTCGAGTAGCTATGTTCAGCTTCGAATGGGAAAAATCCACCGTCACCAAACAATAAGTTCGCTGGGAAAATAACTGAACCAATCGCAGTATTTTCAGTTTTTACATAACGTACACCTACGTTACCGCTAACCGGATATTTTAAATCATTGAAGGAGTAGTCAAACATCACGTATGCAGACTGGGTTTTCTCTTCTTGATTGTTGTACCATTGGTCATCAGTTAAATCACGAGGTTGCCATGCCGCACCTTCAGCCCAATCAACGTATTCAATTCGGCTCTTAACTTCGTCATAACTTTCTGGGAAGCCTTCTGCGTAATAACGTAAAGGCGCGTAGATATTCGCAGGTCGAGGTACATCACCAGAGAAGAAATCGTTGAACTCGTTGATATTCACGTCTGAAGCAGAAGGGTTTGCACCGCTTACCACAGCACCAGCATCAATCAACCAGTTACCAATTGCACCCCAGTTGTATCCACTGTCAAAGTTATCAGAGTTAGAATCACTGAATCGTGCACCGAAATGCACAGTGTGGAAAACGTCATTATCTAGGAAGTAATCAAAATCAACTTGCAAAGAAGTCATTTCAGCTTCGTTATCTACTTGATTGTCCATCAAGAAGTCCCAACGATAGCTATCAACATCGCCTAGCACAGCTGCGTCAGAAGTAATCGCAGGTAATGAACCAGACAAGTCAATGTCGATATAAGGAACACGCACTGCAACTGCTACTGTAGAATCCAGCTTTTCAGTCGTTGCTTTAACTCGTTGCGCTTGAATACTGAAATTGAAAGCTTCACCTGTGTATTCATATTCTAAGGCGATATCGTTAGTTTCAGAATCTTCTCTTGAAACACGAATATCAGAACCCATCACAATACCAGAATCCTGGGTAACTCGACCGGTTAACATGGCACCATTGGCATCATAGGTGCTATCTTCTGTCGCTTGTAACGCAGTGATGTCATTACTGACGAAAATCGCATCTTCATCCCACATCATTTCATAACGGCTGTTGAAATAAGTAAGTGTCAATTCGTGATTTTCTGCAGGTTCCCATTGAACTGCGGCATATTGCCCAGTACGCTCACGGTTAAAGTTCATTGAACGCCAGTCAGCGCCACGAGGAATATAAACCGTATTGCCTTCTTGCCCAGCAATGTCGTCTCTAGCAAAAAACGGACGAACATACATTGAATCATTGCGGGTAGATAGTTCTGAATAGGCAATATCTGCTAAGAAACCAATTTTACCGATATCAGTATCCCAGGTATCGCTATATAAGAACGAATACGCAGGCGTTGTATCTTTTACTTTGTCACCGTAGTTTGCTGAAATATTGAAAGCAAACTCACGCTCACTGGCGTGGAATGGCAAACGCGTTTCTAAATCAATAGTACCTGCTAACCCACCTTCGATTTGGTCAGCAGTCGGACTTTTATAAACATTTACCGCGGCTAAAAGTTCAGGTGGAACATCACCGAAACTTAAAGTTCGACCGCCATTGGCACTGAATGTACTACGACCGTTAAGCTCACTTCGCACTTGAGTAAGACCGCGAACGATTACACCATTACCTTCTACAGAAAAATGTTCTGGATCGCCTTGGGACATATATCTGTCGATGGCAACACCAGCAACCCGTTGTAGCGTCTCTGTAACACTTCGGTCAGGTAAGGCACCAATATCATCAGCACTGATTCCGTCCATGATCTTGTTAGAGTTCATTTTAACCATCTGTGCGGAGATAATACTCGAGCGTAGCCCCTTAACTTCAATGACTTCAGTATCTTCAGTATTTTCCGGTTCAGCTTCCTGCTCCTGAGCAAGGGCTAAATTTGGTAGCATAATTCCCAAAGCAGCTAAAATGCTCAGAGATGTTTTTGTGCGCTTAAATAGTGCGCCATTTTTGTGTTGTTGTGTGCTTTGCATATTTAGTTTTACCTTTTCCATCTAACTTACATATGGCATTCATAGCAAAATGAATGTCACAAGATTGTGAATGCTCTCATTGACCAACAAGTATTTGATACACCTGCCCGGCCATTGAATTAAAGCGAATTTCAAACTCGCCAATTTTACTAAAGGGTACTGGTTTCCCTTTAGATAACACTTTAATAGGTGTGTTAAAGGCCGTGTTTGAAACCGACACAACATTGTCAACACCCGATTTAATGCTAGCTTCTACTAGCGAATGATCATTCCATGATAAAGAAACATCAAAATTGCCTCTTGCTCGCAATCCATTTACTGAACCTTTCTCCCATGCCTCTGGCAAAGCAGGCAAAAGCGAAAGGCTTCCCTGGTGACTTTGTAATAACATTTCTGTCATACCTGACACAGCGCCAAAATTTCCGTCTATTTGAAACGGTGGATGGTTATCCCATAAATTTTTCAAGGTGCTATGACTAAATTGCTCTTTAAGTAATTTGTGCGCTCGATTGCCATCTAATAATCGTGCCCAGAAATTAATTTTCCACGCTTTGCTCCAGCCCGTTCCACCATCACCACGAGCATTGAGGGTGGTTTTAGCCGCTTCTGCTAATGCAGGTGTTTTGCTTGGTGATATTTGGTTCCCAGGATGCAAAGCATAAAGCTGTGAAACATGACGATGCCTTGATGACTTATCATCAACATCTTCTCGCCATTCTTGTAATTGCCCCCAGCTTCCAATGTTTAAACCCGTTTCCAACTTTGGTAATGCAGCTTGAATGCGCTCAACCCATTGTTTTTCATTTAACAATTCAGCCACCTGTAAGGTGCTCGTGAGTAGCTCAGTCACCAATTGTTGGGACATAGCCGCTGCTATGGTGAAATCTCCGTGCTCAGGAGAAAAAGAAGGTGAGACGACTAAGGTGTTTGTATTTGGGTCAGTAACTAAAACATCCAACCAAAATTCACTCGCACCTTTTAACACTGGCCAAGCTCTTTGCTGCAAAAATTCTTTATCGAGTGTAAACAGGTAATGCTGGTAATAATGCTGTGCTAGCCAAGCACCGGCTTCCGGTTGCCAAAATGCTGTGGGCCAGGCTATGGTGCCACTAAAGCCCCAAATATTTGAATTCAAAAAGGCGGTCCAGCCATTTGCGCCAAGTAATTTCTTAGCTGCAATTTCTCCAGCAGGAATCAAGGCATCTATATAATCAAACAACGGCATATTGGTTTCTGACAGATTGGTCATGTCAGCCAGCCAATAGTTCATCTGCAGATTAATGTTGAAATGGTAGTCCGCACTCCAAGGTGCGTATTCATAATTATTCCAAACACCTTGCAAATTTGCAGGTAAGCTTCCAGCACGGGAGGATGCAATTAACAAGTAACGACCGTATTGATAAAAAACTTCTTCAAGCGCCCGCATTTGTGCTGCTGGTAACTTATTTTGGTTATACAAAGCCAGTTGTTGGTCCGTTGGCAAATCACCGCTTTCACCACCGAGATCTAAATCAACGCGTTTAAACAGCTTTTGATAATCTTCTAGGTGAGTCTGTTTGACTTTTGCATAACTCGTTTGTTGCAAGTTAGCGATTCGAGCTTTTACCTTTTCTACTGGATCTTGCCCTAGATAGTCCGGAAAAACATTTTCATATTGGGTTGCTGCAACAAAATAAAGAGTAACTGCATCAGCATTGCTGACAACAAAACCCTTGTCAGTAACTTCACTAATACCATTTTCCGTTTGAATATAGGCTTCGGCAGCAAAGGCCAATTGGTTGTCATCTAAGTGACCAGTTAGAGACATTCCTTTGTCGTGGTAGCGAATGTCTTTTTGTCTGTTCTCAGGAAGTCGCAAACTAAAGGTTGCATTAACCTGATTGGCTTTATCTGCAGATATTCTTACAACAAGGGCATTATCTGGATAACTGACAAAATATTCTCGTTGAAACTCAATACCTTGGTTTTGATAGGTGACGGTAACAGTGGCCGAATCCATATCTAAAACGCGACTGTAATCGGTTACATTAATCTCCTGATGAGGAGTCATTAGTACAATATCAGCAAACGCTTGGTAGCTACCGTAACCTGTCATTTCGTGCCCTAGGGCGTCAGCCATGACTTCTGGAGTTACTGATTTTTGTTGAAACAGTAAATCCTGCATCTGCTTTACTTTTGCTTGATATTGTTCAGGCTTGTCAGGCCAACCGCGAGTAAAAGCCTCTTTACCTCTGGGACCACCTGTCCATAGTGATTTTTCAGCTACATTTATTTTATCTTCAGCGACCCCGCCTAAAATACTGGCGCCCATATAGCCATTACCTATGGGTAAGGTCTCACTTTCCCAATCACTACCTGGTTGGTCAAACCATATTGTTTGAGTTGACGAAGCATTTGCGAATGACGAAAAACTCCAACAAAAAAACAGCAAAAAAGGAGCTGAGTACTTGGGCAGCCCTTTAAAAATGCATATTTGTCTATGAATGTATTCGTTTTCAGACACGCAACTTGTAAACCATTTGTAAAATGAATGTGTAAATACTATACGGATTTATTTTGTATATCAAATTGTTTTTTATATTTAATATAACCAATTGGTCGAGGTTTGGCTTTTGAGACTGGCAGTGTTTTATAGATTTGGACTTAAGAAGGGAGTTAGTAATTAACTAGTCGATAATGCAATTGTCATTCTTTGAGCGCTTAACCCTGCTTCTTGAATAGCAGTGTTAATGTCAACCACATTGGAATTGTCTAGATAATGTAAGAATGGCACAACCAAACATGCAACTATTCTATTCATTCGATCAAATACTGGAAAGCCTATCTCTTCAATGCCTTGAATCTTTTTGCTCAGCATTCGTTCATAACCTTGATTAAGGATAACGCGCTTCAGATTTTCGAGTCGTGTAGGTTCGAATGTTATGCCAAATTGCTGTTGAATCTTGACATAATCACTATCGTCCATGTAGGCAACAAAAACATGCCCAGCACAACTATCTAAAATAGGAGCAGAACTTCCTAACCCCACTTTAAAATGGTTTTCTGTTGGGCTTTCTTGATAAGCAGTAACGATAGTACTTTCATTATTAAGCACAGATAAATAAGCAGACTGCTTTATCTCTTTGGTTAAGTAAGATAACTCTTTAGTAGCGACTTCAGATAAGGTTTTTACTGGGTATTGCCCAAAAGCCACTTCAAACAGTTTAATTGAAATGTGGTATTTTTCTGTTTCGCTATCAAGGTGTATGTACTGTCGTTTTTCTAGCACACAAACCATTCTAAAAATCTCAGACACAGACTTATTTAACTGAGCAGCTATTTCTTTTAGCTTTAAACCTTCGCTAAGCGTTGCAAGCAGTTCAATGATGTCCAATCCTTTTTCCAAGGCTGGTGCAGTGTAACTTTTTTCTGTCACAACTGACTTTTCATAGAGTCCAGATTGCAATTTTTCACTTGGTTGATTAGCTGTCATCAATCGATTCGCTATAAGAATTCGTCTCAAATTAACAGGGAATGAGGTCCCAAATAAAAACCCCATGCGTTTATTGCTCACTAATTCAATAAAATTCTAATGAAAGTAAGCGCTTTTAAAATAGATGTTTAACAAAGAATTTACAAGTGAAAAATATATTTTATATATAAAAAAACCCTCCATAAGGAGGGTTTTGAATATTAGCTAACTATTAGCCTCTGATATTAAATATCATCAGTTTTCTAACAAATTAGAACTGGTATTTAACACCTAGTTGTAGTTGCCATACTGATTGAGAGAGAATTTCATTGTTAGAAATGCTATCTGGATTTCTTAAATCGAAGTACTCATATTGACCGTCTACGATTTGAGCAGCTACTACAGCGCGCTCATATTCGTAACGAGTACGCTCAACACGACCCCAATCATCATTTAACAAGTTACCTAAGTTTTCGATATCGAAGAACAAGGTAAGTTTATGATCGTCAGTAAATGCTGGTAACTCTTGTTGAATTCTTAAATCAACAATTGTTGACCAAGAAGAGTTATCGCCATTACGAGGTGCGATGCCACCAGCATATTTAGCAAGTTCTGAACTATTGATATAGTCAAAGAATGCTTGCTGTGCTGCTAAATCACCGTCAAATGAAGACGCTGCGAATAATGGATCATCAATACCTGTTGGTACGTACAATAAGTGACCAGCATCATCGTTACGGCTTTCACGAGCACAACGTCCACCACCGATATCTAGTACACAGTTGTTGTTTTCGTTAAAGGTGTAGCTGTAAGGCTGACCAGTACGACGAGTTGCAAAGATAGAAACTTTAGTTTCATAACCTTCAATTAACTCTTTGCTCCAATTGAAGCGCATTTTTAACATATGCTCAGTTTGGAAGCTTGAAGTACCTTCAGTTGGTCTTTGACGGTCATATGCTGCGAAGTCTGAGTAGTTTGAAGTTGCAGTAGATGAAGTACCGTAACCAATATCATCAACGTCAGAGTGCGTATAGCTCACGAAGAAGTCAAAGTAGCCATAATCAGTATCCCAATCGTTTGATGCCGATACTGCTACTAAGTTGCTGCTGCCTAGGTCTACAGAACCAACTACCAAGGCTTCAGGATCTCTACTTCCGTCGCCATCAAGGTCGCTTCCACAGTCATACACACCACGACCATCTGGTGAAAACGCAAGAGCAGTTTCACAACGTTGATCATACCAGTAAGTAGCATTTTCAAGTTTGTTGTATAAGTAATCAACAGAGAATGTCCAGCCTTCGCCAATTAATGGCAATTCGTCAGCATAGTATGCTAGGCCTAAGTTATACTTCCAAGTGGTTGGAATTTCAAAGTCTGGGCTAAGCGCGTTCACGTCACCGTCTGGCGCTTCGTTTGCTAGTGCATCCAATGCTTCCTGAGGAATGTACTGACCTGTAGCTGGATCTGGCGTAGTTGGAACAGCAATAGGACCGTCTAAATTAGACGCATCGGCAATTACACCGTCATTAGAATAGCTGTTTGAAATCCATACGCCTGGAGAACCGCCAGAGAATCGACCAACACCACCGCGAATAGTCACTGTGTCGCTAGCTAACCACTTAAATGACAATCTTGGCAAAATTACATCTAAGCCATCTATGTCAGTAGTATTTGAGTAGCCATAACGGTCAACAAAGTTTTGGTTTCTACGGATAGAACCTTCAGACTCATACCAGTCGTAACGAATACCAGCATCAACTGTTAGGTAACCATCAACATCCCAAGAATCTTGTAAATATAGTGAGTTAGAGGTGTAACCCCAAATTGCACGAAGGTCATTTTCGTCGTTTGTTGTAGCGTTGTTATAAAGCAAGCCAGAAGCTGTAGCATTGCGTAAGTCTTCTAGGCTATCAAACAAATATGAACCTTCAGAGTTCTGCGCGAACAAGTTATCTACGTCAACTTCTTCTCTTTCATAACCAGCTTTGAAAATATGGTCGCCCATGGTGTAAGAAGCAAGGAACTTATACTGCATGAATTTTTGATCAAGTTCGTTACCATGACGGAAACGGTCTGGACCAATTGACAGGAAGTTATCTTCACCATCTACTTCACGAAGGAATACTGCGAAGTTAGGGAATTCAGCGCCGTTGATTGAATTCTGACCGGTTTTTTGATCAGTAGAAGCAATCTTAAATTGAGTTGAGAAATTAGCAGTCCAGTCAGAGAAAACGTGCGCAATGTAGCTTTCTACTCTTTCAGAACGGTTATACCACGCCGAAGAAGCTCCTAGTACATTTCCAAATGGAAGGAAGTTGTTTCCGTTTTGCTCAGCAATTGAATTACCGTCAGTTAAGATGTAAGTAAACTTAGCGCGGTGATCGTCATTGATGTTCCAGTCGATATTAGCAAGAATTTTTTCATCTTCAGCATCGCCTTTAGTGAAATCACCGATATCGAAGCCCCAAACATCAGAAACGATTTGACCAACAGCCGCAACGTCATCCATAGTGATGTTAGGTTCAATATTCAATGCACCTGACCCTACTGGACCATTTTGTAAAGGCGCAACTTCTTCATACTTATCATATGCAACGAAGAAGAATAATTTGTCTTTGATGATTGGACCACCAAGGGTTGCAACGAAAGTATCTTCTTCAAAAATGAAGTCGAATTCTTCGTCTCTGCTCTTATCACCGATCATAGAATCGCTAGTAGTGTAATAAGATAGTGAACCGTGGAATTCATTAGTACCTGATTTAGTTACTGCGTTTACTGTACCACCAGTAAATCCGTTGTACTCAACGTCAAAAGGTGCTACCTGAATTGATAATGATTCAATAGCATCAAGAGAAATTGGAGAACGTTGAGTTGGATAGCCGTTTGCGTTAAGACCAAAACGGTCGCCCATGCCTACACCATCAACAGTCAATGAGTTAAATCTGTTGTTAGCACCAGCAATGCTTAATTCTTTAGCGCCGCCACTTTGCGGGTTAACAGAAGCAAACGGGCTTAATTCTGCAACGTCAGTGATGTCACGGTCGATAGACGCAACTTCACCGATAGCTTCTAGGCCTAAACTAGTGCCTATCCCTTCATTTAAGAACCCACCGCCAGCAATTGTAGAACCAGTTACTGTGATTACTTCAGTAGTGCTTCTCATTTCAACAGTAACAGGAAGAGACATTGTTTGGTCAAGTGATAAATAAACATTGTCTACTTTGATCGGAGCAAAGCCGCTACCGGAAATAGTAACTGTGTATGGACCACCAACACGTAAACCACGTGCAGAAAATACACCGCTGTCGTTTGTAGTGGCTGTTGACACTGTGCCAGAAGGAACGTGCGTGATAGTTACTGTCGCGTTAGGGACTGTAGTACCAGCTTCGCTTGCAACGTTACCTCTAATAGTAGAAGTAGTAGTTTGCGCTACAGCTGCTGTTGATAGACCAACGGTCATAGCAACTGCAATCGCAATGCGATTGAGTTTGTTTTTCTTAAACATTATGTGTTTCCTAAGTATGGGTATTCTTTTTCTGTCTAACTAACCGTTTTTTAACAGTCTTCTGCTGTTTCAAAACGAATAGGTACATGTAAAAACGCCGTGATTGTACCAAACCAATTATTACACTTTTATGACCTATTTGTCAGCAAGAATGTAAAAAGCAAAAATTAACGTTAAAGTAACATTGTTACTACGTTTTCTTTACTTTTCACCTAATTTTATTGTTCAATAAGTAAACCAATTAAGCGTATTTTTTATCGAACTTGTATATTCATACTGGACTATTTGGTCAAGGTCAAATTTAACGTAAAAAAAGTTCAGCTGTTATCACCTAATAAAGCGGGGGCATTGTGAAGTTAAAATATGAAACCTGTATTAAAGAATTTTGAATGTTAGTGTCTAATTTTTTTACATTTTCAAATTAAAATTTTCATTTTTATTGGTAACTTATTGATAATGTTATTAAATAAAAATCGGAATAATTCCTGCTTAGCGCAAGTTGCCTATCCAATTTGTTTAAGAAATTAAATTAGGAAGGGGTTTTGTTTACACCCTATTAATGGAATATAAAATGACAATTTTCAGTAAAATTAAAACTACAATTTTTGCCCTTGGCTTACTTGCAATATCAACAGCGTCAAACTCAGCTTTAATAACTTACTCTACAGATGTTAATTTAGGTACTGGTATGAGAAGTACCATCGACTACAGTGGGGTAAGGGATAATAGAGAAATCGTAACTAGAAACTTCAGTTTAGCAAACTTTGATACTTCGTTAGGGACCCTAAATTCAGTTCGTATACAACTACAAAACATTCAAATTACCGGCAATCACTATGCAGGCTTTATAGATACCAGTGACGGAAACGTTTCAGGCTACGCAGAATTTATTGCAAGTCTTGATTTTACAGTAAATAACGGTTCTGGTATCTCCTTTTCATCTTCGCCCGTTAACAACGGACGCACTTCTTGTTTAGAAAGGTCCGTATTTGCGAATTCACAAGAATGTGATGTTAGTAACGATATTTCATTAAATTACAGTGCTTTAGGAAACAATAGTGCATCTTACGCTTCCTTGTTTACAACACCTGGTTTTACTAATTACTCAGTGACAGGAAATTTCAATCATAGAGTCGCAGAAACAGATGATGATGGCGTAGTGGATTATTTTGGTCTTTCAGCTTCTATGTCTGCAATTGCCAGCGTCACTTATTACTATACTGCACAAGCAAATCCTCCTACGTCTAACAACGTGAATACCCCAGCATTATCTGGCTTGTTTGGGTTAATGATGTTTAGCATCTTCTATATAGGTAGAAGAAAAAACTAAACTATTTTTTTCAGTGCAGAGTTTTTTAAAACTCTGCACTGATTTTAAGCCTACCCTATTATTGAGTGGAAAGTGCTAGCCGCATAGTTTAAGGAACAGTGAACTTATTTTTTGTATTTCCACTGGATGACAAAAAACAGCAAAGCCCCGAACAAACCAGTGTATAGACAAAGCTTGTGAAGTTGTGAAATTGACAATATCTCAAGTAACTGATTGTTCTGATTTAAGGGATAATAAGGCCGCAAATCTGAATGCATGATTGCATCGAGAACAACATGACTATAACCACCGATGAAAGCGCTTAAAAAAGCGACTGTCCAAGTTATTTTTATTAGCTGATTCGGCTTTGAAATACCGATTAACCTTAATCCAATTTCACTTAAATACTTACCTGTTATAGCGGAAAAAATTGCTAACAAAGTACTACCAACAAAGGTATGAGAAAATCCATGTAGGTAACCTTGGCCGGTGATAAGTACCCACAGCGGTTGTAAATCCATTACGATCTGTGACCAACCAAACACCATCAAGCTAAAGCTACCTTGCAAAAGTGCTTTTATTAATATTCCAGGTCCCATGTGGAAAGGTGTAAACGGCATTTAATTCCTTTAATTTCTATCGCCTGTGCAATATCCAGTCTAATGATGTTGAGATATAACAGACTTTAGCCAAAAATTAAATGTATCTTGTGTAACCTGAACGTTATGAGCACGGAATAGTGCAGCTGTACTTTGAGCACCTTCAAGGGCACGAATCTTCTCTAAAATATGGGGAAAACGAGAGGCATCACCAGAGGATGTCATAAAAATGAGTTTATTTTCAGAGACTCGACCTAAAGATTTTGCGGTTTCTACTCGCTTATGACATCGACAAAGAGCTTGCTTGTTTATTAATCCACAATTTTGAGTCATCGAATTAACGACCAATTCTCGAGCTCTTGAAAGCCTTTTTCGGTAGGCAGCGGAAGATTCATTAAGAATATAGGCAGCTTCAGTGTGCTCCAGCTCCAAAATATCGCCCAAAATATAAGCTACCCTTTTGTCCGGGGTAAGACAGTTTAGTAAGGCTAAGGTACATCCAACTCTTACTTCGGCTAATAATCTAGCGTCATATAAAGAAGATTCCACCGTATTATTTAATCCCATTGACAAATCTAGAGAAAAATCATCTAGTGACATTAGATGCTGGCTATTGGCTTTTTTATGATCTAACAAATGGTTTGTGGTAACTCTATATACCCATGTTTTAAAACTACTTTTTCCTTCAAACTTTGCCAATCTCAGCATAATTTTTAGTAAAATTTCTTGTGTGACATCCTCCGCGTCTGCTGGTGACATTAAGAACCGAATTGACAACGAATAAATGTCTTTACGAATAGCCCGAAGCACTGATTCCATAGATTCTCTGTTGCCTTCCAATGCTTGCTCTACTGATTCCTCTATATGCTCTGGGCTATTGTTTTTCATCTAATTATGCCTCCAATATTGCTTTTACATTTTCAAGTTCTTTTTCAAGAATACTTGTTTGCTCAGTCAAAATTCCCTCCAACTCTTGTAATGGTGCTGGCGGCGGCGTAAGGGTGAAACAATAAAGAGATCGCTCTTCGGATAAAGGTATAACACGAGAAAAAGCAGTAGCAACACTAGAATCGGGGAAAGTCATAACCCAATCAATATTACCCACATCACTTTCGGCTAAGGTTCTTAATCCAATTGTAACTTGTCCTTGATCAGTCGCTAACACCGCCGTTTTAGCCTCGACTTTACTAAAAGCGTTGGTCCAGTTAGGTAAATTAAATGGGTTAGATAAATAGCCAAATACTTTTGTATAAGGCTGATTGATTAGGATACTTCGAATAGCATAGAGCATGATTTTTGTCCTCCGTATTAACATGCACTTATTTAGACGAGTTCCATCCTGAGTATGTGACTGAGAAAATCAAAATAAGGGTAATTATTTATAAAGACCGGTTAATTTAGATAAGTACGCCATTGAATAATAATCCAGGCATAAAGAAAACAGCAGAAAAGGTGACTGAACTGGTAAGAAGAAAAGCCATGCAACAAAAACCGGCTTGTAAGCAAAACACTTTAGGGCGAGCGGATGCGCTAGTTTGAAAAGTTACAATAGCTAAATCTATGGATGATTTTAGCTTTTGATGAAATTGTTTTACTTGCGCAAGTATGGGTGAGAAATACATAACGGCGAAGGCAAACACAACTTCAATTCCACCGAATTGCAGTAATAACGTTATTTCAGGTGCAAACCAAGCTACAACACAAATGACACAAATAAAACCCGCTTTTTGATACCACTTGAGATCTTCCCATTTGATCATTTTGTGCTTCCTTTTTATTAAACTAACGCTTTACTTATTTGGTATATGGCGCCAATTTTTGTAAACCCAAGTTTTCATTATTGTTTAAAGCGCATAAGTTTAAAATTAAACTGATTCGATACTAGCTAACGCCATGTGGAGCAACGGAAATGGATTTCCTTGTCCGTCGAGTGCCGACCGCCCCACTTTTTCAAACCCCATTTTTTGATAAAAGCCTATGGCTTGCGGATTTTGTTCATTTACATCGACTTTTGAAGCCTTTAACTCTTTTACTGCATTTTGAAGTAGAAGCTTTCCAACGCCAGTTCCAAAAGCACTTGGGCTGACAAAAAGCATTTCAATATTTGTATCGGCAACGCCGATAAATCCGATAATTTCATCATCATCTTTAACGCATCTTAGTTCTACCGCATCAAAATAATGTTCCAGAATTAATGGCTTTAGTTCATTGATATTTTGTTCGGGTAGAAAGTCATGGGTTGCTCGCACAGACGCTTCCCATATATCAATCAACCTTAGGTAGTCATCTTTATTAACAGCTGATACTTGCATAATTACTCTTTTATTTATTTGTTTTGTTGTTCAATGGTTCGGCTACTTTATCTGCTTTATATTTGTTTCGTAGGGCTTTACCTATCACATAAACATTGTGCAAAGTAAGCACTAGACATATTAGGGATACAATTAAGCAACCGAAAAACAGCCTTAATTCTACGTCGCGAGCCCAATATGCCATGCCTCCTGTAATCAAACATACTGAAAATTCTAATAAAAATACATCTATTCGGCTTCTGGCATCCACATTTACTGGCTGTGCATAATGCTTTAATCGATATGGCATCTTTTTACATCCTTAAAATAGGTCACTTGGCTGGTTAATGCCGGTATCTGGCTATTTTTTTAGTGACTATCCAAAGCACCAAGCTCACAAAACTCAATGGAATAATGATATTAGCTATTATTTGTTCGGAACTCTCCATAACCTTAGGATCTGAAATGCTAGGAACTAAAAGCTGTTGGCCAATAGGACCATTGGAAAAAATTAAATTTGTAGTCAAATTCCAGCCTAAATGAAGGGCAATTGGCAATATGACCGATTTTGACTTTGCAAATGCATAGGCGGTCATCAAACCGAAAGACCCGGTCAAAATAAACACATACACCATGGGCACCAAAGCCCCCCAAATCCCGTAGGAGAACCAATGATATATCCCAAAGGCAACCGCCGACAACAAACAGGCTTTTCTAACACCTAAATATTCGATGGCTTTGTAAAGCAGATAGCCACGGAATAACAGCTCTTCGTATAAAACTGAATTCAGATTCCAGCGCAAACTTTGTATCAAATTGGATAATGAATACTCAGGATTCAGTTGCCAGTTAAAATCTGAAAAATGGGCGATAAGAACAAACTGAAAGCTTGCAAAGACGGCTGCTATTATTAAGCCACCTATAAATTCGACAGATCTCTGAACAGGTTTATTAAATCCGAGTTCTGAGATCGGCCGCTTTTGTAAGCGAAGTAGAATCCAAGATATGGCAAATAAAATTAGGCCTATCATGATACTGTCCTTGTAAATATCGATAAGGGATTAGCAATCCCCTCTACCCATAATGTAACTCCATTATGGTTTCGTCAAACTCGTCTTGATCAACCACCTTAAAACCAAAACGTTCAAAAAACTTTTTCATTATATCATGGCCTTCCACATAGCAAATTGAAATGGCATTAAAGCCTTCTAATGCTTTTATTTCTTCGATTGCCAAAGCAGTAGCTATGGTCCCGTATCCTTTGCCCTGATATTCAACATCTAATAAAAGTTGGTCGATGAAAATTTCATTGGGTTTTTCGTCACGGTAATTAGGGTAATACTGCAAAAAGCCTATGGGTTTATCGCCTAAATAGATCCCACGATTTACGTAGTAGTCATAGAATTTAGAAGCAGCGATTGCTTCTGCTGGAAGCGCCACATAATTTTCCTGCTGCTTGGTGATTTCGAGCTCAATCATATCGAGCCAATTTACTTTGGTAACGTCTAAAAGCTTAATATCCAAAAAAATTTTTCCTAAAAATTATTCAATTATACTTACGGAGAGTATATTCACTAACCAAGGCTTACTTTGCTTTACTTTTTGCATATTTTTTCTCGGCTGATTGCCAAGCAAAATGTCCAAAGGCTATGCCGCCTAAGGGGAAAAGAACAAGCGCAAGTAATGGCCGTAACCATAGATTATCTGTTGGCGCTACAAATGCCATTATGATTGACCACAAAATAGCAGTAGTGACACCCCAACCGATCACACCTTTCATTATTACAAAACGGGTTTTGCCTTTTGCTCTCGTTTGTTCCCATTTTTCTAGGTCCATACTACTAATGCTCCTTTTGTTCAATATGGTGACTTCTAAACTAAACGACAAATTGGAATTGAGTTTTGCTGAATATGCCAATTTTAAACTGTCAAATTGACTAATTTAAATGCTCGGCATTAGCCAATCTACAATTTACTCGATTCATTTGGGCTAATTGCAATTCTGTTATTAGAAAAATCTAACGCCACAGTAAACTTATTAAAAAAATCGCTTCCTAATAAACCATCTTTTGTAAACCTTGGATCTATCGGATAAAGCAAAAGGTTCGGAACAAAACTAAAGCCAGCGATATTTACCTCAGAAGTGAATATTTTGCACTGTACATCTGGTCCCAAATCGTAATTGCATTCTGTTAATGGCTCGTTGTTATCTACTTTATTAAGTGAAAATATTGAGCTTGATGCTCCTGTATCTAGCACCATTTGATAATCAGCTAGCGAACTGCTCATTTGGATAGTAATGCCTTCATCACTAAGCTCATAAGGCTTAAATTTACTGTTATCTGTAGACTCAAGTGCACTGTTTTTATTGCTAACAGTCAGCTTCTTATTTAGATAATCAATAACAATTTGTTTATCTCCGAAAAATCCCTGACCTATGACTAGTTGTAAATTTTCTTCCTCACCTTCGGGTTTATCACCAATAGACGCTGCCCAAGGATTGAGCTCATACCCTATTATATTTTCAAATTTCATACAGCCAATAGCCATCATTGGTACAACAAACTCTTTCGATGTAAATACTTCACCAGAAATATTGGTAGTGTTTGAAGTTTCACCCGTATATTTTACATTTGAGATACTGCTTATAGTGGAAACAGGTAAATGGATTCCAGCCCTAGATCCAAGATCAATTAAAGCAAAATTACTCTCGCCATTAATTATCAGCTCTAAGGTAGGTAAGCCATATTGATCGAAAACGATGGGGGCTTCTATTTGTTCACATTGTTTTTCAGTAGAATAAACACTGGTAGAAAACAACAAACCACAAAAAACAACAATTAATAACGTGCTAAATTTCACCTGATTTCCTTATTTTTAAAAAATTCCCAATGCACGACAAACTAAAAAATTGAATTTGGATTAAGTTGACGAATGAGCCTATAAACCATGTCTTGCTAAAAACTCTGACACTCTGACCGCAACTTCACCTCAAGATTTAGCGCCGACTTAAATTTTCCGATGACTGGTCATGGTAAATTAGAAAAAATTCATTAAGGCTTTAAAGTTTTCCTATGGAAAAACCTTCAAAGCTTTTAGGACCGTAACTATAAACGCGATTTGACGTCTGCTAAATTTACCTAATAAGCTCTAAAACCTCTTCACCGTCAAAAATAACAATTAATTTATTGCAACCTTTTGAGGATATCTGAACATTAACAAACGAATCTTCTTCTGCACTATACATCTTTGCCTCCCATAACGAAGAATTTGATGTTGGTTTTAAGGCTTTCAAAACAACTAATCCAATTGCGTTCGAATTATTATCATGAGAGTAAACAGTGACCTCAGATTTGTTTAGGTCGATTAATAGTTTTGCGGGTTTAGCTGAGTGATTCCAAATGCCCGAGATATCACAGTCACTTTTGGCCTGAACAGAAAAAATAGAAAGCACTAGTACAGAACTAAAAACTATGAATTTGAGCATAAATCTCTTTTGCATATGCAATCGGCATGACATGGGCTGATATTATCCCTATTGTTTGATTTGTTAGCTGCTAAATCCAATGTTTGAAACTATCCCGATATTTAGTTAAATGCCAGAGCATGTAGCCACCTAAAAAAGTCCCCACTGGAACATTAATAAAAAAGGGGACAGAAACCAGGTAGCCAAACCAACTTCCCCACCAGGTTTTTCTGTATACGCCAATTGACGTGAAAAGTAGAAAAACCGGTAGCCAAATATCATTTGTTGAAGACAGCTGTTGGCCATTAATAGTTTGACCAGTTACTACTGCTGTAATTAAACCTACAGAAATCATCCCGTAGATAATAGCTACATTCTTAGTTTGACCAACCTTACTTTCCTGCTGTTCAACCAATAACTTCTCCGTGTTAGATAACGCTCGATTAACGAGTGGCTAGTTGATGGCATGACGGTTGCGAATGCAAGCGACATGACATTGACTAGGCATCTCTGTTCAATCTATTGTTAGCTTTCGCCTTTAAAGGATACTTGTCTGGGTTATCAAGTATCTGTTCGCTTAGATCCACATCCAAATCAGGCCAATGAAAATGACCTGGCGCAAACTCTTCAATATTAAAAATCTGTTCAATTGGCTTAGATTTAAACCAAGGATAGTCTTCGAATGACAAGAAATACTCTTTGTCCGACGAGGTGAGAAGCCATATGCCAAACGGTGATACGTTAGTAACTTCAGTCTTTAAAGTGTCGTTGCCAAGCGCTGATGAGCTCATCTTGATGCCCCATGACCAATTGTTCGATTCGAGATAGTTGTTTACTAGAATAACCGAAAGATTTCGCTAATGCTATTTCTGGCTCTAACCAATATTTTGCTTCACCGTCACCCGATAAAACATGAACATGCATACGAGACTCTTCTCGTGAGAAAAAGAAGAACCGATAGCCATCTTCCCTGAATACTGTTGGACTCAATTTCTACTCCTTAGAAAGCTAACGCCTTGCTAAGCGAATTAATTTGAGTTGGCGCAATAGTTGCGAAAGCATAAAATTGTGACAGTTCAAATTAATTCGCTTTAGCAATTTGTTAGGGTCTGTTCTCACTTACGAAGTTTTCAACTCTTCACGCAAAATACGCCGTAAGGCTTCTTCGTCCAGAGGCTTTGCTTGGACAGCTTCTCTAAGAGTTGCATTAATTAGGGTTTGATAACCAATTCCCTCAAATTTAGCTCTATCTCGATAAAAATCTAAAATGTCATTATCGAGCATAATTGTAATTCTACTTTTGCCTTCACTTTGTAGTTTAGCTAAGTGAGGAATTTCGCTTGCAGACTTTGATTTGGAAAAGTCATATTCATCTTTCATATTGCTTTACCTCTTTTCGAGCTGAAATCAATCGAATAATTTCATTCTCTCGCAATGTATATACGACAACTAATAGTCTATTTTGCTCACTCATCCCTAAGAGAACCCATCTTTGCTCTAATTCAGAATCACTATCTTCGAAACCAAGTCCGTTTAGGATCAAACAAAACACTTGTCGCTTCATCGAATGAAACTCCATGTTTTCGAATATTTAGTTCTGCTTTTGATGGGTCGTATTGAATTTCCATTTCTGGATTATGCATACGCAATACATATGATGCAAATTTAATCAAACTTGAAGTGCTGAATTCCTAAAAGTGACCCTAACGCTCGCAGCACAGGCAAAATTGTAGCGCAGCGGAAATTTGTCCGAAACATGCGCTTGTTAGGGCTTGCTCTTGATGCCGAATTGCTTCGCAAACTCGGGATCTATCCAAGCCGACTCTACTTGACCAGGCTCTAGTTCAACTTCTTCTGGAGCCGAGCACCTAGAAACAAAATCATCTACTGATTCAGAAAGAACCTCGTTCTCATCTGTTTCGTGATCCCAGAAGCAAACAGCCTCATTTAGTAGAACAAAATAGTTACCACAACCGTCTTCCGCTAGGACCTCCGAAGTCGACAAAACCTCAGGAAATGGTCCCTTGGCTTTTCTGATTACGCCGTACTCAACGCCATTCTTGTTTTTGAATACTTTCCCAAATGCTCGATTCATATTTGAGCCCTAACTTTCCAATAACGGTCGCATACATGTGGGGCATAATTGCGTAGCCGCCCCACGAGTATGCGTCCCAGCGAACGAAGTGAGTGCGTTTATTGGGTTGTTATGTGACCTATATGTATTCAACGTACTGACTCATTGGGACGTAACCATATATTTTGAACCCACTCTCACTTTTAGAGCCTGGTAGATTAATTTGCTTTAAAATACCTAAGACGATTTCATATTGAGCGGTGCTATCAATCTTTAATTCGACCCATTCAATCGAATCAAAGCCACCTTCTCTGAAATGATAAAACCAATCACCATCCCATGGAGATAAATACCCAGTAGTCAGATCTTTAGTCCGCCACTGTGGAGAAGATGCTTTAAGTTCGTACATTTCTGAACACAACTCTTCCCATTTAGTGTTATTCATTACACTGAGCATCGGGTTACCTTGGGCACATAACAGTTAAGATGGGCGGCGGAATGCCTGTAAGGCATTGTGTCCGTCCCGATCGGGTTGTTCTGTGAAGATGACGACTGAGCTCACACTGTTAATCCTTTGCTTAGCTTATGCATCGACGATCTTTGCATGTTAATCAAATGCCCCGCTGGCCTGTATAAGAGTTTGAAGCCTCACTTTTAGCGGCTGAGTTGTCCGCCGGTAAACTGCGTTTTCCGCGAGCATCGCAGACGCTAAAAGCGTGTCATAAAAGCTCAAACTTTTCTACTGTACTTAATAACAGATCGCCGATGCACAATCTACCTTATTAACTTTGGTGTTCTAGCCAGCGGCACAGAACTTCTAAATATGGGGCACAACCAGGCAGGCGATCATGGCGAAGCCGCCTGCGTGTTTGTGTCCCAGCCCGCCTGCGGGCGACATAATTTTTTTGTTAGGTGACATGCTTATACAACCTAAAGTTCTTACACTTTGTCAAAACAATTAAGGATGTCTTGTTTAAGCCTTTCATGATCAAAATCCTTTTTTGCTCTGATACCAAGTATTTCAACAGCAGTTAAAATATTCTTCACTATTAAATTTACCCTATCACTATCAGAACCATTCAGGAATGCGTGATAATCTATTTTGAGGCGGAAGTCTGAGGATTTAGAAGAACGTTTGAATAATTTCCTTTCTTTGTGCCAACCTTGCTCAATCATTTCTCGTGGAGCATTTTCAATTATGGGGAAAATATTCAGTTCTTTCAGCTCGCTTCCATAATCTCGCTGATTTAAGAATTCTTCTAGTGTATTCCTAACTGCCAATGATGCCCTTTGAAACTCTTTATCAACAGTCCAATCAATTTCCCCGCTTATGAAAAACCTCATCAAAAGATCCTTTTGCCACCTAACAGTTAAGATGGGCGGCGGAATGCCTGTAAGGCATTGTGTCCGTCCCGATCGGGTTGTTCTGTGAAGATGACGACTGAGCTCACGCTGTTAATCCTTTGCTTAGCTTATGCATCGACGATCTTTGCATGTTAATCATATGCCCCGCTGGCCTGTATAAGAGTTTGAAGCCTCACTTTTAGCGGCTGAGTTGTCCGCCGGCAAACTACGTTTTCCGCGAGCATCGCAGACGCTAAAAGCGTGTCATAAAAGCTCAAACTTTTCTACTGTACTTAATAACAGATCGCCGATGCACAATCTACCTTATTAAATTTGGTGTTCTTGCCAGCGGCACAGAACACCTAAATATGGGGCACAAACAGGCAAGCTATAATGGCGAAGCCGCCTGCGTGTTTGTGTCCCAGCCCGCCTGCGGGCGACATAATTTTTTTGTTATGTGACTTTACCCTAAATAAGAGCATGCTTTTTATACTTTTTAACAAACACTTTTGCTTCTGCCAACGTTGAAGGGTAAGAAACGCTGAAATAGCTATTTTTGATAGGCCAGATTTTTTGAAAATAGAAACCATGGTGGACGAGATATGCCACCTTTTTCCATTGGGCAATATCCGACTTTTTTGGTGCTTTGAAATGCCGGCCTAAATTATAAGTAACACCACCACAAGAAACACACTGGCCGTGCAATGGATAATCGCATGGCGCACCAGGAAAGCTGCGTTTAAAAGAGGTTTTGCAGTCGAGGCACGCATACGCCATAGAATACTTGCCACTTGAAAAGGAAGCTTTGTCTGGTTTGATTGGTTTAGTTCTGTAACCAGAATCCCATCTCAGTGCTTTTTTAGTGTTTCTATCCATGAATATCCTGAGTCACATAACAGTCAAGATGGGAGGCGGAATGCCTGTAAGGCATTGTGTCCGTCGCAATCGGGTTGTTCTGTGAAGATGACGACTGAGCTCACACTGTTAATCCTTTGCTTAGCTTATGCATCGACGATCTTTGCATGTTAATCATATGCCCCGCTGGCCTTTCTAAGAGTTTGAAGCCTCACTTTTAGCGGCTGAGTTGTCCGCCGGTAAACTGCGTTTTCCGCGAGCATCGCAGACGCTAAAAGCGTGTCATAAAAGCTCAAACTTTTCTACTGTACTTAATAACAGATCACCGACGCACAATCTAACTAGTTAATTTTTGTGTTCTTGCCAGCGGCACAGAAAATCTTATTAGCGAGCATCTCGCATATGTACGAATGTGCAGTAGATTCATCGCCAATATCCTTTTAATCTAAATGACTGTTATACAACATTTAATTTCGAATGGTCAACTTTAGTTTAGGTTTATTAGGGCTGGATTTCGCGAGCCTGTATTTAGAGGGTTTTCTCGCTAAATACGGATTTCTTTGTTACCTACTGTTTTCGCTAGCGTTTTACTGATTTTATGTAGAGTCAACTTGGCTTGTTTTGGCTCTATAGCAAGCTTATACCTGAATGGTATTAAACACAAAATTGTTATGGTGGGAATAGGTAGGAATTTATTGTTTGGAATAACAAAAAGGCCAGCATAAGCTGGCCTTTGGAATCGATTAGTGGTTTCGAATATTAAGCTAAGATTTTAGCTACAACACCCGCACCTACTGTACGACCACCTTCACGGATTGCGAAGCGTAAACCTTCGTCCATCGCGATTGGTGCAATTAGCTCAACAACAAACTTCAAGTTGTCGCCAGGCATTACCATTTCTACGCCTTCTGGTAACTCTACAGCACCAGTGACGTCAGTTGTACGGAAGTAGAACTGTGGACGGTAGCCTTTAAAGAATGGCGTGTGACGGCCACCTTCGTCTTTGCTTAGTACGTATACTTCTGCTTCGAACTTAGTGTGTGGGTTGATTGAACCAGGCTTCGCCAATACTTGACCACGCTCTACGTCATCACGCTTAGTACCACGTAGTAGTACACCAACGTTCTCACCTGCACGACCTTCGTCTAGCAACTTACGGAACATTTCAACACCAGTACAAGTCGTCTTAGTCGTTGCTTTGATACCAACGATTTCTACTTCTTCACCTACTTTAACGATACCTTGCTCAACACGGCCAGTTACAACTGTACCACGACCTGAGATTGAGAATACGTCTTCGATTGGCAAGATGAATGGCTTGTCAATGTCACGCTCTGGCTCTGGGATATAAGTATCTAAAGCTTCACCTAGCTCTACGATTTTCTTTTCCCACTCTGCATCGCCTTCAAGGGCTTTAAGTGCAGAACCTTGGATTACTGGTAAGTCATCGCCAGGGAATTCATATTCTGAAAGTAATTCACGTACTTCCATTTCTACTAGTTCTAGTAGTTCTTCATCATCAACCATGTCACATTTGTTCATGAATACGATGATGTAAGGTACACCTACCTGACGACCTAGTAGGATGTGCTCACGCGTCTGTGGCATTGGGCCATCAGTCGCTGCTACTACTAAGATTGCGCCGTCCATCTGTGCTGCACCAGTGATCATGTTTTTAACATAGTCAGCGTGTCCAGGACAGTCTACGTGTGCGTAGTGACGTGTAGGCGTGTCATATTCAACGTGTGAAGTTGCGATTGTGATACCACGCTCACGCTCTTCAGGTGCGTTATCGATTTGGTCGAATGCGCGGGCACTACCACCGTAAGTCTTTGCCAGTACAGTAGTGATTGCCGCTGTTAACGTCGTTTTACCGTGGTCAACGTGGCCGATTGTACCTACGTTTACGTGCGGTTTCGTACGTTCAAACTTTTCTTTTGCCATTGCTCTTTTTTCCTAAGTTTAACGCCCGTTCCAACATAGACCGGACCGAATCTAAAAAAATAAAAAATTATACTCGGGATTCAATAATCGCCTTCGCCACATTATTTGGCGTTTCAGCGTAATTAAAGAATTCCATTGAATATGACGCACGTCCCTGCGTTTGAGAGCGCAAGTCAGTGGCATAACCAAACATTTCAGAAAGCGGTACTTTAGCACGCACTATCTTAATGCCCGCTACACCTTCATCCATTCCTTCTATCATCCCCCGACGACGGTTAAGGTCACCTACAACGTCACCCATCCAATCTTCAGGAGTTGTTACTTCAACTTTCATTACAGGTTCTAACAAAACAGGATCTGCTTCGGCAGCACCTTTTTTGAATCCCATTGAGCCCGCAATTTTAAACGCCATTTCGTTAGAGTCAACATCATGATACGAACCGTCATACAAAGTGACCTTAACATCAAGCACAGGATAACCTGCAAGAACACCGTTTTGCATCTGTTCTTGAATGCCTTTATCTACCGCTGGAATGTACTCTTTTGGTACTACTCCACCGACAATTTCGTTCACAAAACTGTAACCGGCGCCTTCTTCTTGCGGCTCGATGCGTAACCATACATGACCAAACTGTCCACGACCACCCGATTGACGCACAAATTTACCTTCGACTTCAACTTTTTTGCGTAAAGTTTCACGATAAGACACTTGTGGCTTACCGACATTACACTCAACGCTGAATTCACGCTTCATACGATCAACGATGATATCTAAGTGCAATTCACCCATACCTGAAATAATGGTTTGGCCTGACTCTTCATCTGTATGCACTTTGAATGACGGATCTTCTGCAGCTAGTTTGCTCAGCGCGATACCCATTTTTTCTTGATCAGCAAGCGACTTTGGCTCCACTGCAATTGAAATAACAGGATCTGGAAAATCCATGCGCTCAAGAGTAATGACATTATTGATGTCACAAAGGGTGTCACCCGTGGTCACATCTTTCAGCCCGATAGCGGCGGCGATGTCGCCAGCGCGAACTTCTTTTAATTCTGCGCGGTCATTAGCGTGCATTTGCACAATACGACCAATACGTTCTTTTTTACCTTTAACAGGGTTGTATACCGCGTCTCCGGTTTTAATTACACCTGAGTAGCATCTAAAGAAGGTCAATGAGCCCACAAAGGGGTCTGTAGCTATTTTAAATGCTAACGCAGCGAAAGGCTCGTCGTCATCGGAATGACGCTCTGCGAGGGTCTCTTTGCCGTCATCTAGCACACCAGTGATTGCTTTAACTTCCGTTGGTGAAGGTAAATATTCAACCACAGCGTCTAGTACCGCTTGTACGCCTTTGTTTTTGAACGCTGAACCACACAAGGCAACAACGATTTCGTTGTTCAATACACGTTGACGTAAACCTTGCTTAATATCTTCTTCGGTAAGATCATCTCCACCAAGATATTTATCCATTAACTCTTCGTTTGCTTCAGCCGCGGCTTCAACCATTTCGGTGCGCATTTCTTCGGCTTTATCTAGCAAATCAGCAGGAATATCTTCGTAGGTGAAGGTGACACCTTTATCTTCTTGATTCCAGTTAATCGCCTTCATTTTAATTAGGTCGATTACACCTTGGAAATTCTCTTCTGTACCAATGTTCATTTGAATAGGCACACAAGTAGCACCTAGACGTTTGCGAATTTGACCAACTACACGATCAAAGTCTGCACCAGCGCGATCCATTTTATTCACGAATACGATACGCGGTACTTGGTATTTGTCAGCTTGTCGCCAAACAGTCTCAGACTGCGGCTCAACGCCAGAAGAACCACAAAAGACCACTACTGCACCGTCTAACACACGCAACGAACGTTCAACTTCGATAGTAAAGTCAACGTGTCCAGGAGTATCAATAATATTAATACGATGCTGGTTAAATTGCTGTTGCATGCCAGCCCAAAAACAAGTGGTTGCTGCGGAAGTAATTGTAATTCCGCGCTCTTGTTCTTGTTCCATCCAATCCATAGTCGCAGCACCATCATGTACTTCACCAATTTTGTGTGAAATACCCGTGTAGAAAAGTACACGTTCGGTGGTCGTCGTTTTGCCCGCGTCTACGTGAGCAACGATTCCGATGTTACGATAATATTGAATGGGCGTTATACGTGGCATCAATGTCTCTTTTGTTGTTTTTCTTTAGATAGATGTCGAAAATGGGGACAGAGATTAATAATGGAGTCGGGGTTAATTATTTAATGTTTGCCGGAAGTTAACTTTACAAATGTAATAATTAACCCCGACTCCATTATTTTTAACCTGACGTCCTGTTTCTCTGACCCCTTTTTCTAATTCAGACTACCAGCGATAGTGAGCAAACGCTTTGTTTGCTTCAGCCATGCGGTGTACGTCTTCACGCTTCTTAACTGCATTACCTTTGTTGTCTTGCGCGTCAAGCATTTCAGCTGCTAAACGTTGCGCCATAGACTTCTCGCCACGCTTACGTGCCGCTTCTACTAGCCAACGCATGCCAAGAGCATTACGACGAACTGGACGAACTTCTACTGGTACTTGGTAAGTAGAACCACCTACACGACGAGATTTAACCTCTACTGTAGGACGGATGTTGTCTAGCGCATCTTCAAACACGTCTACATGCGGTTTGCCAGATTTTTCAGCAACAATATCAAGGGCACCGTAAACGATTTTCTCAGCGACAGATTTTTTGCCGTCAAGCATTACGACGTTCATAAATTTAGCAAGCAATTCTGATCCGAACTTAGGATCTGGTAGGATTTTTCGTTGACCTACGACTCTTCTTCTAGGCATTGTATTCTCCGTAGAATTCAGGGATAACCCAAAACTCAAAAATTAATGTTTGGCCTTACTAACGGAGAACCGTTAAGACTTAGGCCTTTTCGCGCCGTACTTAGAACGGGCTTGTTTACGATCGTTTACGCCTGCGCAGTCCAATGTACCGCGAACAGTGTGATAACGAACACCAGGTAGATCTTTAACACGACCACCACGAATAAGCACAACACTGTGCTCTTGAAGGTTGTGGCCTTCACCACCGATGTATGAAGAAACTTCATAGCCATTAGTTAGACGAACACGACACACTTTACGAAGTGCTGAGTTCGGCTTCTTAGGCGTTGTTGTATATACACGAGTACATACACCACGACGTTGTGGGCAAGCTTGTAGGGCAGCAACGTTAGATTTCTCTACCGGCTTTCTACGTGGCTTACGCACTAACTGGTTAACTGTTGCCATTAACTAGCTCCTGATTAAAACTATAAAACCCGATGCTATTCTTGTGAATGCCCGGGTGCGTAAAAAAAGCTGTTGAAACAACCAAGTATATTTCAAACAACTTCATGATTAATTCTGTAAGTTGCTAACGGTGAAGCCTTTTTGCTTTCAATAAGCCCGTCTTTACCACTAACGTTAGACAGATATCCCTAAAATTGGGTTGCGAGATACTATAGATCATTAAACCGAGTGTCAAGCCCCAAGCCCAATAAATCAAAGATCTGTAACATTAGAGGTGATTGCTTTAACAAATAAAAAAGCCCATCAATTTTCATTGATGGGCTTTCATTGAATTGATTAACTTATGTACTAAGTAAAATCTTATTCTTCGTCGCCGCTTTCGCTTTCAGCATTAAGTGCTTCAGCAAGTTGTGCTTGTGCTTCTTCAGCAGAAACAGAAAGCTCTTCTTGCAAGGCAGCATGCTTACGCTCAGCACGTGACTGGTGATACGCAAAACCAGTACCTGCCGGAATCAAGCGACCAACGATAACGTTTTCTTTGAGTCCACGTAAGTCGTCTTCTTTACCTTGAACTGCAGCTTCGGTAAGTACACGTGTTGTTTCTTGGAATGACGCAGCAGAAATAAAGGACTCTGTTGATAGAGACGCTTTAGTAATACCGAGCAACTGAATTTCGTACGTTGCGCCGATCTTGCCTTGTTTTTCCAATTCGCGGTTAGCGATTTTCACGTTAGACACTTCAACTTGTTCACCTTCTAGGAACAAGCTGTCACCTGGATTAACGATGATACACTTACGAAGCATCTGACGAATGACAACTTCGATGTGCTTATCGTTAATCTTAACACCTTGTAAACGGTAAACTTCTTGTACTTCGTTTACAATGTAGTTAGATACTGCACTTACGCCACGAAGTCTTAAGATGTCATGTGGTGACTCTGGACCGTCAGAGATAACTTCACCTTTTTCAACGCTTTCACCTTCGAACACGTTAAGTTGACGCCACTTAGGAATCATCTCTTCGTACGCACCGTTAGAGTTCAAGCTAACATGACGTGCTGCGCTTTCATCTTTAGGTGTGATGGTTAAACGACGCTTACCTTTAGTTTCTTTACCGAAACCAATGGTACCTGAAATTTCGGCCAAGATAGCGGGTTCTTTAGGCTTACGTGCTTCGAACAAGTCAGCAACGCGTGGAAGACCACCGGTAATGTCACGTGTTTTCGAACTCTCTTGAGGAATACGTGCTAATACATCACCTTCGTTAGCCATCATGCCATCTGTAGCTTCGATAGTGGTAAACGCTGGTAAACGAATTTCTTGTAATGCGCCGTTATCGCTTTCAAGAATTAACTTAGGCTCTTTTACGTTAGCCTTAGATAAATCTTTAACAACGATACGCGTTAGACCCGTTAATTCGTCTGTTTGTGTTTCAGTGTTACCATCGTCGATATCCGCGAAAGTAATCTTAGATGGACGCTCGGTCACGATTGGGTGACTGTGCGGATCCCAGTTAGCAACTACTTCACCAGCAGTAACTGAAGCGCCATTATCTACTGTTAAGATTGCACCGTAAGGTACTTTATATCTTTCTTTCTCACGACCTTGGTCATCGATAATAGTGATTTCAGTCGAACGAGAAACGATAACCACTTTTCCGTCAGTGTTACGAACGAACTTCTCGTTGTGCAGTTTCAATGTACCAGTGGTTTTCACCTGTACGCTGTTTTCTGCTGAAGCTCTTGATGCCGCACCACCGATGTGGAATGTACGCATGGTTAACTGTGTACCAGGCTCACCGATTGACTGAGCAGCGATAACACCCACAGCTTCACCGATACCGACTCTGTGACCACGTGCTAGGTCACGACCGTAACAGCTTGCACAAACGCCGTAGTCGTTATCACAAGTGATTACAGAACGTACTTTTACTTTATCGACACTGTTTTCTTCTAGAAGATCAACCAGTTTTTCGTCAAGGATCACGTTACGTTCAACTAATACTTCATCAGTACCAGGTTTCAATACGTCTTCACAAACAGTACGACCTAGTACACGCTCGCGTAATGGTTCAACAACGTCACCACCTTCGATTAATGGTGTCATTTCAACACCTTCGAAAGTACCACAATCTACATTGGTGATTACCAAGTCTTGTGCAACGTCAACCAAACGACGAGTTAAGTAACCTGAGTTGGCTGTTTTAAGCGCCGTATCCGCTAGACCTTTACGAGCACCGTGAGTAGAAATAAAGTACTGAAGTACGTTTAGACCTTCACGGAAGTTAGCCGTAATTGGGGTTTCGATGATTGAGCCATCTGGCTTAGCCATTAGACCACGCATACCTGCTAACTGGCGAATCTGCGCCGGGCTACCACGAGCACCAGAGTCAGCCATCATGTAAACAGAGTTAAAGCTTTGCTGTTCTTCTTCTTCACCGTCACGGTTAATAACAGTTTCAGATTTCAAGTTGTCCATCATAGCTTTTGCTACGTTATCGTTAGCTGTTGACCAGATATCGATAACTTTGTTGTAACGCTCACCGGCAGTTACAAGACCTGATTGGAACTGTTCCTGAATTTCAACAACTTCAGCTTCTGCTTGGTCGATGATTTCTTTCTTAGCTTCTGGGATAACCATGTCGTCAATCCCTACAGAAGCACCAGCAATCATTGCGTAATGGAAACCAGAATACATGATTTGGTCAGCTGCAATAACTGTATCTTTCAGACCAAGAGTACGGTAACAAGCGTTCAATAGTCTTGAAATCTGCTTTTTACCCATTGCTTGGTTGATCAATTCGAAAGGCAAGCCTTTTGGTAATACCAATGAGAAAATGGCACGACCAACAGTAGTTTCAACTATCCCAGTGTTAGCAATTTTTTCACCGTCTTCGTTGACTTCATAAGTAGTCAAACGAACTTTAACGCGTGCGTGTAACTCTGCTTGATCCGTACGGTAAGCTTTTTCAGCTTCGTTCGGGCAAGAGAACACCATGCCTTCACCTTTGGCATTGATGCGATCACGGGTTAGGTAATAAAGACCTAGTACAACGTCCTGTGAAGGTACGATGATAGGTTCACCGTTTGCTGGTGATAAAATGTTGTTAGTTGACATCATCAATGCACGAGCTTCAAGCTGTGCTTCGATAGTCAATGGTACGTGAACCGCCATTTGGTCACCGTCGAAGTCAGCGTTATAAGCCGCACACACTAGTGGGTGCAACTGAATCGCTTTACCTTCGATTAAGGTAGGCTCAAATGCTTGGATACCAAGTCTGTGAAGCGTAGGTGCACGGTTAAGTAGTACCGGATGCTCACGGATAACGTCATCTAAAACGTCCCAAACTTCCGGTGCTTCGCGCTCAACTAACTTCTTCGCAGCTTTAATCGTAGTAGCTAGACCACGACCTTCTAATTTGCCATAGATAAATGGCTTGAATAACTCAAGAGCCATTTTCTTAGGTAGACCACACTGATGCAGTTTCAGTGTAGGACCAACGGTAATTACCGAACGACCTGAATAGTCAACACGCTTACCAAGAAGGTTCTGACGGAAACGACCTTGCTTACCTTTGATCATATCGGCAAGTGATTTAAGCGGACGCTTGTTTGAACCAGTAATAGCACGACCACGACGACCGTTATCTAATAGAGCATCAACCGCTTCCTGAAGCATACGCTTTTCGTTACGTACGATAATGTCAGGTGCAGCCAAGTCTAGAAGACGCTTCAAACGGTTGTTACGGTTAATTACACGACGATATAAATCGTTCAAGTCAGAAGTCGCAAAACGACCACCGTCTAACGGCACTAATGGACGTAGTTCAGGTGGAAGTACTGGCAATACAGTTAAAATCATCCACTCAGGCTTGTTACCTGATTGCTGGAATGATTCTAATAACTTAAGACGCTTAGTGATTTTCTTACGCTTAGTTTCAGAAGTTACACTGGGTAACTCTTCACGCATTGATGCTACGTCAGAATCAACGTCTAGGGCTTTTAGCAATTCAAATACTGCTTCTGCACCCATTTTCGCGTCGAAATCATCGCCATGTTCTTCTAACGAATCTAAATATTCTTCTTCGTTAAGCAATTGTCCTTGAACAAGGTCAGTCATACCAGGTTCAGTTACAACATAGCTTTCAAAGTACAATACGCGCTCAATGTCACGTAACGTCATGTCTAACATCAAACCGATGCGAGACGGAAGTGATTTTAGGAACCAGATGTGGGCAACAGGTGATGCTAATTCGATGTGACCCATACGCTCACGACGTACTTTAGTTAGGGTTACTTCTACACCACATTTTTCACAAATAACACCACGGTGCTTAAGGCGTTTGTATTTACCACATAAACACTCGTAATCTTTTACTGGGCCGAATATACGAGCACAGAAAAGACCATCACGCTCAGGTTTGAACGTACGGTAGTTGATGGTTTCAGGTTTTTTGACCTCACCGTATGACCACGAACGGACCATATCCGGTGATGAAAGACCGATCTTAATATTATCGAATTCTTCGGTCTTATTTTGCTGTTTAATAAACTTTAATAAGTCTTTCACATTTCTCTCCAGCGGAGTCTTTAATCCGACCCGGCCAATGCCGGGCCAACCTGTAATTTAGCGCTAACGCTTGCTTAGTTTTCTTCAAGCTCGATGTTGATACCCAATGAACGGATTTCTTTCAACAATACGTTGAAGGATTCTGGCATGCCAGGTTCCATTCTGTGGTCGCCGTCAACGATGTTCTTATACATCTTAGTACGGCCGTTCACATCGTCAGACTTAACTGTAAGCATTTCTTGAAGCGTGTAAGCTGCGCCGTAAGCTTCAAGCGCCCACACTTCCATCTCACCGAAGCGCTGACCACCAAACTGTGCTTTACCGCCCAGTGGTTGTTGGGTAACAAGGCTGTAAGAGCCTGTTGAACGAGCGTGCATCTTGTCATCAACCAAGTGGTTAAGTTTCAACATGTACATGTAACCTACAGTAACAGGACGCTCGAATGCACGACCAGTTCGGCCGTCAAACAAGGTAATTTGTCCTGACTCTGGAATGTCAGCAAGTTTCAACATCTCTTTGATTTCTGACTCGCGCGCACCGTCAAATACAGGTGTTGCAATTGGCACACCACCACGAAGGTTGTCTGCCAAACGCATGATTTCGTCATCACTGAAGCTGTCTAAATCAACTTCTTGACGCGATTCACCTAAGGTATAAACCTGTTTTAAGAAATCACGTACCTTAGCTGCTTCTTGGGCTTCTTTAATCATGCGGTCAATTTTTACACCTAGACCGTGAGCAGCCATACCTAAGTGAGTTTCAAGAATCTGACCAATGTTCATACGAGAAGGTACACCTAGTGGGTTGAGTACGATATCAACCGGAGTTCCTTCAGCATCATGTGGCATATCTTCTACTGGCTGAATTGTCGAGATAACACCTTTGTTACCGTGACGACCGGCCATTTTATCACCAGGCTGAATACTACGTTTAACTGCTAGATATACTTTTACAATCTTAAGAACGCCAGGCGCTAAGTCATCACCTTGAGTGATCTTGCGACGCTTGATTTCAAACTTCTTATCGAAATCGTTCTTAATTTCGCTGTATTGTTCAGCAGCTTGATCTAAGTCTGATTGTGCATCTTCATCTTTGAGCACAATATCGAACCATTTTTCACGCGGTGTTTCAGATAATTTAGTATCTGGAATACCAGACTTGATTAACAAATCTCTTGCGCGAGCGAAGATACCATCAGCAAGAATACCGAATTCATCGCCAAGGTCTTTCTTAACCTGACGTAACTGCATGTCTTCGATTTCTAGTGCACGCTGGTCTTTTTCAACACCGTCACGAGTAAAGATCTGCACGTCGATTACAGTACCAGAAACACTGTTAGGTACACGTAAAGACGTATCTTTAACATCAGATGCTTTCTCACCAAAAATGGCTCTCAATAATTTTTCTTCTGGTGTTAACTGAGTTTCACCTTTAGGTGTAACTTTACCTACAAGGATATCGCCGCCTTTAACTTCAGCACCAATATAAACAACACCAGATTCATCCAACTTACTCAATGCAGACTCACCAACGTTAGGGATATCTGAACTGATTTCTTCAGGACCTAATTTAGTATCACGAGCGATACAGCTTAGTTCTTGAATGTGGATAGTGGTAAATCTATCTTGTTGAGCAACACGCTCTGAAATTAGAATCGAGTCTTCGAAGTTATAACCATTCCAAGGCATGAACGCGATGCGCATGTTTTGGCCTAGTGCTAACTCACCTAAATCGGTAGAAGGACCGTCTGCTAATACATCACCGGCAACAATTGGTTCGCCAACGTTACAAGTAGGACGTTGGTTAATACAAGTGTTCTGGTTTGAACGAGTGTACTTAGTTAGGTTGTAGATATCGATACCCGCTTCACCAGGTACCATTTCGTTTTCGTTAACTTTAATAACGATACGGCTTGCGTCTACATAATCAACTATACCACCGCGCTTAGCAACTACAGTAACACCTGAGTCAACAGCAACGGTTTTTTCCATACCAGTACCTACAAGCGGCTTATCAGCACGTAATGTAGGAACAGCTTGACGTTGCATGTTTGATCCCATCAATGCACGGTTTGCGTCATCGTGCTCTAGGAATGGGATAATACTTGCAGCGATTGATACGATTTGCTGTGCTGAAACGTCCATGAACGCGATATCTTCACGTTGCACTAAGGTTGTTTCACCACGTAGACGACAAGGAATCAAGTCTTCTACTAAGCGACTTTCAGCGTCAAGTTCAACGTTCGCCTGGGCGATTGCATATTGACCTTCTTCGATTGCTGATAAATATTCGATATCGTCAGTCACTACACCGTCAACAATCTTACGGTATGGCGTTTCTAAGAAACCAAAATCGTTAGTTCGCGCGAAACTTGCCAAAGAGTTGATCAAACCGATGTTTGGACCTTCAGGGGTTTCAATTGGACAAACACGACCGTAGTGCGTTGGGTGTACGTCACGTACTTCAAATCCCGCACGTTCACGCGTTAGACCGCCTGGGCCTAGTGCAGAAATACGACGTTTGTGCGTAACTTCTGATAACGGGTTGTTTTGGTCCATGAACTGTGACAACTGGCTTGAACCAAAAAACTCTTTAACCGCTGCTGAAATAGGCTTAGCGTTAATAAGATCTTGTGGCATTACGTTATCAAGATCACCTAATGACAAACGCTCTTTAACTGCACGTTCAACACGCACTAAACCAACACGGAATTGGTTTTCAGCCATTTCACCTACGCTACGAATACGACGGTTACCTAAGTGGTCGATATCATCAACTTCGTCTTTACCATCACGAATAGTGATGAGTTGTTGCATTACCGCAACTATGTCGTCTTTATCTAGAGTACCAGCGCCCGTGGTATCTTGACGACCTAAACGGCGGTTGAACTTCATGCGACCTACAGCTGATAAGTCATAACGCTCGTCAGAGAAGAACAAGTTGTCAAATAAGTTTTCTGCTGCGTCTTTTGTTGGTGGTTCACCAGGACGCATCATGCGGTAGATTTCTACCAATGCTTCTAAACGGTTGCTAGAGGGATCAATGCGGATAGTGTCAGAGATGTACGACCCGTGATCAAGTTCATTGATGTACAGAGTTTCAAATTCATTGATACCTGCATTTCTCAACGCTTCTAAAATTTCTAGTGTTAACTCGTCGTTTGCGTTTGCAATGACTTCACCAGTATCTTCGTTTACATGGTTAGTAGCTAATACTTTGCCTACCAAATATTCAGCAGGTACTACTAACTCAGATACTTTTGCTTTTTGCAATGCGCGGGTGTGACGAGCTGAAATTCTTCGGCCTTCTTCTACGATAACATTGCCTTCGTTATCAAGAATGTCGAATTGAGCAGTTTCACCACGTAAACGATCGGCTACAACGTCCATTAGGAAGTTGTCTTCGTCTATGCGAACAGATACTTTTTCGAAGAAAAGATTTAGGATTTCTTCGGTGCTCATTTCAAGGGCACGTAAAATGATAGTCGCAGGTAATTTTCTACGACGGTCTATACGTACAAATAGGTTGTCTTTAGGATCGAATTCAAAGTCTAACCAAGAGCCACGGTAAGGAATAACACGTGCGTTATAAAGCACTTTACCAGAACTGTGAGTCTTACCTTTATCGTGATCAAAGAAAACGCCAGGCGAACGGTGTAACTGAGAAACGATTACACGCTCAGTACCGTTAATAACAAAAGTGCCGTTTTCTGTCATCAATGGGATTTCACCCATATAAACTTCTTGCTCTTTAATATCTTTTACTGTGCCAGGCGCAGCTTCTTTATCAAATAAGACTAATCTTAATTTGACGCGCAATGGCGCAGAAAAGGTTACACCACGGATTTGACATTCTTTAACGTCAAACGTAGGTTCACCCAATCGATACGAGACATACTGAAGTTCAGAGCTTCCAGAATAACTCTTAATTGGAAATACTGATCTAAATGCTGATTCTAGGCCATACTGACCATCAGGATCTTGATCAATGAATTTTTTAAATGAATCTAATTGTATTGATAGGAGGTATGGAATTTCCAATACCTGTGGGCGCTTGCCAAAATCCTTACGGATACGTTTTTTTTCACTATAAGAGTAAACCATGGGTTCCTCAGCCGACTGATTTTAGACCCGACCTGCTACACAACGACAATAATAAATGCGTAACAAACTTCCTGTACCCTTTACTTTTTGGGTGCCAGCTCAAGCATAAACCAAAACAGCCGATAAAACTGTAAGAATTCAAAACTTAACGCTTTCCCCGCGCAAAAATCTATTGAAATAAAGGGCAAATTTTTTGCAATAGATATAGCGCAAAAAGGCTGATGGTTAAAAACCATCAGCCTAAGCCTATAATAGGCTAGCAATTAAAATCAATTAATTACTTAATTTCAACTTCAGCACCAGCTTCTTCAAGCTGCTTCTTCAGTTCTTCTGCTTCTTCTTTAGCAACGCCTTCTTTGATTGCCTTAGGTGCAGATTCTACTACTTCTTTAGCTTCTTTCAAGCCAAGACCAGTAGCACCACGTACAGCTTTGATTACTGCAACTTTGTTAGCACCGAAAGAAGTAAGAACTACGTCGAATTCTGTCTTCTCTTCAGCTGCTTCAGCTGCTGCTGCTGGACCTGCTGCTACAGCAACTGCTGCAGTAGCTTCTACGCCGAACTTCTCTTCTGCTGCTTCGATCAGTTCAACTAATTCCATCACAGGCATTTCTGCGATTGCGTTTAAAATATCTTCTTTGGATAGAGCCATTTCTCTAAACTCCTGGGTATAATGTTAAAATATCAATAAAATTGCCAAGACCAAAACTATTTTTGATCTTTGATCGCTGCCAATACACGCACAAACTTGGTAGGTACTTCGTTGATTGTCTGAACGAACTTGCCAACCGGTGCTTTGAAGGTAGCAAGTAGTTTCGCCAATGCTTCGTCTCTTGTTGGTAGAGAAGCAACTGCGTCCAGTTTGTCTGGACCCAATAAACCACTACCAATAGATAACGCTGTCACTTTCAACTTATTGTTGGTTTTCACGTAGTCTTTGAAAAGACGCGCTGCACCACCAGGTGCATCTAGTGAAAATCCGTAAATAAGTGGTCCAGTTAACGCACTGTCTAAGTCAGCAAACTTACTTTCTGATAAAGCACGTTTTGCAAGAGTGTTACGAATTACTTTTAAGTAAACGCCTTGCTCACGAGCTTTAACACGAAGTTCGGTTAGCTCACCTACTTCCATACCACGGTATTCAGCGACGGCAACGGATAGAGCGCGAGATGCTACATCGGTCACTTCCGCGACGATCTCTTTCTTTGCTGCTAAACCTAATGCCACTGAGTTCACCTCTTAAAATCTGATGTCCACCTAAACAACTAGCTTTCATCAGGGTTTACAGATTGATACCAGACAAATCTGGTACCGCTCTACGGTGTTCATTTCCCAGAGAGTCTGAGCTGAAACCACCGTCTGCGCAGGCATCAATTAAGTTTGTCATTGGATGCTAGAGTTCTCTGACCTCTCTAGCTGACGCACACCTGCGGTCTTGGACGGGAGTCGATACATATTGCGTATCCACTCCAACCCATAGCCTTTTCAGAGTTAGCTTTGGTATTAGCTGATAGAGCTTTGGTCTACCGAAATACCAGCACCCATAGTGGTGCTTAAGCTAATTTTCTTGAAGTAAGTACCTTTAGCAGAAGAAGGCTTAGCCTTTCTTAATGCTTCTAAAAGCGCTTCAAGATTTTCTTTAATTTGTTGCGGTTCAAACGCTATTTTACCGATGCTAGCGTGAATGATACCGTTCTTATCGTTACGGTATCTAACCTGACCAGCTTTTGCATTTTTAACTGCAGTAGCAACGTCTGGCGTTACTGTACCGGTTTTAGGGTTTGGCATAAGTCCACGTGGACCTAAGATTTGACCTAGTTGACCAACAACACGCATTGCGTCTGGGCTAGCAACTACAACGTCAAAGTTCATTTCGCCTTTTTTCACTTGCTCAGCAAGATCTTCCATACCTACGATATCAGCACCAGCTTCTTTAGCTGCTTCAGCGTTAGCGCCTTGAGTAAATACAGCTACACGTACATCTTTACCAGTACCGTTTGGTAGTACAGTTGCACCACGAACGTTTTGGTCAGATTTACGAGCATCAATGCCAAGGTTTACTGAAACATCGATGCTTTCAGGAAACTTAGCAGTTGCAAATTCTTTTAGAAGAGCAACGGCTTCATCAAATTGATACTCTTTTACCGGATCAACTTTTTCACGAATAGCGCGTAAACGCTTAGATAATTTTGCCATTGTCTTAGTCCTCTACATTCAAGCCCATTGAACGCGCAGAACCAGCGATGGTTCGTACTGCGGCATCCATATCGGCTGCTGTTAAATCAGGCTCTTTCGTTTTCGCAATTTCTTCTAATTGCGCACGATTCACTTTACCCACTTTTTCAGTGTTAGGACGGCCTGAACCACTCTTAATACCTGCTGCTTTCTTCAATAAGTAAGATGCAGGTGGTGTTTTTGTTTCAAATGTAAAAGAACGATCTTCATACACAGTAATAACTACTGGTGTTGGAGCGCCTTTCTCCAATGATTCTGTTTTTGCGTTGAATGCTTTACAGAATTCCATGATATTTACACCATGTTGACCTAATGCAGGACCAACTGGTGGGCTTGGGTTTGCTGAACCCGCACCTACTTGTAGCTTAATTAAGCCAGTAACTTTCTTCGCCATAATGGTTGCTCTCTATTAAATGGGTCAAGCGCCTTGTAAGTAAAGAGAATACTTACTCAAACGGCTTCCCTCGCATAAAAAAGGGCGCAAATTATATGCTTTTAAAATGAACAATGCAATACTTTATTACAGGTAATTTAAGTAATTTGTCTATGCTGATTTGTCCGGTTTGGCAATCAGGAAATCGCCTCGGCTTTTTTCTTTTACTTCGTACATGGTTTTATCGGCTTCGTTCATTAAGCCTTGTATGTCTAAATCAAAATCCGCACTATGCACCACGCCAATACTTGCACCAATGGTTACTTGAGTTTCACTAGCAACAGTTAAAGGCTGACTAATGTTATGGATAAGGCGCTTACAAATGGTCGCGAGTCTTTCATCATCAGCGGCAATTTCAAAACCTATTATGAATTCATCCCCACCCCATCGACAACAGACCGAATTATAGGATTCAAAACTAGTGGTTATAATCTCTCCTACATGGCGTAAAACTTTATCACCCGCCTCGTGGCCATAGGTGTCATTCACAGGTTTAAATTTATCTAAATCTATCATCAGTAAAGCAAAATTATTTTGATGTCGTCCAGCTTTATGTCCATCCAGCCTTTCGGCCATTTTTCTTAGAAAAGCGCGTCTATTGTTAAGGCCTGTTAATAAATCATGGTCAGCTTCAAATTTTATTCGCTTTTCTCTATCTATTCTCTCTGTAATATCGTGGGCAATGACTTCAATAAGCACATCATGCTTATTTCGCATCACTGAACGCTCGCCTGATATTCTGGCGAATAGGCAATGCAACACTCTGGTATTACCATCAACAATTAAGGAGAGATCTATAGCCACTTGCTGATTCGAGTGACTTTGACGCAAATGTTCTAGGTGCGATAGCAGGTGACTGTTATCTTCGAATATAGACAAAAACTCAGTCGAGGTTTTCAAACTAGGACATAGCTGCTCAAATGCCGGATTTTTTGTTATCAACTTATTGTTACCATCAATAATCCCAATGCCAGCGCTAGCCTGTTCGAAAATTAACTTAAAGTGATGTTGCAGTTTTTCATAATGTTGCCTCAATTGCTGCTCGGTAGAAAACTGCGCCTGAACTGTACTAACTAAGACATTAATACCTTTTATCATTTGCCCCAATTCGTCTTGTCTTGGATAGGCGATATCAATAGGCTTTAAACGCTCGGGACTTAAATCACTTTGCTTTTCGAATTTGGTAGTCAGACGACGCAAAGGCGAAGTTAATTGCAAATGTACTACTACGCCAACACTTGCAGCTATAAACAAACTTACAATGGTAAACAGGACAGCGTTTTCAAAGCTATCTTTGCGCGCATTTTTAACGATTAAGGCGTCATCGGGGAATATTTGTAACACGCCTACGTTAATTTCTGGGCTAAAGGGATCATTTAATTCAACCACTATACTTTTTTTGCTCGAAATATCTCCAGTTTTAACGAGTAAATCATCATCGCCTGTCAGTATTACCCCTTTGATTAAATCGTTTAACACAAGTCCATTGACTATTTCTAACGCCAAATCTTCGTCATTTAAATATGCTGATATCGCGGCAGTCCTCTCGACACTTGCTCCTATCTGTTCAATTACATGGCGATTGGCTAAATTCTGCTGATTTAGTTTGTAGTAATATCCTAACACCGCGGTGACTGTCACCAGCAATATACTCAGTGACGCTATCACCAAGGAAATTCGGACATTGATAAACTGATTCCAATTTCTCATAAGCTTAAAAAACAGTACTCACACTAAGATGATATACATTGGTGGTTCGGGATTGAGTTTGCCCAAGAATTGCGTTATTGCCAAACAATCCTGAACCAGGAAAATCAATTTTATATCGATTCACTTGCACTTTAAGACACCACTTTTCTGCCATATCCCAGCGCAGACCTAAGCCGATTGAAGTTTGGTCGATAGCAGTATTAACAGTTGAGTTATTCGTTGTATTGAGCAACGCCGGAATTGCGAAATTTAAAGGCGGTGGAAGTTGAGAAACGTCTGGTAACGGATAGATCTCATAATCCTCTTCAGGTTCGTTGAATGCCAACATAATGTAAGGGGTAAAACTCTGGATATGTTTCCCAAGCGATATGTAGCCAAATTTAGCATCCGCCAAACTACTCCAATTTGCACGATAGAATGCAAGTTCTGTTTGAAATATCCATTCTCCATCGTCAAATGCTGCACCAACACTGAGGTAGTTTGCTCGCTTGTTTTCAGGATCAAAGTAATCTGCAATGATTTTTCCTTGGGGGAAAAACTCTGTAGGAATAGCGTTTAGATTTGCTATAAAACTATCAAAATTTGGAAATTCATAGTTGTCCATAACACCCGTTGCAGCAGATAAACTAAATCTCCAATATAGAAACTGTTGCTCCAGACTTAAAAACAAAGCCTCAGTAAAGTCTAATTTAAATTCACCTGACTGACCGTCCATCCTTACAGGAGTATAGCCATATGCGAGCGACGCAGTTATATGCCCACCTTGAACATCGTCAGCAAAGGTCACTTCAACGCCATCGACTTTAGATGAGCTGGTCGCTGCACCATACATTTCTATCGGAGGTCTAGCCCATAAATAAGCATAATTTGCATCCCGATATTCTGAAAGCATATAGAGCTTGGTGTTTAGTCGACCCGCTCTAACAGACCAGGCGTTATTCACTCGATAGCGCAAAAATGCCATATTGATGTAAGTTGACAAATGTTGATATGACTTGTCAGTAAACGACCCTTGAATAACAGCTTCAAATTTATCGTTGAAGCTATATTGCGCTTGCACGCCGATTACAGAATCGGGTAAGAAACTAGTAGAAGAGCGGCCAGTGTTGGTCAATGAGGCTCTAAACTTTACATCTGAATCGTCAATGTGGGTTAATGCTAGGGTGGCAAAGCCGTCAATTCGTAACTTCTCGTTACCATTCGTCAGGCAACTTATGCTCATTAAAACGAAGAAAATAAGAAATCTAGGCATCTCAATTCACCTTCTCATTCTCAAACTCAAATAACACTTTAAATCCTTTTGGCAGGTCGGATTTTCGAGTAAAAGCAATGGCATTTAAATTCGCCGTTAATAGTTCGCTTGCGCTGTTTAAATCAACCACGCGACTTGGGGGGAGCGCTCTGCCTGAAAAAAGCAATCTTGACCAATAAGCATTTACGCGCTTCGTGTTCATACCAATAAGTTGCAGATAAAAGGCTTCTCGTAAATTCTCTGAATCTTCATAATCCAGTGCCAAAACCCGCTCGTTAGTGGGAAGCTGTATGGCTCGTCCCATGTAGATATCGACAACCTGTTTTTTTGTCAAGGTTTTGAGAGGGCTATCAACATGGTTAATAACCACTAAGGGATCATTTTCTGACTGCGCTACAATGACCGTCGAAAATAGTAATATGCAGGTCAATACAATTAACTTACGCAAAGAAAACTGCATTTGTTTTCTATGTGCATAATCACCCAACATGGTAGCCGCTCGAAATTCTAGTTTTCGCATCTCTACTTAAGTATAAATTATTAAAAAACATTTAATAGGATTAAATTGCATACTTAAGTATAAAACCAAAATGTCAAAAATCGCCAGATGTAAGCCCGAAGTCTTATCAAATTAGATGCCCTTTTGCGCTATCGTTGCTTACAGCAAACGAAGTGAATTCACCATGAGGTTAATATGAGCTATCAACAAGAATATGGAAATGCAGTAAATAACCCAGAAGCGTTTTGGCGCGAGCAGGCAGAGAAGCTTGCTTGGTATAAGGCACCAGATACAATCTTGCAAAACGACGAGAATGGTATTGGCCGATGGTTTGTCGACGGTGAATTAAATACTTGTTATCTAGCAGTGGATTATCACGTTGACCAAGGTAAAGGCGATCAAACGGCCATTATTTACGATTCTCCTGTCACCAATACTAAGCAAAAAATCAGTTACAAGGAATTACAAGAGGCGGTGTCTAAATTCGCCGGTGGTTTAGCTTCTTTGGGTGTGAAAAAGGGTGACAGAGTTGTCATTTACATGCCGATGATTCCACAGGCCGTTATTGCAATGTTAGCTGTGGCGCGCTTGGGCGCTATTCATTCAGTGGTATTTGGTGGCTTTAGTGCTCATGAACTCGCGATACGAATTGATGATGCCCAACCCAAGGTAGTAGTGACAGCTTCTTGTGGTATCGAAATTGAACGCGTTATTCAATATAAACCCATGGTTGATGAAGCAATAGAATTGGCAGAATACAAGCCGTCGAGTGTAGTGTTATTGCAACGAGAGCAATGCCAAGCATCAATGGTCGAAGGTCGTGATGTCGATTACAATACCCTTGTAGATTCTAGCGAACCCGCTGGCTGCACAGCAGTGAAAGCAACCGATCCTTTATATATTTTGTATACCTCTGGCACCACAGGTAAGCCAAAAGGGGTTGTTCGTGATAATGGTGGTCATGCCGTCGCGCTAAATTACTCCATGAGCACTATTTATGGTATGCAACCAGGAGATGTTTTTTGGGCAGCATCTGACGTTGGTTGGGTTGTAGGACATTCTTATATTGTCTATGGTCCCTTAATTTACGGTTGCACTACTATAGTTTACGAAGGTAAGCCTGTTCGTACGCCAGATGCAGGTGGCTTCTGGCGAGTTGCTGAAGAGTACAAAGTCAAAGCACTTTTTGCGGCACCTACTGCATTTAGAGCAATTCGCAAAGAAGATCCAGATGGTAAGCTCATTGGCGATTACGACTTGAGTGCCCTTGAAACTATCTTTATGGCAGGCGAACGTTTAGATCCGCCGACTTATCATTGGACAGTTGAAAAAACCGGTAAGCCAGTAGTTGATCATTGGTGGCAAACCGAAACTGGTTGGGCAATCTGTGCTAATCCAGTTGGCTTGGGCACATTGCCGACCAAAGCAGGGTCTTCAACAGTGCCCGTACCAGGATTTAATGTCAAAATTCTTGATTCACTCGGGAATGAACTTCCCGCCAACACCCAAGGTACTATTGCCATTGAATTACCGCTCCCTCCCTCTTGTTTACCCACGATTTGGGGTAACTTTGAACGCTTTAAACAAGGCTATTTATCTGAATATCCCGGCTATTATTGCAGTGGCGATGGCGGTTATGTGGATGAAGAAGGTTACTTGTTCATCATGGGTCGAACTGACGATGTAATCAACGTAGCAGGTCACCGCTTATCGACGGGTGAAATGGAAGAAGTCTTGGCATCTCATGAAGCAGTAGCTGAATGCAGCGTTATTGGCGTTGCAGATAAGCTCAAAGGGCAAGTTCCAGTAGGCCTGACCTTGTTAAAAGATGGAGTAGACATTGATGAGGAGCAACTTCAAGCAGAGCTGGTTGCCATGGTACGCGAAAAAATAGGGCCATTGGCTTGTTTAAAACGCACTATAGTCGTTCCCCGTTTACCCAAAACCCGTTCAGGTAAAATACTGCGAAAACTTCTTCGTCAAATAGCTTCCGGACAGGAATATTCTGTGCCATCTACCATTGACGATCCAAGCAGTGTATCGGAAATACAGTCAGTTATGTTGGATAAAGGATTAGTGGACGATAGAAGTCCAGAAGAAGTCTAATTCAGAGACCTGCCCAATCGGTTGTTAAAATGATAATCGATTGGGTGTTTTTACCTTAATACCTTAATGAGTACTAACTAACCCTACGACATAGGAATAAATTTAGGATCTGCTTTAATTTTATCAATCCACTGCTGTATGGCTGGATATAACCCAAGGTCAAATCCACCTTCATGTGCTACATGAGTGTAAGCAAACAGGCTTATATCTGCGATTGTTAAACTGTCTCCTACAAAGTACTGATTTTCTTTTAAATGTTGCTCCATAACAGATAAAGCTTTGTTGCCACCCGCTTGTTTCATTTCGAACTCTTGTTTGCGATCATCAGGCATTCCTAAATACACATTAATATAACGAGCTACCGCAATGAAAGGCTCGTGGCTATATTGTTCAAAGAACTGCCACTGTAGAACTCTAGCTCTATCTAAAGTGCTCTCAGGTAAGAAATCAGTGCCTTCGGCTAGATAATTTAAGATGGCATTTGACTCCCAAAGCGTCTGGTTATCTTCCAACACAATTAAAGGAATTTTCTTATTTGGATTAAGCTTTTCAAATTCAAGACTTTGGGTTTGGCCTTTTAAAATGTCGGTGTGAATCCACTCATGTGGGACATCCAAGAACGCGCACAGCAAGGCGACTTTATAGCAGTTCCCAGATTGCATATCTCCATATATTTTGATCATTTCAATTCCATTGGCTTAACTGTAGTTGTGCGAACTAATTTACTTCACGGCAGGTTAAAAATACAACAAAAAAAAATCCAGTGACTAAGCACTGGATTTTTTAAGGGTTAACTCAGATTGTGTTGATGACAGTCAACTATCTATGTTGGGAGTTATTACCCTTTTTCAACCTGACTAAATTCAAGCTCAACAGGTGTTGAACGACCGAAAATAAGTACAGATACTTTAAGTCTGCTTTTCTCGTAATCTACTTCTTCTACAACACCGTTGAAGTCAGCAAATGGACCATCGGTAACACGAACCACTTCGCCCGGCTCGAACAAAGTTTTTGGTTTTGGCTTGTCTACAGATTCTTCTAAGCGATTCAAAATAGCATCTGCTTCGCGCTTTGAAATTGGCATAGGTCTGTCAGAAGTTCCACCAATGAAACCTAGTACACGAGGGATGCTCTTAACTAAGTGCCAAGAATCTTCATTCATTTCCATTTCGACTAGCACATAACCAGGGAAAAATTTACGCTCTGATTTACGTTTTTGACCGGCACGCATTTCAACAACTTCTTCGGTAGGTACTAAAATTTCACCGAAATATTCTTCCATGCCATGCATTTTTATATATTCTTCTAAGGTCTTTTTAACCCTTGATTCATATTGGGAAAATGCTTGAACAACATACCATTTTTTTTCAGACATTTTATGCTCCGATGCCGGTGATTAGTCCTACAGCCCATACGATTAGCATGTCAAAAAGATACAAGACTACGCCCACGATTGCTGTTGCTGCTATTATAACTAGCGTAAGTCTAACCGCTTCTTGACGCTCAGGCCAAACAACTTTGCGCACTTCGATACGCGCTTCTTTAGCAAAGGTTAAAAAGGTAGAACCTTTGTGCGTTGTTGCAGCTATACCTAAAGCAATTACTGCCAGTACTAATGCGCCAATGGCTCTGTATAAAATACTGATATCAGTATAGGTTTCATAGCCGTATACCAAAGCAACGATTATAGCTATGACCAATGGCCATTTTACCATGTCTAACGAATTAGACGTCTTTTCTGCCTTATCACTCATTTGTGTTACCTTTAAGATATGTCGATATTTATCGACTATCAACAAATATTGGCAGGGGTGGAGGGACTCGAACCCCCAACCATCGGTTTTGGAGACCGCTGTTCTACCAATTCGAACTACACCCCTAAAATCTTTTTAAATTCTTACAGTTACACTACCCTTGTGAGTTTGTCGATTGTGGGGAAACGTCAGCGTCATAAGGGAGGGACGCGTATTATACTCAAGATGGCAATGGTTACAAGCTAAACAAAACGATTTTCATGGATTTTTACAATTGTCTGGACAGCAAAAACCTTGTTTTGCTTCGTTTTAAATTAGTAAAAATGTTTTCGGACATTCTTTGTGGTTATATTCATCGGTTTAATTACATCACATAAGCAGGGGTTTCTCGTATTCTAGTTAACACTGATATAACATCTTTGGCAAAAAAGGAGATTGCTTCTTATGTCATCATCACCGATTGAAAACTTAACCACACTGACCGTTTCTATTGAAGATAAGATTGCGCATATTGTGCTGTCTCGTCCTGAACAACTAAACTCAATGATTCCAGAATTCTGGCATGAATTACCCGAAGCAGTTCGCTTTATTGATGAAAACAGCTTAGCTCGCGTTATCGTAATTTCTGCCCAAGGAAAGCATTTTAGTGCAGGCATGGATTTATCTGTATTTCAAAACATGCAATCCAGTTTTGAAGGTGAACCAGGACGCAGAGCCGAAAGACTAAGACGCATGGTATTGGAACTACAAGATAGTTTTAATGCATTAGAAGAAATAAGAATCCCAGTTTTAGCCGCAGTTCATGGGGCTGTTGTGGGAGGAGCTGTGGATATGATATCTGCATGTGATTGCCGATACGCCACTCAAGACAGCTTTTTTACCATTAAAGAAACTCAAATAGGGATGACAGCAGATGTCGGTACACTGCAACGTTTACCTCACCTAATGTCACAAGGGTTGGTAAAAGAACTTGCGTATACAGGTCGTAACTTTCCTGCAGCAGAAGCACTAGACCATGGCTTTATCAATGCTGTTTATCCTGATCAAGAGAGCATGCTTGCTGCTGTATTCAAACTGGCCAAACAGATGGCAATTAACTCTCCGTTAGCCGTTTCTGGATGCAAATCTATGCTTAATTATTCTAGGGACCATAGCGTAAATGATAGCCTTACATATATGGCTACTTGGCAAAGTGGTATGTTCCAGATGCCAGATGTGATGGAAGCGTTAAAATCCGAACAACAGAAAAAACTGCCTGAATTTGACGAATTACATCCCAAGCATAAACAAATGAAATAATGGGTTAATAGCCACTTGCGTAGACGGGTGAAAAACTGATTCGCCCGTCATTTTGCAAAATCCCCCACACCGGATAAAAAGCCACATAGTTTCCGGCATCTATCCTATCTTTAACCCATAACAGATGTTTTATAGGCGTTATCTGCCCCTTATAAATAATTTCGATACGTTGAGCTTTAGCCTGAAACTGTAACTGATTGCCATCGAGCTCAAATCCGCTATTCGCAAACACATTACTTCTCGTTAGTTGTGGATTAATTGATAATGGTAAATCAGTAGGTTTTGAACTGTTGAATATAGTTGTTAACACTTGAGACGCTATATCCTGTTGGAAACGGATATTGGGCGTCAGAGAACAAGCCAAATAGTCTTGAGCTAGTATTTGACTTTGATAGGTATCAGGTAGTTTAAATGCAGCTCTAGCCAGGTTGTATCCGTTGCAATCATTTACTACAAAGCCCTTCGCAAGCTCTAATTCAGGTAATTTATTTTGCATTTGTGGTTGAGTTGCTGAACATGAGCAAACAAAAATTAGCCAAACAATAACAACGACTTTTTTCATAGGGTTAATGCGTAGTCAGCCTCTTTCATGCGTCTAGTAGGATATCTATCTCCAAAATTACGCAATTCTTTTACCGCGGTTGGCCAATCCTGACGTGTGACATGGCGCCAAAAGCGCGGGCATCGTTGCTTGACAGAACCATATTGGAACTCAACCGAAGCAATGATGGTTTGCCATTTTGCAGGAATATCGACGAAAGCGGTGTTACAATCTGCATTATATCGCTCGACCAATTGCTCAATCATCTTACTCTTGGCGCTTGAGTTCAGTGCGTTTGCCAATGCTTCATCAATTTCAATTGGGTACTGCTGTAAGTATGCTTGCGCTTGCTCGCCTTTAAGTCCTAAATAGGGCCCAAGCAACTGTAGGTATTTGGGGTTAAGCCCCAACTTCATTAGATCTTGAATATTGCGAGCGCCTAAATCAAATCCAATCCCTAAGGTCACGCCACTTTGACTATTTTGCGCGTCAGGCACATAGCCTTTTAATACGTTGCCTCCCTCAAGTTCAGCAATAAACGCATAGTCGATTTTAACGCCTTCTGTACTCATTCGAAGTCTCCATTGCACCTGTTCCAGCATTATTATGTAAAACCTAGGTTTTGTAAAAATTAGATGTTTGTTGAATTCTATCTTATAGTTTATTTTATGACTTTTGCCACATGGCTGAACTGAATTGATTTGTTACAGTCATACCCATCGGAAAAATATGGAATTAGTGCTTAGGCACGAGTTAGGAAACGACAATGCAAAAACTCATCCAACAAATCTTAGCGATACTCATGTTCATACTATCGTTTTTTCTGTAGGACATTTTATTACAAAACAGAGCAAAGCCCTATGACCTTGCTCATCGCCAGTATGTAAAGTGGCACTAATCCACCAGCGCTTGATAAACCAAATTGCGAAAATCATTGTGATAAGGGTGATAACCAAATGGCATAAACTGGGTGAAAGACATTAAGACAATGTTTTCTTTTGGATCAATTCTAAAGTAGGTAGACGCCGCACCGCCCCAACCATAATCTCCATTGGAACTCATATAGGGCACTTGACCTTGGTCGACTGTGACTGATACCGCTAAGCCGTAGCCTTCGCCAGGTGAGCCTGAGCCAAAGGGAACTAGGTTTTCAGGAAGATGATTACTTGCCATATACTCCACTGTTTTACGACCTAAAATCCTTACCCCATTTAGCTCACCACCGTTAAGAAGCATTTGGCAGAATTTTAAATAGTCACCAGCCGTTGAGGTTAAGCCTCCACCAGCGTTATGCACTGCTGGATCAGTTAAAAAGTCACCTAAAGGCTCGTTTTGCATAGGCGTGGCTTCACCATTTTCACCGGCATTGTAGATGGCGGCAAATCGAGTTACATTTTCTGGCTTAACAAAAAAGCCAGTGTCTTTCATTTCCAGAGGATCAAAAATAACTTGTTGCATGTATTCGCCTAGCTTCATGCCCGTTATTTTCTCGACTAAAAAGCCCAACACATCTGTGTTAACGCCATAATGCCATCGTGTACCTGGTTGATGGTTGAGAGGTAGTTTTGCCAATTCAGCTAATACGGTCTCAGGATCAGCTTTCCCCAAACCAATTGGAGATGCTTGATAAAGCTTATCTACTTCGCTACCAGTAAAGCCGTAAGAAAATCCCGCTGTATGTAGGAATAAATCGATGATTTGAATTGACCTATGGGTATCTTCCAGCTGCATAGAATCTCCGCTTCCACTGACATACACCTTTAAATTTGCCAATTCAGGTAAGTATTTTTCAATAGGATCATTCATATGGAATTTACCCTGTTCCCACAAGGTAAGCGCGGCTACCGCTGTAACAGGTTTACTCATTGAATAAATTCGAAAAATGGTATCTTTGGTCATGGGAAGCTGAGCTTCACGATCTCTTTGACCATGGGCAGAAAAATGCACGATTTCACCATTGCGAGCAACTAAGGTGACATTGCCCGCGAGTTTTTGTTCATCCACATAAGATTGCATTACCTCATCGATGCGGGATAATCGTTGACTCGAAAAGCCTTGAACATTTTCTTCATTAGACGCAGAAGGAACCTTAGCGTCAATGTTAGTGCAGGAGATGAGTAAAAAACTGAGGGTGAATATCAGGCTTGCGAATTTGTTCATATTGGTTTCTAACGCACGACTTATTGGATTAAGTCGAAGCAATCCTTTAGATAATGAGTAGTTAGACTATCCTAGTCTAATTATTTTTCATCGCAAGTCTTTCCTGATTCACAACATTAATGCAATTGAGCGCTACCCTCGCCCACGTGCATGCCCGTCACTTTTTGGTTTAGCGCGGCTGATAAAAAATTCAGTTTATCGCTAGTGTCCTGGACGTTATTGGCTCTTTGAGTATTGGTTTGTGTCAAGACTTCAAGCTCTTGCATACTGCTATTTATCTGGCAAGCAACCCCTGATTGCTGCTCCATAGTCGCCGCAACTTGTACTGACATATCTTCAATCTGTTGTATAAAATCAGCCAGAGATTCCAAATTATGTGCTGTAAAAGATACTCTTTGCACAGTGGCATCAGCTTCGTTTTTACTTTGCAACATAGACTGCGAAGCTTGTTCTGAGTTTTTAGAAAGCTGAGCTATTAAATCTGTAATCTGTTGTGTGGCTTGGTTAGTTTTACCTGAAAGTGCGCGCACTTCTTCTGCCACAACCGCAAAACCTCTTCCTACTTCACCTGCTCTAGCCGCCTCAATGGCAGCGTTTAAGGCTAATAAGTTTGTTTGATCTGAAATGCTTGTAATGGTTTCTAAAATTCCAGTTATGGATTGGTTCTGTTTTAACAATTCTTCCAAGGTAGATTGGCTGCTATCAATTCGGGTTGATAATTGCTCGACCGAATGCAGTGAATCTTGCATTTCCTTTTGCATTTGTTTGATTTTGACTGCAGATTCCTTGGTCGCTTCTGCAGTGTTGGCTGAACTCGATACCACTTCTCCTATGGTACCCGTCAGCTCTTTAATTGCCGAGGTGGCACCAGCAATATGCTGGCGTTGAGTTGTAGCATCCTTGCTAAGTCCATGAGACACATCTTGCATCATCAAAGATGCGTTTGTCATATCCTTCACACTGTATTTAATTTCAGCAATGGTTGTTTGAAACAACTCAATCAACTGATTAAACAAAGAGGCGACGTCACCCTCCTGCGTGCCAGGTTCGACTTCCACTCGACGTGTCAAATCGGACTCTCCCTTTCCATTGTTGGCATCAACAATACTTTTCATAGTAATCATGGTTTCTAACAAACCTGAGCTAGCGCCGTGCTCGTGTACGTTTAAACCCATGAGTTCGGCATCTTCTGATACCCTTAATTTGTTAAGTACTTTTAGCGCGTAAAATAACACCAGACCGCTAGAAAATCCCCAAACAAAGACAGCTAAAACACCTTGAGTCTGCACCCAAAATTGTTGCCAACTGCTTTGCAGTGGCAGGTTTTCTACTGGCGCTAAGAAGGCTAACATTAAAGTCCCCCAAGCGCCTGCTATTCCATGACCCGCGATAACATTGACAGGATCATCCAGTTTAAATACTCGCAGAACAACTTCTTCAGCACAGAACACAATAATGCCTGCAGTAACTCCCAACAACATAGCGCCGCTTGGTGTAAGTACCGCGCAGCCAGCTGTTACCGCCACTAAGCCACCGATAATGCCATTGAGCATCTTTTCAATATGGACCTCACCTTTATAGGTGAAAAGGCTAGCAACAAAGCTACTCATGCCTGCAGCTGATGCACAAATCATGGTGTTCAGCAGTATTAATGCAATAGAACTATCGCCGCTGAGGGTGCTGCCACCATTAAACCCAAACCAGCCAAAAAACAAAATCAGTACGCCAACTACCGCAAGCACCATATTGTGTCCGTGAATTTTTTGCGGATTACCATTTTTGTCGAAACGGCCAATACGAGGACCAAGCATGATGGCACCAGCTAATCCCACCCAAGCACCTAATGAATGGACCACAGTAGAGCCCGCAAAATCCACCATTTGTAATTCAGCCAACCAACCGTTTTCAGCCCATATCCAGTGTCCTGAGATCGGGTAAATAAAGGCAACAACTAAAGCGCTGACAATCACATAAGAAGTAAATTGCATTCTTTCAGCAACTGCGCCCGAAATGATGGTAGCGGCTGTACCGGCAAAAGTCGCTTGAAATACAAAATTGGCGTAATCAAGATCTTGGGAAACTGAAGAAAGGAAAAAATTGCTCGTACCTATAAGGCCATTGAAGGATTCGCCAAACATAAAGGCGTAACCCACCACAAAGAAAATCAATACCGACGCTATAAAATCAGTGATGTTTTTCATTGCCACATTACTGGTATTTTTAGCTCTTGTTGCGCCAGTTTCCAAAGAAGTAAACCCAGCCTGCATTAGCAATACCATTGAAGCAGCGATGATTATCCAGATTATGTCTAGATTTGATTGAACCTGACCGACGTCCATGTGGAAATTTCCTCAGTTAAAACAGTTTTTTTGCTAAATACGTTTATTCGGGCTCTTAAAAATAAGATGTACAAACGTGATACACATACTTAATACACTGTTTTATCGGAAGATTTTTACAGAAAAACACTATCCAAAAGTATAAATTTTAAACCTACACTTATTAAACTTCTTACTCCAAACCAATAAATCCACCGGTTTGATGGGCCCAAAGTTTCGCGTAAATCCCGCCTTGCTTTAACAAGGCTTCATGATTACCTGATTCGACGATTCGACCGTTATCTAAGACTAATAATCTGTCCATTTGCGCAATGGTGGAAAGACGATGAGCAATTGCTAAAACTGTCTTATCTTCCATTATTTGTGTTAGTCCTTCTTGAATCGCTGCTTCTACCTCAGAGTCGAGAGCCGACGTTGCTTCATCCAACAATAATATAGGTGCATCTTTAAGCATTACGCGAGCAATGGCAATACGTTGACGTTGTCCCCCTGAAAGCTTTACCCCCCTTTCGCCCACGTGAGCATCATAGCCTGTTCGACCTTTTGCATCCGACAAGGTAAGAATAAAATCATGGGCTTCAGCTTGTTTGGCAGCAGCTATCATTTGTTCTTCGGTAGCATCTTCTCGACCGTACATGATGTTGTCACGTACTGACCTGTGCATCAAAGAAGTATCTTGAGTCACCATACTTATTTGGCTACGTAAACTCTCTTGAGTAACATCGTCAATAGACTGCCCATCAATGCTGATTTGGCCAGAGTCTATGTCATAAAATCTTAGCAACAGATTAACTAGGGTCGATTTTCCAGCGCCAGAGCGACCTACCAACCCAACCTTTTCGCCAGGTTTAATAGTGACCTCTAGATTTTCAAATACAGAAATGGGATTTTCAGATTGGGTTTTATACGCAAAATTGACCTTGTTGAATGCAACCTCACCACCTTTGACTTTAAGTTGATGGGCATTTTCTTTATCTTTTACAGAAGCAGGCACAGACAAGGTAGCAATACCATCATGCACTGTGCCTATGTTTTCAAATAAAGCTGATACTTCCCACATTATCCATTGGGACATACCGTTTAATCGTAAACTTAAGCTTATGGCAATGGCGATGTCCCCAGGAGAAACAGTGCCGTGGATCCACAAATATATCGCTAACGCAGAAATGCTGAAAACCAAAAGCGAATTGCTAAACCATACGAATCCCTGTAACACTGTAACCAAGCGCATCTGTGGGTAAACTGTATGCAAGAATTTGCTCATGCCTTCTTTGGCATAGGTCTCTTCTCGGCTGTGATGGGAAAACAGCTTTACTGTCATGATATTGGTATAACTATCAACGATGCGTCCTGTCATAACGGATCTGGCATCGGCTTGCTTTTGGGAAACCTTTTTCAGCTTTGGCAGCATCACACGCAGAATACTGATATAAATCACCAACCATGTAAGCAATGGTATGGTTAAGCGCCAATCCGTAGAAAATACTAAAATAACCACTGAAACAAAGTACACAATGATATAAACCGCTAGGTTCAGCACTTTTGTGACGGTTTCTCGCACCGAGAGCGCCGTTTGCATCACCTTGGTTGCCACTCTTCCGGCAAATTCATCCTGATAAAAGGATAGGCTCTGACCTAGCAAATACTTATGGGCTAACCAGCGTATGCGCATAGGATAATTGCCCAAAACTGATTGATGAGTAATCATGGATTCAAGAATAACGACACCCGGAATTACCAATAGCACCAGTAATCCCATCCATATTAAGGTCGTTTTTTCTTCTTCTATGAAGGTCGAGGGATCACGGTCTGCAAACCAATCGACTAATTGGCCCATAAAACCGAATAAAGAGACTTCAAGAATAGCAACCAATGCACTTAAAAAGGATACGCTTATCAGTATCCACCACATGCCCTTTGAGTAATAATTTATAAAGCCAAACAAAGTCGTAGGCGGTTGAGTAGGTTGTTGAGATGGGAAAGGGTCCGTTAATTTTTCGAAAAATGAGAACATTCAGGGCTCAATGGTTGCTGCCAATTCAAGATTTGGCAGCAAGGATACTTTATTCTTCTACTAATGTAAGCCCATTTATGGATTTTACAGCAGACTTTATGTCGTCTTTATTCCGAGTACTTCTTGGCTTGATTAGCAAGGTTGGCAATCGGTGAGCTTGACGTGACATTACGGCGAGGTTCTGAGCGTCATTTTCAGGCTTCAACGACAGTGCACCAGCGACAAAAAGTCCTAAGAATATACCTGGGCTGACCAATGCAATGAAGGTAAAAATAGGATTTTCTTGAGTTAACGGAGGACCGAATTGCACTAATAAAAAGGCTACGAACATACCGATCAAAAATCCGATAAAACCGAAGAATATATGCCACCACAGCATTTTTTCGCCTAATTGGGTGGAATTCATCTCAAGTTTCTCACCTACCCGAGCGTCGTCGGGGGTGACCACATTAATTTCACTTTCGTCCAAACCAATGTCACGTTTCAATAATGCTTTAGCCTGATTAACTGGCATGTCTCCTTTGACAGCCACTGCTATTCGATCGTCAAATTCAGTTTCTATAGACATGATTAAATCTCCTCTTTCTACAAAATAATATCTGCAAATTTTGGACCTAAAGCTAACTACATGAAATCAAAGTAGATTCTGGGTTTTATACAAAAAAAAGCATGGTCAGATTTACACGTAGATGAAAAAATTTCACTGCTGTGTACATTATCTCCCTCAGGCTCAAATGAATTTTTCGATAATCTTGACTAACCAATAACCACAAATACCGAATTGGACTAAGAAAAATACAAATCTTAGGGTAATGGCGAAGTTTGCGACCGAACTAATATGAATAACGCTTTGAATGATTCGCGCAATTAATAGTACGTATGCCAAACCATTTGTGATTGCCGTTGAATCTGTCGCCAATGCCAGTAATAAAGTCCCCCCAATAAACGGAAAGCTTTCTACCATATTTAAATGGGCGCGTGTTATGCGTTGTCCTATATCATTTAAGTCGGAACCATCAGCTTTAAATTTTAACGATTTACGCTTATTTGCTTGATTCCAATAAGTGCGGAAACCGGCTAATAACAGTAACAACAACATCAACCAGAGGATGTAACCAGATAAAACTAAAATGCTTGCGTTCATAAAAATCCATTTCTTTTAAATTGGTCTATTGTTTGCCTTTTATACGCTGTTTAGCATAAAAAGACGATGCATCATGTCATGTGACCGACAATTTTACTGTTTTATTTTTCTAATTTAGACAAATTATTATGCTTAACGCTTGTCACAACCCAAATTAGGCAACACAAATGACTTAACGTTTGGATGCAACCTCACCCATAACCCGGGATTAGCGTCTAATTGTGATAACGCTTCTTGTTCATCATGGCTTAGAGGAGTACTTAACACCTTTGCATAAGTTTCAACTTTAGCCGGCGCTGAATCAGCATCCACTACAGATTGTACTATCTTGGTTGCTTGTAAAATCGCTGCAGGCCCAAGGGTTAAAATGAATTGAGCATTGCGACACTCTTTTTCATCTACCTCGTTCACTTGGCTTCCGCCCGCCTTAAACTTGCTTATATGGTGCGCCAAAATACTATCAGAAATAGGGATTAGGCCTGCCAAATGGTGATAACTAGCACCCGAAAAAGGTTTAATGTAAGCAAGATGAGAAGCTTGATTTTGTTCAGGTCCATGCCCTAGGAAAAAAATATCTAGTCCACCTAAAGAAGATAACTTTTGCAAATACTTCATCAGACCAGCTTCTAAATTTGGTGTATCGGTTTGCATAGGCGTGAAACTTTTAATCTTGTTAAAAAAGTCTGGCCCTAAAATACGTTCAAAATCTCGTACAAAACTAAAACAGTTATCCATGCTCATTGGCGCTAACGCATCTTGAGTAAATACGTTCAAGCGCGAGAACAAAGCATCTAATTGGTTTGTTGTTGCCAGTTTTCCAAGCAATTTATGTAATTGTTGCGCTCCTCGACCACCGAGTAACGCAATATTTATGTCACCTGATTTTTCTTCCGCTGTCTTTAGCAGTTCATCCAGCATTGCCTGCCCCACATCAGCCTCTGTGTTTAAGGTTATTGGCGTTACACCATGATCGACTAAATTAAATGGCGAATTATTTGTTTGAGACAACCAAATATTGTCGTCTTTTTGCTGTTTAGTAAAAGCTGTATCAATTTGACTCATGTGGGCTCCTATAAGGTCTAGTGCTATTTGACTCTTTGAGCAAAATCACTGACACCTATATCGGTACGTGTAACAGGCTGTATTGTACCATCTTCATTAAAATACAAATATTCTGCAGCCGTATGGCGCTGGCGTCCGCATGCTGAATCAATATCTAACCAGCGATGATAGAATAAAATCCATTGTCCTTTGTATTCTACTATTGAATGGTGATTATTAGACTCGTGTTCCTGCCCCATTATTTCTCCCTTGTATTCCCAAGGTCCCATAGGGGAAGTCGACATGTAGTAAGTCAGGATTCGGTTGTTTTCAGGCATGGTGTAATAGTAGTAATCACCGCGCTTGAAAACCCAAGGGCCTTCCATTTTAGGTTCATAACCGCCCATGTCCATTTTGACTAAATCGCCCTCTATACTGCGCATATCGTCGGCCATTTTCGCAACATGATAGTCTTTATCAGAAGCGTGCACATACAAATATGCCTGACCGTCGTCATCTATAAAGATGCTTGGATCGTTAGCATAAGGGGAAGTCCAAAGAGGCCCACCAATCATGTCTTTAAATGGCCCCGTTGGAGAGTCGCTTTCAGCAATTCCTATTCCCATCCACTTGGTACTATTTTCAGGATTCTGCCTATCTTTAAATCCTGTACCAGCAGGAAAAACAAAATAATATTTACCATTTTTATAAGCAGCATCAGGCGCCCATGCGAAATTGTCAGCCCAACTTAGATCCTCGACGGATAATATTGGACCATGATTTTGCCAATTCTTGAGATCGGAAGAAGAAAAAACATACCAATCCTTCATCCAAAAATCTTCTTGGCATTCCAAATCATGAGAAGTGTAAACGTACATTTTACCGTCTTCCCACACATGTCCGGAGGGATCTGCAGTGCGCAGATTTTCGCCAAAGTTTAAGGGATTGCCATGCGTAATATCTTGTTGTTGGCTAGTTGTTTGGCCGACCTGCTGCTCACAACCACTCAACAAAAAACCAATTGAGAGTAGTGTGATGTGAAAAAAAACTCTGTAATCCATGTTATTTATCCTTTTGGATTTTGTGCCCTTTTATTTATCAGCTGACACGAGTAGCTAAACGAGCCCGTAGCTTTTTACCTTTAACTTTTTCTTCTTTGAAAAACTTCATCGCTCTTTTTACGCTACGTAATTTGATTGCAACAAATGAGGATTGCGCGGTGACAAATATCTTCCCAATGTCCTGCCCATCAATTTCTGCTTGTTTAGAAAGCGCCCCTAGAATATCCCCTTTACTGATCTTTTGCTTTTTACCTGCACCTAATTCAATGCCTCGGTAGGTAGCGGGAATTATTCGATTAGCATGAAATCTTAACGCTTGGGTATGTTTGGTTGGTATTTTGGCATTGGTTTCTTCGGCGATTTTTAGCAAATGATTTTTTTGCTCAGCAGTAAAAAGTGTCATCGCCTGACCGCTTTTATCTGCTCTGCCAGTGCGCCCTATCCTATGAGTGTGGGTATCAATATCTAAACTGACATCCGCATTTATCACCAATTCTACATCTGGAATGTCTAACCCTCTTGCTGCTACATCACTGGCAACGAGAACGTTTGCGCACTGACTAGCAAAACGGCGTAATGCTGAACTGCGAGCTTCTTGAATCATATCGCCATGTAGTTCAGCGACGTCAAACCCTTGGTCCTGTAAATATCCGGCAATTGCTTTGACATCAGCTTTCGTATTGCAAAATACCATAGCGGAATTTGGTTGATATTCAGTTAATAAAGCTGCCACAGCATAGTCTTTTTTGCCGTCTTGGAGTTGCCAGCCAATTTGCGTGATGGATGGCGCCACCTGTTCTTGTAATAGACTTATATGTTCTGCACCTGGCGAAACTTGTTTAGCGATAGAGGCTATATTAGCGCCAAATGTGGCGGAAAATAACAATGTTTGAAATACCGCTTTATCTTGCTTTAATCGCTTGATAATCCATTGCATTTGCTCGGCGAAGCCCATGTCTAGCATACGATCAGCTTCATCCAATACAAAACACCCAATGTGTTTTAGAGAGGTGCTCTTTTTAGTAATAACATCAATCACTCGGCCTGGCGTTCCCACAATAACATCAGGTAAATGATTCATAGAATGCAGTTGTGGACCTATGGCGACACCGCCAAACAAGGTCAGTACCTTAAAATTGGCAATATGCTTGGCGACTATTCGAATTTGCTCCGCCACTTGCTCGGCTAACTCACGTGTAGGGCAAAGAACCAGAGTTGAAGGTGCACAAGGATCAGAAGTTTGCCATTTATGCAAAAGTGCAAGAGCAAAAGCAAGAGTTTTACCACTGCCGGTTTTTGCCTCCACCACCAAATCTTGACCTTCCAGCGCTATGGGCAGTACTTTTGCCTGCGTTGGAGTAGGTTGACTATAGCCTGCATCTTGCAGAGCGCTCAGTAGGGCGTCGGATAATCCAAAAGTCTGAAAGCTCATACAGACTGTAACTTCCATTTTAATTTTTCGCCGCCAAAAAACGGTACTATGTCATCCCCTGTTGTCAAAGTAACATTAGACGGAACCTGCCACTCTTGCTTAACCAAAGTGATACTGCCAGTATTTTCTGGCAAACCGTAAAATTTGGGGCCGTGTAAACTGGCAAAACCTTCTAACTTATCTAAAGCGTCTAGGTCATCAAAAACTTGGGCGTATAATTCAATGGCACTCCAAGCAGAATAGCAGCCCGCACAGCCGCAAGCAGATTCTTTTTTATGTTTTTCGTGAGGAGCACTATCGGTGCCAAGAAAGAACTTATCCGATCCAGACGCTACAACCTGACGAAGGGCTTGTTGATGAATATTACGCTTTAGCACAGGCAAGCAATAATTGTGTGGTCTTATGCCTCCAACCAACAAGTCGTTGCGGTTGAGCAAAAGGTGCTGTGGTGTAATAGTAGCCGCTAGATTTTGTTTGGTTGATAGTACAAAATCCGCTGCATCCTTTGTTGTGATGTGTTCAAATACCACTTTCAAATCAGGAAAATGTGAAATTATATCTTGCAAATATGCATCAATAAATGCTTTCTCTCGATCAAAAATATCGATTTCAGATTCTGTCACTTCGCCATGGACCAATAACAACATGCCGACTTCTTGCATCTTTTCAAATACAGGATACAAGCTTTTAATTCCCCTCACAGCAGCATCTGAATTAGTGGTTGCCCCCGCTGGATATAATTTACTTGCGACTATACCTGCTGCTTTTGCTTTAGTTATTTCTTCAGGCGTTGTGTCGTTGGTCAAATAAAGAGTGACTAAAGGCTCAAAATCATTGTTTTGAGGAACCGCTGATAGTATTCGTTGTTTATATTCCAACGCCATTTGCGTAGTAGTAACAGGAGGAACCAAATTCGGCATGGCAATAGCGCGTTTAAAGCAGCGTGCTGTAGCAGGAACGGTTTCCAACAACATTTGATTATCACGAAAATGTAAATGCCAATCATCCGGCGTTTTTATGGTAAGCGTTTGGGTCATGTAGCAGCGTCATTTATTGAATAATGGGCTAATTATGCATTAAGTTGGACTGATTCTCATCTGTTTCAGTGAATTTTACCCTTTGTATATTTAGTGAGTTTGAAATATGGTGCTATTATGCAAAATAAGTATCCAAAACAGCTTTAATATTATCAATCTAAGCTTTACCCATTTTTCCAAAGGAAGTTTTATCAGGTGACATCGGCAACTCAAACAAAATCTAACTGGATTTCTCGTATTGTATGGATAACAGTATTGGTCGTTTTATTACTAGTGGTTTATAAGATAACGTCCAATGATCCCCCGCCTGTAGCTACCAATTCAGTGCCTTTTGACGACCGGTTATTGGCCTGTAATCAAGTTAGCACAGCGGAGCTTACCGATGATTTCAATACCTGTTTAGAAATGGCGAACGAGGGTTGGCGCAAAGCTCAAATGAAAGTCGCTTGGGCGTTTGTGCAGCCTGGCGAGTACCAAGATGTCAAAGCCGCGTTCAAATGGGTATCCTTGCTATCCCGGCATAATCGCAACGCTGAGTTAGTCAGCTATATTATGCTATTTGTTTTCGGTGATACCGACGAAGACAAGGTAGTGGGTGAAAAAGGCATTAAAAAATTGGCCAATATTAATTTTGCTCCTGCTTCTGCGTATTTAGGCATATTGTATAAGTTGGGACAAAACTCATTAGTAAGAACCTCGGACCCCATTTGGTTATTGGAGCGCGCCCACCAACAAGATCCGACTGTTTTCGACGCCTATCAAATGGCCACTATTTACGCCAACGGCTTTGGTGTTGAAAAGAATTTTCAAAAAGCCAAACAGGTGTTATTAAAGCATGCGGATTATGATTACCCCATTACGACCAATAATGTTGCTTGGTTTTTGGCGACATTGGAAGAAAATCCTATGACCTCCCCCGAAACTGCAATTTCTCTAGCCCAAAGCGTAGTAGAAAATGAGCAGTTTCATGAAAACCATATCTATGTTGATACCTTGGCGGCGACCTATGCTGCCAATCAAGAATTTCAACAAGCGGTAGAATATCAACAGCAAGCGATTGCCCTTTTAAACACAATTGCTGAGCAAAATGACAAACAAAATACCGCTAAGTTGCTTGAAGAATATCAGGCGAGATTAGAACTCTATAAGAATAATAAAAAGGCAGTCACCGAAACCTTGGATAGAGAATCTGATAAGTTTTTTGCTGGGGTAAAAGCCTTTGTTGAGCATCAACTTTTAAATCAGTTGAATGCTACTATCGAAGCACCGGATATCGAATTATCGACGACCCAGATTGCAAATCCCGAAGACAAATAAGACTAACAGGTAAAAAAAGAAAGTTTTTTAACCTTATTGAGGTCTAATGGGAGAAATATTGGCTAGGAATTTGAAGGACAATGCCACAAAGATTAACCGCAGATCGCATTAGTATTGCTAATTTGGTGACTCACCCTACTCCCTTAACTAAGTTTGGCTTGTGGCTAATGGATAGAGTCATGGGTGTTAGGCAAATGGATCTTTTGTACCAACAACACCAAATGCAAGGATTAAGCAAAGAGGCGTTTTCAGATAAATTAATTGAAGTATTGGAGCTAGAACTATGCGGGATTGCCCAGCTTCAACAACGCATTCCTGCTTCTGGTCCGGTAGTTATCGCTAGCAATCATCCGTTTGGAGGTATTGAGGGCGTAGTGCTTGCAAGAGCAATTTGTGAAGTAAGACCTGATTTAAAAGTGCTAGCCAATCGAGGATTAGGCATATTTAAAGAATTAAGTGACTACTTTATTTTCACCAACCCATTAAGTGTAAATGATCCACAAAACGCGCCGTCTTTACGCCAATGCATATCTCATGTTGATAAAGGAAACGCACTACTATTGTTTCCTGCTGGTCGAGTTTCTCATTTAAACCGCGAAAATAACCAACTCGTTGAAAACGATTGGAATAAGGTAGTTGCCAAACTTGCGTGTAGAGACAATTGCCAATTTGTGCCTGTGTTTGTAGATGGTAAAAATTCCTCTTTGTTTTATAAAATTGAAAGGGTGTATTTTAAATTACGCATGTTTTTACTGGGTCGCGAATTACTCAACAAACGAGGCTTCAAAATGCAAATAGCTACTGGCAATCCAGTGCCCGCAAATCTGTTCCCGGATACCAATATTGCGAATAATTCGTCATTGTGTCGTGCATTAAGTTATGCCCATGATCCAAGCTGGCATTACGACTGGCCTGAAGATAAAGCAGTAGCATACAAGCCATTATTATCACCAATAGACAAGGATATTCTGGTCAATGAAATTCAAGCCTTACCTCAAGAACAGGCGTTAGTCTCTTTTAAGACATATCAAGTGTATTATGGCTATCAAGCACAAATGCCGAATGTGGTCACGGAAATCGCCCGATTAAGAGAGCTGGTTTTTAGGCAACACAATGAAGGAAGTGGGGAGCCAATAGATACAGATGAGTTTGATGCTACTTATACCCATTTATTTATATTTGATTCTGCCCAAAAGCAAATCATTGGCGCTTATAGAATGGGGCAGACCGACCGCTTACTAGCCCAACAAGGGCTTGAAGGTCTGTATTTGCACAAAATGTTTGATTTCTCATCTCAATTCATCAACCGCCAACAGCCTTGTCTAGAAATGGGACGTTCGTTTTTGATTCCAGAATATCAGGGTTCTTTTCAGGGGTTACTTTTGTTATGGAGAGGCATAGGCGCTTTCGCCAGCAAATTCCCTCAATATCGTACCCTTTATGGCACCGTATCTATCAGTAAGTTATACAATCCCAAAAGCGTTAAGCTAATTGAATCTGTACTCATAAACCAAGACAAAGAGCAAGGCGTGAAAGCAAGAACCCCTTTTTCATTTGAGTTACATAGCGAAATTTCAGCTTATTTAAGAAAAATGAATATGACGCAAACCAGTACTCAGGAAAAATCCAAACTCTTATCCTGTTTTTTAAAAAGCATTGAACTAGACGGAAAAGACGTACCTATTTTAGTCAAGCAATACCAAAAAATGGGCGCAGAATTTCATGAACTAGGAATTGATAAAAGCTTTAATCACACCCCTGGCCTTTTGCTGAGTGTTAATCTCGCGCAAGCGCCAACAAAACTGTTGAAATTATATCTTGGAGAGAACTACCAAGCATACGTTGACTACCAATAAGTTAGGCAAGCCAAAGTTATATGGCTAGGATGCTTTTAAACGACAAATTTGATTGAACTGTTTGAAATTTGATATCGAGATTAAATGAGTGAATGCCAATGATGGCATTCACCTATTAGTGGCTTTACTTAATATTAAGCAGAGCGATTTATATGGGTGATGGTGGCTGGTGCGTACCCAAAAAACTCAGGTAGTTTTTTGTGTAACATTTCACACATGATTCGAATTAACGCAAAGTGATGAATCGCGTGACTGGTCACGAAAATCAGCTCTCGCTCCAAGGTCGATTGGCAGTGACCAGATTTAGTATGGGATATGTCAATTTCACAAGTCACTGAAATAACTTGTTGTCTGTCTTGTTCCGTTAGGCTATCTAACCAGTGCAAAACCGACTCCAACGACTCTATTGCCGCTAGTGGAAACTGCTCTGTTTGGTTTTTGCGATGGCGTTTGTTGTAGTCTACATGTCGACTAACAAAACCTGCCTTCAATGCCAAAAAATGATCAATAATATGCCGCATATGTGCACCTATTGAACTTGGAAAATGGGGTTGGATAGCGCTTTGGTAATCCTTCACTGCAATGCCATCGAGTAAATCGATAGCTTGTTGCACAATTTGTTTATAACTCTCGGTCATTCATTGCCCTTGCTTGCACTGTCTTGTTAGTCCGGTGAGTGTTTTTTACACTACACTATTTTGCGTGTAAATATAGACCTGAAAGCAAAGAAATTTATTTCAATTTGATATTTTTTTATTAATGATTGACAAAAATCAACTTATCTACCGAGAATCCTTTGAGTTCTGCCAGCTCAATCAGTTTATTCAATTGCTGCTGATTGATAGTCGGTGTTCTTGATAAAATCCAAAAATATTCTCTATTTGGACCTGAAACCAGTGCCCACTGATAATCTTGCTTATCCAAAGCAAAAACCACATAGCTGGCGTAGAAAGGCCCGAAAAAGGATACTTTTAAATGTGCGGTGGTAGGATCCTGAACAAAATAGGCTTTTCCTTCTGCTTCATCCCACTCACCGGAATCAGCATCAAATCCTCGATTAATCACCGAAATACCACCATCTTCGCGCACTTTGTATTGCGCAGTAACCTTACTTAACCCTTTCTCAAAGGAATGATCCAAGCGTGCAATTTCATACCAGGTGCCCAAATAACGTTGTTGATCGAAGTCTGATACAGGGCTAATTCCATCAGGCACTTCCACTGAAGTACAAGCGGTTAACCCACAACCTAAAAGAATTAAAGTAAAAAGTTTCTTAATAAATTCTCGCACATTCGTTCTCTTATTATTGTTACTGATGTAGTTACAGCTAATAAATGCATTTAGATTATTTGTTTTTTTGAAAAGGGTCATTAAAAGCGAATACTATGAAAAATTTTGCATCCTTATCCGCCTAATACATGTTTTCTATAACAATGTATTTACAATTTAAAGTCGCAAAAACTTTGCTATTGCGTCAATCTGGCGTAAATGATTCAAACGTGAGCAAACGAAATGACAACTATTTCCAGCCAACAAATCTGGGTTGATCAAAAAGATCTTAGCAAAACCAAAGTGGTCAATATAGAACTCGATATGGAGCAATTACAACCAGACGAAGTATTATTAGAAGTGGAGAGTTTTGGTTTTTCCGCGAACAATATTACTTATGCTGCATTTGGCTTTAAAATGGGCTATTGGGGATTTTTTCCTACTGATACCAATGAAGAACCAGGCTTTGGAATAACCCCAGTGTGGGGTTTTGCAAAAGTAAAAGCCTCCAAACATCCAAAGGTAAAAGTGGGTGAGAAAGTGTTCGGTTATTTGCCAATGGCCAGCCATTGGGTAATTCAAGTAGGTAAAGAAGCAGCTCATGGCTTTTCTGACATTCACCCTAAACGCAAAAGTATCAGTCCTGTGTATGATCAATACATTAGATGTTCTGCCGATCCCGGTTATGTGGCGGATCGTGAAGCTTGGCAATTGAGTTTTCGCCCACTTTATATGACCTCTTTTGTGCTAGATGACTATGTGGCTGAATTGTCCAAAGGTGAATCGCTAATTTTATCCAGCGCATCAAGTAAAACGGCTTTAGGTACAGCTCAATTGCTAAAAGACCAAAAAGCAGCTCGGGGCGTAGATTACAAAGTGATAGGTTTAACGTCTGCTTCCAATGTCGATTTAGTAACAGCTACCGACTGTTATGACCAAGTCATCAGCTATGAAGAATTAACGCTTTTAGACAAACAGCAAAAATATTGGCTGTTAGATTTTGCCGCCAAAGGCAGTCTTATTTCTGAATTGTCTCAACTACTTGGCAATAATTTAGTCAAGGTAACACTGATAGGCGCAACCGATTGGAATGCGTCTGAAAAACCTAACCCCAAATTACATGATGCGGAAATATTTTTCGCCCCCGCCAGAGTAAAACTGCGACAAAGTGAATGGGGGCATCAAGCATTTTTAGAGAAATATTCCAACGCTTGGCAAGCTTTTGCGACTAAAATAAAAGACCAGTTCTTCGTCAAACATGTTATTGGCAATGAGGATATTATCCAACTTTATCTAGCAACGCTAAATGGGAAAGCAGACACCAAAGCACTGAATGTTCTGAGTTTTGAATAGCCAAAAAGCAGAGTAGATGTCGGAGTATATCTACCCTGCTTTTTGTGTTTAATACTTATTTCGCAGAAACAGGCAAATTGCCAGTGGCGATTAATTGACCAGCCAAAACTTTTGCGATGGATTTGAATATAGGCCCCTGAACCTGAGTGATTAAATTGCCCTGTTTATCCACATATTTAATTTCCTGCACACCGTAAGAAAAACTAGACAAAATAACATCAGCATATTGTTCAAATTCACCAATGTCATAGGGCGTTCGAAGTGATAACAAGACAGTCGTTTTGCCGGCTTGTTTGGCGTCTTTTAATAATGTTAGCAATCTAGCTTTCGCTAAATCGGAATCTGGCCTATCTCTCCAGCTTCTAAGATCATCCATTCCACCTAATTCAGCCATGCTTTGGCGAGGGCTAATCAATCCAGCAATAACAATGTCTTCATTTTCGCTCGTTTGTATTTGCATAGGAAGCGAAGTAATTGTACTTCCCGCTAAACTGTCACAATGTAAATCCGCTTCCGGAAAGCTTTGATACAAGGCTGATAACAAGGCTAGACACTTTCGCGCATCTGGCATAACAAGGCGTACTTTTTGCTTTGTTATGTCTAAAGGTAAAGCGCCTTTAATTGACACAACAGAAGCATCAGCTAATTGTTGCGCCAGTTCTTGATGTTGTTTTGAACCCACTACAGACTCTGCGAAATGCGTATGAGTTGGGTCTGACGCAGGTGTCAACGGATAATCTTGTTTAAGTTGCTTGATTCGCTCCACAGAAGCAAATAGCTGTGCGTAGTCGAGCTTTCCTAATTGCACTGCATGCGCTACTTTTTTAATCAAGTTTTTGAAGGTTGCTATATCTTCAGGCGAACGAATTGCCATCGGCATTAAGGCAATATCGCTTCCCGCCGCAAAGGTTCTGATAACTGCATCTACTGGTTTGTAATAATCAGCAATGCCGGCCATATTTAGCGCGTCAGTCACTACAACACCTTGATAATTCAACTCACCGCGTAACACATCGGTAAGTATGACCTTAGACATGGTGGCGGGCACTATTGTTTGTTCACCGTCTTTGGCAGTAAAAGTTGCATTGTCTAAATTTGGGTATTGGATATGGGCGGTCATTATCATACCCGGATTACCATTTTCGATAGCGTATCTAAAAGGCAATAAGTCTATGGCATCCACTTGTTCGCGGCTATGCTCAACTCTTGGTAACCCTGTGTGACTGTCAACGTTGGTATCACCATGACCGGGAAAGTGTTTCAACGCGGCTATCACGCCTTGTGCCTGCATAGCATTCAACTGGGCAGAACCTAGTTTAGCTACTACTTCTGGATTTTCACCAAATGAGCGTACATTGATCACTGGATTGTCGGGGTTCACATTTACATCTACCGTTGGTGCAAAATTAACGTTAAACCCTAAAATCGATAATTCTTTGCCAATGATTTTACCTGTCTCTATCGCAAAATAGTCACCATATTCACGTTCGGTGGCACCAATGGCCATGCTACCGGCAAACTTAGTTCCCTCAGGTAAGCGATCAACTCTACCGCCTTCTTGATCGACGGCGATAAAAAGCTCACTAGTACCACCTGCTAATGCCGCTCTTTGCAGTTGCTGATTTAATTGGATGATCTGGGCATTATTTTCGAGATTATTTGCAAACAAGATAACGCCACCAATGCCTGTTTCAGCGATTAAATCTGCAAGTTCTGGCGGTAACTCGGTGACTGATTCTCGACAAGCATTGGTAGGCTGACTACAGAAATAGCGCACATCGATCATGATTTTTTGTGCCACCATTTTTTCTAAGGTCTCATCTGGTTTATAAGGCGTCACACAACCCGTTAGAATGCTTAGCACTGTGATGACAAAGAAGAAAACCTTTATTCGCATGTCGTTATCCTGGGGTTATTTTAACTCAAAAGGAATATATTATATCAATTAAAAGCTTATTAATATGAATAATTTATTCTTTACCTTTGTAAAGTTAAATAAAAACAGCATACGGCTATATCACTTTTTTTTCAGTGATTATTTTTACTGGTTCGAATCAACATATGGTTATAGTTAAAGCCAAAACTGAATTGTGGATAAAACCTGTTACTTGAGAATAAAACCCAAAAAAATTGTTCGCATACGTATTCAAAGAGTCTACCATTGCCATCTTTGATATATTTACAATTAATTAACTTTGGAGTTCAGATGTCGTCAACTCAACGCAAATTGCCTATTTCTCAATACATATCAAATGCCTCTCAATTGATTTATGGAGGTATGAACCTTGGTGGTGGTTGGAAAAGCAACCCTATAACTAAGGATGATGAGAAACTCACTCAGCAGTTACTCGAAACCTGTTTAGAGAATGGAATCAATATTTTAGATTTAGCGGATATTTATACATTTGGAAAAGCGGAAGAAGTTGTCGGTAGAGTATTAAAAAAGTCTCCCGATTTGCTAGATGAGTTGGTTATACAAAGTAAATTAGGTCTCAAACTAACGCCAGTACATCCAGTTAAACAATATGACTTTTCTGCACAATGGGTATCCAAAGCATTGGACGATATTTTATCTCGTTTGGGAATGGCGAAACTTGATGTGCTATTTTTGCATCGCCCAGATCCACTTATGGATGTAAAAGAACTCGCAGACACTCTTAATAAAGCATACGACGATGACAAATTTGGCTATTTAGCGGTTTCCAATATGCATGCTGGCCAACTCGCATACATTCAAAGCAATGTCACTATGCCTATCATTGCCAATCAGTTAGAAATGAGCTTATTAAAAGCTGATTTTATCGAAGATGGCATTACAGTAAATATGCAAGAAAACTGTTCTCAGGGTTTTCCACGAGGTACCTTGGAGTTTTGTGCGCAGCAGAACATTCAGTTGCAATCTTGGGGCTCTATGGCGCAAGGTCAATTTAATGATATTCATCATGACGATGCGAACATTGCGGCTACTAGCAAATTAGTGGCTGAATTAGCAGAAAAATATCAGGTCACACCTAACGCCATAGTATTGGCTTGGTTAATGCGCCATCCCGCGAATATTCAACCTGTTGTAGGTACGTTAAAACCTGAGCGCATTATCGAAATAGCGCAATCTACCAAAATCACTCTGGAACGCGAAGAATGGTTCAAATTATACGAAACCAGACGCGGCCAAGAACTCCCTTAATCTAAAACGACAAACGAGAGTATGAAGTAAGGAAAACTATGCACACACAATTAAATAGACTTGCAGCTGCCATTGGCGTTGCAGGATTAGTTGCACTTTCAGCCTGTTCTGAGCCTCAGCAATCACTCAAACAAAATACTCCCGTACCCGATAAACCTGTAGTTTCGGCAACATCTGTTGCCGAACAAGTTCCGCATTATTTAGAGCGAAATGTTCAACAGGATATTTTTTATTTTGTAATGCCAGATCGCTTTCATAACGCAAACCCAGATAACGATATGGGCGATCCTGATAAACCCATTTCTTATGGCGGCTTAGATAAAACCTCTAAATGGGCATTTCATGGCGGAGATATTCAAGGATTAGAGGCCAAGTTAGATTATTTGCAAGAAATGGGCATTACCGCTATTTGGATGACGCCCATTCTTCGGAATAAGGCGATACAACCGGACGGTTTTGCCCACCACGGTTATTGGGTTGTAGATTTTACAGAAATCGACCCGCACTTTGGCAGTGACGACGCACTTCATGATTTGATCGACGCCGCTCATAAACGCAATATCAAGGTGTTTTTTGACATTATCACCAATCACACTGCCGATGTAATTAAGTACAAAGAATGTCACGATGAACAAGGTAATTACCTCAACAAAGAGAAAAAAGGCTGTGCCTTTAAAGACAAAGCCCAATTAGCCAGTGGTGATACTTATACTCCATTCGTTCCCGAGGATGAAAAGAACGTAAAAGTCCCTGAATGGTTAAATGATCCTGCGATTTACAATAATCAAGGGGATTCTATTTGGCGCGGTGAAAGTGTTATTACTGGTGATTTTGCAGGCTTAGATGACATCAATACCAGTTTACCTGAAGTACAACAGAATATGATTCAAGTGTTTGAAGACCTAATAGATAAGTTCAAACCTGACGGCTTTAGAATCGACACTGTTAAGCACGTTGACATCGAATTTTGGCAAGTATTTGGACCTGCAATTGTTGAACATGCGCAATCAGTTGGTATTCCTCAATTTCATATTTTCGGTGAAGTGTATGACGGTAATCCAGCCAAGTTATCTGATTTCACCACTACAGGAAAATTACCTTCTGTATTGGATTTTGGCTTTCATTTTAACGTAAAAGATGCGCTTTTCAGTGGCATGGATATCAACCGAATTCCCCATTTGTTTGATAACGACGACTATTACCGAGATGCTGATTCATCGCCCTTAGATCTCATGACATTTTTAGGCAATCATGATGCCGGTCGTGTAGGACATTTTATTCAAAAAGGTTTTGCGGATTTATCTCCAGACTTGCAACTTAAACGCAGTTTACTCGCCCATTCTTTAATGTATTTTTCTCGCGGTATTCCTGTTGTTTATTATGGTGATGAACAAGGTTTTACTGGCGATGGTGGTGACGTAGATGCCCGTGAAGATATGGACCCATCGGTGGTAGATGTCTATAACGACAATACCTTACTCGGCACTAACAAAACGACTGCTGATGACAACTTTGATACCCAGCATCCCATTTATCAACACCTTGCCCACCTAGCTCAAATTCGAGCTAACACCCAAGCCTTGGGTACTGGTGAGCATTACAATCGATTGATTGATAACGATAAAGGGATCTATGCCTTTGCTCGTGTTGATGCAAAAGAGAAAAAGGAAGTACTAGCAATCTTTAATCTGGGGACTCAATCGCAAACAGTGAGCATTGATGTTGACGCAAGCGCCTATGACCATATTGACGGTGCTCAAGTAACGTTAAAAAATGGCAAATTAAACGCACAGCTAGCGCCCTTAAGTTACACACTGGTAAAAGCTCAGGACCAACTGTCAGTCTCCGAAATTGCCGATATAGTTATGTTAGATAGTTATCAAGATAATGGCCGCGTCATAGTGCCATTTGAATTAAGTTTTATCTCGAGCAACGCCCTAGAAATGGTGTCTGTCAACGTCTACGATGCTAACAAAGATCAGCTGTTAACTATGGACCCAACCTCCCCTTATCGCCTGATTTTAACGCCAGCACAAGCTGAGTCAATCACGGAGTTAAAGGTAGTAGTTGACAATTACCATGGTCAAAAAATAAGTAAAGCGTTCTCACTTTAGAAAACAAGCATATTTTACTAAGACGATTCTGGGTTGGGCTATTGGTGGATTGCAACGAATGGCCCAATGTAAGCTACTTCGACATCATTAGGGTTTAATCTATCGCCCTAACTGACCAAGAATTGGGTCTTTTTCAACTCGCCAAAGCATTGGCCAGTTGGCTTCTTCCAACAAATCGATTTGTGACTGCATTGCAACAACATCACCCGACAAAGCATAATACTGAGCTTTGACAAAGACGAAACCCGGAACGAAAAGCTCATTTTCTGGAAGAGATTCTAATTGTTCCTTTAAATTCCCAATACTTGTATTGAACGCAACTTGATCCCCATTTTGTTGATAACAATACGCCATGTAAGCATTGTAAGAGACAGTATTGGCAAGAATATCTGCATTCTCAAAAACGCCTTTATTGAGTTGCCATCCTTTTTCCAAATATCCAATAGCAATATCACACCTATTTTGCAGAACACTATGAAGTGCGTTGTTAAAGACCATCAGTTGAGACTCTGGCCTTTCTTCTACACCGGCCTGTAGCTTTTCGCTCAAGCCATCGATCAAACCGCTAGCATGATTCGTTAAAACGATAGATTGCAGGCCGTCAATATTAATTCCAAACTGATTGATTAACCCCTCATATGCTGCGGCTGCTTGATGTACCTGACCTGAAAACAAAAATTGCCAAGCTTGCCCCATTCGAAACCAATAGCTATCGCTCGAAGTGGTGCTAGCATATATTTCAAAAGCTTCTTTTGCTCGTTGCCAATCGTTTGTAAGCCCCGCGTTATAAGCGAGTCCTATACTACAGTTTGAGCTCGATGCTTGTAAAAACAAGCACTCTTCTACAATTTTCCGCGACGCATCAAAATTACCAAAATCTATGTTGATGGAGTGAATACCCCAATAAGCTAAATCAGATAATGGCGCAAGTTCTTTGGCCCTTTGATAATATGTAATCGCCGCTTTTTCATCGAAGGTAAGACGTAGCAAATTGGCGTAATTAATTAAAGCAACATATTGGTCAGGATTAATTGCCAAGGCCTTCTCAAACGCAGTTCTTGCCTCGTCTACACGGCCGTTATAATGATGAAGAATGCCTAAAGCACCATAGGCTTCAGCACTTTGGGGAGCAATTTCAAAAGCCGTCTCGATTGCCTCTAATGCCAACCTACTCGCATCCGTTAAACTCATTCTTTTATTCTGTGCCAGTAACAAATAATTTGTTGCTAGGTCTACATGTGCATTGGCATATTCCGGGTCTAGCTTGGTGGCCATGATAAATTCATCTCGGGCCTTTAGTAGAGCTTCAACAGTGCCTGTTTGGTTATATTTTCGTCCGCGTAACACATGCAAGTATGCATCCGAAGAATGACTTTGATAGCGTTTTTTCTCTTCAGGAAAATCAGTAAAGTTTGCGGTGATAGTATCGGCTACTTCCCGGCTAATATCACCTTGAATACTAAATGCTTCGTTTTTATTTGCGGTAAATACCTGTGACCATATATGACTACCATTGATGCCGTTTATCAATTGCACAGTGACCCGCAAAATATCACCTTCTTGGCGAATAGAGCCCTCAAGCAGATATGCCACACTTAATTTTTGGGCAATTTCTACAGCATCAAGTTTACTGTTTCGAAAGGTAAAAGATGAACGACGACTAATTATTGTGGTTTCAGGCAATACTGACAATTGATGAATAACTTCTTCTGCCAAACCGTCGGCAAAAAAACTAAGATCCTCTTGTCCAGAAATCACTTTAAACGGCATCACTGCAAGCGACGCGGGTAATCGCTCATTTTTGCTGAGTAGCAAATCAAATATAAACACTGCACAAATCAATAAAATAGTAGTCAAGGCATAAACTACATAGCGTTTGCGTACTTTTTTGTTCTTATATTGCGAAGTATAGGAAGTAGAAGGTGAGCTAGAGATCGGTGGAATTTTTTCGATAGGCTCTACAAGGTTATCCTCATTACGTGTCGGCTCATTTACATCGATTTTAGCAGCAGTGTTCTCATCATCAGTCGAAAAAGCAATAGAGTCATCTCTTTCTTCGTCACAAATAGTTACCTTTGCGAATAAAAGATAACCTCGCTTAGGTCTAGTTTTGATATAGGCTTCTTCTGGCTCACCTTCATTCAGTTTTTTACGAAGGTTTGATACCAAGCTGTTTACAGCGAAGTCGGTCACGTAGCGGTCATGCCAGATAGTTTTCATTATCTCTTTGCGAGACACCAAGTCCCCGTCAGCTTTTGCCAACAAGACGAGCAAATCCATTGCCTTGGGTTCTAAGGTTTCACTTATAGAGTCTTTAGTAATCGTGCAATTGACTGCATTTACAGTCCAACTACCAACTTGAAAACGCTCCACTGTCTACTTTCATTCCAACGTCATTGCATATATTGTATACAATAACGTTAGAACAAAATTCTTTCAATTATCTAGGTAGTGTAGCCTTTTCGACTAACTCAGTTGCATCGCCTCGGTCCTTCTAATTAATCCCTAGGGTCTGCTATTCGCATCTTCAATTTTCTGACCCACAGCATACCGATTAGTCCAAGTCCTAAAAGACTAGAGCCAAACGGCGCCGATACAGGCACAGAGCTAGACCCAGGATCAAACGCATTGACCCCAGAGACGCTACTAACTTGATATGCAACATCGAGGACAGCAAAGTCATCAACGGGATTGAAGCCACTACCAACTCTTTCCACAATTTCCAAATTCGCAAATTTTAAGGTGCTTAAGAAATTTGACACAATTAAGTTGTCGTCATATTTCGTTGCGCTAAAAGGAGCTTGATAGTCTGCGGACGCACTCAAAGTAGCTTTGAAGTCAAAGGGTTGCCCGTAAACAAAGCTAAATACGTTAGTTATAGTGTCTGGGGCTGTTCCTGATAGTACAGTTTGCTGATTTTGCCCTTTAAAATTCCGCTCTGAATAGCTGTAAGTGCGAGATGAACCCGAAATTTCAGTATGCGCTGAGTATGAAGCTCTAAAAAATTCATTGTTGTTGGTGTTATATTTAACTTCTTCTACAAATTCACCGCCAGTTTGTAAACTTCCGCTGATTAAAGTGTTGTAACGCGCAACACCTGTAGTGCCGTTTAGTGCGGGATCGGTTGCTGTGATAGTATAGGTATCTGAAAAAAACGCGTCAGTCCCAGCAAACATAGAGTAACCATAGTTAAAGTCACCACGTAGCGCTACGGATGCCCCTAACCGATCGAAGGAAGCATAACCTTCATAGTCTAAATGCTCGACGTTTCTTAGGGGATCAATGAGTGCGCTACTCACAATGTCAATATTATCTCGGTAGAGTCTTCTCTCACCAACAGAACCGAATGGGGCACCGTCAGTTAATCCTGTGGGAACTATTGTATCATCTAAAAAACGGTCAAATGCTTGTACGTTGCTATCTTTACCGTAACCAACAAAATTAAGGCTAATGCTTGCGCTCATTGCGTTTTGACTAATAAGTACGCAGGATGCCACTAATAGGGATTTATAAATCTTCATCTGTTTCTTTCCTTGTTTCAGTCTGTTTGACATCACAAATCTTATAAGCACCGGAAATGAGATTTTATAAAGAAAATATAAGATTTATATATAATTCAATGATAACAATAAGTTACATATATTTATTTCATATGGAGGTGGGATATTATAAGGTGGGTTTAATTTCTACCGAGAGGTCAATCCTTAATATTATTCATATGAACGGTCGTTATATAAAGACTATGAGGTTAGCTATACAACACGCTTAAACAAAAAAATTAATTTTACTCAATTTTTAACTATTAAGGTCGCAAATTTGCTTATTCAAATTAAATGAGGCTATCAGATCTTAATCAAAAAATAAGTCTATATCCATTGATTGATTTGGGATACCGATTATAACAATATCGTTATTTATTATTTCATAAAAAACAACATGTTCAGCATGAAGAAATGAATAGTAACCTTGCCTCACTTCTGGTCGATGCGTACCGACAAAGGGTTGATCAGCTAGCCAGCTAAATCGTTTAAAAAATTCAAACAAATATTCCTCAGCCTGCTGTTCTCCCCATATATCAAAAGTATAATTCCAAATTCCACGCAAGTCGTTTTTCGCATTAGGTGTGAGTAAATAACTACTTTTTTTCACGTTCGTTTTTGAACTCTTGAAGAATCTCTTTTGGCGATTGATAAATAAAGTCTTTACTTTCAGCTTGCTTACTGCCTGCTTCTAAGTGAGACTGAAGTATGCGTAATTTCGATTTCTTTTCTTCGAGGTTGCGCAATGCGTCACGCACAACTTCGCTAGCTGAGCCGTATCGACCACTTTGTATTTCTAGTTTTATAAATTTTTCCCAGTGTTCACCGAGAGACAGACTTGTATTTGCCATAATCAGATTATTCAAAATTAATAATATTGAATATTATCAGTAGTGACGTAAAACACAAGCAGATTAAAATACGTACAAAAGGAGACTGGTTACGACTGAGGTTTGTGGATCGTAAATGTAACGGCTGGGGCTGCAAGTGGTTGGGCAGCTAGTTGGGCGGCAAGCATGGGAAATACAAACCTATTTATGCCATGCCGATTTATCAACAACGCAAATATATATCCATGTTGTGTTTCCTCAGTTAGATAAAGTCTACCAGAAATGCCACCCATCACCGTTTAAAGACAAAGCGGCAGCTAGCCGAGAAGCAAATAAATATTTGCGTTAAAAGTAGGAGGAAGATTTGGCCTTCATTCCGAGTACAACAGCTAGAATTTAAAACGATCTTATTTTGTTTCCTAACTTTGTACATTTAAGACTTTCTTAAGTAGATCCAAATGTTGCTGATGGTCTTCTGGTCTAGAATCTTTGAATTTTCTAAGATTAAGTAGTTTCCATTTCACCGAAGGATATTGTTCAAAATCGTATATTGACCAATCTGGCTCCAACATATTTAAACTAAGCAGAAAGTGCTTATCATCGTCATCCAAGCTATCAGATATCGTCTTTATTAAATCTAATCTTGTTTGTTCAAAGTCTGCATAGGTAAATTCAATGGGTGACATTCCTTGAAATTGATTTTCAAACGTCGAGCGTTGATCAATTAGGTTTGGGTTAAGCATTTCATGTGTTGGCCTGTTACTGCACGCAAGGGAGTATATGAAGCCACGTTTGATGTCATCTGAATAATTGTTTTGTTGTAATAGTAGATGCACATCAAATAAATCTCGTGGATGCTGCCTATCAAGTGTTGCACATATTTTTCCACCATACAATTGTGCTAACGGCACGACATTTATGGCGCAGAATGCATCAAATTGTTCTTGCGCCAATTCACATAATGGCAATTTATTCTCAGTATCGCCAATAACACCGCGCCCAACCATATTGACTTCAACTTTAATTTGCACACCATGCTCTTCAACTAAAAGTTTACAAATATTGTCCTTGTGTTCTACTCGTAACGTTGGTCGTAGAGCAAGCACACGAGCCGCTATTTTCTGTAACGCACTATTAATGGCATCAATACTTTCTTGTCTATCTTGAATATGAACATAGGTAAGATCGATATCAACAGATAGTCTCGGCATGTTAAGAACAAATAGGTTGATAGCTGTACCGCCATGTAACGAAAAGCAACTCTCTTTAGCTACTTCTGGCATAACATCAAGAAGCAATTTGACCTGCTGGGCATATTTTTCGGTCATATGTGTTTATCCAGTTCCTTTGGAACAGTTATTTTATAATTGGGGATATACACCCCATCTGCGACAATTTGCCGCTTTCCTTTGCCAAGATCTATTTTGTCTAGATTGATATAGGTCAGCCAGTCATGGCCTGCTTTGTCTGCCATGTAAAGAAATAATCGTTTTACTTTTACGGAAGAGCAGCTTTCTAATAATTTCTGGGCGGTGGCTGGACGTATATTATTTAGTCCTTCTAATAATTCGTATACTTCAAGTAATGGTTGGTCATTGGGAGCCAAGTATAAGCATTCCATTATTGCACGCGCTGGACTAGATATTTTTAAAGAAAATGACTTATGTTGATATTCCACCATACCTATATCGGCAGGCAAAAATGATGTTACGTTACTTTCCAGCTTTACGTTCCAATCATGTTTTTTAAACCAAGAAGGCAAAACTTCAGAGGGGGTCGAAAATAACTGTACCTTTTGAGTTGAGAACTCTAAGTAGTGTGATTTACCTTGCAGTATTAAAGCTGTTTTTGCGGCAGGATGAACCGATAAATTGAGCTGTTCCTGTAACGTTTGGATAGCCCCTAGATAATCAACGGTATCCTTATTACGTATCAAAGCGCCTCTGCCAAATGATTTGAACCACTGACTTTTTTTGTATCGATCTTGCAATTGTAAACTGTAACCTTTTTCTAATAGCCATGAAGAAGTCAATACAACACCTTTAGGTGCTATAGAAAGTAGTTGGTTTATTTTGCTTTGGTTTTCTATACTCATAGTGTAAAAGTAACTTAAATTTTAAACCTTGGCAACCAGAAGGTTTAAAAACAACTAAATAGTTATACTAATAGTAGATTTTTGATGGGAAATATAAACCATTTAATTTCCCTTTCGGGGGCTAAACATGTACTTTTACTTGTTGAGCTATGAATAATGTTTGAAAACTCAAAACTAACAATTGAACTGTTACGATCCATAAAGTAATAAAAAACAATGAAATAAGCGCGAAAAATGGGATTTAGGGTTGCATAGCAATGGATTGATTTTACAAGGAATAAATGAACACTCTGGGTCATATTTTCGCATCGCCCATATGAAGGGTCGGATTTACGATCCAACTTTGGGGCGTTTTATGCAGGCTGAACCGTTTAATCAGGCACCGTGGAATTTGCGACAAGGTAAAGTAAGGAAAAAATTCATGTATCAGCTAAAGTACTAATTAACATTGCACCGCCTCATACTAAACGTGAATCTTTTTAATAGAAACTAGATTAGAAATTGAAGAAATTTAAATTTAAAAAGCTATTAGTAGAGTTAACTTTCACGATGATATTGTTTTTTTATTTACTCTACATTTCGGTGAGGAATAACTTTATTGACTATGAAGAGATTAGTGGAATTCTCGTTAATTTTACCTGTGAGCAAATAGACACACAGCCAAACACTTTTTTGCATAAAGTTACATTGGCTGATGGTGAAACTTATGACATAGCCACTAGGCACTACAATTGTCTCAGCGCACAGTTAGCAAAGTTAAACATGAGCGCAAATCTTACAGTAAGAGGTCGACTTTTAATCGCTCTAGAACAAGAAAATTTTGAAATTCTGGAAAGTGAAATTATTAAGAAAAGTCTTGAAGATCAGACTACAAATTTTAGTGTATTAATAAAATTAGTGGGTGCATCTGTGATAGTTGGTTTCGTTCGATTATACATCAAAATTAAAGAGAGAAACGAAGAGCTGAGTAATAACTCCAGATACTGACCTGCGAGCCACAAGAAGTTAGTAACTTGTAATACAAAGTCGTCACTAGAAGTTGTGACTTTGGCCACAATGCCTTATCTTCGAGTATAACAATGACAAATTTTAGATAAACATCAGCATTGTGCATCGCCAACTAGATAACAATAAAAGGGCATTCAATGATTAAATACGGCTTTTTACTTTCCCTTCTCTTTTTTACCCTTTCCAGCTACGGTCAATATGAATATCCCATTCTTCCAATGCAGGAGCGTGCGAGCAAGATAGATCAAATGCTCAAAGACAAATTGGACAATACATTGCCAGCCTTGATGGATGCCACCGGCATTGATATGTGGATTTTAATTTCTCGGGAGTACAACGAGGACCCCGTTTTAAAAACCATGTTACCCGCCACTTGGTTGTCAGCACGCAGGCGCACTATCTTGGTGTTGTTCAAGCCAGAAGGAACTGATCAAGTAGAGCGTTTTGCTGTTGCTCGTTATCCTGTTACCGACTTGTTTGCTAAAGCTTGGGACAAGGATGCTCAACCAGACCAATGGCAAGGGTTGGTGGACTTAATTGCTAAGAAAAAACCTCAAAAAATTGGCATTAATATTTCGGAACATTTCGCATTGGCAGACGGCATTAATACCACTGAGCATCAAATGCTGATGCGAGCCCTACCAGAATCAATGGCTAAGCGAGTAGTAAGCGCTGAAAACTTAGCCATAGCTTGGCTTGAAACCCGCAGTGAAATGGAGTTAGCGGTTTATCCTAGTATCGTAGAAATGGGCCATCAAATCATTCGTGAACTTTATTCAAACGAGGTTATTCAACCAGGAAAAACTACCACTCAAGATTTGGTGTGGTGGTTGCGTGAACGCAGCAGAGAATTAAAACTTACCAATTGGTTTCATCCCACTGTGTCCATACAACGGGCAAACGCGGATAAATTTGACCACTTAAGTACCTTTACCAATAATAATCCTGAAGTAATTTTGCCGGGGGACTTATTGCATTTGGATTTTGGTATTACTTACTTACGCTTACAAACTGATCAGCAACAACACGCTTATGTATTAAGAGAAGGAGAAAGTGATGCACCTGCATATCTCAAAGCGGCCCTTGCAAATGCGAACCGACTGCAAGATATATTTACCCAAAGATTTGCAGTAGGCAAAACCGGCAATCAGATTTTAAAAGAATCTCGTGAACAGGCAATCAATGAAGGTATTACCCCGTCAATATACACCCATCCTATTGGCTATCACGGCCATGCAGCTGGGACTACCTTAGGTATGTGGGATGCTCAGGACGGTGTGCCCCATAATGGCGACTATCCATTGCATCAAAACACTGCCTACTCAATTGAACTCAACGCCACAACCCATATTCCAGAATGGGGAAAAGACATTCGTATAATGTTAGAAGAAAACGCTATATTTGACGGTAAACAGGTGACGTATTTTGATGGTAGACAGACCGAATTTCATATTATCGGTCTGCCTGAATATAACTAATTAGAGAAAAATTGACGACGCAACTCTTTATCTGTTTTAAAAGCCCCGCCTAATGAAGAGGTTTTGGTATAGGAATTGGTATCACGAATTCCTCTGGCTTTTACACAGTAGTGAGTTGCGTTGATGCTAACTGCAACGTCTTGAGTGCCTGTTAGCGCTTGTAAGGCGACCATTACCTGTTGAGTTAGACGCTCTTGCACTTGCGGCCGTTGGGCGAAAAATGCGACTAACCGATTTATTTTACTCAATCCAATCACAGTATCTTTTGGAATATAAGCCACACTAGCAACGCCATCGATAGTGACAAAGTGATGCTCACAAGTACTGGTAAGACTAATATCGCTTACTTGCACTGGCTCATCGATTTGCATCTTATTTTCAATCTGAGTAATTTTGGGAAAATTTGCGTAATCCAAACCACCAAAGATTTCATCTACGTACATTTTAGCAATACGCATGGGCGTATCTTTTAAACTGTCGTCGTTTAAATCCAATCCTAAGGTTTGCATAATATCGAGCATAGACGCTTGAATTTTTTCGCGTTTTTCTTCATTAGACAAATGATTGTCAACCATAGGCGTTTCAAGACCTGCACTGATAAGTGCTGCCTGTACTTTTTTCGCTTGAGGAGTAAAAACATCTCCTGCCGCTTCACGCATTAATATGGTTTTATTTGCTAACATATTTTATCCATCTCTCAAAAACAGTTCACTAGTATACGCTGTTGTGTCGTTTTTAGGATTACATTTTTTTCACATTCAAGATCAGTTGCATTCGCTAAAATACCCTTTATGATCTGCGGCCTATCAGCAGATCCTTACGTTAACTTAAAGCGTAATGACCTCTTTTCCATTGGCAAATCTACAGGAAAACTCGTGCCCTATGAATGCACCCATCTTAATTACCGGAGGTAGTCAGCGCCTAGGTTTGGCAATGGCTGAAGACCTACTGGCACAACAAAAGCCCGTGATTATAACATATCGGCGCAAAAAACCTTCAATTGATCGATTAATTCAGCAAGGGGCTCAGGTTATTCAGGCGGATTTTGCTGAATCAGAAGGCATTACAAGCTTTATCGAGCAATTAAAATCGACCACAGATACCTTAAGAGCCATTATCCATAATGCGTCAGATTGGGATAAAGAATCAGAAGATACTAATCCTGATGATTTGTTCAAAAAGATGATGCAAGTGCACGCCAATGCTCCCTACCAAATTAATCTTGCATGTGCTGATATGTTGGTCAATCCAGACGGTTTTGCTGACATTATTCACATGACTGATTATGTTCAGGAAAAAGGTAGCAGCAAGCATATAGCTTACTCAGCAAGTAAGGCCGCATTACATAATCTGACCTTATCGTTTAGCGCATTGTTGGCACCAAAGGTAAAGGTCAACAGTATTGCGCCGGCGCTTTTGATGTTTAATCAAGGAGACGATGAAATCTATAAGCAAAAAGCGCTGAAAAAATCCTTGTTAGAAAATTGTCCAGGTCCACAAGAAGCGGTAAAAGCAATGAACTACATACTAAGCAGCGACTATTTAACCGGACAATGTTTGCATTTAAATGGCGGGAGACATTTGAAGTAATGCCTTATAAAAATCTATTTTTTTGGCTATTTTTGACCAGCGCTTTTTACAGCGCAGCCGAAGATGATGTTGAAAGAATCTCGGTGACCGCAAACCGAAATCAACAAACAACGTCATCGGTAAATGCGAGCTTAAGCATTTTAGATAAATCACTCATTGAGCAAATAAATGCCCAACATATTTCCCAAGTCGCCGCTTTTTCACCGGGCACTTGGATTAGCAGAGGCAATGGACAAGAACATCTAACAGCCATTCGCTCTCCGGTATTAACTGGTGCAGGTAGTTGCGGCGCGTTTTTTATGGCGCTAGATGGTATTAACCTTAGAGCACCTGGATTTTGTAATGCCAACCAATTGTTTGATGTTAACAGTGAACAAGCACAGCGCATCGAAATATTGCGAGGGCCGGCCAGTACGCTCTATGGTTCCAATGCCTTGCATGGAGTCATAAATATTATTTCGCCAGCAGCTGAAAGTTCAAATGATAGCCTAGCATTCAGTGCAGGTGCCTACGATACCTACAGATTGAAATCGGATTCGAGTTGGCAATTGTCTGACAGCACTCAACGCCTGCTGTTTAATATTGCCGATCATGGCGGCTATCAACAAGACAGTGGTTACAGCCAGCAAAAATTGACCTTTGTTTCTCAGCAACGGATAGGAAATTGGCAAAACACAAGCCTGTTATCCGCAAGTCACTTAAATCAAGAGACAGCAGGATTCGTGCAAGGTTATAAAATTTATCAGGATGAACAAGCGAGACGCCTTAATCCCAATCCAGAGGCATTTCGCAACGCTGAATCAGTTCTGGCTTACAGTAAGTTTGAACAAGATTCGCTAAGCATTACCCCTTATTTACGCTGGAACCAAATGACCTTTTTGCAGCACTATTTACCTTGGCAAGCATTGGAAGAAAATGCTCATAAAAGTTTAGGATTACAGCTACAAAAAATATTTACTGCATTCTCTGCTCAGTGGATTTCAGGCATAGACTTGGATATTACCCAAGCTGAATTACAAGAAACCCAAGCGCAGCCGTTTTCTCCCAGCATTCCTCAAGGAGCGCATTATGATTATGACGTGTTAGCGCAACAGATTGGGGGCTATTTGCAGGCCAATTGGCAATTAGGTGATATCGAATTATCACTAGGTGCCCGTGCTGAAAGCATGAAATATGATTATGATAATAAGCTAACCGACGGAAGTGCTTGTGATCCTCAGGTAGCACTGTGTCGTTTTTCGAGACCACAAGACCAAGAGGTTAGCTTTTCGCAGTTCTCACCCGAAGCGCTAATCGCTTATACTATTCATTCAAATTCACGAGTTTATGCTAAGTTTTCCCAAGGATTTAGGGCGCCACAAGCCACAGAATTGTTTCGCTTGCAGAATAATCAAACCCTAACAGATATCGAAGAAGTCAGCATGGATGCCCTAGAAGTTGGATTTCGGTATAGCGGCACTCAGCATTCCATAGAACTTTCTTTGTACGATATGGAAAAAGAAAACGTCATCATTTCTGATACTAATCGTCAAACGGTGGTAGGTGGCAATACAGAGCACAGAGGTTTTGAGGCTAGTTGGCGTTGGCAAGCACTGAGCAACTTAAGCATAAGCTCACAATTTAGTGTACAAAGACACACTTACCAAAATGATATCGCTATTTCCAACCAATCAATTAAGGGGAACCTGATTGACACTAGTCCGAAAAAACTCGCTAGTCTGCTTGCTGATTGGAAAGTGTTGGATAACTTTAGCACCCAGTTGCAGCTACAATACATGGATAGCTACTTTTTAGATCCTGAAAATACTGCAGAATATGATGGACATACTCTAGTTGATCTAAGTGCTCGATACGACATTTCTGAGAGCATTTCAATTCAAGGGAATCTATTTAATTTACTTGACGAAGATTATGCTGAAAGGGCAGACTTTGCGTTCGGCAATTATCGTTATTTTGTCGGTCAACCCCGTCGTTTATTTATAAGTGTAAAATTGAGATACTGACAAAGTATGACATATCAACTATCTGAAAGTCTTACCCTAATGCCTGAATGGGCAAATGTTGAAGCAATAATCCTAGCATGGCCTCATGAAGACACCGATTGGCAGCCTTGGATTGATGATGCTAGAGCCACTTATGTGAATTTGATTAAACAAATCAATGAAGCTGGTGCCATAGTGCTGTTACTGTGCAGAGAACAAGATCTTGGCATTATTAAATCTGTTGTACCCATGGGCGCAAAAGTAGCCTTAGTGGTTGTGGAATACAACGATACCTGGACCAGAGATTATGCATTTGTGACCTGTTCGAGCGAAATTGGTAACGTGCCTGTTGAGTTTTTATTTAACGGCTGGGGTGAAAAGTTCGATGCTCGCAAAGATAACTTAGTTAATGAAACCTTGGCCAAGTACTGTTTAAATCCATTGATTTCATGTCCGATAGTGCTCGAAGGCGGTGCCATTGAGATCGACGAAAATCAGCATTTATTGAGCACTGCATCTTGTCTGTACAATCCCAAGCGGAATGGCGATATGCAAGCAGCAGCTTACAAACAAATTTTTGCGCAGTATTTGGGCGCCCAAGAAACGATTATTTTCGAAAATGGTCATCTTGAAGGGGACGATACCGATGGCCACATAGACACCTTGGTGCGTTTCACACCTCTGCGCGGGTTAGTTATGCAAAGTGCTTATAATCGTACGGACGATAGCCACTATGAAGGTCTATCAAAGCTTAAAAACGAACTCAAAAGCGCCTTTCCTGATTATAAAATTCATGAACTCCCGCTACCCAATGTGGTCAATGAGGATAATGAAAGACTGCCAGCGTCTTATGCGAATTTCTTGATCTGCAACCAGCATATTTTGGCTCCTGTGTATCAACAACCAGAAGATAAAGAAGCCATTAAGGTGATTAAAAAAGCCTACCCCAATCACAAAGTAATAGCAGTGGACTGTTCAACCTTAGTTAAACAATTTGGAAGCCTGCACTGTATAACTATGCAAATACCGGTAAACACCTTAGACCAAGATGTTTTAGATGCTGCAGCAGACGGTTTAGCACAGATTTAAATAACCCAAATAAGTGAATAAAATGCAAAAAGGTAAACTTCAAATAGGGCTAGTTCAACAATCAGTAGCCTCAAATGATAAGCTAACAAATTGGCAAAACTCTGCCGAGCAAGTCCGCAAACTCGCCGAGCAGGGCGCACAATGTATACTCTTGCAAGAATTGCATTCTACCCTTTACTTTTGCCAAGACGAAAATGTTGACGCTTTTGATTTGGCTGAGCCTATTCCTGGCCCAGCGACTGAGTTTTTTGGTGCTCTCGCTGAAGAATGCAATATTGTGTTAGTGACATCATTGTTCGAAAAGCGTGCCTCGGGTTTATATCACAATACAGCTGTGGTGTTTGATCGCAGCAAAGAGATCGCTGGACAGTATCGAAAAATGCATATTCCTGATGATCCTGGTTTTTATGAAAAATTCTATTTCACCCCGGGTGATCTAGGCTTTCAGCCAATCCAAACCAGTGTTGGTAAACTCGGGGTATTGGTATGCTGGGATCAATGGTATCCAGAAGCTGCTAGACTAATGGCAATGAAAGGCGCTGATATTTTGTTTTACCCTACCGCCATTGGTTGGGATAAAACCGACACAGAAGATGAAAAAAGTCGCCAACAAGGTGCTTGGGAAACCATACAACGCGGCCATGCTGTAGCCAACTCTGTACCTGTTGTGGTTGCTAATCGGGTGGGTTTTGAACCCTCTCCTACTGATGGCGATCCTGGCATTCAGTTTTGGGGACACAGTTTTATAGCCGGCCCTCAGGGAGAAATCCTAGCAACGGCATCCGATGAAGAAGAACAAAATCTAATGGTTGAGTTGGATATGGATAGAACCGAATCAGTTAAACGCATCTGGCCATATTTTAGAGACCGCCGCATAGATGCTTATGCTGACATCACTAAACGTTGGGCGGATTAGTGAATCAATAATTAGTTTGCAGCAGCGCCGGGAGCAATGGAGACGGAAGCACCTGAATAGCTTTTCTCTCTTTGCTCCGCCATCTGATTATTGCTTGAGTTGACAGCATTGTGATCCAAGCGCCTAAAACTTCTTTCTAAACGTATGGCTAATCCCTGGTGTTTCTGATGCAAGTAATGGAAAACTTTATGAGTGCCTAACTTGTACAAACTGTATCTTTCGTTATTTAAATATTTCTCAGGTAAGAAAATATCGCCTACTACCATGGCTTGAACACGTTGTCGGTCAAAGAATCGGAATAACATTTTGTGTTCAGCAAATTCTTGGCGAGCTAAATGCGCAAAAACATCTGTTTTGAAAAAAGAGGAATATTGATAACCACTGACACTGGCAACTGACCCAACAGATTCTTTTGTACATTTGGCACAGGTTTCGTTATCAACAACTAGATAGGTAGCGCCTGTATAAACTGGATATTCAACTTTAACTAAATTTGGGTAACTAGTGACATGGGATTCAAATCTAAGATCAACGGCGTCGATAACACCGTAGTTTGCGCTTACCAATCCACGGGTATATGGCAGACTGGTATAAACCACAGGTACGCCTAGGCTTTCATAAGCTTTAATTATGATTTCGTGTAAATCCTTATGCTTAGGATTTACTGGGGTCGTATGTATTACTAAATCTTCTGTTGCGAGAGAACTAGAGATAGTCAAAAGCGAAAAAAAGATTACCGCAACAAACTTCATTGTTGTCACCAATTTTATTATTATCTTTAATGTATGGTCTGTGATACCTATTTGACCATGCGCACTTATCTTTTCGATTTACTGCTTTATCGACCTAACCTACGGTAAAACAGGGTTTTTTCCATGTCTACTATACAAAAGTATACTTTATTATACCAAGTAGATCTTTTTGTTGTACATTAGAAAATTTTTTGTATTTTTCTTGTCCAAAATGGTCGAAAAAGCCTCATTTTTTAAATCTAGACCGCCTGTGTATTTTCCAAATGCCGGCATAACAATTGTCTTATGGTCTTGTAAAAAGCACTTTCCAGTGATTTTTTGCATGGCAATTCGAGCTGAAACTTTTGGATGAAAATGTCCAATAATTTGTCCATTTACATCTTTGTGATTTTCTAAATTTTCAAATTCATGGACAAGCAATAAATTATTTTTAGTAAAAAAATTCATACGTAATCCAAACAAACTTTCGGGAATATCCGGATCATGATTACCTAACACCCAACACCATTCATCAACCGATGAGATTAGCTCGTTCAAATGGTTTATTAGTCGGTCTTCCATGCGCTTTACAGCGTTGACGTCATGCAAACTGTCCCCCAAACATACCACCGTACTGGGTTTATAACGCGCAATAGATGCTTGTATTCGCTTGAGTGTATCAATGCTGTCATATCTGGGCACAGGATGGGCAAACTGAGTGAGAAAACTCCCTTTTTCAAAATGTAAGTCGGAGAATATTAATAGATCGCATTGAGGCCAATACAAAACACCTTCCGCATCCAATAATAATCTTTGGTCAGCGAACTGCACCGGAATGCTTTGATTGTTTTGTACAAGTTGCACTAACTGCTTTTCATCTATCATTTGGCTTTCTACATCAATAGGCTTTGGACAGAGTAGCTCGTATATCTTCCATCATATTTTCAGCTTCCTGATACAGATTGGCGTGTTCCAATAAAGCCTGCATACCTGCGCCTGTGATCCGCTCACTACGAACATCTAATACAATGGGGATAGCTAATGGCGAAGGCTTACTTAAGCTAACAAAATCAAAGGCTTTATCAAACCGAATCAGCATATCTGCAGTTCGTTTTAAATCCAGCAACTCACGTTCGGCGTCTTGCCGTGTCACCTTCAACAAAATATGGTCGGGATCATATTCTCGTAAAGTGTCATAGATCAAGTCAGTTGAAAAAGTCACCTGTCGCATGGATTTCTTCTGACTATGATATTGCTGCTCAATCAATCCGCTTACCACGGCAACTCGCCTAAAGGATCGTTTTAGCATGGCCGCTTCTAGCATCCAATCTTCTAGTTCGTCGCCCAGAATATCAGGGTTAAATAAATGTCCGATATGATGTTGTTGAATAGGTTTTACGCTACAAATAGACAACCCATAGTCGGTAACTGAAAAACTAATGGGATGCAAACCGCTTTTTTCCATACGCTTGGTGATCAACATGCCCAGTGTTTGATTGGCCTTTCTCCCTTCGAAAGTGTAAAACAGTACAAATTGACTTTTGCGATAAGGAAACTGCTCGATTAAAACCTTGTTAACCTTTGGAATCTGTGAAAAGGCTTTTTGTAAACCCAACCACTCTCGAACTTGTGCAGGCAAACGCTGCCAATCTTCCGGATGATTTAATAATTGGCGCACTGCGTCGGCCAAATAGGTAGAAAGGGGCATTTGACCACCGGCATAACTGGGGATTTTCGGTTCTTTGGCTTTACCCGGTTTGGCTTCCACTACCATGTCTCTAATGCCGACAAACTGTAAAACTTCCCCGGCAAAGAAAAAGGTGTCACCTGATACCAGTTGTTGAGCAAAGTGCTCTTCTACCTCACCGATAATTTTGCCTTGATGAGCGCGTTTTAACCGCTTCACTCTAAGCCTACCTGCTTCTACAATGGTGCCGATATTTTGTCTGTGTCTTGCAATGACTCTTTTATTGGCAGGACGAAATAGATCAGCTTCAATTTGTTCTAATCGCTGATATCTTTCATAAGCTTGAAGCGCATACCCGCCATCGTATGTATAAGCCCAAAGCTTTTCAAATGTGGGTTTATCGAGTCCACCATAAGGCGCTGCATCTAAGGTTTGGGCATAGATTTGATCCAGACTTGCAGGTTTAGAACAAAGGCAATTTAAGATAAACTGCGGCAATATATCTAAAGAACCCGCCATAGGAGGATCTCCATCTAGATCTCCTTTTTTTATGGCCTGTATGGCGGATAAACATTCCAAAGCTTCAAATCTGTTTGCGGGTACTAATAACGCTTGGGATGGCTCATTTAACCTGTGGTTAGAACGACCAATGCGCTGCAACAAACGGCTCACACCTTTTGGGGCCCCCATTTGAATCACAAGGTCCACATCTCCCCAATCGATACCAAGTTCCAATGCAGAAGTTGCCACCACAGCTTTAAGCTTTCCCTCTGCCATCATATTTTCAGTTTTGTTACGTTGTTCTTTGGACAATGAACCGTGATAAATAGCAATCGCGTGCCCTTTATCATTTATTTCCCATAACGCCTGAAAAATAAGTTCAGATTGAGCTCGAGTATTCACAAACACCAAACTAGTGCCAGCTTCACAAATCGCTTGATAAACCTCTTTTATGGCATATTTTGCCATATAGCCCCCAAAGGGCATTCGGGTTTTACTTTTCAGAATCTTAATGCGAGGTTTTACCCGAGTTTTAGCTGCAATCACCTCGCAAGGTTCGCCACTTGGCCCTAACCAACTAGCAATCAGTTCAGGGTACGCCACAGTAGCAGAAAGACCTACGCGCAAGAAATTAGGATTGATACTTTGTAAACGAGCTAAGGCCAGCGCTGTAAAGTCACCTCGTTTGGTATTCGCAAAACTGTGCACTTCATCTACGATAACGCACTTCAGCGAAGCAAAAATATTCTCTGCATCTGTATAGGATAGCATCAACATCAAAGATTCAGGCGTTGTCAGCAAAATATGCGGTGGTTTCTGACGCTGTTTTTGTCTTTGATAAGCCGTGGTATCGCCCGTACGTGAGGCAATATCGATATTCAGCTGCATATCATGAATGGGTTGATATAAGTTGCGCTCAATATCATAAGTAAGGGCTTTGAGCGGTGAAATATAAAGGGTATGCAGTTTTTTTGTGCTTCTTGGGTGGTTATAAAGGTCAATTAAACTGGGCAAAAATCCTGATAAGGTTTTTCCTGCGCCAGTAGGGGCTATCAATAGTGAGGATTGATGATTTACAAAGGCTTGCATCATCTGCCGTTGATAAGGTCTTAACTTCCACCCTTTTGTGGAGAACCATTCAGAAAAAATCTTCGGCAACAATGCGCGCTTTTTTGTCGCCAAACGACTCTCCTTTATGTTTTCTTTTTAATGCTTAGACCCTAATAATGAAGTTTAAAGAAAAGAGATCATCTAAAGCAAGCAAAGGAATCTAGTGTATACAGCAATCATTAGTTTGCACATTTGCTTTGACTATATCGCTTGTTATCTTCATTTAAAATGGCAAGCTCAGTATCATCAATGAGAATTGCTCGATAGTACACTTTATCTGTGCAGTGCGGAAAATCATAGGTTTGCTTTTGGAATTCTCTTTTAAAGGTCGCGTCGCCATCCTTTTCTAATGGAAAATCCATCTTCGCGGCGTAACGCAAATCTTTCTCTGTTGGTCCGAATTTAATGGTTTTTATTACCGGCATCTCCTTGGACTTAAATTGACAAAGATTCTTTTCACAATCTGCAGTTAAATACCTAGAGTCAGCTTTTATTTCTTTTAACAGTTGTGATTCGCCAAGAGAAACTAAATCAAGATCAAATTCTAGTTCGTTAGATTCAGAAGCTGAGGTTGCATGAATTATTTTCATGTATAGTTTTTCAATCTTCGATATATCCTGGGTCGATTCAATAATTACTCTCAGCAAACTCATTTGCTGCCAGTTTTTACCGTCAAAAGAAAATTCTCTGCTTGTGTTATTTAGGTAACCATTTAAGTAACGTGGTTCAACTTCCCATCGACCATGACCTTGATATTTGGTTTTGATCTCAAAATCATCTACAGTCAGTGAACTTAGAAATTCTTGTGCATCCTTTTTAAAATCATAGTCATACTTAAAGGGGCCAATTTCGTTGCCTTCCCTATCCCGGATACTGATCTCAATTTCCGAGGCGTCAGGTACAGGCAATTCAGTAATTCCCGCCATCAACCCTTGTTGAACCAGTTGCTCTACATTTTCTACTTTTATGGTCGCATCAAAAATTTGATCTCTTAGTGAGGCTGAAGGAGTTAGATTAATGGTCCAGATAAATTGCGGATGAAATTTGATCAATGGCTTAATGTCTAGCTCTGTAACTTCTGAAAACTTTATTGGGGCGCTAGAATTTGACTCAGGTTTTGTATTGCGACTTGAATCCGGTCTTGAGTTAACTTCCCCCTCATTTTGACCAAACCATACCAGTCCTAGCAATACTACTATAACAATGAAAACTAATATGCTCTTTAAATTGCGATGAAATATTCTTACGCATTTGTCGAACCAGGATAAATCTTTTATGGAATGAATAAAGACTTCGTTTTGCCAAGCCAACAGCTCTTCAACCAGTCGATCCACATGATCAAGCAAACTACCTTGCCAAGCATCAATCCAATGATTGGTGGAAATTAATAGTTCCAAAGAGGGAGAGGGTAATACGTCTTCAATTCTAAAGGGAAAAATGGGTTTGCGATGACTCACCGCCCGTTCAATTTCTCTTGAAACGAAAGGCGAAGCATTGGCGGCATCGGATAACACCAACACCATGGTTCGAGAATGTTCGATGCCAAGTAGAATTTCTTCAGCATATTCTCTACTGGGACGAACATTTCTTGGCGCAATCCAGCACTTAAGGCCTCGGGATTCCAAGTAGTCACATATTTTAAAGGCGTAAGTTTTGTCTTCGGAGGCGTAACTAATAAAAGCATCATATTGGAATGTCGACTGGGTTCCTTTTCCCGACTTGGTCATTGTATTGTCCCTTACATACTGCAACTTTCTTATAATGTCAGAAAACACTTCAGATAACAGTTTTTTTTCATATTTAGGCCATAACTTTAGATAGGCTATTAATCCAATCTAAAAGAATATGCCTATCTATACTATTTGCGAACAAAGACACCTATGCATCCACATCCAGAGCATTGGATAACCACAGACCAAAACGGGCTTTATTGCGCTGTAATAGATGCCTATATTGATCCGCTTGTGCCCGTGCATAGAGCTGTGGTGACTCATGGTCATGCAGATCATGCTCGCCCCGGGCATGATGAGGTTTTTGCGACTCAGCAAACGCTAGATATTATGCGAATTCGGTATGGTGAAGACTTTTGTAAGCAAGCTCAAGCCCTTGAGTACAATCAAAAAATTCAGTTGCATCAGGCTGAATTTTCTCTTGTACCTGCAGGCCATATTTTAGGCTCATCTCAAGCGATAATTGAATACAAAGGACGTAAGCTGGTGGTTTCTGGAGACTATAAAAGGCATGCTGATCCTAGCTGTAAACCATTTGAAGTAGTCCCCTGTGATGTTTTTATTACCGAAGCCACATTTGGGTTACCTGTGTTCACTCACCCACCAATAAAAGATGAAATACAAAAGCTGTTAAATTCGCTGGCCCTGTTTCCTGATAGCTGTCATTTAGTAGGGGTTTACGCATTGGGTAAATGTCAGCGTTTAATTATGGGGCTGCGAGCATTAGGCTACAACAAAGCTATTTACATGCACGGCGCACTGCTAAAACTCTGTGATTATTATGTGTCTCAAGGCATCGACTTAGGACCCTATATTCCGGTTGCAGAAGTAGAGGATATGGCGTCTTTGCAGGGAGAAATCGTGCTGGCGCCACCTTCAGCAACCAATGATAGATGGTCAAGAAAATTACCTAATGTCATCACAGCTATGGCGTCGGGTTGGATGCAAATTCGAGCGCGCTCCAAACAACGTCGAGCTGAATTACCTCTCATTATTAGTGACCATGCAGACTGGGATTCGTTAATCACAACAATAAAACAAGTCAACCCTGCAGAAGTTTGGGTTACTCATGGGCGAGAAGAAGCCCTAGTTCATCAAGCTCAAGCAATGGGATACAAAGCCAAAGCGCTTTCTCTTGTAGGTTATGAAGAGGACGAAAGTAGTTAATGCGAGCCTTTGCCACTCTTGTCGACAAATTGTATTTCACATCAGGCAACTTAGCTAAAGCAGCCTTGATAAAAGACTACTTAAAAACCACGCCAGATCCTGACCGAGGTTGGGCAATTGCGGCCATTGCAGGAACGTTAAACTTTGATTTTTTTAAACGTAAACTGATAAAAGACTTAATATCAGAAAGAGTTGATCCTGTGCTTTTTGATTTAAGTTACGACTATGTCGGTGAGATGAGTGAAACCGTTGCGCATTTATGGCATTCCCTCCCTGATGATCCTAAACCCTTACAGCAACTGCCAAGTTTATCTGAAGTAGTAGCTAAATTCGCTCAAGGCAATAAAGCGCAAAATAGAAACTACCTAATTCAGTTACTCAATAGCATGCAAGCGACTCAGCGCTGGGCATTATTGAAACTGGGTACTAGAGGCCTGCGGATTGGTGTTTCGGCTCGATTCTTAAAAAAGATACTCGCTGAATATGGTCAGCAACACTCCCAAGAAGTATCTATCGAAAAAATTGAACGCCTTTGGCATGGGTTAGCACCACCTTACACAGAATTACTTAGTTGGCTAGAGGGCAAATCAGCGATTCCCGATGTCAGTGAGAAGGTTGTGTTTCAACCCGTTATGCTATCTCATCCTCTGGATGAAAAGTCATTACCTGATATTGTTCCCCAAGACTATATCGCTGAATGGAAATTTGACGGTATCCGCGTGCAACTGGTCATATCCGAACATGGAAAGGCGATTTTTAGTCGCACTGGCGATGATATAAGTCACTCTTTTCCAGACATTATGCAAAACTTAGATCATCAGAATATAAGTGGTGTGTTTGATGGTGAACTTATCGTTATTCAACCCAAAGAACAACAAAACCAGATAACAGGTGTGTTAGCAAAGGAAACACATCACATTGGCAGTTTTAATCAGTTGCAACAACGTTTAAATAAAAAGAAACCCAGCAATAAATTAATCCAGCAATATCCTGCGGGTTTAATTCTTTATGATTGTTTATCCTTACACAAAAAAGACCTACGACAGTTAGTACTCACTAAACGTAAACAATTTTTGAAATCTTGGTTTGATAATCAGCCATATGATTTTATTCATTTCTCTGAAGAACTTGAATTTGCTTCAATTGAACAATTGACCTCACTCAGAGAACAAGCAACTACCCTTGAACAAGGTTACATTGAAGGATTGATGCTAAAAGCAAAAGACAGTCAATATGTAGCCGGTCGCCCTAAAGGCGCTTGGTACAAATGGAAACGAGAGCCTCGATTAATAGATGCGGTCATAATGTATGCTCAACGCGGTCATGGCAAAAGATCATCATTTTATTCCGATTACACTTTTGGTTGCTGGCAACAGGATAAACTCCTACCTATAGGCAAAGCCTATTCAGGATTTACTGATGACGAACTCAAGCAGTTAGATCGCTGGGTACGCAATAATACTATTGGACGCTTTGGACCAGTCAAAGAAGTAAATAAAGCATTGGTATTTGAAGTCGCCTTTGATTCAGTGCATGAATCTAACCGCCATAAATCGGGATTAGCACTGCGCTTTCCGCGCATCCATCGTATCCGTTGGGACAAGCCAGCTGAGGAAGCTGACAGCCTAGAAACGCTTAAATCAATGCTAAGCCAATAGACTGAAAATCTAATGCGGCGCAAATATACCAACAAAGGACGCCGAATATGTCACATCAATTAACGAATTTATCATAAAAAAATTTGCCGTCCCGCTTTATAATTTAACAACTTGTTAACTTTACATTTATATCTGTGAAGTCATCAAAGTTCATACAACAATACGTTTAAAAATATAATAATTTCCCTGTGTGTTGCCAACCAATACCGATTCCATCGGATTGGCTTGGCAATTTTTATATCAACACATCAAACTAATGGCGAATTCATGAGCGGATACAACAACAAAATCAGAATGGGTATGGTAGGCGGTGGACAAGGGGCCTTTATAGGAGCTGTGCACAGAGCCGCATCTGCACTGGATGGTGAAATTCAATTAGTTTGTGGTGCTTTCTCTTCTTCGCTTGATAACTGTAAAGCAACGGGTGAGATGTTAAGTTTAGATCCTGCTCGTTGTTATGCTACCTATCAAGAGATGTTTGACGAGGAAGCGAAAAAACCGGCTGACGAAAGAATGCAGTTTGTGTCCATAGTGACGCCAAATCATCTGCACTTTCCTGTAGCCAAAGCGGCGATAGAAGCTGGTTTTCATGTCATGTCAGACAAACCCGCCACTTTCACGTTAGATGAAGCTATAGCCTTGAAAGCAGTGCTTGATAAGCATGAGGTACTTTACGGTTTAACTCACACCTATACAGGTTATCCCCTAGTAAAAGAAGCGCAGCAGCGGATTGTGCAGGGGGAACTAGGCGAAATTACCAAGATTATCGTTGAATATTCTCAAGGCTGGTTATCAGAAGCGCCGGGCGAAGATAACAAGCAAGCTGCATGGCGATTAGATCCCAAACGCGCTGGAGTAAGTTGCTGTATGGGTGATATTGGTGTACATGCAGCTAATTTGGCTGAATATGTTTCTGGTCTAGAAATAACAGAGCTGTGCGCTGATTTGCAACCTGTAGTGCCAGGACGCGAACTTGATGATGACGGCAACGTATTGCTGCGTTTTAACAATGGCGCTAAAGGCGTACTAATTGCCAGTCAAATTAGTGTCGGTGAAGAAAACAATCTAAGTTTGCGTATTTATGGTACCAAAGCGGGTTTGGAGTGGCGTCAAGAAGAGCCAAATACCTTAACCTTAAAATATAATGATCAAGCTCGCCAAGTAATTCGCACTGGCGTGGGGGCATTTACGCCTAAAGCCAGTAGTGCAATGCGCACTCCAGCAGGTCATCCTGAAGGTTACCTCGAAGCTTTTGCCAATATCTATTTAGATTTTGTGAAACAAATTCGAAAATTTGAAGGCACGGGAAGCGATACTCTTTCCGAAGTACCCGGCATAGAAGACGCTATCCGAGGTATGGCTTTTATCGAAAATTGCGTAGCCGCTACTCGAGCAAACGAAAAATGGGTGCCATTTAAATTAGAAAACATTCTTTAAAGAGTTACAGAATCTTTGTGATTACTGTCCAAATGCAGATGGGGTGTATTCACAAGTTTAGAAACAAGGGTAATCGTTAGATTGCCCTTTTTTTTAATCCGTCAGAGGAAATTCTAAGGAAAACTTAGCACCGCCAAATTGACTTTTGCTAACATCGACTTTGCCTTGATGCCAAGTCACAATGCGTTTTACAGTAGCCAATCCCAACCCTGTACCACCAAAATCTCTATGCCTTGCTTCGTCCGCTCGGTAAAAAGGCTCAAATACCTTGTTCATTTGCTCTTCCGATAAACCAAGCCCATCGTCCTCAACCTGAATCCTACAATGACTATCCGTTTTTTCAGCTGAAACTAGGATAGTTGTTTTCGCATATCGAATGGCATTACTTAATAGGTTATCCAATGCACGGGAGACCAAATACCCATCTGCCACCAAGTTAAAACTTTCTGTTTTTAATGAGATCTTAATTGCCTTGGGCGCCAAATGGGAAAAATGTTCGATGCGTTGTAAACAAAGTTCATCCACAGGAATCTCTTCCATGTGCAAATCCACTTGTTGATTTGAAAGTTTGGTAAAATCCAACATTTCTTGAATCAAAGCGTCAAGTTCGTCTACATCTTTCTTCGCTTTTTCAACATCTTTCGCACTTAAATCTGCATCACTGTTTAACGCGAACTTAAGCCGTGCAATTGGTGTTTTAAATTCATGGGTGACAGCACCAGCGAGTTCCCGTTGATTGGCCAGTAATAACGTGACCTTATCCTCTAGATGCCTTAAAGCATCTGCGACCGGCTTGACTGGAGAACTTGTGGGCAAGATTGGTACAGCAAAGGAGCCATCTTGATGAATAATTTGGGTAGCCTTAACTAACTTATTCATGTCTCGCCATAAAGGATAAATCCAAATGGCGATCAAAATCCCTAACAAAATAAAAAACAAACTGGTGTATAACCACCAAACAGCATTAGCTTCAGATTGAGCAAAACTGATCTGAATTAGCTGCTGAGATGACGTCATAACATAAATTTGCCACAGGTTATCTTCATACCCCCAAATAACCTTGTCCTGTTGCAAAGTTTGATCAACGGATTCGGCTAAGACTACGTCTGATAGCGGTGATATTTGATATTGAATACCAGCATTGTCTAAAATCGAGGTGAGGTTTTGTATATCATTGACCAATGCTTGAACTGTGTTTATCCAGGCTTGTTGCTCTTGCGTTAAATTTTCTGTTTCACTAAAAAACATATTGTTTAACCCTGCAGTTAGTACCACCAAGCTAATCGCGATAAACAGGTATAAACTTAAAAATAATCTTGTCATAGGGCGTTTCTACTGCCACGCGTCCGCGACAAAAAAGAAGCCTTTACCCCATATAGTTTTGATTCTGTAAGGATTCTGTGGGTTATCTTTGAGCTTTTTGCGAATACGTGAAATTCTGACATCGGCGGATCTGTCTTGACCGTCATATTCTCGGCCGATGATCTGTTGATAAATCACTTCTTTATGTACCACTGTCCCTGCGTTTTCAGCTAACGCATAGAGTAAATCAAATTCATGACTGGTTAATGCAATATCCTCCTCATCAAGGGTCACTTTGCGGGCTAGCTTGTCTATACTTAAACGTCCAAAACTCAAGGTTTTAGGCGCTTTGTTCACTGGTGTGGATACTCTGCGTAATAAGGCTTTTATTCTAGCGACTAGCACTCTAGGTTCTACTGGTTTGATAACATAATCATCCGCCCCTAACTCAAATCCTAGAAGTTGATCGATTGCATCGTTTTTGGCCGTTAAAAATAGAATGGGGCCTGAATAATGTTGGCGTAATTTCCGGCACAAAGTAAACCCGTTGTCCCCAGGAAGCATGATATCAAGCACCACAATTTGCGGCTGACAGGAAGCCACTGTCTGCAATAAATTGCTTCCATCAGCTAGTGAGGTTACTGCAAAATTATTGTTCTTTAGATAGTCGCTGATCAGTTCTCGTAAACGCCTGTCATCTTCGACCAAAACTACCTTATCTTGCATTTGCATGTTAAAAAACACTCCATGGCAGTTTAACCCTTCGCCGTTTTGGCTTGGCATTAATGAGTGTATATTTAATCTGTTTAATATCAATAATATCGCCGTTTTGTTGCAACAATTCTATGCTCACGGGGCCTGTGATTTTTAAATTAATCGACAACGTTTCCGTGTTATTTACAGGCAAACAGCGGTTTAGTTTTTCTATAATTCTAATACAAACGACTTCTTTGTTTTGCGTAACGCTAATACGCACTTTAGCGTCACAAACTTCATTTGATTGACTCACTATACATTGTTCGGGAATAACCTCCCATTCCATTGCTTCTAGGGAATTACTGAATAAAAGTAGTGCCAAGGTGATAGTCAAATAAGCAAATAATTTCATGCGCACGACTCCTAAAACCTGTACGCAATGCCGACAAAAGCAGAGGCGACATAATCGTCTTCTACAATTGGACTGTCTGACATTCCTTCGTGTAATTTTGTATAGGAGGTTCGAAACAACCACTGCCAATGGGCGTTCACCGCATATGAAGCATTTAAATCAAGACCATATTGAAAACCCGAAGAAGCTTCATAGAATAGCTCCTCAATAGGGGTATCACCTTTACGAACACCATAGTAGTAATCTGTTAATTGACTACTCATCCATTTGACTTGTGGTCCAAGATTCAAACGCCAATTGTCTTTGTGAAGTAGATATCTATAAGCCAAGTTAATCTGTTGGCCATTATGAACGCCGGAAACATCGGTAATAAATTTTATCTGGAAATGATGTGATTGATGATACCACTGCAATCTAATGCCACCGTCAATGGCCCATTTTCTCGTTTCAATTTGCTCAATTGATAACTCAAGCTCATCATCTATGCCTGTTGCATCAGAGCCAAAACTAGCAGCTGGTATTAATATATTAGAGGGGTGCCAAAAACTAAAATTTGCTCGCTCTGAATTTGGGGCGATAAAGGTTTCAATACTGGTGTTTTGAGTGGGGTAAAATTGAAACCCTAATTCGCCATTGTCGAAATAAAAAGATTCCCCGTAATACGCAATATCAGGCAATAAGAGAAAGGGAACTGCATCACCGTCTACTAAAGGATTTGTCCGCCCGCCTAAACCCATAGCAATACCCAACTGCCAACTGTTTTCGTCTATACAATATACACTCGTTTCGCAATCGGGTTCTGATGCATTTGCACTCATTAACGGCAGAAACAAAAGTAAAAAAAGCAATGCCTTGAAGCACCTTTCTATTTTGTTTGCAGGATTAAATTTTATAGCGGAAATCGAGATTTGAAGACTCGAATGCAAGCAATTCATAACGCCATTCACTACTGGTATTGACTCAAGTTGCTCTAGAGTAACAAAGGATGAATTAGGACACATCTGTCGGTTACAAATATTCACATTTTTATGCAACTTGGATCAGTAATTTGCGTTTGACTCACGTAGGCTAATTCCATGTAATAGCATCTAAAACATGGAGTTTATCATTGTGAATAAGAATACAAGTCTCAACATCGCAAATAAGGCAAAATACAGCCTTGGTGTCTTAACCATGGTGTTACTATCAGCTTGTTCGGGCAGTTCATCAGATTCTGGGTTGTCACCAGAAGCACCAGACTCAGTACCCAATCTGAACACTCCTACCGCCTTTAATGGTAGTCTTGAACAAAAAGGTGAAGCTGCGGTAGCCACCTTTTTGAAAAACGGCATATACAATAACAGTGTCGGCAATCTTCCTGAGTTCGCGGCCAACCCTAGCAGCACTAATGACTCAAACCTTCAAATTCAGTTCTCTACTACTAACACTCAAGAAGTAGGCATAGATGAACTTGATAGAATTGAATTCAATGGTGAACAATTTTTTATCTCTGATCTGTCATGGTGGACACAGCCAGAAGGACAAGGTACTCAAATAAGAGTACTGGCGTTGCAAAACGACAATATACCTAAAGAGGTAGCTTTTTTGCCAGTTGCTGAAACAAACCGCTATGTTCATGGATTGTTTTTACAAGCGGACAACTTATCTGTGATCAGCAGTCCTAGCCCGGCATTTTCTATTCAAAGCGCAGCTTCAACCTTTTTTGCTCCTATACCAAACGAAGAAGACCGCGAAATTACAATTAGTATTTTCGATGTTTCAGATATTGATGCAGTTGAAACACCGGATGAAATAAGTATTCAAGGAGTATTTATCAGTAGCCGCAGAATTGATGATCAAATTTATATCATCAGTAGTTTTGTACCTACCGTCGATGATTTGATAGAAGGCGCTGATACAGATGCAAACAAATTATCAAATTATCAGAAGATCATCAGCTCACCCAACCAAAGTTTATTACCTAAGGTTTCATTTAATGGCGCTACTCAATCTTTGTTATCTCCTGATGATTGTTATATTCCTGTCCAGGCGTCTGAACTTGATGGTTATGCTCAATTGGTACAAATAACGAAAATTGACCTCAACAATCCGCAAAATATGCAAGGCATTTGTATGTCTGCCGTCGCTAGCCATACATATATGTCAGCAGACGCCTTATACTTATTAGCAAATGTTGAAAATGAAACCCTCGCGCATAAGTTCAGTTTTGATTCCAGTGTGGATTATCAAGCTAGCGGTTCGGTACCAGGCACTATCGGCTGGGACGACCATGCCGTATTACGGATAAGCGAACAAAATGACATTTTGAGGATCTTAACCACTGATGCTGTTACAGACGTTCAAAATCCTCTGCACCGTTTATATACTCTTGAACAACAAGGACAATCTCTAAACGTAGTTGGACAATTACCCAACGATACCTATCCTCAAGCTATAGGAAAACCGGGGGAAGATGTTTATGCCGTTCGTTATTCTGGCGATAAGGGCTATGTGGTAACTTTCGAAACAATAGATCCACTTTACGTGTTAGATCTTAGCGATCCCAGTTTACCAGCCATGGTGGGCGAACTCGAAATCCCCGGATTCTCCAATTATCTGCAACCCATTGGCAATGACTACATTCTTGGTGTTGGTCAGCAAGTATTACCCGGTGACATTCCGGATTCTGGTGATTTTATTGCCGCCGTTGTACCCATGCAGGCCCTTAAAATTAGCTTATTTGATGTGAGGGACCCGGCTAATCCTGTTGTCGTGAATAGCATTGAAAAAGAAAAGAGTTTTTCACCGGTTGAATTCGATTATCGCGCACTTTCAGTTTTATCAAATGACGATGTCACGACTTTTGCTATGCCATTTGAATCTTGGGGACAAGACCAAGTTTTAGAAACTGATGGTTTCTTTTTACCTGCTACAGGTTTATTGGTTTTTGATGTAGATACCCTACAACCGAGTCTAACTGAGCAACTTGAGATAATTCCAGAGCAATCGCTAAGTGAATATCTATATGTTGGAGACGATAGAAGTGTACTCACTTCCAATGGCATATATTATTTACGTGGAAATCAACTCTATTATCAGTCAAACCAAAACTCTGTAGCCTTACAAGGACCGTTTTAACCCTTTCTATGTAATAGAAGACGAAAGCTGGGAAACCTTTCGTCTTCTGTTAAATTTTAGTCGCCAACGCAATTAATGAACAAAGATAAACACGCTCTAGGCTAATCGTGACTGTAATAAAAACTTAATTTGGTAGCTAAATGTCGATATTTTGTCGATAAAATACGCAAACAAACCACAATTAACAACTATTTAACCAAACAACAACACTAATAGCATAAAGTTTTTTTAGCATCTGTAGATACAAAATATGCCCTGTATTTAACTAGCGCTTGAAGTATTATGCTATTGACCACCGTAAAAAATCGTCTGATGTTGATTGTTCTTTCAGCATTACTCACCCTATTTTGTACATCTTTATTATTAACCTCATTGTTATCATCGAAAATCGATGCTTACAAACTCTTGTTGAGCGAACAAAGTGCGAGCTCTGTGGCCATCGCAGATCTGAATCAGTCTTTTAAAACCCAAGTACAAGAATGGAAAAATGTACTGTTAAGAGGACATGTTGAAAAAGATAGGATCAAATACTGGAACAGCTTTAACAAAGGTCAACAAGAAATACAGGCCAAAGCAACAGAAATATTGAATAGCAAAGGGTTTGCTGAAGTCATGGATGACCTTCGCATTTTTCAAAAATCCCATGCTGAGATTTATCAACAATATCAACAAGGTTATAGCTTGTTTATTCGAAACAACTTTGATCACAAAATGGGGGATAAGCATGTCAGAGGTATAGATCGCGCCCCATCAAATGCGTTAAAAAATGCGGTAGAGAAATCTCAACTGCATATTGATGAGATCAATAAACAATTAGCCACTTCTAGTAGCACTTATACCTTACTTGCTTACATCGCCAGCTTTATCATATTAGTGGCGGCTTATTTAATCACTCGCTTCTACTTAACCCGTAAATTCGCATATCCTCTAGCGCGTATGATTGCGCAATTAAAAGCCGTTATTAGTGGTGACTTTTCCCCCTTCCCTGAATATAAAAACAAGGATGAAATTGGCCAGTTAAGCGATGCGGTTAATGCTATTCGAGAAAAGCTTAAATGCGTGAGCAATGAACTAGAACTTGAACAAAAAGATCTGATAGACGCCAGTCAAACGCTTTCTCAAAGTACAATGAATATGCGTAACAAGGCATCTGATCAAAGTCATCAAATTGTCGAAATTTCAGCGTCCACTGAACAGTTAGCAATAGCCGTAAATGCCATGGCTAAACGCATAAGTCTTGCGAGTGAAATGGCTGGTAATGCTAAGCTTTCGGCAAACGACAGTCGCCAGATAATGAATGACACTTTATCACTTATCAACCAAGCAAATGCACAAATTAAAAACACCGCTAATGTAATTGCAGATTTGGGCAATTACACTCAACAAGTAGGCAGTGTTGTGGACGTAATCAACAGCGTGGCTGAACAGACCAATCTGTTGGCGCTTAACGCAGCGATAGAAGCCGCAAGAGCAGGAGAACAAGGTAGAGGCTTTGCAGTGGTGGCAGACGAAGTTCGTACTCTAGCATCAAGAACCCAAGAGTCGACCGAAGAAATTAAAACCATTATTCACCGATTACAATCCAGTGCGAATGAGGCCATAGATGCCATAGACAAAGGTTCCGATGGCGTAAATCAGAGTGTTATAATTGTTGAAGACGCCGCTGCAAAATTACTTGGTGTAGATGAATCCGTCGGCAAAATTACTGAAATTAATGGGCAAATTAATACCACCTTGCAGGAACAGTTGTCTCTGAATAAAAATATTGATCATAGAATCGATTGTTTGCAAATTGCAGCACAATCTAGCTTGCAAGAGGCAGACAATTTGGCCCAACAATCAGAGCACCTGACTGACCTCAAAGATAGATTGAGTAAACAAGTATTCAGGTTGCAAGGCCAAGCTTAGTTGGCAACTTTTAGGGATTTTTCTACAATAGCGCAAGGGTGCTCAACCCTTGCCATTTTAATAACACCTTTTCAATATTACGTTAATTATCAGTTAACTTATTTTATCTTGTAAAATCTAGATTAATCTTACAAAGCAATAGATACTGACAGACCTCTCGAAAATCAGTTTACATAGAGCTAATAGCATTAATCATGAAGAAAAAACTTTTCGTTGTTCCCATTGCCTTATTAGGCATTCTATCTTGTGCATCAGACATCAGCCCGCAAGATCCGCAGTTAAATCAATGGACACTGATTTTTAATGGTAAAAACCTCGATGGGTGGCAAGCTAAATTCGTGAATGAAGAATTTGGCGTCAATTATAAAAATACCTTTAAAGTAAAAGACAACAAACTCATTGCCTCGTATGAGAATTGGGATAAATTTGATGGCCGTTTCGGTCACATCTTTTATAAGACACCGCATTCACATTATCGCCTACGTTTAGAATATCGCTTTTTTGGCGAACAAGCTGAGGGGGCACCAGCATGGGCGTATCGCAACAATGGGATTATGGCACATAGCCAAGATCCAAGTACCATCGCCTTCGGCGAAAGCTTTCCTGCTTCATTAGAAATGCAATTATTAGCCGCTGAGTCACGTAATGAAGGTGAAATCAGAACCACTGGAAATATGTGTTCAGGTGGTACTTATGTGTTTATCAATGGTAAGCGTGAAGACACCCATTGCATTAACTCAACCTCAAAACATTACCCTGGCGATCAATGGGTAACAGCTGAAATAGAAGTGTTAGGCAATGAGCGAGTACGACACTTTATCAATGGTGAGCAAGTGTTTGAATTTACCAACCCTCATTTGGACAATGGCGAACCTCTGTCCCAAGGTTACATTTCCGTTCAAGCTGAAAGTCACGGCACTGAATTCAGAAATATTGAATTGAAAATTCTGCCAGGAGATATTAGTTTACAATAACCCCCTTCTTATAATGTTAGAAGATGCAATTTATCAAACGGGCACCACAAGGTGCATCCGCTTTAAAAGCTGAAGCGCAAGGCCTGGAGACACTCTCCAGGCTATTTGATGAGCAAGATATTGCGCTCTACACTCCAAAAATAATCGCACTTAATGATAGGCAATTGGTACTTGAATACATAAACACCAAGCCTGCCAGTCAACAACAGTTTGAAACTTTGGGCCGAAATCTGGCGAAAGCTCATCTATGTTACGGCGCAAGCTACGGTTTTCATGCAGACAACTTCATAGGATTAAATCCGCAGCCAAATATTCAAAGCCAGAACTGGGGGGAGTTCTTTTTAAATTATAGGCTTATTTATCAGATAAATTTAATTCAAGACACCAAGCTTAAAAGTAGCTTTAACCAAGTGTTAAACAATAACTCTGAAAGGCTTATTGCGTTTTTAAATGGGACTTGCCAAGGACCCTCTTTGTTACATGGTGATTTGTGGAATGGCAACGTACTCTTCAGCCACGACGACAAAGTCTGGCTAATAGATCCGGCCGTTTATTACGGTGACAGAGAAGCTGAAATTGCAATGACGGAAGTTTTTGGTGGATTTAGCCCTGTTTTTTATTCGGCTTATACAGAACTTGCGCCCTTACATAAGGAATATGAAACAAAACGGGATATATTCAATCTTTACCACTACTTAAATCATTTTAATTTGTTTGGAAATGGTTACTTATCGGCTTGCCAAAAAGGACTTAAGGTAATCGAATCTCTCTAATGTTTTAATAGCGAAAAGAGCCAACAATAGCTGACTCTTTTGCAGGTTAAATTAGTGCACGTCTTCAACTTTCTCGTATTGACGCTCTAGCTGAGACAAGTAGGCCACAATATCTCTGATCTGGAATTCATCCATCAACAGATGCATAGGTGGCATACCTGACACCGGACGTTGAATGTCCTGAATATCGTCCCGAGAATAAGACTGCATTTTATTGTCTTGTAACTCAAGAGTAATGCTGGTTTCATCTTCTCCCTGATAGATACCGCTGACAGCTTCTCCATTTTTCAGTTTCAGCACCATAATGCCATAACCTGGGGCTATTCTCGCCTGCACATCTACAATAGATTCCAATAAATATACTCTTGAACGTTCAGCACCTATATTACTTAAATCAGGACCTGCCTCACCGCCATTCCAATTGACCATATGACAACGGAGACATTCTGTTGCTCCACCACCACTGAATATTTGCTCACCTTTGGCAGGATCACCGCCATATAAACTGGCTGCATACTTAGTTAAAGGTGCGGCGTCCGCTATGCGTGCCTTATAGGCGGCAAGCTCTTTTTGTATTTCTGGCAGTTTAATTTGCTCAGCTAACGCGAGCAATTCAAGTGTCGCACCGTCAGGTGTTTGAGTAGAATTAAGATTTTGCATATCGGCTAAAACTAAACTGGCTACCTCTGGAGAATCACTGCCTTGCAACACGCGATAAGCGACCTGTCTGTCTTTGATATGCTCACTGGCTAAAAATACTTTTGCGCGTTGTAGCCCTTGTGTCTGGTCTAGTGCAAAAAGTTCTTTTAGCGCTCTTCCGCGTATATCCACATCAGAATCAATGGTGAGATCTGCTAATACACTTTGCATATTTGGAGTCTTATTATTGATTAAATAAGACAAAGCTTGCAGTCTAACTTCTGTTTGTTCCAATTGATTAAATACTGCCGCTAGCAATACGTCAGGGTCAATAGCAATATCGTAATCTTGCGCTAATCTAAGCCCTTGCACTAACGCGTTGCCTTTCACTTGAGCAAGTACGTCTGCTAATTTTTGTCTTACCACAGCGCTGATATCACTTCTTTGTTTTTCAGCCAGTGTTGGCAGCCCGGTTGTCGCATCTATGGGATTTATATTGTTCCATGCTTCTAGCGCCGACAAGGCTTCACTTGCCAGACGAAGGGGCAAATGTTCTGATGCTGCAAATTCCAAAAGTCGTGTAGCGGACTCAATATCACCTTGGGCATAGTTTGCATTTATTACTCTATGGTATTCCCACTGGGCAGTTTTATCTTGTGGATAAAACTCCGCTGGTTGATCAATTAAGCCGTCAAGATATTTAGCCAATGCTGGGCGCGCTTCAACTATGCCAAGATCATTTATTGCGGTGATAGCCTCATCTACAATCGCCTGCTCTTCATCTTGTAAGAAAACCTGAATATCGCTGTCTTTGACTTTTCTCGCCGCTAAAAGCACTGCCATTCGGACATCCGGCGAACTGTGTTTGTGCTGTGGCCACCAAACATCTTTAGACATACCAGATAAGGCCATCACTAAACCATGACGTAAAAACAGATCTTCATCGCCCGCCTTTTCAATCACCTCAATAACCTTGTCGATCGCCTTATCATAGCCCATTCGACCAAGACCTATTGCCGCATACATAGCCGCACGTGGATGCTCATCATTTAGCAAAGAAACCAATGCTTCAGCCGAAGTGAGATCTCTATGATCCCCAACTACTCTAGCCGCCTGAATGCGAATTTGAGGATTAGCATCGGCCAAAAGATCTCTAACAGTTTCTAATAACTCTGATGCTTGTTCATTGTTGTACGACATTTGACTCAAGCCCCATATACCATGGATGCGTGTCAATTCTGGCAAAGATTTATCAGTCGCTAGTTGGCTAAAAATATCCATAGCGGCTTGGCCACGTTTAGCCAAATCAAATTGCGCCCTTTGGCGGACTCGTTGATGTTGATGCCCAATTAAATCTACCAATTGGGTATTGTCATATTGTCCAAAATCGCTTGTGAGAATGCTTTGGGTTTGTTTAACAGACTCAGTCGCATCATAAGTCGGGTTTACCAAACGATAGACTGTCCCTTGTCCTTCAGGTGACCAACCGCCATAATTATATTCAGATAAATACAAGGCGCCATCTGGACCAAAATCAAGATCAACCGCGTTGAAACCACGTAAAAACTCTTGGTTCTCAGCAAGGATAAATCCTGCTTTGTCCGGCTCAACAGTCAATGCTGAAACGTAACTAGAAGCAGGTGTTCCCATGTAATGTATGACGAAAAACTTATCTTTGTAAGCTTCACCAAAGCTATCGCCCGGATTATGCACGAATCCAGAGGGGCCGCCATTTAGTTTACCAATACCAGGTAACAAAAACGCAGGTTGCTTGTCATTTCTAGGCACATACATTTCTTGGGTCATCCAAGCATTTGGAATTTTATTGTCACCCGTATAAAAAGATGATCTAAGCTTAAGTCGCTCAGTAAAACTCATGATGCTTTGATGGCCAGCGTGCCAGCCAGAATCTCCACCTTCTACCAGATAATTCAAGCGTTCGGTATCACCGCCGTCACCGTCATTATCAGCAGTAAATAAGTTGCCGTAATCGTCAAAGGCTAACTCTTGTGGGTTTCTCAGACCGTTATAAAAATATTCAATGTTCGATCCGTCTGGATCTGACCGAAATACGCCACCTAAATTTGGTCCGTAATAATGATTACCTTCTTTAGTTTTAACATTGAAGCCTCGGTCACCAATACTCCAGTAAAGTTTACCGTCTGGTCCCCAAGCTAAGCCGTGCAAGTCGTGACCAAAAAAGCTGATGCGAATACCAAAACCGTCTTGTAAAGAGACTTTTTTGTCAGCTTCACCGTCGCCATCAGTATCTTCGAGCATCCACAAATTTGGAATATTGGTGAAATAGACTTTACCGTCCCGTTCAATGACGCCAGCGCCTATACCTTCTAAAGGTCCATCATATCCATCAGAAAATACATTGGATTTATCAGCGCGGCCATCACCATCTGTATCCTGTACTAAACGAATAATGTCATCAGCAGTGCTGTAATAAGACATAGGTCGCTCATAAGCGTATTTTTCATACAGTGCGAGTCTTTCCTCGTTTGAGGTTAAATAAATATCCTCAACGGTTTTGTTTTCATGACCACGAATATCATCTACACCGGCGGCAAATCGAGAAGTTTCCACCATTAACATGCGACCTTGGGAATCAAAGGTAAAAAAAGACGGATTCTGGGTTTGCGTTTCGTCGGCCCATAAGCTGATTTCAAATCCTTCAGAGAGCTTAAAGTTCTGCATTCGCAATTGCGCTTCTTGCTCAATTTGTTCAATGGGCTTTGCCGGTTTAGTCGGTATTTTTTTCTCTACTTTTTTTTGCTCAGTAACTTTGCTTTGAGCGTCTTCTGCGGATTGTGTACTGGGTTGTTCAGAACATGCAATTAATGCACTACATAGCACTAGAGCCAACGAGGTATAACGAGTAACTGCCATTGAAGCGTCCTATTTCTGCGCCAGTCAAGGAAAGTGTTTGACGCAAAGCACGCATTATCCGATGAGAATGCTTTGAATGACTTTATAAACTGTACGCAAATTATTTTTACATTATTTTCACATAATACTAAAGGAAAAGCGCTTAAAATGAGTATGTCTAATTCGGTTGAGACTAGTAAATAATCGGCGTAAGCCAACATTTTTCAATCATTAAACTGGTTCGTGATTGTTATCGTTACTCACATTAGACTCAATTACCTGTTTTCTTAGTTGTGAAGGTAAAATACCGAACAAGGCCTTAAATTGCTTACTAAAATAGCTATGTTCAGAAAAACCACACTGATAGGCAATTTCCATTATCGGTTGCTGAGTTTCTATCAACATGCGGCGCGCATTTTCTAAACGAATTTCATTTAAAAACTGCTTTGGCGTCTTGGATAGGTATTTTTTAAATCTTCGTTCGAGAGCACTGACAGATAAAAAGGCTTCTTTGGCCAAATCTTCAATGGAAATATCTGTATGAAAATTTTTCCTGATGTACTCCACCGGCGCTCGAATAGCACTAATGGTTGATAGATCATGCGAAGAACGTTCTAGATGCTGTGAAACGCCGAGTGAACCAATAATTTCTTGGTTAGCATTGTACAGGGGGCGTTTTGTGGTACTAAACCATGCAAAATTACCGTCACGGCCAAAATTCAGTTCGATTCTATTCGTCACTAATTCACCAGCCATCACCTTTTTATCATCGATAATGTATTGTTTGGCCAAGTGCGGCGGGGAAAAAAACTCATCATTACGACCAAATAACTGATGTAAATGCTTCATACCGAAGGTTTCAAGAAAAGCTCTATTGGCGTACATGACTTCACTTTCGCGATTCTTAATCCAAAACAAGGTGCCAGGCACAAGATCATACATTTGTACGATTTGTTCTATTCCCGCTTGTTCCAAAAATGCCAGCTCTCTCTGCTTTTGTTGGTTCTTCATTGCGTACTTATTACCCCATGCTTCAAGCCCCTCTATGTTAACGCCGAATATGTTGCATGCACAACCGAATTTCTATTAACAGTTGTAATAAAAGCTGGTTAAAGTTAGTAACAAATATTTTACATCTATAATTTGGCCTAGGTCTGTGCGCTTTTTAAGCAAACCTCAGACTCTTACCAAAGCTAATAAGAATGGGAATCCAACATGAAACAACTCAAAGGGCCAGGTATTTTCCTAGCACAATTTGCTGGCGATGAAGCACCTTTTAACGACCTAAATGCCATTTGTGAATGGGCAGCCGGATTAGGCTTTAAAGGCATTCAAATGCCGTCTTGGGACAAGCGTTTATTTGATTTGAAATTAGCGGCAGAAAGCGAGACTTATTGTCAGGAAGTGACAGGCATTTTAGAAAGTCATGGTTTAACCCTAACTGAGTTGTCTACCCACTTACAAGGCCAACTTGTGGCTTCTCACCCTGCTTATGACACTATGTTTGATGGTTTTGCAGATGAGTCAGTACGTGGCAATGTTGAAGCGAGAACCGAATGGGCTGTACAACAAATGAAATATGCAGCCAAAGCCAGCGAACGTTTTGGTTTAAAATCTCATGCCAGTTTTTCCGGTGCGCTATTATGGCAGACATTTTACCCCTGGCCACAACGTCCTGCCGGATTAGTTGAAGCTGGCTTTGCTGAATTAGCTAAACGCTGGCGTCCTATCTTGGATGCGTTTGAAGACGCAGGTTGTGACGTTTGTTATGAGCTACATCCAGGGGAAGATTTGCACGATGGCATTACCTTCGAGATGTTTTTAGAAGCAGTGGATAACCATCCTCGTGCCAATATTCTTTACGATCCAAGTCACTTTATCTTGCAGCAATTGGACTATTTAGCATTTATTGATATTTACCATGAGCGCATTAAAGCTTTCCACGTGAAAGATGCTGAATTTAGACCTTCAGGCAAAATGGGCGTGTACGGAGGATACCAGTCATGGATTGATCGTCCGGGACGTTTCCGTTCATTAGGTGATGGACAAATCGATTTTAAAGCTATTTTTAGCAAGCTTACTGCTTACGATTTTGATGGTTGGGCAGTAATGGAATGGGAATGCTGCATGAAACATCCAATGGATGGCGCAGCAGAGGGTGCAAAATTCATTAGCGAACATTTGATTCGACCTACTGAAAAAGCATTTGATGATTTTGCTGGGTCAGGCGCTGATGACGAGCTAAACCGCGCTATTCTCGGCTTGAAATAGGAGTAATAATAATGACAATTTCTACCATGACAGAATCGGAAAAATCTCGTCTATTTAATTTAAGTTGCATTGCATTAATTGTAACCGCGATGACCTTTGCTATACGCGCAGGTATATTGACACAACTCGGTGAGCAATACGGTCTATCTGGCAATGAACTTGGTTGGGTTAACGCTATGGCATTTCTTGGTTTTCCGCTTGCCACAGCATTTGGCGGTTTCTTATATAACGCTTTAGGTGCAAGACGACTTATTTGGTTAGCCTTTGTGTGCCATTTATTGGGCTTGGTATTAACTATCTTCGCTGATAATTTCTTGGGCCTATTGATCTCCACCTTTTTAATTGGTTTTGCTAACGGATCAGTAGAAGCAGGCTGTAACCCGATTATCGCCGATATTTATCCGAATAATAAAACGACTATGCTGAATCGCTTCCACGTATGGTTCCCAGGCGGCATTGTAATTGGTGCTTTAGTATCATTTGCAATGACTCAAGCAGGTATCAGCTGGCAATGGCAAATTGCGACTATGATAATTCCAACAATTATTTATGGCGTTATGTTATTCGGCGCGACTTTCCCAGTTGCAGATGCAAAATTGCTTTCGACCACAAATAATTTGCGCCACCTATTTACACCTATGTACATTTTCCTAATCGCTTGTATGACACTTACCGCTACGGCAGAACTTGGAACCCAGCAGTGGATTGAAAAAATGTTAGGTAACTCTGGTGCTCACCCTATGGTCATTTTAGCCATGATTACTGGAATAATGGCGGTTGGTCGTTTCTTTGCAGGTCCTTTGGTGCATAGATTTAACCCAACGGGAGTATTACTAGGGTCTGCGGTTACCACTACAATTGGTATCTTCTTAATGATGAACGCATCAGGTGCATTAGTTTATGTGGCTGCTGTTGTATTCGCATTAGGCGTTACTTACTTCTGGCCAACTATGATAGGTTCTGTAGCTGAATACACACCACAAACCGGCGCTCTTGGAATGTCGTTAGCGGGCGGTGCAGGAATGTTTGCAGTGAGCGCTTGGAATCCCTTTATCGGGGGTTGGTTTGATGCCGCTGAACAAAGTGCTAAAGCATCAGGTATAACAGATCCAACCGCAATAGCGGCCGTAGCAGGCCCAGCAGTACTTTCAAACATGATTTACTTCCCAATGGTTTTAATTGTGTTGTTCGGTGGCTTTTTCTTCTTCATGCGTAATCGTCAAACGGCGCATACAGAAGCTGAAAACCCAGCCTCATAAGGTAAGCAGTAATGAATCAAAAAGCGTCCTTAGAAAACACTTCCAGACGCGAATTTCTACAGCGGCTATCCCAAGCAATTGGGGTAGCCGCTGCTACGTCTCTCGTCGCGGGTTCTGGAATTTCAACGGCTTTGGCTTATACACCCAGGCCAAACAGTGCGGATAAAGCTGGCGTTACTTTTAGCCAAGCTCAAATGAAGACTTTGCAAAGCATTTGCGCCACAGTAATTCCAAAAACTGATACTCCTAGTGCTGCAGATGTGGATTGCCATGGATTTGTTGATCATCAACTGTTGCAGTGTCACAGTGAACAAGATCAAAAGCGTTGTATTGATATTGTAGATGTAATCGATTCCAAAACGATGCAAAGCTACGGTAAATCTTTTGCTGCGCTTCCGACTGAAAAGCAAACTGAGATTTTAGTTGAGGTTGAAGCTTTACGCGGATTTTCGGCTTCGCAAAAAGCGGATTTTAAATTACTTAAATCACTGATCGTTTTCGGTTATTTCACCTCTGAAGATGGCGTAAAAAAGGCATTGTTTTTCCAGCCATATCCTGGTGGTTACAAAGGCTCTATTCCCGTGGATGAGCGCACTAAAACATCCGGTTCGCTAGACTATTATTAAGAATATATATGAACGAAAAATTGTATATAAACGAGACTCAAGAAGAGTTTGACGTTCTAGTTGTTGGCTCTGGAATTTCCGGCGGCTGGGCAGCAAAAGAATTTACCGAGAAAGGCTACAAAGTACTGATGGTAGAACGTGGCCGCGTGGTAGAGCACAGAAAAGACTACACCACAGAAAATGTTCCCCCATGGGAGTTTCCTAATCGCACTAAAGTGAGTAATTTGTTGGTAGAACAGGAATACAAAATCCAATCTACCAGTTACGCCTTTAGTGACATGACTAAGCACTTCTTTAACAACGACAGAGACATGCCCTATTCCACTGAAGATGGCACAGATTTTCGTTGGATTCGTGGCAATCAACTTGGCGGTAAATCACTCCTGTGGCATCGTCAGTCTTACCGAATGAGCACGTTTGATTTTGAAGCTAACCTTAAAGATGGTCATGGGAATGACTGGCCAATACGCTACAAAGACCTGGAAAAATGGTATGCCCATGTAGAAACACATGCGGGTATCTCTGGTACTCGCGATAATTTAGAGCAGCTTCCAGACAGCGTTTTTATTGCGCCCTTTGAGATGAATAAACCTGAAGAAGTGGCCAAGCAAAAGTTAGCGGAAAAATTTCCAGACCGCCCGTTAATTATTGGGAGAACGGCCCATTTAACTGAGCCTACATCCTTTCATATTAGTCAAGGACGGGTGAATTGTCAGGCCAGAAATGAATGCCAAAAGGGCTGTTCACTTGGGGCTTATTTTTCTACCCAAAGTTCCACTTTACCAGCAGCTGTAAAAACCGGGAATCTGCATATAGCCCCTAATTCAATTGTTCACAGTTTGATATACGATGAAAAAACTAATCGGGTAAAAGGTGTCAACGTAATAGATGCACAAACTATGAATAAACGTGAATACTATGGCAAAACAGTGTTCCTTTGCGCATCTACTTTTGGTTCTACTCAAGTATTGTTAAACAGCATAACGCCCAAGTTTAAAAACGGCTTAGCCAATAGTTCGGGGGTGTTAGGTCATTACTTGATGGATCATTGTTACAATGCCCGAGCCAGCGGCAGTATGCCGGGATTCGACGATGAATATTATTCGGGTCGCAGACCAACAGGCATTTATGTACCTAATTTTTATTATAAACCTGAAAAGTATCAAAAAGGCTTTGTAAGAGGGTATGCACTGGGTGGTGATGCCGGACGAGGTAACTACAAAGGGGGCGCCTATCAAGATGGCATAGGTGCAGATTACAAAAAGCGTCTGACACAGCCCGGTGACTGGTATTTTGGCTTTTTTGCCCAAGGTGAAATGTTACCCAGATTTGAAAATCAAGTGTCCTTGCATCCAACCAAAAAAGACAAGTGGGGCATGCCACAGCTGCATTTTAATGCCCAATGGTCAGATAATGAAAAACGCATGATGGATGATGCTGCCTATCAATGTGAAAAAATGCTAGAAGCTGCTGGCGCGGTGAATATTCAAGCATCCGTGTCTTACGATACCAAGCCGCCAGGATCTGCTATACATGAACTAGGCACTGCGCGAATGGGTAGAGATCCTAAAGACTCGGTGTTGAATGGATTCAACCAATCACATGATATTCCCAATCTGTTTGTAACCGACGGTGCTAGTTTTTGTTCCTCAAGTACAGTTAACCCGTCACTTACCTTTATGGCATTAACCGCTAGAGCGGTTGATTATTGTGCCAATGAAATGAAAAACAGACGCATTTAGCGTCTGTTTTCGTTTTTTTAGAATAATGCTATTTGTTATCAGCAATCCACTGATTAATAGTCTCTTCTAGCACGTTCAGTGGCACAGAACCAGAGCCCAACATTGCATCGTGAAATGCGCGTATATCAAATTTGTCTCCAAGCGCTTGTTTTGCTTTCTCACGTAATTCGAGCATTTTCAATTGACCAATTTTATAGGCCAGCGCTTGCCCTGGATTGGTAATATATCGGTCAATTTCATTGATTATATCTTGTTCGGTTTTGGCCGCGTTAGCTTTGAAATAGTCAATGGCTTGCTGGCGAGTCCAACCCATATAATGAATGCCTGTATCCACCACCAAGCGCACTGATCGCCACATGTCGTAGGTTAATTGGCCAAATCGCGAATAAGGGTCTTGATACAATCCCATGTCGTATCCTAAGCGCTCGCTGTATAAACCCCATCCTTCTATAAATACCGTGAAACCTAAAAAGCGTCTAAATGGCGGTAATTCACCCAACTCTGACTGCAATGCAATCTGCAAATGATGTCCGGGAACGGCTTCATGTACACTGAGTACTTCCATTTCATATTTCGGCCTCGATTCAGGCTGGTACAAATTGACATAATAATAACCTGGGCGCATTCCATCTGCTGACGGCGGACTATAGTAAGCTGTAGTAGTTTGCGGCGCTACGTTGTCCGGTATAGCCTTAACGCCGTATGGCATCCGAGGTAATTTACCAAACAATTTAGTTAACTCAGGATCGAGCCGTTTACTGACCGCCAAATACCCCTCATATAAAGCTTCTGGGGTTTCATAATAAAATTGGGGATCGGTGCGTAGAAAATGTAGAAATTCTTCAAAGCTTCCTTCAAACCCAACCTCTTCAATCACCTTGTCCATTTCAGCACGATTTCGCGCTACTTCTTGCAAACCCAATTGATGAATCTCATCAGGTGTCATATCGGTAGTAGTGAAATAATCGACCAAGTATTCATAGTACGCTTTGCCATTGGCCAAAGCCCATACACCATCATCTTGGCGGCAGGCGGGCAAATATTGGTTAATCAAAAACGCATTGAAATCTTGGTATTTGGGTAATAATTTTTCTTTAATGATAAAAGAAGCACGTGATTGTAATTGCGCTTTTTGTTCATCAGTAAAGGTATCGGGAAGGGTTTCAAAAGGCACGTAAAAAAGACTATCTTTGGGGTCATCAACCAAATGCCGTTCAAATTGTCCAGTCACTCGAGACAGTGTTTTAATTGGCGGCACTATGTTCTCTTTGATGCCAACTTCCATTAACTGACGTGTTTGGTCAATCAATTGAGGTAAAGCATCTAATCTTGCTAGCCAGTTTTGGTAATCTTTGAGCGTATTTAGTGGCGCATAATTAATAAAATTATTTAAGGTTTGGATGCCATCTCTCTGGCTAACAGGCATCAAAAATGTCTTGAAGGCATATGACTTGATTTCCATTTCCAACTGCCATTGGTACAAGTCATAGTTAGTCTTTTGTTGTTCACTCAACTGACTGCGATCAATTTCTAATAATTTAGTAAGGGCTGCTTTATCCGCTAAATGACGTTCTTCATAGGCTTGAAGACTGTTATCTGTCCATGAGCTATTCTGCTGGTCATCAGCAACACCAAGATAAGATGCATATTCTGGGAACTGCTGCATAATGCGGCTCCAATCACTTTCTAAAAAGGCATCTAACGCTTGGTTCGCATCAACCTTTATTTCAGCATTTGAAGATGAGGATTGAGTAGAAGTGCATCCTGTTAGTGAAATACAAAAGATGAGTAAACAAATGGCAATACGCGACATTAAATATCCCTTTCCTGAATTGGTCTTCAATTCAGTCTAGCAGAGGATATCAGATAATAACAACGCGGCACTTACTCTAACCCTTGATATACTTTTTGCAGATTGTATTTTAGAACCATTTTGTCCAAAGGTGTGAGGCTCAAAAAGTCAATTTCTACATCTTTTAACTGGATTTTGTCAGATGTTTGAATGACATATTTTTCTAAATTCAAACTATTTTGATAGGTGATAAATGTCTGCGCAAATTCAATATCTTGCATATTTATTTCAGCTATAGTCCAAGACCAACCTTCTCTTTTAATGAGAAATAAATTGTCTAATGTATTTGCCTTGTCAGCGGTTGGAAAAGAAACACCTATGTTGACACTTTCCTGGGTAAAATATGGGAGCCAGTACTGATTTATTGAAGAATTGAAAATATCGCTTTGGTTCGACTGAACAGCCCAATCGGGGTTGGCTATGGAAATTAAACTTATAGTAAAAATAAAGTTCCTATCTTCACAAGATAGATTTTGATCCACTTGTTCTAACGACGATGGGAAATCCATAGGCAAACAAGCAGCAGAAAAATTTCCGTTTTCTAAATCATCTAGATAAGAATCTATCAGTCCTTGAGCCCGATGATTTTCTCCCAACACGCTAACCGCGAATAACAAAATGATAAGCGATATAGTTAGACTGGTAATGAGCAACCCTTTGTTGAACATTTATTTCGATTCCTTACGTCAGATAACTTTATAGTTCTAACCGATTCTCTGACTAAAACTTACGTTTAACCAATATTTTAAGTGCCAATCATCAAAAATCCTAGTTGAAATCAGATGCCTTTTCCACCAAAAGAATTTAGTAATCTAAAACCATACTTATGCAACTGCGGTTTGCTTCTAATTAGACAGAGTCTTATCTTAAAGCTTTTTCTTTTGCCCTCTGCAGATGAGGCAATCACAAATGAAAAAATTAAACTATATGCATAGCTCAGGATTAACAAAATAATTTGACAGATCTACTCACCAATCGCTACTGTATAAAAATCATACAGAGATAGGTATTAACAAATAACACCAAGCTCGATTAAAGCACACCAACGGAGTGAATTATGGTTAAACGGATATTACTAACTGCCATTTTGATTTTCATATCTAATTCAAGCATTGCGAGTGCTATTTATTGGAATTTATTTAACGATACAACTAGCAATACTTCAGTACCTAGTTATGTCACTTATAGTACGCTTGAAGACATGCTAACTGACACAAATCGCGTTGATATATTTTCTCCTGACGGCTACGGATCAAATGTGGCTAATAACTTGGTAGCTACAGGTTCTGATGGCACTCACTTTTGGAATTTTTTTAACAACCTATCTACAGCCACAAGTATTCCTTCGTTTTCTACATATTCAGACATCAATGGGATGTTAAATGATACAAATCGTACAGGTTTTTATGAACCAACCGGTTACAGTGTAGAAATCGCGAATAATATTATAGCGACGGGTTCAGATGGAACTACCTATTGGAATTTGTTTAATAACTTATCAAATCCCAACGGTATTCCGGTTTATGCAACTTATGCTTCACTAATGGATATGCTAGCTGATACTAACCGCATTGACATTTTCTCTCCCACTGGATACAGCGCAGATATAGCGAATAATATTGTAGCTTCAGGGTCAGATGGCCAATTTTACTGGAGTCTTTTCAATGATCTCTCCAGTTCAGGCGTCCCCTCTTATGTCACCTATGCCACTCTCGACGATATGCTTAAAGATGAGAATCGACTTAATCTTTATGAGCCGATTGGTTATGGATTGGATATAGCCAATAGGATCATTGGCTCAGGCGCTTTTGTCTCGAATGCAACTAATGTCAATGCGCCCTACACCCTTCCCGTACTCGCGTTGCTTCTATTTGCTTTAACATTACAAACCAAGCAAAAAAGGCCGCATAAATAGGTTTATTTGGCAATTCGTTAATTTTCAATACAGCTACTTACCTCTTTTGAAAATATCGCTTTCGCAATTGATATCGCTTTGCGCTCAGCCTTGCGTAAAGAATCCTTATGCCTGTCATCGCCAAATTCTTGAAATTCAGAAGCTATTTCATAAATTTCATTTACTCCAAGGTATTTGCTCAAGGTTCTTAGATGCGGCACTAGATGACTTGACGTTTCATTTATTCCTCCTTTTTCAAAGCCAAATTCACCACTAGATGTCACTACAACTAAGGTTTTCCCAGACATAATAGGCGCCAAAGGCTTATCGCCGCGAGCCAAATCAAAATCGAAGGTTTTATTGATACGTATAATTTGATCGAACCAAGCTTTTAACTGCGCTGGCATACCATAGTTATACATGGGTGAAGAAATAACGATAATGTCAGCTCTTTCCAGCTCAGCAATATAAGCATCAGATTGGGCCAATAATGCTTGCTGTTCAACACTTCGCTTTAATTCCGGCGTAAATACAGCACCAATCCAGTCTTGGGTTATAAATGCTGGAGGGTTAACCCCGATATCACGATAAATATACTCATCTAAATCAATCTCTTTTCTGTATTCTTCTACAAAAATTTTCGCCAGTTTTTTCGAGATCGAATCGTATTCTGGATTTTCATTTGATACTGCCCTGACACTTGAATCTATATGTAATACAACGCTCATGATCAATTACCTTAAACAATTAATAGTGAGTATTATTCTTGTGCTGAATAGGACAAATTACAAACGAATAAAAAACATTTACAGATGAATTTAACTCATCTAAATTAACATTATTTCCTGCCGAGAATTTCTAATGCAAGTTTCTTTACCTGCACTAAAGGCATTTGAATCCGCCGCTAGACTAGGAAGTTTTAAAGCAGCGGCTCATGAATTGGCCATTTCGCCGACCGCAGTTTCCCACCACATCAATAATCTTGAACAGCGTTTAAGTATTCATTTGTTTTCGCGAGAAGCCAGAAAGGTGATATTGACTCAAGCTGGAAAGGAGCTCGCTGTCGCTACCAGCCTAGGTTTCCAAACCATTGAAACTGCAATTAGTAAAATTGCTAGTAGTGAAAAGCAGATTAATGTTGCTACTACATCCTCATTTGCAGCATTAGTACTGATTCCGGCTTTGCAGGGGTTTTATTGCCAATACCCTGAGGTCGAGATCAATGTTACTAGCGGAGAAAGTATTGTCCCAGACAACTTTTCCATCCCCATTAGATTGGGTGATATAGACAAGCAAAACAAAGAGGATATTGTCAAAACAGAGCTGTTTAATTTATTTGCTAATGCTAGCGCTGCGAGCAAATTTAATAATGCAGAGCAAGTAACTATTTATAGTACCGAATGGAAAAATCCTGACTTGCCCAAGCTCCCCCTTGACGCATGGCTCAAACTCAATAAATTAGAAAACAAAAAAATCGACATTAAGCATTACGATCAAGAATTATTTGGTATTCAACAATGTTTAATAGAAGATGCTTTTGTGTTTTGCTCAAGTACGCTTACTCAGGGTTATGTAAAATCAGGTTTACTTACCGAGTTAACGACTCAACCCATAGATTCTCAACTTTGTTACTACATTCCAAATAAAGGTGGGCAACTTTCTCGACACAATTATATGTTTATTGAATGGTTGGAAAAATTACTTGGTGCCTGAGATAGAGGCAGTTGCCACTGACCTCTTACAGTAGAATTGAGTTAAACATCCGCAATGAAGATATGTCTAAAATCCTCATTGCGGTAGTTACTTAGATAAACTTATTGTTTAAATCCTTGAGCAGAATAATAAGCTTCAATAGCTCTATTCGCACTGGCTTTTTCCAACGCTGGATTTGCTAGCAAAATGTGATAAATCCGACCGGTTTGTTGTGGGTGTACTTGAGGTATCTCAGGCGTCTCCAACCGTAGTGTTAACGCTTTACGGTCGCTATCAATGTTGACCTCAGCAATCTTATCTTGCATCAATCCAAGTTCATCAGAGCCATAGTCTGGCGCATCTCGATAAGTCCAGGATTCAATATTCAACCATTTTTCGATAGGCGTGTTTTCCAAACCTTTGGGCAATGATTGAGTAAAACTTAATCTGAAACCATCATTGGTAATATGTACTTCATCAATGGCTAAGTAGGTTGCTTTTCCATCGTATACCACATGTTGAAGCGCTGCTGCATTACCACCTTTTGCATGCCAACCACGACCTGTTTGACCCAACAGCATAGAACCATCAGACAAAAACAGTGGCTTCATAACACCAGATGCCATACCACTAGCAAACGGCAACATCGCACCTTGCCATGTGCCATTTACTTTTTCGAAAGTTACTCGAGATAGATTTGATTGGGTTTGATCGCCGATAAATCCTTGCCCAGAAAACTGTCCAAATTTTCCATCGGTGGTATCCCAACCAAGGTTACCTAGTGAATTTGCTACTCTAGCATGAGCGACAACAATAGCGGCTCTGGCTTTGCGCTCAATCACATTTTGCCATTGAATTTCAGGGCTATCAGGCGTCATATCAGCTTCATCAATTAGACCCGCTGGATGGCCATAAAACGCGCCTTTTTCCAACAAGTATATTTTTGAACTGCCGACAAAGTCGCCTTGGTTATCGGCATACCAAAGGTTGCCATCTGGATCTATACCTAAACCTGCGGGGCTACGTAATCCGTTGGCAAAGGTTTCAAAAGCACCATCGGGTGATATTTTAAATGCCCATCCCAAATAACCCCCATGAGTCCCCATTACATTCCCACCAGCAGTATAAGGAATACCGCCGCCATGGCCTAGGTTCAAAGTGATCAGGTAGTTGCCTTGACCATCTCTGATAGGGCCATGGGTATATGAATGATAGTTACTGCCATTGGTAAAGTTATCAAATAGGGTGTCATAGAAGTCAGCTATTCCGTCACCATTTACATCTTTAATTCGGGTAAGCTCTGCTTTGTTACCTACTACTGCAACGCTGCCATCTTCCGACTCTGACAAAATGCCTAAGCTATCAAAAATACCTTCGCCGAATAGCATCCATTTGTCGCCACGTTTACGCCAAACGCCAGCGGTTCTTGTTGAAACCAACAAATCACCATTTGCGGCTGTATCTAAACCTATAGCTTCAAATAATTGCTCTCGACCGGCGTTATCTGAAGGCGCTAACCAATCTTCAATGGAGTACCCAGGTGGTAAATCAGCTTCGCCATCACGTTTTTCAAAAGCTTGTTGTTCGTAATTGAATTTAGTATCTGTTGCGAGCCAAGGGGTGTCTACTAAAGTGATATTAGCAACCAATTTAGCATTGGTTTTACTATTTGCAGGTAAAGTCCAAATGCCATCTTTAATAGTGCCTTTGGACACTTCAATATTGGTAAGACCAAATTGATTGACTGCGAACTCTTGTCCTTGTTTGAAATTACCTAACACCTGAATTGTCAGTTTGCCTTGCTGTGAAAACGAATGGCTGATGGCTACATCGTTCTGTCCCACTGAATAGAAAAAGCTAACCGGGCTCAAAGGCTGAGTTGAATCGCGGTAATAGCCTTTAAACTGAGCGTCTTGTTGTGCAGTGCGCTCTTCTAGAGATAACGGTGAATGGGTCGATGCAAGAAGGGTCTCTTGATCACCAAATTTTGGCGACTTAAAAGAAAAATCAATCTTGTTTCCTGCTGCATTGATAGGTTGTAAAAGCGCATCCATTTCGCCAATGTTAGCTTCAACCGCGGCGTATCCAATTTTGAATCCCTTGCCGCCACGACCCGTTAATTCTCCAGACGTTTCTAAGAAGCCACCTTGCCAAACCTTAGATACGGATAAATTTCTCGGATCAAACGCATAATGAATGCCGTTAGGATGTCCGACATGAATAGCTCGACCACTCAAATCAGCCATTGGGCCGCGTTGAATTCGAATGCGTTCTTGCACTACAAACTGCATTGGATCTTGCATAGGATCATATTCTACGGGTCCTGTAGCATCTTCTAATTGTACTACTGGACCTTGTTTATCCACGTCCTGTCGGGTTTTTAAATAAGCATAAATTGCACTGATATTTTTATCAGGAATAATTTCTTGGTTATAACGCGGCATTATCGGCAAATAGGGTTCGCCTTCTTTTGCGCCGCTTTCTGCTATGGCAAGTTCCGCATCTGCACTACGAATACTGCGTTCTAAATAGTTTTTATCAGCACGCACTTCGTATAAATGACCTTCTTGATTCTGCACCCAACGCTTTCTGGGTTCCATTGCAAAAAGCCCATATAGATTAGGACCTGTTTTAACCGAAGGATCTGCCTTTTTGATTGAGTGACATTCAATACAGCCATATTGCGCAAAGGCTGTTTTACCTTCGGCGATCAAGTCGACTAATTCGGCTTCGTTATTATCAGCGCGACTTTCGCTTGGTAAACTTAAACGGGAGAAATCTGCTCTAGAAACCAATACTGAACGTAAGGCTGCTTGCCCAGAAATCAAATCAAACGCCACGGGACCTGATTCTCCCTCCCAGTGCCATCTGGCATTTTTTGAAGGTAATGAAACCAGAATATTCTTTTGTACCAGTTTGTCGTTTAAGGAAACGGACAAAATAAAGGCATCACCAACTTTATTGTGGGCTTCATCATAGCGCGGTGCTCGAAATCTAACTTCAACTTTATGCCAAGTATTAGCTGCTAATTGCGTTTCTTCAATAGGCGAGAATCCGCCGAACAAACGTTCTGGATTACTGGCATCAAACTCATCCCAAGACGCAGCCACCGCACCGGAGGCCAACACCCCCTTGGCCTTTTGCTTTGAAGAAAATCTAATCCCATAGCGACCCATAGGTAAAACATCTATTTCACTTTCTGGTTGCAACAAGAATTCAAATTGCAACACCATGTCAGCGTACTGTCCCGCCGTCATGATTTGTGAGCTTGTATCTTCCAAAGGAGAGTTAACTGTACTTGTAGTAACTAACACATTTTCAGCATCACTTCCTTGATATGATAAATTCCAAGGCAAGTTTGATAACTGATCCGCAGATTTCCAGTAATCAGATGCTCTAAATTTACTCTGATCGAAATACTCAACCTCGTCAGGAGAGTCCGTACCAGCAGCGAAAGCATTGCCTAAACAGGCTAAAGCGGTTATTCCGACTAAAAATTTGTTTCGGGCTTTCAATGATAATTTCAGCATAATTATAGCTCACGTACCCAAATATTTCTGAATCGGTTAGGGCTACCATGATCTTGCAATTTAATTGGCGCACAACCATGGGCTTTATAGCTTGGAGCACCAATCCATTCCGTAGTCCCTTGAATCTCTACATGATTCTGAACTAAGACACCATTTAATAACACAGTGACATATGCCGGAGATTTTAGCGCTTCACCATCAAACTTAGGTGCAGTAAAAATAATATCGTAGTATTGCCACTCGCCAGCTGGTCTGCTTGGGTTGGCTAATGGAATGTGTTGTTTGTATACTGCTCCCACTTGCCCATTGGCGTAGGTTTTATTGGTGTAGTTATCAAGAATTTGAACTTCATATCGCCCTTGTAAAAACACACCACTATTGGCTTTTGCCTGATCGGTTTTATCGTTTTCTATCGCAGGATTAAATTCCAAATGAAGCTGAACATCGCAAAATTCTTGTTTGGTTTGGATATCTCCCGCCCCAGGCTTCACTGTCATTGCGTAGGCATTTACATCCCATTTAGCAGCTTCACCATTACCACTTTCCCAAGCATCTAAACTATCACCCGAGAGCAATACAACAGCATCCGACGGAGGATTGCCTGGCAAAGTTTCAACTTTAGGTGGTACAGGTTCCCAAACTTCTGTTTTTCGAGAAGCTTCAACCATGTCTTGAGTGACTTGCGCTACTGCAGATAAAGAAAATGAAAGAAGTAAAACGCTGGCAAGTGTCTGTTTAATTTTTAGTGTCATGAAAATGCACTCCTGATGTAAGCGAACAAATTGATGTCAAAATAGAGTATCAATCGTTAAATAATTGTGACTATTTAACCCTAAATAATTGTCTTATGGTTATCATGTAATCGGTTTCGGCTAGAATAATTTCGGCGTTTGTGAGTATTTTTACCTATTATTTCGACTTTTAGCCTAGCAAATAGACAATTTATCAAAATTGTAACGCCGAAAAAATATCATCAATCAACGAAAATTCGCTATCGATTTTGCTTTTAGGCTACTAGACTCTACCATTAACAAATTATTTACTTTTTAGCACTTTTACACTACAGGCTAGGTGCTAAATCTTAGTGATACTTTAATGTCTGTGGAGATAAATATGTCATTTAAATTTTCTTTAAAAACCCTTTTATTAGGCTGCATGTTCAGTTTGAGCTTAGCTTCATTTGCTCATGAAATGGGGCTTCAAGTGTATACTGTAAGGCATCAGTTTGAAGATGACGGCGTAGACAAAACCTTCGCATTGATAAAACAGTGGGATCTTAAGCTTTTAGAAGGTGCTGGCAATTTATACGGGCTGACTATCCATGAATATAAGAACGCGTTAATTAAACATGATCTTCAAGTCGTCAGCGTAGATACCAATTACGAAGAAGTTGAGAAGTCGCCTCTCTCCATTGCCTACAAGGCCGATTTTTATGGTGCAAAATTTGCCACCTTTTATTGGATACCTCATGAGGGAGCATTTAGCATTGAGCATGCTAAAAAAGCAGTCGAGGTATTAAACCGTTCAGGCAAAATTTTAAAAGAGCACGGAATTACTTTGCAATATCACCCCCACGGTTACGAATTAATTGAGTATGAAGAGGGTACGTTATTAGATTATATGGTGCAAAATGTCACAGAAGCTCAATTCCAAATGGATGTTTTTTGGATTAAAAATGGTGGCGGAGATCCCGTTGCTTACTTAAAAAAATATCCAGGTCGCTGGACGTCATTGCATGTTAAAGATCGGGTTCACGGAACCCAAAACAACGCAACGGGTAGCCAAGCGAAAGACACTAACGTAGTGTTGGGTACAGGCGATGTTGGCATAGAAGCTATAGTCAAAGAAGCTAAAAGCCAAGGTATCCGTTATTTCTTTATCGAAGATGAATCTTCTAGAGTGGAAAAACAAATGCCGCAAAGCATAGAGTATCTCAAAAAGCTAGGCGTACATTAAATTATCATAAAACCGCAAACTGTTACTGTTTGCGGTTTTGTTTAATGCCAAGAATTTCTGCGTTTTGCCCGGTTTAGCCAGAGTTGCAGTAATGCCCAAATCAACATAACAACCAAGCCACCTGCTTCGTTTGTGTTTTGTATCATTTGTCCATTAGTTTGATCAACATAGGCACTAGCCGCTATCCAATCAAAATGCAAATTCCCTTGGTCATCTTGTACTCTGAAAAGCAAGCAACCGGTAATAAATCCACACCAAACTAATATCACACTCTTGTTTATACTTTCAAATAACGCCCATAAGTTAAACAATGCTGACATGCTATATAATGCGACCCAAATCCAAGCATCGTAATTGCCATACTGACTAGCATCGTTTAGCTGCAAATATGCAAACAATGAAAAAATGACAAGGCCGAAGAGATTAAACAACTTTAATAGCATAAGCTAACACGTCCAATTTCTGCATCAATCTATCTTGATACTACATAATCCAAATTCGACACTAGTAGTTTTTATGCTATTAATCAAGTAATCACGACGGACTTACTATTTTTTTTCAATACCTTTGCCAGTAGCAGCCCAATAAATACCACCATAAAGATGCTCTAAAAATACTTGGTCTTTATACACTGCTGGCAAGTGACCTAACGCAGTATAAAAAGAACGACCACCATCGTATTCGTGATACCAAGCCATTGGGTGGAAATCTCCCATGCCCTTAGATTCCAAATCTCCCCATTTCACTTCTGCACTATAGGTATTTTCATCTATGCTCATGATGTAGTTTAAAGAGTCAATATTGGCTGGTCTAAAGTCATAGAATTCATCGGTCCATAAATGGCGAGAGCGCACAGCTTGCATGCCCGGAAAGCTGTTGTCGATATTCTCAATAATGGCCGTTTGAATGACAGGGTGAATTTTAAAGTAATGACCTACGAGTTTTCCATACCAAGGCCAATCATATTCGGTATCAGAAGCTGAATGGACGCCAACAAATCCTTTACCTGATTGGATAAACTTCTGAAAGGCTTTTTGCTGTTGGTCATTTAAAATATCGCCAGTGGTGTTTATGAATACAATCACATCAAACTTGGCAAGAAAATCATCATTGAATCGACTCGCATCTTCATGCCATTCCAAAGAAAAATTATGTCGTTGAGCTAGTCCGCGCATCGCGGGAATAGCATCGTTGATTGATTCGTGATGCCAGCCAGCCGTTTTAGTAAATAATAAAACATTAAATTGATTGGCTAGCGCTGTACCTTGCACCACCAATAATGCGATCCCACAGATAACTAATTTTTTAATTCTATTCATGCTTTTTCCTCATTAACTTTATGACAGCATTTACATCCAAAAATTGTGGTCAAGCGTATTCTGATGAGAATTAATGCAATTCTCAATTACAGATGGTTAAATACTAAAAAACATAAAATTAACAATTATTTTAGTAACCCGAATTTTTCTGGTCTCAACTATCTAAAATGGCATAATGCCCAACTTTTCTAGCACGTTAGGATATATAATGAAGTTAAAATATTCCGTGGCGCTAATAGCATTAGCAATGTCCTCCCCACTGTTCGCACAGACAAGCGAACAAACTGAAGTAATTAAAGTAAGTGGAACACGTTTACAAGATTTGCCCGTTGGGGCCGTTAGCTCAATTACCAGAGCACAAATTGAACAATTAAACCCAGCATCTACTTTAGATTTACTAAAACGGCTTCCGCACATTGATGTGACCGAAAATGGTAACGCAGGGGGTTTTTCTTATGTCAGCATTCGTGGTGGTGAATTTAATTTTACCTTAGTCACTATTGATGGCATTGCGGTCAATGACAGCACTAACAGCCGTGGTGGCGGTTTCGATTTTAACCAAATCAACCCAGCAGCAATTGAGCGAATTGATGTGTATCGCGGTGGAATCAATACCATCTATGGCGGCGACGCGGTAAGTGGTGTGATTAACATAATCACAAGAGATACTACATCACCTGTCATAACAGCAGAAGTAGGTACTGACAAACAATTGAATGCAAGTATCACTGGCAGCACTAAATTAAATGAAAACGCCAGTATTCTTGGATCAGTGTCCACCCAAAATAAAGAAGTTTCAGCATTTGAAGAAGTCACCGCCAATCAGCTGTTGGTTAAAGCTAGCCATAGTCAAAATGCGCTCTTACTATCAGGCCTTTTGACTTATAACGAAACCGATGTGAAGAGCTTTACTGAAGATTCTGGTGGTCAATTATATGCAGTGCCACAGCAAGCCGAAGAACGCGATAGCGAACAATGGATAATGGGTCTAGGTGCACAATATCAAATCGATTCCAATTGGGTTATCAACTCTCAGTTATCTTGGTTAAAGCGTGAAGAATTTATTGCTAATCCAGGTATTGCTGAAGGTGTTCAATCAGGTATTCCTGCAAGCGATATTACCTCTGAATATGAACGACTTGAATTCGATCTTTATACTCGCTATCAAGCCAATGCAAATACCACCTTTGTAGTGGGAGCGAATCATCGTCAACAAGATGGCAATAATCGCGGCTTTTTAGATTATGGTTTCCAATTACCAGTGGACTACGATTTTTCTCAAGATATAGATTCTGTTTACGCGGAAGCTCAACATAAAGTCAATCAATTAACGTTAGAAGTGTCGGCTCGTTACGACGCACCTGACAGTTTTGATAACGAATCTACTTTTAGAGTCGGCGCTGAATTTGCAATCAATGAAGATACTCAAGTATTCGCGGTCTTTAACCAAGGTTATAAACTGCCTAGCTTTTTTGCTTTGGCTCATCCATTGGTAGGTAATAGCGAGTTAGAACCTGAGCGAAGTGATAACTTTGAAGTCGGTTTTAATCAACAAATCACCTCATCTTTAGGGTATTCAGTGGTGTATTTTGAAAACCAATTTGAGGACTTGATCGATTTTGATGCTGAATTATTTACCAACGTAAACCGTAATAGTGTGGATACTTCTGGTGTGGAATTTGATCTAACGTCAAGCCTGAGTAGCGACATCGAGTTAGTTGCAAATGTACGTTATTTAGATATTGATGCAGGTGCAGATGTAACCTTGCGTAAACGTCCTAATATCAGTGGAAATCTAAGAGTTGATTTCAGCTTTGACAATGCTAGCACATCCATTTATATGGATTTTAGAGATGACTATGCTGACAGCTCAATTGCCACTGGATACAGACAACTACCTGGATACGCCAGTATTGGCGCTAGCGGAGTCATTTCAGTATCTGACGCGCTTGATCTTACATTAAACGTAAGTAATGCCTTGGGCAAACGCATCGAAGATTCGGTCGGTTTTGTACACGACGATGTAGAAGCTAGAATTGGTGTAGTGTATCGCCTGTAGGCTTTGTCTTGGTCACAAAAACCAAAGGGGTAGCAATTATTGCTACCCTTTTTTAGTTGTGTGCATTGCTTTCAACAATACTACCAACCTCCAACAGCGGTGCAGCATCCAAATCTTCAGCATCCATCATACTGGCAATGCGCTGCATGGTGGCCACCATCTGGCTCTGTTCCCACTGCTCTAATTGTGCAAATCGATTTAAAAAGTGTTCCTGCAAGGGTAAAGGCGCTTTTTTTAGCATTTGTTCGCCAAGAGTCGTAATACTTACACCCACTTTACGCTTATCCGTTTGACTGCGTGCGCGTGTGATAAAACTTTTACTTTCCAGGCGATCCAATATTGACGTTACAGTAGCCGGAGATAAATTAATGCTTTGTGCAATTTCTTTTACCATAGCACCTGAGTTCTGGACCAAATGTTGAAGCACGACAATTTGCGGACCTGTTAATCCAGCCACTTTATTTAGCTGACGAGAGCGCAAGTCTATAGCTCGAATCACCTTGCGCAGAGCAATCAGTAATTCTTCATGTTTTTGCATCCAAATAACTCCACTTATAAACAAAAACTAACGCAATAAATGCAAAAAGTGCTGATGCTTATGATATTGATCGATTACATCGTTGATCACAGCTATTTTAGACCAGCCCATTATATCGTAATCCTGCCCACCTTCAGCAAGATGCACTTCGGCACGATAATATATCTGTTCTTCGTTTTGGTCATCAGTTTCTTGTATAAAATCTGGTTGAACGTATTTGCGTCTGTGCACACCATATACAAAATGTTGTTGTTCACCATGCTCTGCAACTATTTCAACACCATCGTCCAACATATTAATCGAAGCTGAAATATTGTAGCTCTGCAACTGTTTGGCAACAGATTCCAATGCAGGTTTCACTACTGAAGACAGATACTTTTGCACCGCCGATTTATTCGGGAAGTCAACGATATTTTGTAGCCGCTCCTGCCAAGCTTTATTGTGTTCGGTGGGATAAGAAGGTGTTAAATTGGCCAGTAATGACTCTCGTTTAAATTCATCTATCCGCAAGGCTTTTATTAGGCCAAAAATAGAAAACAGCAATATAAGGGCAAAAGGTAACGCCGATGCTATGGTCATGGTTTGTAGCGCGTTCAACCCACCTGCGGCTAATAAAATAGCAGCCACTATACCAACACCAAGCGCCCAATAAATCCGTTGCCATACCGGCGTGTCATTTTTGCCGTTAGAACAAAGCATATCCACCACCATTGCCCCTGAGTCACAGGAAGTTACAAAGAAAATAATTACCATTATTATGGCAATGCCGGTTAGGAATTCATTTAACGGAAATGATTCAAAGAACAAGAAAAGCGCCGAAGATGTATCTTCATTCACCATTTTACTCAGTGCAAGTGATTCGCCTTCACTAATAAGCTCAATAGCTGAATTGCCAAATACTGTCATCCACAACAAAGTAAATGCAGCCGGAATTAGCAATACGCCTAGTACAAATTCTCTGATCGTTCGTCCACGGGAAATTCTAGCGATAAACAAGCCAACAAAAGGCGCCCAGGCTAACCACCAGCCCCAGTAAAATATGGTCCAACCGCCAATCCAGTCGGTTTTCTCATAGGTGAACAAATTAAAGGTGTTGCGTACGATATCAGACAGATACGCACCCGTATTTTGTAGATAGGCTTGTAACAAGAAAACAGTAGGCCCCAATATCAATACAAATATAAGCAAAGCTACTGCCAGTAACATGTTAAGTTCTGATAAACGTCTGATGCCCTTATCTAAACCTGACACCACGGAAATAATGGCAATACCGATGATACCAACCATTAATAAAATTTGATTAACGGCACTAATGTCCCAACCAAATAAATAGTTGAAACCACTATTAATCTGGGAAGCGCCTAGCCCTAAAGAAGTTGCCACACCGAAAATGGTGCTGATAACAGCAAAAATGTCGACCGTATGTCCGGCCCACCCGTAAATCCGATCCCCAATAATGGGATATAAAGACGAGCGTAGAGTAAGTGGTAAATTATGTCTGAAACTAAAATAAGCCAATATTAGCGCTACCACAGCATAAATAGCCCACGCATGAAGCCCCCAATGGAAAAAGGTGGTTTTCATCGCTTCTCTCACCGCTTCTACAGTTGCCGCTTCTGCAGAAGGGGGAGCAAGGTAATGCATAACGGGTTCTGCTACACCGAAAAACATCAAGCCTATGCCCATACCTGCTGCAAATAACATGGACAACCAAGTAACTAAAGAATAGTCTGGTACCGCGTGATCAGGGCCGAGGCGAATGCTACCGTAGCGGGAAATCCCCAAATAGATCACGGCCAATAAAATAACCGCAACACAAAGCACATAAAACCAACTACCATTCGACACTATACTATTTTGCATAGCTTGAAAAATTGCATCTGCCGCTTTTGGTGCGATCACTGCGAACAACAGAAGTACCACAATTGCGAGTGAAGCCGGAATAAAAACACGTTTATTCAGACTTGATTTCACTTGTTCAGCCGACACTAATTAACTTCCTCTTATTATTATTCATGGTGCAAGTACAAGCAGATTAACCCAGAAGTACTCAAAACTCTAATACAAACAACACTTATAATTAGTATTCAATTTATAATTTAGATTTAAAACTCTATCAAAAAAGACCACATACACCTAAGTAGCATTAAATTGAACCTATTTTTAGTATATACTGTAATCAAATTTAGTTTGTATTCGATGCATTTGGAAAATTTAATAATTATATTTCGAATAACTTACTAGAGCACTATGTAAATTTTAAACGGTAATTACTCAGGGAAAAATAAAATATGATGAAGTCTAAACTTAGCCTAGCGATTCTCGCTGCTATGGCTAGTAACACTGCTTTTGCTCAAGATAATGAGACAAGTCAGGATGAATCAAAAATTGAAACTATTGAGGTAACCGCTACCAAGGTCGCCGAATCTATTCAAGACGTACCTGTAACTGTTTCAGCATTAAATGGTAAAGCACTGGAAAATTTAGGCATTGATGATTTTGGAGACTATGTTGAGTTTCTCCCCAATGTCACCTTTCAGGGGACAGGACCTGGACAAAATGAAATCTATATCCGTGGTGCAGCAACTACTCAAACTAATATTTCCGTTTCTTCGGTTCAAGCGCTTCAACCATCTGTCGCTTTATATTTAGATGAACAACCTATATCGATGCAGGGTAGAAACCTAGACGTTTTCGCCACTGACATGGAGCGTATTGAGGTATTGCCGGGACCGCAAGGCACTTTATTTGGTGCAAGCTCGCAATCAGGTACGGTACGATTAATAACTAAAAAACCTGACCACTTCGGATTTTCAGCTGGTACAGACGTAGATTTCTCTATGACTAAAGGCGGCGAAAATAGTAGTACTGTCGAAGGTTATTTTAATTTTACCCCGACTGATGACTTAGCAATTAGAATTGCGGCTTACAACTCTAAACAAGGCGGATGGATCGACAACATCCGAAATGAGCCTGGTGAAGGTGGGTACATTGGTAGCGCGGTAGTGATTGACCGTATTTCTGGCGGCGTCTTATCTGATGCAGCTAATACACCTGTCATTTCCCCAAACAACGATGCTTTAATAGAAGAAGATATCAACGATGCAGTTTATTCTGGCGCACGTTTTGGTCTGTCCTACATCTACAATAGTGATTGGAGTGTGTTAATTCAACATACATCACAGTCGCTAGAAACTGAAGGTGTATTCGCCTATGACCCCAACTTAGACGGTGAGAGTTCTACCAACAGATTTACACCTGAAGATAATGATGACGAATTTGGTTTAACTACCTGGACCATCGAAGGTCGCTTAGCCAAACTTGACCTCGTGTACACCGGTGGTTACTTGGATAGAGATATTGATTCTCTGATTGACTACACAGGTTATACCAATGGTGGTTTGTTCTCGGCTTACTATGTGTGTAATCACTATGAAGCTGCAACGCCTGCTGATGAAATGTGTTTGGATCCGACTAAGTTCTATAAAGAAGACACCCAAACATCAAGAGTTACTCACGAGTTTAGATTCAACACCGACCAAACAAACGATTGGCGTGTAACTGCGGGTGTGTTCTACGATAAGCAAGACGTTGACACCATAGGTATGTTTAATATTGCCAATACAGAGCTCGGCTTTTTCACCGATTTAGCCAGAACCACTGTAGGCACAGAAGGTATCAACAGTGATGGCGGACCTTTCCCATCAGAAATTAGTTTCGTAAACGACGTGTCTCATGGTATTGACCAAATTGCGGTTTTCGGACAATTAGAATATGACATTACTGATACCCTAACAGGTTCAATCGGCGCTCGTTGGTACGAAATTGAAGACAGCTACAAGGGCTCAACCACTACCGTTGACGTGAGTCGCCGACTACGTGCATTTGGGACATTAGATCCTGATGAACTAACCGCCGTAGGACTAGATCCAACAGCTGTACAACAGGCGATTCAAAGTGGCCAACTTAACGTGGATTTACTCGACGACAATGGTGTTCTTAAAGTAGACGATACTATATTTAAGTTCTCATTAGACTGGAAAGCCACTGATGATGTATTGCTGTATGCTACCTATTCAGAAGGTTTCAGACCGCCAGTAACTAACCGTGTTGGTGGTGGGCTTTCATCTTCTCAGGCTGGTGCTTTCGAGGGCTTCAGAATACCTGTGTATTCATTGACGGATACCCTTAAAAACTATGAATTAGGAATGAAAGGAGACTTCTTAGATGGCATTCTGCGGGTCAATGCGACGGCCTACCGTTCAGATATCACAGACTTGCAAACATCTAGATTTGATCCAACCAATATTAGTTTCTTAGTATTCACTGACAACGTGGGTGATGCTGAAATCACAGGGTTAGATGCAGATCTAACTTGGTTAGCGACTGACAACTTGGTCATCAATGCGGCCTTTAGCTTATTAGATACCGAATTAACGTCGATTAACCCAGAATTGGAAGGCATAGCACTTCCAGTCGGTGCTGAACTGCCTTATTCGGCGAATTTTTCAGGCAATTTACGCGCACGTTATTTCTTTGAACTCGAAGATGGCATGGAAGGTTTCGTAAATGCTTCTATTTCATACACTGGCGATAGACTAGCCGGCATGAATATGGATGCCTATGTGGTGGAAGATGCGACTCGCCTAATTTATGGCGTTGGTTCTAGACTTCCCATTCAGCAAGAAGCTGCGAACTTTGCCGGTGTTAACTACACAGACGCCAATGGCAATGCGTTTAGAGGTGGTCGTTACATCCAAGAAAGCTATGCTATAACTAACGTGTCCGTTGGGATCACTAAAGATAGCTGGAAAGCGGAACTATACATCGATAACTTGATGGATGAGAGTGCAGTACTCTACATAGATACCCAGCAGTTTACGCCAAAAGTTGTGACTAATCGTCCGCGAACCCTTGGGGTCAGATTATCCTATGATTTCTTTTAACGGATAAAACAAAAGCCTAAGGCAAGCATTTCATGCTTGCCTTTTTTCTTTATAATAAACGTTAATTATACAAGCTGAACATTAAGGATGTTGTAACCTTTGAATGCTCAACAACAACTAAGAAAAGCCCTGAGCCAAGGGGACTTTAATTACGTTATTCAAAATGCTAAAACACTGATTGATAATGCCGAAAACGAAAAACAAAGTATCGAATTTCGCTATATCTTAGCGGTTGCTTTTCGGCTCAAAGGTGAACTTCAACAAGCTATTAAAGTAAATACTGCCATCATTCAGGTCGCGCCTGAACATGCCAGAGCCCATCAAGAATTAGGTTATCTCTATGCCAAATTAGGAGATACCCTAGCTTCAGCGGATAATTTTTATCAAGCTACCCAGCGTAATCCCGCCCTTTTGGCCAGTTGGAAATCATTAGTTCAGCATTACGCGGCGGTTGGGAACAAAGCAGCCTTGGACCTAGCCAACGCGCAAATTCAATATCTTTCGAATCTCCCTCCTCCGGTGTTACAGGCAAGAGATTTAATGAATGAGGGGCAACTTTATGAAGCAGACAAGCTTTGCCGTCAATACTTGCAAAAACAAAAGCATGATAAAGAGGGGCTAACCCTATTAGCTGAAATAGGCATAGCTTTAAAGATTTATGGTGAGGCTGAGTTTTTGTTGGAGAGTTGTTTAGCTTTACACCCTGAGCATGTTCCGGCTGGGATTGAATACGTAAAGTTATTGAGCAAAATGGGGAAATTCAAACAGGCTTTAGATGTCGCAGAGAATTTGTTGGAAAAGCGTCCTGATAATCCTGTAATTTTAACGACCAAGGCCACAGCCTTGGTTGGCATAGGTGAAATTGAACAAGCCATTTCAATCTATTTATCGCTGTTGGATACACATCAACAACATAGTCTGCATTTACTTCTCGGCCATGCATACAAAGCAAAAGGCGATTTAGCCAAAGCTATTGACAGTTATCAGCAAGCTTACAAGATCAATCCGAGTTTTGGGGATGCTTATTGGAGTTTGGCCAATACAAAAACCTATAAGTTCAGCGAAAATGAAATTGCAGCAATGCAGACCCAACTTAAGAATGAAATTTCAAGCAACGACCAAATCCACTTTTGTTTTGCGTTAGGCAAGGCATTTGAAGACCGAAAAGACTACGTCAAGTCGTTTCATTTTTACCATCTAGGCAATGAGAAGAAAAATCAGTCTACCGGCTACCGTCCTGAATTCATTGAGCAACAAGTCATCAATCAAAAACGCGTATTTAACCCTGAGCTGTTTAAACGATTCGCTGATGTTGGTTGCCCTCAACCTGATCCAATATTTATTGTGGGCCTTCCAAGAGCTGGTTCTACCCTGTTGGAACAAATTCTAGCATCCCATTCTCAAGTCGACGGCACTATGGAGCTGCATAACATTATTGGTCTAGTTGCGCGTTTACGCGGCCAGCAAAATCGATACCCGGATATTATCAACGAACTTAATCCAGAATATTTTGCAAAATTTGGTGAGCAATATCTCAAAGAAACTCAAGTTTACCGAGACTCCGCACCTTTTTTCATCGATAAAATGCCGAACAATTTTATGTTTATTGGCTTGATTAAACTCATTTTACCCAAGGCAAAAATCATCGATGCTCGCAGGGAACCTATGGCCTGTTGCTTTAGCGGGTTTAAACAACTTTTCGGAGAAGGCCAAGAGTTTACTTACGGCTTAGAAAATATTAGTAAATACTACAATTCGTATTTAGAGATGATGGAACATTGGGATCAAGTGCTTCCTGGACATGTGTTGCGTGTTCAGCATGAAGATGTGATTAATGACTTGGAAGGTCAAGTGAAACGCATTCTGGAATATTGTAATCTACCTTTTGAGCAAGCTTGCATTGAGTACTACAAAACTGAAAGGACAATTAAAACACCTAGTTCAGAACAAGTAAGACAGCCAATCTTCAAAGATAGTATGCAACAGTGGAAGCATTACGAAGCGTTTTTGCAGCCGCTCAAAGATATACTCAAATTGAGCTAAGTTAATGCCACAACCAGCGCAACGCCTCAGGTAACAAGATACCAGCATGTCGGTCATTGTGTTCACCATCGGTCCACACATAGGTAAATTCATAGCGAGGACCTAACCGTTCTTGCTCGTCAGCATTACGATTGGCATAGCCTAGCGCCTTAACCATTTGCTGATTAGCCAAAAACCAATTACCCCACTCGTTGTCCAAATCATTGCTACCATCTTGAAAAAAGATACGTAAGGGGCGAATGGGTGTTCGTCTTATTAAGCTAGGGTAGTCCTGACCGCCGGGTTGATTAGGTAAAATATCTGGGCGGTATCCAATGGATACATAACTACCAATAGCGCTGTAAACTTTGCGAAAATAATCAGGTCTGTGCCAAGCGGCTGTAAAGGCAGCAATAGCGCCACTGCTTGTCCCAGCAATTGCCCGTTGTTCAGGATCCTTAGTAAGTGCATACTCCTTCTCGACGAGCGGAATAAGCTCTTCGATCAACATTCGTGCATAAGCATCGGTCAATACATCATATTCTTGCCAACGATGATTAGGGTTACTCATTCCTAAGTTGTCAGGATAGGTTTGACTGGTGTTGCCTGGTGTGACGAACAATCCGATTGTGACTGGAATAGCGCCCTTAGCAATAAGATTATCAAGCACCTGTGGCACACGCAAAGAGCCGTTAGGGTTACTAGCGCGCTGACCATCTTGAAACACCAGCAAACTGGCTGGTGTGCTAGCTTGATATTGTGATGGAACGTAAATCCAATATCTACGCACCGTATTTTGGATAATTTTACTGTGAAATTCTAAAGGACCAATTAACTCACCTTGTGGCACATTTGGTTGAGGGTTTGAATCTGAAGTATAGGCTAGGTTTGTGCGTACTTGGTCATCAATCGACCAAGCACTCATTGCCCAACTTAATAGTATAGTAAAAACAAAAATTCGCATGCTTCTCTTTCCATTGAGTAGTCTCAGTTTTAATTTAATACCAGGCCTTAAATTCACCACTACAATGCAACAGCGCCATCATATACAACATGCCATCGTAGTATCTATAAGGTCCAGTAGGAATTGGACGTTCCCAAAGTGCCGCTAAAAACTTCTGCCTGCGCGGATGATCGGCGGCCAGACTCGCAGTAGCATTCATTGCCACGATTCCAGTTGTTTGGCCACCACCCAGAGGTTTTCCGTCCAGCGTATATAAACTCTTATATTCATCCATGCCTTGAGATTCAAAGAAGGCTTGCAAGCGGTTGCTCAACTCGACTTGTCGCTGATCAGCTTTCCACCAGCTCCAATCTACCGACCAATTCATTGCGGTTCGCCAAGCATCATAGCGATAATCCACACTTTCAGGACGCCATGATGCCGCCCAAGGTGTGGCGTCGAAATTGCCATAATCAGGGGTTAACCCTGTGTCTGGGTGAGAAGCCTGATTGAAATAGTCCCTGCTCACCTGAGTAGCCTGCTGCCAAAAATCCCTATCTTTTTCAGGACCTACTTTTGCCCAAATCTGATAGAAAGCAGGCAGGTGATAGGAAGCATCTGTGCGCTCAGAATTCACCACATCAGGAGTGAATCGCACCATTTTGTGCTCTTTATCAAATAGATTTATCGCCGTCATTTCACCGCGATTTGTAGGACCAGTTATGGATTCGCGATGCAAAATGTCACGCAGTATTTTATCGCCCCAGAGAGAGTAAGCGTAAATACCTTTGCCATCGCCCCAACGCTTGGATGCAAAATACAAAGCTGTAGCAAAATACTCTTCACCGTCGGGTGCAGGCATTTCATCTAACTTTTCTCCCTGTGTACTAACACTCCAAGCAAAAAAGCCCTTGGCGGGATGTTCATCGGCATCATTGTACATATGAGATAATGACCAGTTCCAAAGTGCATCAAATACTGCTTTATCATTCATTTGCACAGCTATCATCATGCCGTAACTCATGCCTTCAGAACGCACATCATTACTGTTCACGTCCCAAATATAAGCTTTTTCACCGTACGCATTACTTCCGTCGGGATAATAAACTGCTTGGGTTTTAGGATCGCCAAAAAACAATTGTTGATAGGCGGCCGTTATTTTAGCTCGCACTTGCTCAGGAGAACGCTGCGTCACTTGCACAAACAAGTTAGGATACTCATGGCTTACGGCAGCTCCAACGGGACGATTCGGTAGTTTAACCTCCCCATTGCTATCAGCAAGCAGTTCACTGCATCCTGATAACACCAGATAAAAAGCCAATACCAGAATGATTTTTGTTTTCATTTTTTATCCTACAAATTTTGTAAATAATGGACCCCTAAATAATGGAGCCGTAGTTCATTTAAATAATGGAGCCGTAGTTCATTCTCACCTTTCACTCAAATGGACAACGGAAATTCCGCAGTATGGTGAGAATGAACTACGGCTCCATTATTTAAATGAACTACGGCTCCATTATTTAGGGGTCCATTGTTGGGATAATGATGACGGAATGAAACGCCGGTTTTGCCTTGAAATTACGGTCGAACAAGAGCGGATAATTGGTTCTTTCTGCGATAGGGTAACCATTTTTCCAACTCATACTGTCATCGACTCCCCAAAGGGTTACGCGATCAATTTTGTCGCGCTTTTTATAAAAAATTCCGAAAAGCTCTGCGTAACGATCTGCTAATTGCTGTTCCACCTCTTCAGGTAATCCCTCTTTATAGGGATCTAAAAATACTTCAAACTCTTCTAGCTGAAACTGCGGATGTAACATACCTGTCCCAATAATTTGTCCTTCTTTGGTAAGTGGCAGTACATCGACATCAAGTTCAGTAATCATGACTTTTACACCTAAGGCTGCATATGCATCGATAGCCTCTTCAATGTATTGGTTTTTCGGAAAATTCAATCCCCAATGACCTTGAATACCAATGCCATCGATACGAATACCAGCGTCTTGCAGCATTTTTACCATACGCACTATGCCTTTCACTTTTGCGGGGCGCCAAGCATTAAAATCGTTGTAATAAAGTTCAGCTTCAGGCGCAAATTCCTGTGCATATCGAAACGCGACTTTGACCATTTCATCGCCACTGCCAACAGCATTCACCCAGGTGGTAGGTCGATAATTGCCATCGTTGTCAATGACTTCGTTTACCACATCCCATGCGTGAATGCGTCCTTTGTAGCGACCTGCAACTGTTTTAATGTGCTCGCGCATTCGGGCTAATTGCTGTTCTGGCGTATTAGGTTCGCCTTTTTGATTGGTAAAAAACCAGTTGGGGGTTTGATTGTGCCACACTAAAGTATGGCCAATAATGAACATATCTTTAGCTTCTGCAAATTCAACAAAAGCATCTGCAGCCGCCCAATTATATTGCCCTGATTCAGTTAGAGGCCCGGCTTTTAAGACATTTTCAGCGGTCACTGTATTAAAATGCCGAACAACAATATCTTGCGCCTTGGAATTATTTCCTGAGGTTATGTCTTCATTGACGGCAACGCCAATTTTGAATGCGTTTTGATAAGCGTCTTTTAAAGAATTTTCAGTCCCTGAGGCATGTAAACTCAATAAAACGAGAACTGCCGTTACCATCCATTTCACCATAATGCTCTCTTATTAGTCCTTTAAAATACTGGTGGAATCGTAAACCACGACTTTTGACCACAGATGTTGAGCGTCTTCCACAAACTTAATGTGCACAGGTTCGACTTGATAAGCATCTTGAGCCGCTTTATCTTCGAAAGTCACCACCAAGGTATAATCATAGCTACTGTCGACCACGCCTCGACCAGAAGGTGCAACAACCCCTATATGCTTAGTTTTTACATAATCTGAGTTATCGATAAAGGTAGTCAGATGATGAAGAAAAGCATCTCTGTCTTCTTGGTTTTCAGGATTGTTCAACCAAAAGTAAACACTGTGAACAAATCCACCTGGTGCTATTACTTCTTGTTCAGCCTTACTATTACCACTCATTGTGAGCATTACCACGGCAATTAAAGCGACTAAAATTGATTTCATTATTGGGTTTCCTTTTTGCGCATTTCCCTTGACGAGAAAAATTGATAAAAAATGTCATACTATTTTGCCCTATTCACTAGATCATTAGTGGCATGCACCAACATAATATAAGAAGCCCCTAAATTAATCACATACTCATTTTCGCCCCATAAAAATGGCCAATCTTCTTTATTTTCAGGTAAATCAGGCTTCAAAATCAGCACACCAGGTACAATACCCCCTGATATAAATGAAAAGTCCGCTCGATTCATGCCATAGGCAACTTGTTTAGAGCGTGTGCCTACATTAGAAACAAAGGAAATATCCGAATCTGGATGAGTGCCATAAAGATAATTTAAACCACTGAATACGGCTTCTGGAGATACCAACTCAGGGAAAGCTTTATGTAGATAATAATGATTAATTGCTTGACGAATAATAAACCCATTACCCGCCCAGCCACCTTCGGTGATGGTAACTCCAAACGGATTTTCAGGGGTTTCCAATTGCTTTATATACGTTTGTGCAAGGTTTTTTATCTTGCCCTGAAAAGCCTCATCCATCAAAGGTAAAATTCGCACTAATATGCCTATATGCATGGCAAAATTTTCCTCGATTTCCGGCCATAAATCATTTACAGCCTGAGCAAATTCAGATGAGTTAGTTGTGATCAATAACTCTGCCGCCGCTTTAAGTTTTTCAGCCTCTAGTGGACCGCCGGTGGTATTTCCATGACGAAAGGTAAATGGCGGATGGGATTGCTCTTCATTCCAAGCAGCTAAGGCTGTATCTTGAGCTTCTTTTGCCAGCTCAGGATTGTGCTCTGCCAAGGCTCTGCTGGTAGCAGTCAATGCAGCAATAGAACCGTAGTTGACGGCTGATGATCGACTTGTAAACACCCATCTATCATCAAACACACCACTTTGTTTACCATCGGATTCCAATGGTGACATATCAGGGTTATAGATAAGATTGTCCGTCATGGTCAAGCCATCACCTAAATGGGTGTATTGGGAAATATCAGGTACTATGATGCCATTAATCGCGCGTCCAAAGGCACGGTGCTGCGCCAATAACGCCAAGGCCCCATGTTCTATTTGTTGCAAGATATCAGGTTTGCCATCAGGTACGTGTAAATCTACATACTTGCGGTCATAGTCAACCAAAGTAGTGTCGCGCAAAGGTTTAAACTGCTCCCACACCTCAACTAAGCCCTGTACCGCACGGTATTGAGTTTGGGTGCGAATATCGTAGTCACCCGCATCATACCAGCCACCTATGTTTAAACCGGGCACATGTTCACCAGGCTGGTAAGGACTATCCGTAGTTGGACCTTGAGCATACAAATCGAAATGTTCGTGGTTTACAGGTGCTTGTAAAGCGTCGTCTAAATGAGATGCCCCGTGCCATACTCTGTAAGCCTCATTGACTAATACATGATCCATTTGCACTGGGAAGAATACATCAAGTGTTGGATGCCAAGCTTGCTCGTAAACATCTTTAGCAATTTTAAAAGGTGCAGTAATCACGTTATCGTATTGAAGCTGATAAATACCAGATTCAGTCACCTGACTAAAATCAAATTTTGCATACTGATAACGTTTATACTGCCCCCAAAACTCAGGCAAAGACGATGCCACTAAGGTTTTCTCACCGCTTTTATTTACTTTGTATAGACTTGCCTTAGCACCTAACTGTGCATGTTTATCCAATTCAATTACGGCGACTTTATTCTGATTAGGGTGATAACCCACCTGAGAATGGGCAATGACAGGATCTCTAAGCCAGTTTTCTTGGGTGCTAGCACTTAGCTTCCATTCCAATACCTTGCCCGTCTTATTAGCAGGTAAAAGAGAGCGAACAACAAACCAACCATTTTGTGCTTTGCTGCGACCGTCATACAACGCCAGTTCTACATCTTTGGATTCAATACTTACTCTGCGGTTAGCATCCTCGGGCGCTAATACTAGATGATGACCACTAGCCAAAGGCGTCGGTGCCTGAATTCCATTTTGTTCTTTAGGGCCGCTTGGATAAATAGGAAACGCACCAAACTGATTATCTGCTATAAAAGATTTATGAAAGTAGGCTGTCGGTAAAAATTCTAAGTTAAAACCAGCGACCCCTTCCAAGGCTTGCGGTAGCTTTTTAGGCAGGTGAACTGACAATGTAAAATGATCATCTAGCGACACTACTTTCACTGAAAACGCAAAGCCATAATCGGGATAATGTAGAAAGGCTTCTATACTGTTTTCATCTCGGTCGATTTTTCGTTCGATAAACGCAGGAATTGGATCCCATTGTTCAGGTGTTGCATTCAACCGCACATCACCATTGGTTACCGTGCGTATGCCATGATGAATAAATTCCACGCCACTTATTTTAGAATCACTGAAAAGTCCGTTGTACCAGTTGCTGTATACAAGGACATTTAAACCGCGCGTTTCAAAGTAATCCAAATCATTGAGTTTAATGGTTTTTTCAGATGCCAACGATGACAAACTAAATGTTACCAATAGCGCCATCGCAATTTGTTTTACAGACCACATTCTCATAGATCTTCCTAGACATTGATTTAACCACAGTGTCAACTAGTCACTGTGTTAACCAGATTTATGCATAGGCTAATCTATTTAAAAAATAGAAAAATTATAGAATTTGTTAACCTCGTTTCGATTATTGGTAACAGAATTTTTACAAATTCGCTTTTTATAACGATATCGCTTTTACCTTCGGTGGATTTCTGGTGAGCGCAATCGGTTAGTTAAGGCAAATATAAATAAAGACAGCATTACCCAACCCAAGATGCTGTAAAGGGAGCGTGCCCACTGCCAAAAACTCAAACTCGAAGGTGTATGGGAAGATAAAGAAGCCTCAACAGTGGATATCAAAGAGCCATGCTGGGTAAATTGAGGTTTTTCTACCATCAGACTAGGTGTTCCCAAGGTACACCGTCTTTCCTGACCTAAATCTATCAAAGGTAAAAATATGTCTGCGGCGTAAAGTATAGGCTGAATATTTCGGTTACATGGAAGCACAGGAAATTGTGCATCTTCGGTTGATGTAAAACTAGTATCTGAAGTAGAGTTTAATTGATTAACAGTAACTGTTTCCATCACCATAACACCTTTTTGATTAGCCACTTCCACCATTAATCCCCCCACCAGGATGAAAGCTAACAACCAGCAAAATACCCGATTGGGAGACAATCCAAATTTAGAAGATATTTTGTATAAATAGTGCAAGAAATATACTAAAGGACTTAAATAACCGGCATTCTTAGCATATTTTAAACTCGAATATTTATGTGCCTCATAATCAATTTGCCGCGCTAGTTCGTGTACACCTTCTTTGCGAAAAGTTGCGGCAGCTTGAATATAGGGAAAGCTTTGGAATTGCCATAAATTGACTTTTCTCGGCTCATCTTCGGCATTCAGAAAGGGAGCCCATTTTAAAAACCGGATCAACCTGTTCGATTTCTTTGCAGCCGGTTTTGTGTATTGTAAACTTAACCAGTTCAATCGATGTTTTATGCGACTTTTAATCGGCGTTTTTTCTGGCTTTAGCGGTTTTATCGCCCACTTATTTGACGCTAACTCATTGCTCAGGTGTACAAAGCCGATTTTATTAAATACCTCAGACAGATTTCGAACAAAGTTCGCTCGTTTAGTTGTTAGGTAGAAAGTAAATTTATGCCATATGGACCAAGGCTTATCTTTTGTTAATTCACTGTCGTTAAATCTATTGTAGGTAAAGTTGGTAAGTTTAAGGGTGATGTCTTTACCCCAAGCCTGACCATCATCATCAATTAGTTGATTCACTGATGTATCACTTAAATCTACATATGCAGTTCCTAACCCTGAGGCTTTTAATTCTTGCGCTAGTTTCTGATTTATTAAGGTTAATAACTGCTCTCTTTCTTCTTCCGTTATTATCTCGTTATCCGGCTCATTTTCTGTGTATAGCGAAGGGCGGGTAAAAGATTCGCTTTTAATTCTAAAGGGAGCAATGGTTTTTGGGGTCGCTCTTTCATCAAAAGTAAAAACCGTTGTTTCTGAAACGCATACCAGATAATTTGTCTCTTGAATCACAAAATAATATAAAAAAATATCCTTCCCATATCTTGTGTAAGCCCTGAATAAGTAGCGATCTGAAGGTGACAATACTTTATTTTTATCAATTTCTTTTGCCTCGTCGCTGGCCAAAGGTATCGACTTTAAAGGCTCTATTTCAGATAAATCTCTACCAGCATCTGTCTTTATTAAATATTCCTTTGGTAAGTGATTTGCGGATTCAAAAACTACAAAGGCCCCCTTTTGGGCCCAAATATTTGCACAAAATAATTTAATATAGTCTTTGGCTTTTTCTTCCGTTGATATGTCCAATTCATTTTGTTCATTTAATGAATGAAACAAATTTGAATTACTGTTACATAAAATTAAATTCTCTTTACTTAATGGCTTGTCTTTTCTAACTAAGAAAGAAGCACTTCCTTCGTGATCATCCGCGGTAAAATTACCTGAATAATCAGCCTCGCAATAATAATAATTAGGATAACAAAGGCTTGGATAAAGCCTTACATTTTTGAGGATAATATCGTCAAAATTGACTTTCATTGGATTGTTAAACATCAGCGCTTGACCAATTTGACAGCGCGTTAATAAAAACTCGTTTTGTTCCTCACTATCCTCGTTCCCTTCGAAGCCTCTAAACTTGACATTGTTGAGTTCGAATGAACCTTTAATTATGGCTTCTTGTGCATAGAAACTGCCGCTTATAGTAGCTTCCAAAGTACAATAGCCATCAATTTCCGATTTGGTTAACCCTAAATGCTGGGTATCAGCACTGATAAAAAGATTACCGGCGACTTTAATACTTCTTAAGTCAAGTTGGCAGTACCGAGTTTCTATAAAAGTATCAATTGTATGGCGTTTTATTCGAATGGATAGTCCTGAATTAAAAACTGAGTTTCTCATATCAAGCGATTTTTTAAGATCAACATTGCGCAACTCCCCAATACCTTGAACTGTATTTCGCTGAAAATCTAATATAGAAACTGAATTTTCATCTCCAATTTTTGTGTTTTGAATAAAACAATAACCTCCGATGGTACAATCAGAAACTTGCATGTAACCGGCGAATTCAGAACTAATAATTTGACCTTTGAAGAGCACATGCTCAGATACAAAATTACCTGTTATTGACGTATTTTGCATCACCAGCGAATATGTTTTATCCGCTCTATCCACCTTAACTCCAGCTATATATACACCACCTTTTATAGACGCATGGGATATTGTTATTGCTAAGGGAGTCTTCATTTGGACCATGGAATGTTGAGTGACAAAAGACCCCACTACTAAGCCGTCTCCCAGTTTAATTTGGTTGAAAGATATAGAAACGCCCTGTTCGTCATCAATTTGCTTTGCTGAAGGTCTTACTTGAATACCTCTTATTTCGAGTAATCTATCGATACTTGCACCAAAAAAGTTTAGACCTCCTTCAAGCTCGCTTTTATTAATCAACTCTTTTTCATCAGAGGATTTATCCAAGCTATGCACACTGGGTTTTAAACTCAATCCGCCTTTAATTTGAGCGCCCTGGGCCAATAAGGCATAACCTTCACCCGCTACTAGCTTGCTTCCCAAGAGCCAAACATCACCTTCAACTAGGGTATTTCTTAATTTAATACCGCCAATGGCTGTGAGCCCTTCCTTTACTTCAATGTCCCCACTGACCTTGGCATTGAGTAAATTTAACGCATAACGAGGGGTTTGCTTGGAGGTTAATAGATCTCGTTTAGGGCAATGAAGATTTGCGTCGGTAAGTAACAGGCTTCCATCAATAAGGGCATCTCGTGCATTGACCCAACAATAGGTTTGATCATCGACCGGACCAATAGCGTTCAAATTTAAGGTACCGTCGATACGACAATTATCTAACGAAACGGTAGCTGTATCTGAAAAATCCCCAGCAAACACTGAACGCTTCAACACTAGTCGAGATAGTTGGGCGTTATTGGCGCTAAAGCCTCCATTAAACAAGCAATCTTTGAATTCTAATGAAGGAACTTTCCCGTTTTCAACACAATCAATATTATCGAGATCTAAACGTCCCTCAATGGTAACTTTTTCAAGTGTGATGCCTGCTCGCGAAAGTTTATATACAACACCATCGATAGGAATGCCTAAAAGCACTTTTTTAATTAACTCAGCCCTTATAACTGAGGGAGCACCATGAGCATCTGTAGTACAGCAATAGGCGTTGGCTGTTTCTAGCCCGGACAAAAACTCCTTTTCAGCATCCGTAATAATCATCATCTAGTTCCTTGATTCAAGCCAATCTTTTAGGTTTCCAACAACTAAGTGAAGCAATTTCTGTCGGGCTTCAACTGCTCCCCATGCAGTGTGGGGCGTTATGATCAGATTAGGTAAACTGATCTGCAATAGGGGGTTATCTTGGTTCGGAGGTTCAGTAGACAGTACATCTAAACCAGCGCCTGCGATTTCTTTGTTCTGTAAAGCTTGGGCTAAGTCAGTTTCATTTACCAAGCCGCCTCTGGCGGTGTTGATTAGAAAAGCTGAAGGTTTCATTGCGGATAGCACTTTTCGATCAATAATCTCTTTTGTTTGCTCTGATAGTAAACAATGCAAACTGAGTACATCCAATTGCTCAAGCCCTTGATAAAAAGGAACTCGCGTCACATCATCTGTTGCCGATGAAGTTTGGTTACCTGGTCGATTGAGCACAATAACCTTCATACCAAAAGTTCTGGCGATGCTAGCCATTGCTTGCCCCAACTCTCCATAGCCTAAAATGCCAATGGTTTTGCCCTCTAGGGTGTTAATGGGATAGTCTAGAAAACAAAACTGGCGACTTTTTTGCCATTTCCCATGCTGCACATCATTAGCGTATTGAATAAGACTGGTAGATAAGTTAAGTAGTAGCGTAAATGCGTGTTGGATAACCGAACTGGTGCCATAGCCCTCAACATTTTTGACTTGAATATCGTTTTGTTGACAATATTCCATGTCGATATTATTCGTACCAGTTGCTAGTACCCCTATGTATTTAAGTTTGGAAAGTTTGCAAAGCGTTGCTCTAGTCAATTGCACTTTATTAACCAAGATAATTTGTGCGTCAGTCGCTCGTTCGATAACTTGCTCAGGCGCAGTGGCATCGAAGTATGTAATATGCAAACCATAGCTTTTTTGCAACTTATCCAAACTAGATAAATCCAATTTATCCGGCGCTAAAGATTCAAAATCTAGGACGACAACTTTCACTTTCTACTGATTCCTTTTTGCTCAGCTATTGTTGTTTTTTTTCTAACGATTTAACCGACTGCCAGACTGACTCCATTTGTTCTAGGTTAGCCTCTGAAAGCACTAAGTTAGCATCTTCAAATTGTTTTTCTACTGCGCCAAATCGACGACTAAATTTCTGATTCGCATTGATTAATGCGGTTTCAGCATTTACACCTAAATGACGAGACAGATTCACCACAGCAAATAAAAGATCGCCTACCTCTTCTACCACTTTTTCTTGAGTAACCCTGGAATGGTTTATCTCTTGTTCAATTTCAACAATTTCTTCTCGTACTTTTGCAAATACAGAGGATACGTCATCCCAATCAAAGCCAACTTTTGCACATCGCTTTTGAATTTTTTCGGCGCGTAATAAAGGTGCCATTCCTTGGGGGATGTCATCTAAAATACTGTTGTTTTCTGGTATCCCTTTGACTAACTTTTCTTGACGCTTAATTTCATCCCAGCGTTGACTTACAGCTTCGGCATTTTGTTGTACCTCGTCGCCAAATATATGCGGATGACGGCGAATTAATTTTTCACACACTCCACCAGCAATGTCGTCAAATTCAAATGCATTTTCTTCATGCCCTAATTGAGCATAAAAAACAACTTGGAACAGTAGGTCGCCTAATTCGTCTTTTATTTCAACCATATCGCCTTTGGCAATTGCATCTGCCACTTCATACACTTCTTCAATGGTGTAAGGCACTATGCTAGAAAAGGTCTGCTGTTTATCCCAAGGACAACCTTTGTCTGGATCCCTTAGCTGCTGCATGATATCCAAGAGCTTGGACATATGAGAAAGTGATTGCCAATTATCCATTCAGTTGTCTCTAATCATAAATTTAGCCTTAACTTTACTATCTATGCAGGCATATTCCTACGTCCCATAATGACACTCCGAAGACGCATAGATCAAGTATGCCAATCCACTAGCTCCAAACTCGCCATTAATTTTTTCCCAGCTAAATAAAATTTTTCTGGGCGCTAAGATTAGTTTTGTAGTATGTTAATGATTAGTTAATAACACAAATTATAAGTAGTCTAATCACTAAGGCAGGGTTAGACATCATTTTTGTAAAGCAAAAAGTATAAAAAAATGAAAATAGAATACCGCCTACGTAACGAGCAACTCTTTAACGATTTGCACAATCAAACCTTTCCTAGGTTAGTGAGAATGTTAACAGCTACCTGTGCTAACAAGCAGGAAGCGGAAGAAATTGCCCAAGAAAGTTTATTAAAAATCTTCACCCTAGTTGAAGACAAGTTTTCCCAGTGTTGTTGCAAAGCTGAGCTTGAGAACTTGATTCCGCTTGCATTTAGAATAGCTAAAAATACTGCGATTAGCCGCCTCCGTCATCTTGAAGTCAGACATAAATATCAACAACATCTGAGTCAAAAAGAACAAATGATAGAGTCGATTGAAACTTCCGTCATAAAACAAGATATGTCTAACTTGATGTTATCTGCAATTAACCATTTACCCCCTATTTGCAGAGAGGTTTTTGTTCGGCGAAAGATTCATGGAAAATCTTATAATGACATCGCTAATGAATTACAAATTTCTGTCAAAACCGTCGAGAACCACCTAGCTAAAGGCATGAAACTATGTCGCCAATTTGTAGTCGATAAAAAAGCACAAAAAAGTTTTGTTAGAAAAGTGGTATCAGGCTAAATATGAATTTAAATGACTGGACGGGTTATCAAATAGACGAAGACGTCTTGGATCAAGCTAGCCAATGGCTAGTAAAACTGGATCGCTCTGACGAAGAGTTCGCGCAAAACTGCTTAAGTGCTGCCGACTTCCAGCATATGCAACAGTCTTTTAATCAGTGGCTATCCCGAAACCCCAAGCACCAAGCTGCGTTTTATCAAATGTCTGAAGTTTGGGCAAAATCGGCGGTTATGTCCGAGTTTGAGAAGTTCATAGACAGAACCGAAGTCGTGCAATTTCCTCACAAGAGTTTTTCTCAACCTGTGCTTGTTTCTAATGATATCGCCCCACAAGTGTTTTCCAATACCTATGAGGAATTAAGCGCGCCAACTTGGGTTTATAACACTGCGTTAGCCATCATTACTTTAGGCGTTTTCTTCGCTTTTTAATTTTTTTTCAAAATTTCTTTACGTTTTAATAGGGGATTTTCATTTTTCATGCGTTACACCTGTTGCGAACAATAAAAACAGGAAGGACGCTCAATGAACACAGGTCTAAAACACACTTATTATAGAACCTTAAATAAAGTCGCATTAGCCATCGCTTTTGCTTGTACCAGTACTGCTTACGCCCAAGATATAACAGAACAAGAACTCAACGAAGACGAAGAAGTAGAGAAAATCTCAGTTGTTGGTTCGAATATTAAAAATGCCCAAGTATCAGAAGCACTTGCGGTTTCCGTTATTGGCTCAGAAGACATCGGAAATTTAGGCGTTGAATCACTAGATGATCTTTTACAGTTTATTCCAGAGAACGGTCAAAACTTTTTTAGTGAAGCTGAAAACATTGCCGGTGGCGTAAATGCCGCTCGCGGTGATGTTGGCGCATATAATTTACGAAACTTGGGTACCGGAAACACTTTAGTGCTTCTAAACGGTCGACGCATGGTTAATGCGGCTTCTTATCAAACCGAAGAGGTAGGTGGTAGTTTTGTTCCTGTTAATTCAGTGAACGTCAATACAATTCCGGTAACAGGTCTTGATAGAGTAGAAGTATTACGTGATGGTGCTTCGGCGATTTATGGTGCAGATGCGGTAGCAGGCGTAGTAAATCATGTTATCAAGTCAGACTTTGTCGGCTTTAACGTGTCTGGTCGATGGACTGAATACGATAACATTCCTAGAGACACTCAAAGATTAACTGTCGAGTGGGGTAAGGATTTTAACGACGGCAAAACTAACGTCAGTGTCTTTGCCAATTATTACCAGCGTGACCGCGTAAATTCTCAAGACGATCCAAGATGGGCCAATGCAGACTTTAGGGACCGTGTACCTGAAGACTCGCCTTGGTTTGGAGATACCGCTTTTCGAAATGATACCGCAAACTCTTTGTTTGGACAGTTTGACTTGGTGTCAAGTGCTACGTCTTCAGGTCTACGTAATATTTTTACCGACAGTTCAGGTGAATTTGAGACCTATCCCATAGGTGATGAACGCTGTCAGTACGTACTAAATGCTACCACATGTGGCGCTATCGACGGTCAAGGGACCTACCGCTTAAATTTGAATGCAGATAGAGACTTAAGTTCTGAATTAGAACGAGCGAACATCTTCTTGTTTGTAAATCACGAATTCGAAAATGGCGTTGAAAGCTTCACCGAACTTTCTTGGTATCAATCAAAAACCAATTTGAGACGCCACCCTTCTGCCTCTTTCACTGCGTCAAAGTTAAGAGTTGGCGCTGAAAATTATTATAACCCCTTTGGCCCTTGCGGTTCACCTAACAGATTAGCGGATGATCTTATTCCAGATGTGCCATGTTCAGGTTTAGAACTAATTATTGATAACTATCGCTTTGCTGAATTACCAAGAATTGTTGATAACGATGGTGATACCTACCGCATATTACAAGGCTTTAGAGGCTATTTTGGTGATTGGGACTGGGAAGGTGCCTTCAGCCATTCAAAAGCGACTAAGGACGATGTAACACATAATCGTGTATCCAACATTCTGATGGCTGAAGCACTATTTGATCCTACCCCAGAAGCTTATAATCCGTTTAGCGGTGGCGTTGATTCAAATATTGAACGAGCCTTGGTTGATGTGGTCCGTTTAAATGAGACTGAATTGACTACCTTAGATTTCAAAATTTCTACTCCAGAAATCTTCCAACTTCCTGCCGGTCCTGTAGGTTTTGTAGCGGGCGCAGAGTATCGCGAAGAATCCTTCTTAGATGATCGAGATCCACGCTTAGATGGCACTATCGTTTTTACAGACTATGAAGGTGACACCTATCCGTTCGTATCTGACGTTGTAAATTCAAGTCCAACACCGGATAGTAGTGGTGAACGTGATGTCATCTCCTTATTCGCTGAATTACAAATACCCGTACTTGAAAACTTAGATGTTCAAGCCGCAATTCGTTACGAAGATTTTTCTGATGTGGGTAACACTACCGTAGGTAAAGTTGCTTTTGGCTGGCAACCTCATGAGGCGTTCTTGTTACGTGGTTCTTGGTCAGAGGCATTTAGAGCACCTAACTTAATTACCATAAATGAGAGCATTGTAGTTAGAAGCAATACTAGAACCGATTATACCTGTTTATATGCGGCGGAAAATGGCGGTGATCCTGATCAAGATACCTTAGATTGTAGCAACTCGACTCAACGTGTAGCTCAAGGTAGTCAAAATCTGATTCCAGAAGAATCAACCAATACTAATTTAGGTATTGTGCTTGCGCCAATTGATGATTTGACCATCACTGTCGATTACTGGTCTATCGAAAAAGAAAACACCATTGGCTTATTCGGCGAAGAAAACCACACTGTTCTCGACTTACTTTTGAGACTTGAGGCAGGAACCGCAAGTTGTGATGGTGCTACCTTTAACCCGGCAGTATCTAGAGGTACGGCAGCTGACGATGAAGCGGCTATCTACTTAGCAGCAGGGATTTGTCCAGCAGGTGCAGTAGAATTCATCGATGATAATTATGCTAACTTAGATACTCGTAAACTTGCTGGCTATGATATTGGTGTGTACTACGATGTTAAAACTGATATCGGGCGTTTCAAATTCAGCTACAACGGTTCTTTCCTCGATAAGTTTGAGCAGGAAGCAGGCGGCGAAGCTGCACGTCTTGTTGAAGCTGCTGAAAGTGGTCTCATCCCAGCAAGCATACCGGTTGACGGTTTTGCTGATCTGATTGGTCGTGACGGTAATCAAGAGCAACGCCATTCTGCTCGCGTATCATGGCGCTATCAAGATTGGGGAGCGTCTTTAAGTGGTAATCGAGTAGGCAGTTTCTATCAAAGCTCGCTAACATTAGACGATGGCACCCGTTATGTCATTCCATCAATGACCACCTTTAATGCAACCCTGGACTATCGTTTTGATGTAAACGATGTGGCCACTCGTGTTCGCTTTGGTGTGGTTAATTTAACTGATGAACGAGCGCCTTTGGCGGATCGTTATTTTGGTTATTTTTCCGATGCCCACCAAGATTACGGTCGTAGCTATTACATAGACGTAAGAGCTAGCTTCTAAACAAATGATCTCTTTACAGGGCCTGTTATTGCAGGCCCATTTTTTGTAAAACAACAAGGATCAAAATAATGCAAAATACGTTACTCACGCGTCATGCGCGAGCGACTTATCAGAATATTGGCCTAATTTTAGGGCCCTTGATATTTGCTGCGATGATGTTTTTTGATGGCTCGCAAGTAGTGATGGAAGTCGCTTCTTGGCGAGTTGCCGCTGTCGGCTTATGGATGGCGGTATGGTGGGCCACTGAAGCCGTCCCAGTGCCCGTAACCGCGTTTTTACCCGTGGTCATGTTTCCATTTCTTAGTATTGAAAATATGGGGAATACCACAGCTAGTTACGCCAACCCCATCATTTATTTATTTTTGGGCGCTTTTATCTTGGCAATAGCAGTAGAGCGTTGGATGCTTCATAAGCGCATTGCACTGGCTATACTATCTATTACTGGCACCGATGGTCGCTATTTAATCGGTGGATTCATGTTGGTAGCTGCGCTGCTTTCCATGTGGATGACAAATACCTCCACCACAATGATGCTGATGCCCATTGCTATGTCAGTTGCGAATATGATTGCTGAGCAAAACAGTGACTTACCCGAAAAAGAAGTAAAATCCTTTCAAATTGCAATGTTGCTTGGACTTGCATTTGCCGCCACCATAGGTGGATTAGCAACGCTAATAGGCACACCGCCGAACGCTTTACTCGCAGCATTTTTAGAAGAAAACTACAACATCCAAATTTCCTTTGCCAGTTGGATGATGCTGGGCTTACCGGTAATTTTAGTCATGTTACCTCTAGCTTGGATAATACTGACTAAATACGTTTTTAGCGTCAACATTCCTGCTAACCAAGAAGTAAAACTGCATCTTAAAGCGCTTAGTGAAGAGCTTGGCCCCATGAGCAAAGCCGAAAAACGAGTAGCCATTGTATTTGTGCTAGTGGTCATTTTTTGGATCATCAGACGCCCGTTATCCAGTTGGTTAGACATTAACTTTCTTTCCGATACCGGTATCGTAATGACAGCCGCTTTATTGCTTTTCTTATTACCTAGCGGAGATAAAAAGCAACAGCAGATTTTAGTCTGGGAAAATGTGCAACGACTTCCTTGGGGAGTATTGATTTTATTCGGTGGTGGCCTAGCATTAGCTGCCGCTGTATCTAGTTCTGGACTGGCACTTTGGTTGGGCAGTAACTTAATGCCATTAGGTGCTTTTGGTGTCTTTGCGTTAGTTGTTGCGGCTACCGGTTTAGTGATATTTTTAACCGAACTGACCAGTAATGTTGCTACTGCAGCTACATTTTTGCCTGTAGTCGCGGCCGTTGCCTTAGAACTAGATGTATCGCCTTTACTACTATGTATTCCAATTACCTTGGCGGCCAGTTGTGCCTTTATGTTACCTGTTGCTACCCCACCCAATGCCATTGTATTTGCTTCTGGACTTATCACCATTCCAGACATGGTAAGAGCAGGTGTAGTACTCAATCTAGTGGGTATGGTGTTACTTACTATAGTGTCGGTTTGGTTGGCACCTATGATCTTTTTACCCTAACAATGTAAGGAAATAGATGTTGAACATTTTTAAGTTAATTTTGATCTTTGCGAGCCTGTGTTTCATGGTCACTACTTGCACAACACAAGCAATTGAAAAAGCGCAAAATCCAGTTGTTGATCCAATTGAGCCTGCGCCTAAAAAGATACTATTCGTGGGTAACAGTTTTAGTTTTTATAACAATGGCATTCATAATCATTTAGGCAGCTTGATAAGAGCTGCCGGTGAATGGAAACGCGGCGAAAATAGATTGAGACTACAAACCCTGTCCGGAGGGCATATTTTTGAAAATTTGCCCATGTTACAAGCGCATCTTCAGATAGTAGACGACAGCTGGCAGGCTGTGGTCTTGCAAGGACATAGCAATGAACCCATTCGCAAAAATAAGCGTAAAAAGTTTCAGGCTGCAATAGATGCCGCGATTAAAACAGTAAAAGAAAAGGGCATGTCACCAATTTTATTTATGACCTGGTCTTATGCTGATACCGCAGGAATGACTGAGTCATTAAAAAATGCCTATGTAGACGCCGCTCAAAGGAATAACATTTTATTAGTGCCTGTAGGGTTAGCATTTGATAAAGCAGCTAAAACCTTGCCCAGTATAAATCTTTTCGTACCTGATGTTACTGGAGTGACGGAAATTGATGGTAAAAAACAAATTGCCTATGGTGAAACACTTAAACATCCTAGTGCAGCTGGTACATATTTGGCGGCTTGTGTGTTTTACGGTGCTTTATATAACAAATCCCCTGAAGGCAATATATTTCATTCGAGCTTAACGTCCGAACAAGCATTGGCACTACAAAAGTTAAGTTGGCAAGTTGTAAGTGATTTTCGCCAGCACAATGATTAAAGGTTAACAATTAAGGTAAAAAGACTTCATGCAATTAATTCGAACACCGATTCTGCTTATACTTTTTCTAATTGCCTCATCCCCAGTCTTTGCCTGTGATTTTGGTAATATTCAATTCTCCAAAGATTTCGATGGTGGAAAATTAGATAGTTGTAAGCAGTTAGGCGATAACCGCTTCATGGTAACCTCTACACCAGAAGATGAACCTATTAATCCAAGCCCTTGGTACGCCTTTAAGGTGTCAGCTAAAACGGTTCCTAGCACTATTGAGGTAATGATTCATTCACCTAAAAGTAACCAGCGTTATGTCCCCAAAATAAGTACTGATGGTGAACATTGGCAAACTATTGACTTTGAAATGGATGGTGCTGATTTACATCTGACGCTGAATATTACCGATCAAGAGGTTTATGTCTCGGGCCAAGAATTATTGACCATGGACGATTACCAAGAATGGATGCAATCGGTGCTAACGTCCCAACGCTTCACCAAAGTTAACATTGGTAAATCATTCCAACAACGCCCTATTGATGGACTGATTGTTCAACAAGACACTAACAACGAATGGTTAATTGTAATCGGCAGACAGCATCCACCTGAAGTCACTGGTGCCATTGCAATGCAAGCATTTATAGACAAGCTCGCACAGACTAAGCCACTGACCCAAAGATTTTTTGAGCGCTTTAATTTGCTAGTTGTGCCGCTGGTAAATCCTGATGGCGTAACAAACGGAAATTGGCGTCACAATAATAACGGGAAAGACTTAAATCGCGATTGGGGCAAATTTACTCAACCTGAAACAACTGCAATTGGCCAGTATATAAATGGATTGCTTACCAACGGACAGCGTGTTGTATTTGCATTGGATTTTCATTCTACCCAACAAGATATATTTTATACTATGCCGACTGATTATGGTTTGGTGCCGAAAGACTTCTCTGAGCAATGGTTAGCCGCCCTGAAAAATCAAAGGTTAGGCTCTTTTACCGTGCGTGAGCGTCCAGGTTCAAGCCCTGGACGTGGCGTATTTAAACAGTACATTGCAGATACTTATGGTGTGCACGCAGTAACTTATGAATTAGGTGATAACACTGAGCGTAAGTTAATTCCACATATCGCGAAGTTAAGTGCTCAATTGCTGATGCAACAGATGCTAGCTACACCTAAAGCTGCTTTTATTCCGCAAAAAGAAAAACTGTAACTGATAGTCTTACTTAGAAATATTTTATGACTAACACTTAACTATGTAGTGCAGTTTTCAATCTCGGGGTTATTGTGCGACCACATATTTTTGCAAGGCATGATATGCGCACAACCTGAACAATTTATCGCTTGGACTAAATAGATATGTACCTAGCTACGCCGATTGGCGGTTAGTTTTAATGTCTTCTTGTATTTCTTTGTGGTGTTAAGTGGGCGTTTTTCGATCCAAAATTTCAGAAACTTTGCTGTCAAGCTCATCGACTAACTCTGGATCCATAAGTTTGTACTCATCAGGAATATCCAAAACAAATAAAGGTTTATAATCCAATAGGCGAGTGAATTCGGCCAAAAGCCTATTTTTATGCTTCTTTTCCATGACGAATATATAGTCAGCCCAGCGGATATCCGCTGGACTGACCGTTTTTCTAGCATTTGGGCTTGTACCAGCCGAGCGAGAATTGAAACCAGGGCGTTTTCTCCAGATTTCCTCACCAGTAGGGCTTCGCCATTGGTTGCGACTACAGATAAATAGTAGGTTTACACTATTTTGCATCTGAAGGAAATTCCTGTTCTAAAAGTTGTCTATTACTTTTTATGGGATAGTCGAATCCAAGTTGCTTAGCTCGAGCTAATTTATTTTTACGAAGATACAATAGCTTCCATTTCTTTTCGGCCTTATTAAGCTCGTTTGAACCCTTGCCTTTTCCTTTGTTGACTCTATCGTTAAACCTTCTCCAGGCTCTATTTCTATTTTTACACATTTGTCTTTCCTTTAATAATTATCGGGTTCAGCAGCCGCGATAATACGGAAAGCACTCATTAAGATTGTGAAATCTAACGATTTAATCTCGACCCAGCAGGTCGTTTTTCAGATTCCTATATTAGTAACAAATAACAAATTCTTTTGCCAGCACTAGTTTTCAGAAGAAGAGGCATTTATTTAATGCGAACAAGTTAGTAGTCTCTCTGAAGGCTTAAATAGACAAATTGCTGTCATAATGAAATTAACTACGAAGAATCGTCATCGTGTATATGGACTCCCTTTTCAGATCAAGGATTATTTGGACATTTTTAGGAAGAA
>CANMCE010000007.1 GCA_947496235.1 uncultured Glaciecola sp. | reverse complement strand
TAAGTTCCAAGGAGGTCGTGGCCTGCGCCACGATGACGATTCTTCGTAGTTAATTTCATTAGGACAGCAATTTGTCTTTTTGTGCCCATCAAAAATGTTTGTAGGGCTTAAAAGTACGTTAACTGGAACTTAGCGAATAGTCACTGAAGACAAAAATTCTTCGAAAACAACGCTTGGAATGTGCTCTTCAAATTTTTAATGTCGCCGTCCTTTGTGCGAATAGAATCCAAACGCCCAACAGCTTTGCGGTATACATCCCACTATAGACATTTAATGACACGTCGATCGTTGTTTCGAATTGCTACACCAAAAACCAAAATGTGATAGCATTAAGAAGTAAATATGCTATCATCGTTGCATGAAAGTTGTTATAGATACGAATATCATCATTAATGTGCTGTTAAGTCCTAGTAGAAGTTCAGCAAGTTTCAAAGTGATTGAAATGTGTTTAACCAAAGAAATTATTCCTCAAATTGGAGCAGCTTTATTTTCCGAATATCTCGATGTAAGCAGTAGAGATAAGATATTTGAAAATAGCAGTTTTACAAAAATTGAGATTAATCAAATCTTGGACGGTTTTTTTCATGTTTGTGAATGGACTAACATCAATTATTTGTGGCGACCAAATTTGAAGGACGAATCAGATAATCATCTTGTCGACCTTGCTGTCGCGAGTGAGGCTGAGTTTATTATCAGTTATAACCTCAAGGATCTAACTAGCGGTGAATTAAAGTTTCACTGGAACGTAATTACACCTGAACAGTTTCTTCAAGAAAAGAGGAGAAAGTAAATATGGCAACTATTACATACCGAACAGACGAAAAAACTAAAGAAAGACTCGCTAAGTTTGCAGAATCTCAGAACGTGAGTATAAATAGAGCTATAGACATTATGGTTAACAACACAATATCTGAACGAGAGGCATTTTATCAATTTCAGGAACGAGCTAAAGATGGGGATCCTGAAAAGGCACTAAAGCTTTTGCATTCAAGGTCATGTAAGTAGCAACTGAGGTTGTTCAGAAGCGGACGTTCTAAGTTGAGCGCTCTGATAAAAATGTTCCAACTCTTCGTAGTTAATTTCATTTAGACAGTAATTTGTCTAAGAGAGACCATGGTCCGTGCTGTGGTGATTAAGCTTAAACTAAAACATTACATTGACTGCTCTCAAACACATTAGCATCTCTAGAAAAGCTCACTATTCCTCATAGATTTTTTTCTCAAGCCGATAATCAAAGTAACACTTGGCAACCTTTTTGCTAAATCCCTCAAAAATAGTTTTATTTAATGAAAATGCGTCAAAAATTTGTGCGGATTTAGTTGAATGAAAACAAACGTTATCCAAATACAAGCGGACCGAATCAATGCAAATTAGCTGGAAAGACGTTATACGGCGAAAATTTTTAAAACCGTCAAAATATCAAGCGGTTGGCTTGGCATTTACTGCCGAGCAGGTATTGCTGTGTGCGTTTAAAGAGACCGCTGAAGGGGTTGTTTGGGAATTAGATGCCAGTTTTTCTCACAAAAATTGGCAACATGCATTAGCGGATTACGTCAAAAAAAATAAACTTCAAGGCGCTCCTTGTTACTTTAATTTGACGGCGCATTGGTACCGTGTCATGCAGATTGATCGGCCAGATGTTGCCGATGAAGATCTGTTTGCCGCCATTCGATGGCCGTTACAAGAAATCGCCGGAACAAATCATGAATTAGTTTATGACTACGCAGATTTACCTGTGCAAGTGTCCGGTCAGAATAAGTTATTGGTTGTTGCATTAGCGAAAACTGAAATAGAAAAGTTAAGTGAAGCAATTTTTAAAGCTGAGCTTAATTTGCAATCGGTCTCTGTGGAAGAGTTTGCCACCACTCAATTAGCGCCGCCATCAAAAGATGCGGTGATTACTCTAGTGCAAGAGCACGGCGAAGAAGTGGTGTTGAATATAGTGAAAGAAAATAAACTGTATTTTAGTCGCCAACTAAAAGGTTTTGAAAATATTGGTAGCTTTTCTGAATCTGAATTAGATATGGGTATTATTGAATCGCTTTGTGTGCAAATTCAGCGTTCTATGGACTTTTTTGAAAGTCAGTTAAGGCAAGCACCTGTAAAACGTGTATTGCTAAAGCTGGACACCGTGCATACCGAATTTCTAGCAAACAAAATAAGCGCTGCTATGGGCGTATCTTGTGAGAATTTTCTACCCAATATTAAATGTGCCGGTGAGCTTAATTTTAAAATGGCGAGTTTCAGTTGTTTAGGTGCAGCCTTTACTCACTTTAATAAAAAGATGAAAACGAATAAAAAAGAGGTGACTGATGAAGCATCAAATTAACCTCTATCATCAAGAGTTTCGTCCTCATTTTGAAATTTTCAATGCAGCCCATTTGACCTTTGTCACTCTCATCTGCGCGCTTCTGATAGCAATCGCATATGCTGGGTTTTCATATCAGCTGAATGGGCAGAAAGACCAATTGAAAGCTACTCAGGCGAGATATTCCGAAGTTGAGCAAGAGATTGCGGGGTTAAGTACCCAACTTGCCCAACGCACGGGTAGTCCGTTACTTAAAGCTAAGTTAGATCGTTTTACTCAAGATCTAACGCAGCATCAGTTGTTGGTCAATAAGATTCAATCGATATCGGATTTAAAAAACAAGTCGTTTTCAGAGTTATTTGACGCATTTTCAAATAGTTATACCAATGACCTTTGGCTGACTTCATTCTCTGTTTTAGAAAATGACTTAACCATTAAAGGGCAGCTTTCCAATCCATCTGCACTGCCAAATTGGATAAGCAAGCTTAGCAATACTGGATTTTTTAAAGGTCAGGAATTTGCTGATGCCATAGTGCAGCGAACTGACGACATTTTAATGTTTAGGTTGACCAGTCAGCCTGCAGACGCGCAAGTCACTGAAAATACCAATTCAGATCAGGGCGAAGGAGATGTTGATGGCGGAAATTAAGCAGTCAGCGTTGCAAAAGCTCTCAGCGGGTTATGATGGTTTAGCCGAACGTGAACGTAAAATTATATTTTTTGCGGCCCCTCTGCTAGTGCTCTTTGTTGGTTACATATTGATAGTTGAACCGCAAATTCTTGAAATCGATAAGGTTGCGAAAAAGCAACAGAATATCGAAGGTCAATTTGCAACCTTGGAAGCTACTAAGCTTGAACTGTTCCATCAAATGAGTCTAGACCCAGATGAAGAAACTAAGCTTAATATCCAGCAAATCCAGCAACGTTTAGATACCTTAGAAAAACAATTTGATAAAGAATTGGGGCAATTAGTGTCGCCCCAAGTGATGCCTTTGGTTTTAGAGCAACTGTTCTACAAAGCAAAGTCGCTCAAGCTAATAGAAATGCAGTCTATAGCACCTACAGCACTTTTCACTGACAAGAGCAATGGCGACACTTTATTTCAACACGGTATACGAATCACCTTTGAAGGTGGTTATTTAGATACTAGAGACTTTTTAACAAATGCCGAAAACCTAGGGTGGAAGCTTTATTGGCGGCATTTGGAATACAAAGTCAGTGAGCACCCCAAAGCTATCACCCAATTAGAGGTATTTACTCTTAGTACTAGCGAGGCATTTATCGGTGTTAATTAATAAGTTGATTTGCACAATCTTAGCGGCGTTAACCCTTGTCATGACAGGCGGTGCTTTTGGTGACGAAAAAATCTCGAAACGATTAGATCCTACCAAACCACCGAGCGTTATTGTGCAGCAATTAGCCCCAGAATTAATCAGCAACGGCAATTTTAGATTAAGTGCCATTTTTAAACGCAATTCCACCTTGTATGCAGTGGTAAATGGTGAAGTGGTTAAAGCGGGTGATGGTATTGACGGTATGACAATAACAAAAATTAGCGACAAACAAGTACGTTTAGTTGATTCCCAAGGCAATGTAGATGACGTGATATTGTCAATTTACAAGGACGATCAAGTGAATAAGCAGGCAAGTAAATGATCAAACTTTGTCCAAAAATAACAATTTCCCTACTTGCGCTTACCAGCGTATTGAGTAGTTGTTCATCAACCAAAGATAGCCATGTTGAACAATCGTTAGCCCATGATATTCAAACTTATGCGGCTTCTCAGCCTAGTCCTGCGCCTTTAAGTGAATTGCCACCCACAGTAGCAGATACTTTGTTAGGTGCTGAAATGGGTCAGCAAACATTAATAGAAACTGAAAAGTACGATATCAGTGCTAAAGGCGTTGAAGCGGCTGCCTTTTTTGCCGGTTTAGTGCAGGACACGCCATATTCTGTTGCCGTGCATCCTGATGTGACAGGCAACATTTCATTAGATTTAAAACAAGTTAGTTTAGACACTGTATTTAAACTGATCACCGACATCTATGGCTACCATGTTGAAAAAATAGATGCCATTTATCGTGTGTTCCCTGCGGGTTTACGCACTGAAACTTTTAGCGTGAATTATTTGATGATGAAGCGCGATGGTCAAACCCAAACCAGTATTATTTCTGGTGGTATATCTCAGGGCGGCAATAACAGTAGCGGCAATGGTGGTTTTGGCCAACAAAATAACTTCAGTGGCAATTCTCAAAGTGGTTCAAATTTATCGGGTGGCGGATTAGCCAATGCTAACAATGGCACAACCATAAGTACGCGAAACGAAACCGACTTTTGGAAAAACCTTGAAGAGTCACTCAAAACCATGATTGGCAATGAAGACGGTAAATCTGTTTTAGTATCGCCACAAGCTGGTTTGGTCACAGTGCGAGCCAATCCAGAAGATATTAATATCATTCGTCGTTTTCTAAAAATTTCCGAACAAAGCTTAACCCGTCAAGTCGTGATTGAAGCACGCATTTTGGAAGTAGAACTAAACGATGAATATCAACAAGGTATCAATTGGACGCAAATCGTCAGCAATATTGGCAGTACGGATATTACCTTTGCTTCAACTCCAGGTAACTTCGGTAATGCATTAAGCGCGACCTTGGGGGGGCTAACCAGTGTCGCCTTCCAAAACAAAGACTTTATTGGTGTGATCGATTTGCTAGAAACTCAAGGCAACGTGCAGGTGCTTTCTAGTCCGCGTGTTACCGCGTTGAACAACCAAAAAGCGGTAATTAAAGTGGGTGATGACGAATATTTTGTCACTGATATCTCAAGTCAAAATACCATTACCTCAACTACAACTTCTGTGGTACCAGATATTGAATTAACCCCGTTTTTCTCAGGTATTGCATTAGATGTTACACCGCAAATCGATGAACACGGGCGTATCTTGTTGCATGTGCACCCGTCGGTCATTGAAACCGAAGAACAGGAAAAAATCGTTACGCTGAATCAAGAGCAAATTGTCCTGCCTTTGGCACAAAGCACCATTCGTGAATCTGACACCATGGTTAGCGCTCAATCCGGTGAAATTGTGGTAATCGGCGGCCTAATGCAGTCAGTGAAAAGCCGCGAAGAATCGAAAACGCCTGTCTTGGGTAATATTCCAGTGCTCGGCAACTTATTTAAAAGCGTGCGCGACAAAGAATCTAAGAAAGAGCTTATTATTTTATTAAAACCAACAGTAGTTACCACTAACACTTGGCGTAATCAACTAGAGCAAAGCCGTAGCCAAATGGCGGATTGGTTATACGTGGAGTAATTATGTATCTATATCATTTTGGTATTCGACAACTACCTTTTACATTAACGCCCAATACGCAGTTTTATTTCGGCCTGCCAAGTCACAATGAAGCCATCAATGTGCTGACTACAGCGCTAGAATCGGGAGAAGGTTTCATTAAAGTGACCGGCGAGGTTGGCACGGGCAAAACCTTAATTTGTAGAAAGCTGTTAAACGAACTGAGCGATGGCTTTGTTACGGCCTACATTCCAAACCCTTATTTGTCTCCAGCGGAGCTACGTAAATCGGTCGCCGCTGAGCTACAAGTGGATCTCTCTACTAATGGCGATCAACAAGAATTTACCCATAAAATTCAGCAGCGCTTAATTGAGATTCGTCAACAGCATAAAGCTGTCTTGCTGATCATAGATGAGGCCCAAGCACTACCGGATGAGAGCATCGAAGCGTTGCGGTTGATGACCAATTTAGAGACTGAATCATGCAAATTAATGCAGGTGGTACTGTTCGGGCAACCTGAATTAAATGATAAAATCAGCAAGCCGGAATTGCGCCAACTTAAACAACGCATCACCTTTTCATATAGTCTAAAACAGATGGATGCGGACCAGATTTTTCAATATAGCCGTCATCGCATGCGAGTGGCTGGCCATGCGACTGGGGATGTGTTCAGTAAAGGTGTTTGTCGCTTGTTATTTAAAGTAAGCAATGGAACCCCAAGATTAGTCAATATAATCGCCCACAAAGCACTTATGCTGGCCTATGGCGAAGGCAAATATAAGATTTCTCGCAAGCATATAAAACTCGCAGCAAAAGATACCGAAGCAGCGTTTGCAATTCCGGGATTTCCTTGGATGGCATGGGCATTACCAGTAGTAGTTCTTGGTGTTACCGGCCTAACACTGTTTACCACTAACGAACTCTATATGTCATATCAAGAGTTACTAAGTTATGTGAGTAGGTGGTAGGCATGAGTGTAGTCAATAAAATGCTACGGGATTTAGAAAAGCGCCAATCCAGCCAAATTAGCGCAGACTATGTGGCATCTGAAAACACCCGCAATAAAAAACTTATGTTTAGCATGTTGATTGTTAGTCTATTGGCAGTAACTGCAAGTGTTGGTTATGTAAAGTTTTACACATCAGAAAACGAAGTGAACTCTCGACCTGTTCAACCTGCAACGCAGGATCTTGAATTTGCCCCTGATAAAGGCGATCAAATTGCTTACGTTGATGCAAATGGGCCGGCTAAGGCTGAATTAATACCAGTTTCTGAGCCTGAAATTCAAGTGGCTGACATTCCAGAACCTGTCAAAACAGACAAACCAGAGATAGTGGAAGCTGCCCTAGCGACTGAATTAAACGATGTTCAACTGCAAACGGCAGAAATGACATCCACTGAAACAAAGGTAGCTGCCATTTCAGAAGTTCAAAAACAGCCGCAAAGCCTCAGCATAGCGCCAAGTTCAGGACACTCAAAAACGGTCTCAAGTTTAAAAGAACAAGCCAGATTCGCGTTGGATAGCAAAGATACACTTACCGCCATCGATAAATTGACTCAGGTGTTGTCTATGGCGCCAGATGATAAAAGTGTGATCAAGCAACTAGCCTCACTGCAATATGCACAAAATCAGGTAAGCCAAGCGACACAAACCTTGCACATTGGGCTCCAGCGTTTCCCAACCGATAGCGCCATGCGCCTCATGCAGGCAAGAATCGCTTTTCGCCAAGGTGATGCGCTAGGTGCGATGACTGTGCTTGAACAGCACCCAAATAGTCATCAAGCAACAAATGATTTACTGAGTTTTAGAGCCGCACTGGCCGAAAAATCAGGCCAATACCAAAGTGCTTTTAACGATTACAAAATTTTAGTATCTCGCGAGTCTACTAATGCCAAATGGTGGTTAGGTTTAGCCGTTTGCCAAGATAAATTAAGCCTGTCCAAAGAGGCACTTGCCTCCTATCAGCAAGTGCAAGTATTAAATCAATTGCCTACCCAAGTGCATAGTTTTGTAAACCAACGCATAGAGTTTTTAGCGAGACAGTCCTGATGACCCAAAGAGTAAAAATCAGATTAGGTGATTTGCTGGTTCAAAATGGCCTGATAACTGATGACGAACTCCAGCAAGCACTTTCTGAACAAAGAAATACCGGAAGAAAGCTAGGGGCTACCTTAATTTCAATGGCCTTGGTCAGTGAGAATCAACTGTTAGAGTTGCTTTCTCAGCACCTTGGCGTTCCCATGATTAACCTGGAGGACTACAGGGTTAATCCTAATGCCGTAAGGTTGCTGCCAGAAATTCAAGCAAGACGATACCGCGCCCTAGTACTTGAAGATCAAGGCGACACCTTATTGGTAGGCATGAGTGACCCCGCCGACATTAACGCATTAGACGAACTTTCAACTAAGCTACCTAAACCGGTAGAAGTTGCAGTGGTCAGTGAGTCACAACTTTATATTGCCTACGAAAATTACTATCGTAAAACCGAAGAAATTGCATCCTTTGCCCAAGAGCTTGCAGATGAATATCAAGATGATGTGGAATTTCAACTTGATACAGGTTTTATCGATGAACAAGACAACGTAGTGGCTAAGCTTTTGCAGTCTATTTTTGAAGACGCTGTAATGGCAAAAGCCTCTGACATTCATATTGAACCTGATGAAAAGCAATTGCGCATTCGTCAGCGCGTGGATGGGGTTTTGCAAGAGAATATTATTCCCGAAGGCAACATAGCGTCAGCTCTCGTCCTTAGACTTAAACTGATGTCCGGCATGGACATCTCTGAAAAGCGTTTGCCACAGGATGGACGTACCCAAATAACGGTAAAAAATCATCGAATTGATGTGCGGGTTTCCACCATGCCACTTCAAGGCGGTGAATCTGTAGTAATGCGTTTGTTGGATCAGTCTCAAGGCGTGCTAACACTAGAGCAAACCGGAATGCCTGCGGACATGTTAGTGCGATTTAGATCCTTGCTACATCGACCCCACGGCATGATTTTGGTTACCGGTCCAACAGGCTCAGGTAAAACTACCACCTTGTATGGCTCTCTCAATGAACTCAACAAGCCAGAAAACAAGATAATAACGGTTGAGGATCCGGTGGAATACAGATTACCGAGAATCAATCAGGTACAAGTGAACCATAAAATAGAGTTAACCTTTGCCAATGTATTACGCACCACTTTACGACAAGACCCTGATATCTTAATGGTCGGGGAAATGCGTGATCAGGAAACCGTGGAAATTGGTTTAAGAGGTGCCTTAACCGGTCACTTAGTATTATCAACATTGCATACTAATGATGCGGTAAGCAGTGCTATACGTCTAATAGACATGGGTGCGCCAGGCTATCTAGTGGCGAGTTCACTAAAAGGTGTTATCGCACAACGTTTGGTGCGAAAAGTCTGCGATAAATGTGCGCAAACCACAGCGCCTACTGAAGAGCATCGCATTTGGTTGGCTCACATTGAGCCTGAACTAAGTAATTTTGAATTTAAAACAGGTCGCGGCTGTCAACGCTGTAACTTTACTGGTTATCGCGGTCGCCTTGGTGTGTTTGAGTTACTTGAGGTTACTGAACCACTAATGAACGCGCTTAAATCAGGTGATGGGTTTGAATTCACCGCCCAAGCTAAACGAGATCCCAAATACCGCCCCTTATCACACGCGGCCTTTGATTATGCCAAACAAGGCGTCACTTCCTTAGATGAAGTGTTAAGGCTGGTGGAAATGGTTTCTGATGGAAAAGACAAACTACCAAAAGAGCTACCATCTACCTCCTCGTCGGATCAAGCTGAATCATCTTTGGCATTAGAAACTACCGAAGATTCTGAGCAACAACCGCCAAAACCTGCGTCAGGATTCTCGTTAGAGGACATTGATTAATGCAGTTTGTATATAAAGGGCGGACTCAACAAGGGGAAGAAGTCTCCGGCGTCTTAGAAGCCGTTGATGAAGGTACTGCTGCGCGCTCTTTAGTAGCTAAACAAATTATTCCGATAGAAATCATCAATAAACAGGGTAAACAAGACACACAAGCTAAACAAGAAAGTGACAATATTCACTTTTTTACCCCAGCGGTTGGACTTGATGAACTGATAATCTTTTGTCGGCAAATGTATTCGTTAACCAAATCAGGCATTCCTATTATCAGATCAGTAGCCGGATTAACGAATACCAAATCTGTACGTTTAAGAGTAGCCCTAAAACAGGTGATTGAACAACTAGAAAAAGGTCGAAGTTTGTCTTCTGCTATGGCCCAGCATCCACAAGTGTTTAGTCAATTGTTCGTGAGTATCATTCACGTAGGTGAAAATACGGGTCAGTTAGATATAGCCTTTAAACAACTTTATGAATATTTGGAAAGGGAACAAGAAACCCGTAAACAAATAAAAGCGGCGACTCGCTATCCCAGTTTTGTTCTATTTGCATTAGCAGGGGCGTTGGTCGTAGTGAATGTGTTTGTAATCCCAGTATTTGCGGGCATGTTTGCCAAGTTTGATACCGAATTACCGCTTATGACCCGTGTGCTTTTAGGGATGTCAGATTTCTTTGTTAACCAATGGTATGTGCTGATAGGCATAATTTTATTGGTTTTCTTCGGCGTCAAACATTACATCAATACCCAAGAAGGGCGTTTAGTCTGGGATCATTGGAAAATAAAAGCGCCTATTATGGGCACCATTGTTGAACGTTCCTTATTGGGCCGTTTTGCTCGTAGTTTTTCGATGATGTTAAAAGCTGGCGTTCCCCTTACCAGTGCACTCAGTTTAGTTGCTGAGGCAGTTGATAATGCTTATATGAACGACGCCATTTTGGGCATGCGAAGACGCATCGAAAAAGGCGAAAGTCTATCCCGTGTTGCTAGAACGTCTGATTTATTTACCCCCTTGGTATTGCAAATGATCAACGTTGGGGAAGAAACGGGTCGTGTGGATGAATTACTGCAAGAAGTTGCCGAATTCTATGAGCGCGAAGTGGCTTATGACATTAAAACCCTAACCTCAAAAATTGAACCCATTCTAATCTCTATTGTGGCGGTGATGGTGCTGATACTCGCACTCGGCATATTTACCCCAATGTGGGACATGATGGGCGCAATCAAGTAACGCGCAAGGGGAATGAGCAATGAGCCGAAAACTTTTTTATGGACTGGTTGTTTTTACTCTAATTGTAATTTTAGTCGCTTACGCATTTTGGTATCGAGTGGTAAGAGAACAAGAATGGCAAGAGACCATGGCGAATGGGTTTGAAGCCAGAGTAAATAATGAAATTAGCCAGATCTATTGGTCTTGGCAACAACAAGGAAGACCTGATGTTATCGATTATGTTATCGGAGAGTCAAAAATGACATTTCCCATTGTACTAACCGATAAAGGATTGCCTCTAGTAGAGGTTTCGCAGGAAGCTTGTTTAGCCTTTGTATCTATGTTTTTAGACGATCAAAAGCTAAAAGAAAATGTAAAAGTGTCGACAACCTATTTAGAGCATTCTAATAACAAAAATGCCATTGGGATTTGTCATTACAGTATTTTAAATAAAGTCTTCGCCTACCATGTTGAAACTGGCGAATTTAAATATGAAAGGTAATAGTCAATGTTGGATGTGAAATCAAAAAATGCCGGCTTCACGCTTATCGAACTAGTAATAGTGGTAGTGATTTTAGGCCTCTTGGCTGCTACAGCGATTCCTCGTTTTTTAAATGTGACCGAAGAAGCTGAGGATGCAACAGTTGAAGGTGTATCTGGCGGCTTTGCTACTGGCGTAGGTCTGGTCAGAGCGCAATGGGAAATTGAAGCCCGTCCACAATTCAATGAATCTGACAGTAAAACTTACGTCACTATAGAGGGGATTCCTATAGGTATTGATGGTGATACTGGTTATCCAACAGGCCAATTGAATACTGATGCCAGTACAGAAGATACTGATATTACGGATATCGACTGTGAAAGCGTGTTTAACTTGATTATGCAGAGTGCACCGACCATTACCTCTATTTGGGATCCAGCGACGGCGGAAGAATACACTTATTTTACCAATGCACGTCAAGGTTTGGGTTCTGGTGGCAATGATATTTGTCAATATTATTTACTTCAAACTGTAAAGAATTTGGACGCTGAGCCGTTAAATGATTCAGTGGGCAATGGCTTTACATATGACCCGAGAATCGGGCAAGTAAGAGTTTTTAGCAACAACTAATTTTAGTACCTGTCGACTTTTTGAGGAAACAACTATGAGACAACAACGCGGGTTTACATTAATCGAACTGATCATTGTGATTGTGATCTTGGGCATACTAGCCGTAACAGCAGCACCGCGCTTTATCGACATTCAATCTGATGCTCGAACTGAAACGCTAAATGGTGTTAAAGGCGCTTTGCAAGGCGCATCTCAGTTAGTCTACGCTAAAGCAGCTATTGGTGGTGTACAAAAAGAAGCTAGCAGTACAGCAGTGTACATTGGCGCTTCTTCACGTACTGTACCAACTCAGTATGGTTACCCAGACGCAGATGCAATTACCACAACTAATCTTCTGCACTTTGTAGATATTGACTTAGATTTATTAGATTTCGACACGCTAGCAACAGACGATGATAGATTTGCTATTTCTTTTGATGATGGTGCTACAACCACTACTTTCATTACAGATTCAGATACTTCAAATGACTGCCACTTAATTTACAACAGTGCTGCTTCATCAGGCGCAGTGCCAAGCATCCAAGTTTTTACGACAGGTTGCTAATAGTCAGGTGAATAAAAAGGAAGATGTCATCTAAAAAAGTCGACTCTTTATCTAATAAAGCTCAATCAGGATTTACCCTGATTGAGCTTATTATTGTCATCATAGTATTAAGTATTTTAGCAGTAGTAGCCGTCCCTCGGTTTATCAATACCAAAGGTATTAGCGAATTTAACTATCAGCAAAAACTGCAAAGTGCACTTCGAAATTTACAAATAAAATCTATGCATAACACAGGACAAACCTTTTGTTATCGCATGTTGATTGATACCAGTTCTCCAGCAATGGGACCTTCAGTTGCTAGCTATACCAGTGGAAACCAAGTGGCGTCTTGTAGTGTAAATATTGATACCAGTGCCCCTGAGAACTTGCAGTTCACCTCAACAGAACTAACAACTCAGGTCATTAGCCTGCAAGCTTATGATGGCACAACGCCCATATCCTTCATTCAATTTGATGCTTTAGGGCGTCCACAAACCAGCGCTGGCCAATGTGCCAACGGATGCCAAATTAATCTGGTAGGTACTACTACCACTTCAATTTGCGTTGCAAATCAAGGTTATGTATATGCTTGTTAATCGTGGTTTGAATCTATGCAACAAACATAAAGGTTTCACACTAGTTGAAATGATTGTGGGTATGGTTATTTTTGCGGTATCCATGGTGGTATTAGTCAGTGTTTTTATGCCACAAGCAAAGCGCGGGATTGACCCAATTTGGCAGACTCGAGCTGTGATGCTTGGACAATCCCTTTTAAATGAAATCAATGCCAAGGCATTTGATCATAATTCAGATTTTTTAGGCAGTAATCAACGTTGCAATGAAGGAACCTCATGCACGACAAGCGGTGCGTTAGGTGCAGATGGTGAAGCTAGGTCAGATTTTAACGATATTGATGATTATAATAATCTCACTTTAAACGCATCCGACATAGTGGGGATACTTGGGGAAAGTATTGAATTTCAAGGACGTGATGTTTACACCGGTTTTCAGGCGCAAGTACAGGTATTTTACGACGCCAATCAGGACGGAGTGAACGATGATGATATCAACGGGGATGGTGTTTTAGATTCGGGCGCTTTAGTGGCAAATAGAAAACTAATAAGAGTGACTATAATTACCCCAGATGATGAACGCATCTTGTTTTCCAGTTACCGAGATAACTACTAATGAAGCGGTCGTCGGCAAAACATAATCAAACGGGCTTTACCTTAGTTGAGCTAATATTGGTGATTGTACTTTTGGGTATTATTGGCGCCGGATCTGCGCACTTTATTCGCAGTGCCAGTGACGTGTATGTTGATGTTACTGAGCGAGAAGCTTTGCTTCGCAACGCCAGTTTTGCAGTAGAGCGATTTACTCGAGAACTCGCAAGTGCAGTGCCTAATTCAGTAAGGGTAAGCGGTAATACGAGCGTGCATTGTCTAGAGTTTGTGCCGATCAAATGGAATGCTTATTACCTGAGTTTACCTTCAGTGTCAGGTAGCAGTGCTCAAGTGGACATAGTGCAAATGGCAGATATCGACGGCAATCCATATGTTCCCTCTGGATCAGATATGGCCATCGTTTATCCTCTACAGGCGTCCCATGTATACAACGCCAGTGAAAATCGTCGACAAGCAATCACTGCCTGTACTGATGATGGCCAGGGCGATTGCAGCCTTGCCGACGATCCTGACCATGTAGTTCAGCTTACAGTATCAGACGGCTTCCCGTTGAGTTCACCTACCCGACGGCTTTACATTGCTGACTCAAGTATTAGCTATTGTTTACGAGGTCAACAGTTATACCGCCATACATCGAGCATTAATAGCACACAAACGCTGTATACATCAGGTGGGCAACTCATGGCGCAGGGCTTACAAAATGTGTTGTCTAGCAATCCACAAGCGACACCAGGCGCTTTAGATCCTTTTCGGGTGGTAGATGCTACCTTAACTCGCAACGGATTTACGCGGGCTAACTTTTTATTTGCTCGTAGCGACGAGCAAATCAGTATTGTCAAAGAGGTACATATTCCCAATGTGCCATAGAATTCCTTTAACGCAAAAGCGCCTGCACAAACAAAATGGCAGTATGATAGTGATTGCATTGTTCATCATCATTGTAATGACTTTGATGGCGGCCACTATGATAAGTGTCATTAATAGTTCGTCGAACACTGTCTTGTATGAAGTTTATGGGGTAAGAGCTCAACAAGCAGCAAAGGCCGGTTTAGAGACGTTAATTTCTCAAAGTTTTCCCATTGGTGGCACGCCACAGGTATGTTCAACTTCCACGACTAGCAGCGCTAATTTCAGCAATGTGCCTGGATTTGTCGGTTGTGCTTACTCAGCAAGGTGCACTACCACAACCCTCACTCACGCAGGGGTAGATTACAATTACTACAAATATGAAAGTACAGGTAGTTGTGATTTAGCGGATGGCATAGTGAGTCGAACATTGTCTGTAGACGCTATGCAGGAGCAATGATGTTTATGGTACTTAATAGAATTATTGCTTTTGTTGTTCTCTGTTGCATGTCTTCCGGAGTACTAGCATCTGTATGTTCGGCCGTGTTTCCAGATGCTACTAGTTCATTTACCAACAGCGGCGGTATTCGCTTTTATCAAAATGCTCAAATCATTGGTAACGACGCTTACATAGACATCCCGATCTTGCAGGATGACTCTTATCAAAGTTGTAACACAGCCTCTTGTAGTTATTCCGGCAGTCAATCAGACAGCTTGGTTTTAGTAAACGGTTTTTTTTATACAAACAGCTCACAAGATTGGTATGTGCCGAGCAATGAACACAGATATTTGTATCAGGGCTCAAGTGATAATGTACATGTTTATCAAAACGGCACGCTTTATTATTACTATAACAATGTCATTTCTCGTATTGACGAATTAATTGTAGATACCAATTCATCAGTGGTATTTGATGCCGGGGTTTATTGGATTAACTATTTGCAAATGGCGCAAAATGCGACGTTAAGAGTCAACGGCAATGACAAAGTCATTCTCTATGTGAATTCTTCTAGTTTGGCCAATAACCTACGATTTAATTGGGATGGGGACCCTGATCAATTGGTCATCATCAGCTATGGCGACTTTTCTCCTCTAGGTAACTCCTTTATGAAAGGTTACTTATATTCTCTAGCCACTGTAAATTGGGGAAGTGATGGGATCTATCAGGGGGCTATAAACGCACAAAACATTATCATTGGTCAAAACGGCGACTTCTATTTTGATGCATCCGGTATAGCCACCGCTGATTTTGACGGAACCTGTGTCACCAGCACGGCAATGCCAGATCCAGTTTTATACTACTCCATGGACATGTGCGATATTCCCAGCAATTTTGTCAATGACGATATAGGCGCAAACAATGCATCCGTGAATGGGTATATAGGCGTGGGCTATCAAGGACCTTATTGTCAAAATGCAACCTTTGATGGTGGCACAAACTATTTAGATGTTCCTGATTCCAGTTTGTTTAATTTGTCCGAAGGCAGTGTGTCGGTGTGGGTAAATGTGCCCGATATTGACTATGAAAATGCGCCTTCTGCAGGAAGAATGACAGTGCTATCCAAAGATTTATATAACAGTAATTCGGGCGGTATTTTAAATATTTGGATTGATGATTTTGGTGCAGTAAGAGCAAATCACGCCAACAGTTCAACCTCGGTAACAGTTAACACGACTTCTGGGTTAATTAATGAAAATCAATGGCATCATATTGTCTATACCTTTGGTTCAGACGGGGCGCGCTTGTATGTTGATGGAAATTTAAAGGCTACCTATCTATCCTTTACTTCAGGGTTGACGTCAAATGGAACACCTATGGCAATAGGTGCCAATACTTGGCTGTATAATGCTGCTTCCTATGATCCTAGAAGTACTCAACTAAGAGACTTTTTCAAAGGCTCAATAGACGAAGTTAAAATCTACAATACCCAATTAAACGCCACCCAAGTGAGTCAATTACACAACGAACAACCGCAAACTTGCACCGATTGCAGCAGTGATCCTGTATTAGTCAGTCATTGGAGTGCAGATGTTTGTAGCTTTGACCAAAGCGCCTTGTTGGATGTGCAAAGCGGCCACAATGGTATTATTCGTCAGGGAATTTCCAATGTCTTTTCAAGTCGCATGTGTCAAGGTTTGAGTTTTGACGGTAATCAATCTTACGCGACTATTGCTCATAATGATGATTTCAAAATAGCGAACGGGGCTATCTCAATGTGGGCGAAAATTTCCGACTTGTCCCACAGCAACAATTCCAGCGTAGGAGGAAATGCATTATTTTCAAAAGATCGTTTGAATTTTGGTGATGGTGGGCACTTGTATTTAGTCGTGGATGCGTCTGGACAAATTGCGGTGCGTCATCAAAGCACTACAGATTCGGTTTTCATGACGACAAGCCCAGTAATTGAGGAAGGTAAATGGCACCACATAGTTTACAGCTTTGGAGCCAATGGCACGCAAATTTATGTAGATGGAATTCTTGTTTTAAATAATGCTTCCCATACAAATGGCTTGTTTTCTAATTCTGATGACATAGTGTTAGGCGCTACGTCCAAATATCGACAATTAGGCGCTTATGATCCAGCACAATATGGCGACTTTTTGTTGGGTGAAATGGATGAAGTAAAAATTTACCGCAATCAACCAACAGCACAAGATGTATCAAGTTGGTATACAGCTTCTCCACCAGATTCTTGCACTACCTGTAATTCACTAGTGGCACAATACTCCTTCGAAGATACCACGGTAAGTGGCAGTACCATAAATGACATTGCTGGCAATGGTTATAGCGGCACTTTGGCTAATTCGCTAGAAGTGAATAAGCCGTTTGATAATGTTTATTGTAGTGCTGTTACATCTGACGCAAACTTAACTGTCGCTGATAAGGTTTATTTTGATACTGGAGTACAGGTAGAGGAGTTAGGCGAACAAGGGGCGATTTCCTTCTGGTATCGACATAATGACATTTGGAATGATGGGCAACGTCGGATGTTATTTGACGGCTCAAACTCGGGTAACAGTAAGTACTTTTTCATGTCTAAATTAGAAAATGGTGGTCTGGCATTTGGTTTAGAAGATGTGAATGATTTAGATGTGCAGATTACAACCTCTAGTAATAGCTTCGCCGCCGACGAATGGGTGCATATAGGGGTTAATTGGAATATGTTAACCAAAACTTACACCATATACCTTAATGGACAACCCTCATCTTCTGTGGTGTTAGATTCTGCAAATATCACCACTTTACCCACTTTGGGCAACATAGTATTTGGCGATAATAAAACTGATTATGTGGTTAATTACATGTCGTACAACGGCGCCAATGGTTTATTTGATGATATCCGCATGTATTCTCAAGCGGTGAGCCAAGCTCAATTTCAAGCGGATTTGCAAGAGGCTACGCCTTGTTCTGCGGTGCATCATTACGCCTTAGAACACCCTGATACAGCGATTACCTGCGGAAATCCGACGGTAACAGTAAAAGCCTGTGCAAATGCTGATTGTTCTGAGTTAAGTAGCGATCCAACCAGCATCACATTAACGCCAACAACAGCTTGGGTAACGCCAACATTTACCTTTACTGGATCTACTCAGGTAGAACTACAAAATAGAACCGCTGGTACATTAACCATAGGTTCTAGTTCTCAGACCCCAATCGCGCCTATTGAGTGCAGCAATAACTGCGAAGTGGAATATGAAAATGCCGGTTTAGAATTCTTCCATGTCGATACAGGCGCCAATGAATTCTCGACCACGCCTTTTATTGGTGAAGCCTCACTTAATAAAATTGGCTTGAGAGCGTTGGGCAGCAATGGCGCAACTTGTGATGCCTTAACCAACGGCACTGAAAGCATTAATATTAGCTATCAATGCATCAGTACTGTGGATGAACCTTATTCTCCCAATACCTGTTCCCAAAGCTTTGCGGGCATTACTGTAGGTTCAGGAAGCACGCATTCCGGTAATTTATCCATGAGTTTTGATGCCGCTGGAGAAACCAATTTTGCTGGTTATTCCTATGCTGATGTAGGGTTAGTACAAGTATCCGCATCTGCAACTATTGATGGCGCCACATTACAGCCCACTACTACCCTATTTAAGTTTATTCCTGCCAGTTTAGACGTTTCGTCCGATGCGACAAATCTAATGCCAGCGGGCCAAGTGTTTAACTTACAAATTCAAGCAATAGGCGCAAATGGTGGTGTTTTGCCGGGATATTCAGCGAATGAACTACAAGCCAGTGCACTTAGAACGCTACCGAGTGATTCTGGCGCCGCTGATGCGAGTTTTTACTTGCAACAAGGTGATCAAGTACAAACATCAATAAGCATTAATTATTCAGGGATAGGACCTTTAACTTTCACCAATGGCATCTTCACCTCCAGTACAGCTTACCTAGAAGAAACTGGCAGTTACACCTTGAGCCTGCGTGATAATAATTACTTGGGTTCGGTGATTTCAAGTAATGCTCTTAGTACGGGAAGATTTATTCCTGCTTATTTTGAAGTTGTAATGCAACAACAACCTAGTTTTACGCCAAGTTGCTCGGATTCGTTTACCTATGTTGGTCAAAATTTCGGTTTTGCACCAACTGCCGAACCTGTATTTTTAGTCACCGCTTACAATACTAAGGCCAGAATTACACAAAACTACGGTGGCACAGAGTGGCGATTATCCCCGAATCAAACCAGTGTTAATAATGCTTTTAATTATCTTGATACTTCTACCTATTCTGGTGCTTTGATAGTGAATAATGCGGGTGTAGGGCCAACTTTAAGTGATATCAATGATTACGATGGAGATGGTACTATAAGCCTATCTGATGCTCAATTTAGTTATCAAAAAATTGCCAACCCACAAGGACTTGATGGCTCGCCGTTTGAAGCCAATGTGCAATTAGTAGTAGATAAGAGCTTTTTTACCGATACCGACGGTGTTTGTTATATGACCTCCTACCCCGGAAGTTGCGAAGATTTCACCTTGAATGATATTACAGGAACTAGCATGCGATACGGTCGATTGATGCTAGAAAATACCTATGGGCCTGAGAATCAGAATTTACGAATACCCCTTTCAGCGCAATATCTCGACAGTGGTCAATGGCGCACCAGTCAAAGCGATTCCTGCACAGATATTAATTTATCTACCAGCAATGGGGATATTTTGTTGGTACATGATAGTCAAAGCCCGGTAGATATTAGTCAGGAAATAGCCAGTTTGTCCGCTACAGGCACCTTAGTCGCTGGACTTTCAGATGATGCTGATATGGTACTTTCACCTGTGATAGTAAATGGTGAGCCTGTAGCAGGCGCCTTGTTTGTGCAACTACAACCTCGAAATGTTGCTAATCATTGGTCTGAGTTCTTAAATATCGACTGGGATCAGGACGGTGATATTGACAGCGATGATACGCCAACCGCCGCTGTTAGTTTCGGTCTGTATAGAGGAAATGATAAAACAATTCACTGGAGAGAAGTATTTTAGTCAACTAATACAAGGATTGCTTGCTCAATTGGCGGCACGTTGGTAAAGTTAGCCAATTATGTCTATAACTAGTAAAACCCAACCATTCGGGTTAAAAGATTAACAATAACAACCTAACAAATACAAAGGCATTCCATGTTCAAAAAGCTTCGAGGCATGTTTTCTAATGACCTGTCGATTGACCTCGGTACAGCCAATACGCTGATTTATGTAAAAGACAAAGGAATTGTACTCAACGAACCTTCAGTTGTAGCCATTAGGCAAGAACGTGCAGGTGGTCCTAAAAGCGTTGCTGCTGTAGGACACGAGGCAAAGCAAATGCTAGGTAGAACGCCTGGCAACATCAAAGCAATACGCCCGATGAAAGACGGTGTGATTGCAGACTTTTATGTAACCGAAAAAATGTTGCAGTACTTTATAAAACAAGTGCATGACAACAACTTCTTACGCCCAAGTCCAAGAGTTTTAGTGTGTGTACCTTGTGGTTCAACACAAGTTGAAAGACGGGCAATTAGAGAATCAGCATTAGGTGCTGGTGCTCGTGAAGTATACCTAATTGATGAACCAATGGCAGCTGCTATTGGATCTGGTCTACCCGTTTCGGAAGCAACAGGCTCAATGGTTGTGGATATAGGTGGTGGTACCACAGAAGTTGCCATCATTTCATTAAACGGTGTGGTTTATTCGTCTTCGGTGCGAATTGGTGGTGATAAGTTTGATGAAGCCATTATCAACTACATTCGACGTAATTTCGGATCTTTAATTGGTGAAGCCACAGCTGAGCGAATCAAGCATGAAATCGGCGCTGCTTACCCAGGCGAAGAAGTCAAAGAAATTGAAGTCCGCGGACGTAATTTGGCTGAGGGTGTTCCACGCGGATTCACCCTAAACAGCAATGAAATACTAGAAGCCTTACAAGAACCATTATCCGGCATAGTAAGCGCGGTAATGGTTGCCCTAGAACAGAGCCCGCCAGAATTGGCTTCAGATATCTCTGAAAGAGGCATGGTGCTAACGGGCGGTGGAGCTTTACTAAAAGATCTAGACCGATTACTTATGGAAGAAACGGGTATCCCTGTGGTGATTGCCGATGATCCATTGACTTGCGTGGCAAGAGGCGGTGGTAAAGCCTTCGACATGATTGACATGCACGGTGGTGATTTGTTCAGTTATGAGTAAAAGGTGACAGTAGTCACCTTTTCTTCATATGAAGCAATTGCCAAATGAATGAAGTTTTCCAACGAGGGCCAACCTTACTAACCCGACTCATCTTGGTGTTGGTGATATCTCTTGTCACCATGATTATTGATACCAAGGTTGATAGCGTTAAAACCTTACGTACCTATATGACGTCGTTAGTGAGTCCAATTCAATATATTGCGGACTTACCCGGTGAGTTATTAAACTGGAGTGCAAATCGCTTTTCTTCTCGCGAGCAACTATTAGAAGAGAACCAAAAGCTAACTCGTCAAATCGCACTGCTTAACGGCGAAGTGCAAATGTTGACAACATTACAACAAGAGAATGATGAGTTAAGACGTTTATTAGGCGCGCCGGTACGCATTGAAACCCGAAAAATGATTGCAGAATTAATGTCTATTGATAACAATCCTTATTCACATCAAATTGTTATCAACAAAGGTACATTAGATGGCGTTTTCGTAGGCCAAGCGGTGCTAGATAATACGGGGATAGTCGGGCAAATAATTGAAGTAGGTACCACTAACAGTCGCGTGTTGTTAATTTCTGATACAAGTCATGCAATTCCAGTGCGTGTAAGCCGCAATAATGTACGCCTCATTGCCGTTGGCACCGGTGATTTAATCAGCTTACGATTACAACATGTTCCCCATAGTACAGATTTAGAAGTGGGTGATCTTTTAGTGTCTTCTGGACTAGGTCAAATATTTCCAGAAGGTTACCCGGTAGGCGTTATTGAAACTATTGTCAGTGACGAAAGCCAACCGTTTGCGGAAGTCATCGTCAAGCCGACCGCCTATCTGAATCGATTGAAATTCTTGTTGTTATTGTGGCCAGCAGAAGAGGCGCCTGAAGAAGCAACTTCGGCATTGGATATCTTAGAAGAGTTGGAAGCCGCGGATGCAACGTAATAGTTCACTCATATACATCACCATTTTGGTTGGTTTGATATTGCAAATCATTCCAATGCCGAGGCAGATAGACTTTTATCGTCCAGATTGGTTGTTGATGATACTTTGTTATTGGTCGATGGCATTGCCAAACCGAGTCAGTGTGGGTATTGCGGCTATTTGTGGTTTTATATTGGACGTGTTATTTGGCACAGCCTTAGGTGTTCATAGTTTTGCTTTAGCTATCCCTGTGTTTATTGTTGGCGCAAACTATCAACGGATTCGAAACCAGTCGATGATGCAACAGGCGTTTGTTATGTTTGTATTGTCTACCGTCTACCATTTAACCATTTATTGGTTGCAATACTTGTTGGTCAACACTGAGTTTAGATGGGCATTCTTTTATCCCACTATCACCACTATAATTCTTTGGCCTTGGTTATTTTGGTTTTTGCGAAGAATTCGCCGCCGCTTTAGAGTGTCATAGCCCTCTTTCAATTATTAAAATTTGACGAGTAATTTTCATGAAAAAGGTGATTTTGGCCTCAGCCTCGCCTAGACGGGCTGAGCTGCTAAACTATTTGTTAGCTGAGTATTCAATTCAACCGAGTGATATCGATGAAACACCGCTGGCAAATGAGACGCCAGAATCATTAGTGGCGCGCCTTGCTCAAGGAAAAGCACAGCATATTTATCAAACACGTCCAACTTCTGTTGTGCTAGGTTCGGATACTATTATCGGATTTCAGCAACAAATATTGGGTAAACCAACGGATAAGAATCACTTCATAGGTATGATGCAAGCGCTATCTAACAATGTGCATCAAGTGTATACTGGGATTAGTGTGGTTTCTAACCTTGGATGCTTTACTAAGGTTGTGATTACCCAAGTAAAATTTGCCGAATTAAGCGATGCCGACATAAATCAATATTGGGCCACTGGAGAACCTGCTGATAAAGCCGGTGGCTATGCCATACAAGGATATGGCGGGCAATTTGTAAAAAGTATTGAAGGCAGTGTGTCGGCTGTTATTGGTTTACCCCTCGTAGAGACAAAAGAACTACTAAAACAAGCCGGAGTGTTGAGTGACTGCTGAACTATTGATTAACGTAACACCCTCAGAATCACGTGTCGCGCTTATTGAGAACGGCATCATGCAAGAGATCCACATTGAGCGACATACTAAAAAAGGGATCGTAGGTAACATATATAAAGGCAAAGTCAGTCGCGTTTTACCTGGAATGCAAGCTGCTTTTGTAGATATTGGCCTAGATAAAGCGGCGTTTTTACACGCATCAGATATCGCAATAAATGATGAAGTGGCTGATGAAGTTAGCCCTTCTCAGTTAGAAAGAAAAGACATCAGGGAATTGGTGCGTGAAGGCCAACAAATCATTGTACAAGTGGTGAAGGACCCCCTTGGTACCAAAGGTGCTCGGCTCACCACAGATATTACACTTCCTTCCCGTTATTTAGTGTTTATGCCCAGTGTTACCTATGTGGGAATCTCTCAAAAAATTGAAGAAGAAGCTGAACGTGATCGGTTAAAAGGCATTGTGGCTGAGTTTTGTGATGAAAATGGCGGCTTTATATTGCGTACAGCAGCAGAAGGTGTGACGGAAAGCGAGTTGCGCCAAGATGCAGAGTTCTTACGTCGGTTGTGGGCGAAAATCGAATCACGGAGAAAATCTGGCAAGTCCAATGTTTTGTATGAAGATCTCCCTGTAGCTCGACGAGTGCTAAGAGATTTTGTTGGCACAGAGCTTGAGCGTATAAGAATAGATTCAAACCTTACTTATAAGGAATTAAAAGCTTTTACCAAGGAATATGTGCCTGAACTTTCCAATAAACTGGAATATTACCAAGGTGAATTGCCCATTTTTGATCTCTATGATGTAGAAAATGAGTTGCAGCGTGCATTGGGGCGACGGGTAGATTTAAAATCTGGTGGCTACATCATTATTGACCAAACCGAAGCCATGACAACCATTGATATCAATACAGGCGCTTTTGTCGGGCATCGAAATCTAGAAGAAACCATCTTTAATACCAACATAGAAGCCACTTTGGCTATTGCTCGACAATTACGTCTGAGAAACCTTGGCGGTATGATACTGATTGATTTTATTGACATGATGGAACCAGACCATAAAAAACGTGTCTTAAATTCGCTAGAGCAGGCAATGAGTAAAGACAGAGCAAAATCTAGCATCTATGGGTTTACTGCCTTAGGTTTGATTGAAATGACGCGGAAGAGAACCCGAGAGTCTTTGGAGCATCAGCTTTGTGGCGAATGTCCAGCATGTAAGGGCAGGGGGTCAATAAAAACCATTGAAACCATTTGCTTCGAAATCACCCGTGAAGTGGTTAGGGTTAATCGAGCATACAAAGCGGATAAGTTTGTAATTTATGCATCTGCGCCTGTAGCTGAAGCTTTATTGGGAGAGGAGTCGCATTTGCTGGCTGAATTAGAACTATTTGTTAGCAAACAAATTAAAGTTCAAACTGAACCCCTTTATCATCAAGACAAATTTGACGTGGTAATGATGTGAGCAATAAATTAACGACGCTGACAACTTTTGCACTTCGCAAACTTTGGACACTGATAGCAGTGGCCTTAGTTGTGTTTGCATTATTAATCAGTGCGTTACGTTATTCTTTGCCATTATTAGACGATCGCAAAGAGCTAATCGAAAACTATGTGCAAACAGAATACGGATTAGACCTCGCTATTGGTAGCATTGCCGCTGATTGGCAACCGGCTGGTCCCAGTTTGGTGTTAAATAATGTGGTCATGCGCCAAGGCGAGAATTCCCCTGTGACATTAAATGTGGGCGAACTCAAATTACTTATCGACTTTTGGCCTAGTTTATTCCAACGCAAACTTCAATCCAAAAACGTTCAATTAAGTGAATTGGATTTACAACTTAATCTGGACCGTATGTCCAACGGAAATGGTGATATCCCTATTGTCCAAGTTTTGGAATCGGTTTTTCTGGAGCAGTTAGCTAAGTTTTCAGTTGAACAAAGCCAATTGACTGTAAAGTCAAAGAATAATCAGCAAACCATAAAAATCGATCAACTCTCGTGGTTGAACAAAGAACAGCGTCACCAAGGTTGGGGGCTCTTGTCTTTAGATACCTTTGCCACTAAAAGTATTACCTTTGTTATCGACTTAAACGGCGATGTAGATGATTATTCCGGAACCTTTTATTCCCAAGGAGAAGCGCTGGATATTTCGCCATGGTTAAATGAATTTATTGAAGTGGATTCAACCTTGGTTGCTAGCAATACCAATTTTTCCTTTTGGGCGAATATTCAAGATGGGCAAATTACCCGAATTCATTCTGAGATTGAGCCTTCAGTTCTGCAATGGGGGAAAACGTCTGAAAAATCAGTTACCAATGGATTTAGCGGACAATTAGTAGCCATAAACCAGCCTGATGGCTGGCACTTTACTCTAAATGATTTCGATGTCAGTGTAGAACAAGAAACACTGCCATTAGAAGTGTCTGGGTTATTCACTAAAGAGCACGAACTTTTTGTACAGACAAGTGCACTGGATGATATTCAAAAACTCTTACCAGCGATGAAAGTCGTCAGTGTTGAAACCTTTGAGAAACTAACAGCCTTATCGCCACAGCTTAGTCTTGGAAAGGTGCAAGTAGCCTTGACAAAACAAGGCAATTTTATTCAGATGCCTGAGGTCACATTGAGCACCGCTGAATATAATTTAATGCCAGGCATAGAAAACTTGCAATTGGGGATTGCTTGGTGGAATAAGCAAGGGAAGATCCAAATTCAGCAGTCCAGTCTTCAGTTATACAGCGAACGGCTTTTCAATCATGACAAACTACTCGAAGATCTTAACCTCGATTTGTATATTGAAAAACTACCTGAAGGTGTTTTTTTAAACGCTGAAAATCTCTCTGTAATTTTTGATGGATTAGCCATAGACGCAGATATGGCATACGCCAGTCAGAATAACTTTTTGTCATTAAAAATACACACCGGTGACTTGCCTGCTAATCGTGTGAAGGCATTTTTGCCTAACGAATTAATGGGACAGGGTACGATCAATTATTTGACTCGTGCGTTAAATGGTCCTGGGGAAATCGCCCAAGCAAACTTAATTTGGCATGGAAATACCAGTCAATTTCCATTTACCAATAACAATGGCATTTTTCATGCGGGTGTTGATATCGAAAATGCGGATTTTAGGTTTGCACCTGATTGGCCTGAACTGAAACAGCTCAATATTCGGTTGGACTTTTTAAATAAAGCCTTGGTAATGAATAGCCCAGAAGCCATGTTGGGTGAGGTTAAAATTAGTAACATAGAAGCCATAATTCCTCAGCTTACTAAGGGCGCGACACTTAAGATTGATGCTAACGGCATTGGTTCAGGAGAACAATTGGCGTCTTTAATGTCGGACAGCTCGTTAGCTGATAGTTTAGGACGAATTCTAACGGAACAAGTAATTGTCAGTGGTAATCTTACAACCGATTTACAGTTAAATATTCCGCTGGACTTTAGCGGAAGAGTTCAAGCGATTGGAGAAGTTGATTTACTCGGCAATCAGGTAAACATTGAAGCCTTAGGCCTGAGTTTGAAAAATGCAGAAGGGACACTAGCATTTGATAATCAAGATCTGAAAGTTGATGGTGTAAACGCTGAATTATTTGGTCAGCCTATCACCTTGGATTTGGCATCAAAGCAACTGGATAATTATGCACTTGATATTGAAATTGGTGGTAATTGGCAACTAGAAGAGCTTACAAAAGCCTATGTTCCAGGATTAACTGAGCAGTTAACAGGTGCTGCGGATTTCACGCTTGCATTAAACATCATTTTGAATAAAGAAGATTATCAATATGATGCGCAATTAAGATCGCAACTTGTTGATGTTAATTCATCATTACCCTTCCCGTTAGATAAAACGTCGGGACAGACTATGCCTTTGGCTATATTGGCTAGCGGGGATAACATTGCGTCTTCCGTGCAAATGACCTTGGGCAATGATGTTAGATTTGAGGGTACCTTACCGCATAAAGAAAAGAAGTTTAACCGAGCACATTTGGCATTTGGTCAAACTGACTTTTTCGGCATGGGAGTTGGATTTAGTATTAGCGCTAATCTGCCTGAAATGGATGCACAACTGTGGGTGAGCAATGTAAAACGATTATTTCAAGGTGTAGAAAGCACTGAAAGTGCATTCATTGGTGTCCCACAACGTATTTTTGTTGAAACTGAACAACTTATCATTGGCAATAACCAGGTCACAGATGTTGGTTTAATCGCAAGACGAAATTTACAAGACTGGTCAATTGACGTAGAAGCCGATCAAGTTAGAGGTAACATAGTTATTCATGATGAGTGGACAGTTAAAGGCATTGAGGCCAACATGGATTACATTAAATTGGAATCCTACGAGCAGGAGCCAGAGTCTCAATTAGCCAATTTTGACTACGAGCCAACGGATTTCCCAACCTTAAATATTAACTGTAAAGAATGCGCATTTGGCCAATATAAATTAGGAAAGGTTGAGTTGGAAGCATCGCCTAACAATGATGGCTTACGTGTTGAGCAGCTATTAATTGAAGGTGAAAACGGCAGAGTCAATGCAGAAGGACAATGGTACAAGCGTCATCTGGATCACTACACATTCTTTGCCGGCGATTTCCGCAGTAATGACTTTGGACGCTCACTGCAAAATTTTGGTGCCAATACAGGTATACGTGATTCAGAAGCCAATATTGAGTTTGCACTCACATGGCAGAAATCGCCCTTTGAGTTTAATTTCGATAGTCTCGGTGGTGAAATAAACTGGCAATTGACCGACGGCTACCTAAATGAAGTCAGCGATCAGGGTTCGCGAATTTTTACTTTGTTAAGTTTAAACTCATTGGTTAGAAAACTATCCTTAGATTTTAGAGATGTGTTCGCTAAGGGATTTTTTTACGATAGTATGCAAGGTAGCATACTACTGACAGATGGCAAGGCGGATACCCGAGATACTGTGATCGACGGCGCTGCCGGTGAAATAGAAATTTATGGGTACACAGATTTAGTCACCAAAGAACTCAACTATAATGTTAGTTTTGCCCCCAATGTTACGGGGAACTTACCAGTATTGGTGTACTTTTTTACCGTGAGTCCACCCTCAGTGTTAGCTGCTTTGGCGATAGATCAAATGCTAACATCGACTAAGGTGATTTCAAACGTGAATTATTCAGTGACAGGCACTATCGAAGAGCCAATATTGATAGAAACTGGTCGAGAATCTACAGAAGTTGAATTACCAACGCGAAGATTACCGGAAGCAGAAGAAACTCAAACACCTTTTGTACCACCTACTACCGATGAACTGATAGAAGTGCAGCAAGATGGCTAGACTCATCGCATTACAGATAAATGGTTCTTCATCTGTAACCACAAATCTTGAAAAAATAACCCGTATTATGTCTTCTTTGGATTACCAAGATGATCATAGTCTTGTGGTGTTACCGGAATGTGCATCTATCTTCGGTACGGGTGGTAAAGCTATGTTAGCGGCAGCGGAAACTTTGGATAATGGTGAGGTGCAAACTGCATTTGCTGAATTAGCTAAAGACAAAGGTGTATATCTGGTCGCTGGTAGCATGCCGATTAAAGCAGAAACAGGTAAATACTATGCTGCTTCCTTGGTGTTTTCTCCTCAAGGTAAGCGGCTCAGTCAATACAATAAAATTCATCTTTTCGATGTAGATGTGGAAGATAGAACCAAAAGCTACCGTGAATCTAAATATACTCAAGCAGGCTCTAAAGTAGAAGTGCTTGACCTTGGTTGGTGTAAGTTAGGTCAGAGTATATGTTATGATGTGCGCTTTACGCGACTCTATGCCGCGATGAATTTCCCTCAAATCATAGTTGTTCCCAGTGCTTTCACTAAAGTGACTGGAGAGGCACACTGGCATGCGCTATTAAGAGCGCGAGCCATTGAAAATCAAAGCTATGTAGTGGCTGCCAATCAGTGGGGGAAACATGATGATGATAGAGAGACCTTTGGACACAGTTGCATATATTCGCCTTGGGGTGAGCTTCTTAGTGTAAAAGAAAGTGGCGAAGGTTTCGCCAGTGCCAAATTTGACCAACAAGTTATAGATAAGATCAGGCGGAGTATGCCGGTCTCACAACATTCTTTGGATAATTATGAGTGAACAACAAGTCGTAGCCAGTTTGTTAACTGAATCAGGTGTCGAACTATCAATCCTAGAATCATCTCTAGGTATCATGTTAAGCCATCAAAATGATTTTGCTGATCTGTACTTTCAAAGCAGTCAGCATGAAAATTGGATTCTTGAAGACGGCATCATTAAAGACGGCAGTTATAATATCGAAAAAGGTGTTGGAGTTAGAGCGGTTTCAGGTGAAAAGACCGGTTTTGCCTATTCAGATGAAATTACCACAGAAGCTTTACTCAAAGCCTCGAACGCCGCAAAAAATATCGCGGTTTCCGGTGGCTCCTTAAAGGTTAGAGCTTTTTCTTCTACAGCGTCCAAAGCCTTGTATGGTGAAAACAACCCATTGTTGAGTTTGCCCGACGCTGAGAAAATTCAACTATTGCGCGCTGTGGACGCTTATATTCGCCAACAAGCACCTGATGCCAGTCAAATTGTCGTGAGCTTGTCTGGTGTATACGAAGAAATTTTGATTGCTGCTAGCGATGGTACCTTTGCTACAGATATCCGCCCTTTGATCAGACTTAACTGTGCTGTGTTGTTAGAAAAAGACGGGCGTAGAGAAAGAGGTTCTGCTGGTGCTGGTGGCAGACACACCTATGACTATTTCCTAATAGAAGATGATGGCAAACCCTTTTATCAGAGCTTAGCAGACGAAGCTATTAAGATGGCGCGAATCAATCTGCAAGCCGTGCCTGCTCCAGCAGGTTTAATGCCGGTGGTTCTGGGCAGTGGTTGGCCTGGAGTATTGTTACATGAAGCAGTTGGTCATGGGCTAGAAGGTGACTTTAACCGTAAAGGCGCATCAACCTTCAGTGGTAGAATTGGAGAGCAAGTCGCTGCCAAAGGTGTCACAGTAGTCGATGATGGTACTATTGAAGGTCGTCGTGGTTCACTTTCAGTTGATGATGAAGGCACAGCAAGCGGCTATAACGTACTGATTGAAGATGGCATATTGAAAGGTTATATGCAGGACAAAATGAATGCTAAGTTAATGGGCGTAGCGGCGACCGGGAATGGTCGTCGAGAATCTTATGCCCATTTGCCTATGCCTCGTATGACCAACACCTATATGTTGGCTGGGAACTATGCGCCTGAAGACATCATAAGTTCCGTAGAGCGAGGCATTTATGCCCCCAACTTTGGTGGTGGACAGGTTGATATTACCTCTGGAAAATTTGTGTTTTCAACCTCTGAAGCTTACATGATTGAAAAAGGTAAAGTGACCACACCGATCAAAGGGGCTACCCTTATCGGAAATGGGCCAGAAGCCATGCAAAAAATCTCTATGATCGGTAATGATTTATCCTTGGATCGCGGGGTAGGGGTTTGCGGTAAAGATGGTCAGTCAGTACCTGTAGGTGTCGGGCAACCAACACTGAAAATTGACGAACTTACTGTCGGCGGCACCCAATAAGCTACAATTAAGTTTTGCTTCTAAGTAAGTTAATCCGCTGAATTTTATTTTTAACTGCGTTTAGATTGGTTCTTGGGGTTTCAGGTGCATTACTGATTAATTGGCTGAGCACTTCTTCCGACAGCTCAGTGTTGTCCACATGTGCCATCATGAGTTCGAATCCAATGAAGTCTTGTAATTTGCGTAGAGAATTACGATAGCTATTGGGGAAGTGCACAGGGAAAGGGCTCGTCAGTTGCTTTTTTACTCTGACAATCAAATCGGCAACATAAATTTTATTATGTTCGAGGTTGTAAATACTGATATCTCGGTCCGTATGACCAGGCGTAGTGATAACTTGCCAATCTTGAAATTCGGGTATTCGGTCACCGTCTGATAACATCACATCAGGCTTTAACTTTGTTGAAAACCAAAGGTTACCAAAAGGCTTATTCAAACGATTAGCTACCCAGTAGGCTAGACTAATATCGACCAAATGAGAAAAACGACCGGAAATGCCAGAATACCAAGGTTTGCTCACATCTCCAGTAACAATTTTACAGCCTGATACTTCACGTAATTTATGGGCACAACCAGCATGATCAGGGTGCATATGGGTCACCATGACAACTTTAAGGTCAGTAATCGGCCGTTGCAAAACGTCTTTGAAGAAACGAATTATGTGCCTTAGATCTGCTCTACTAGCCCCATCTAATAACATACACCCGTGGTCATACTCCACAAGAAATATATTTTGGATAAAGCCCGAAATTTGATGAATCTGCATAGATGTCCGACCACTTAACAAGTCGGCTTTATCCTAACATGAAGCATCAACTTGGCTCAATACTCAGGCTTTCTTCATCTCTACAACATCAGCTTTTTCTTTTTCTAAGATATCATCCGCACTGGTACCCTTAAGCAACTTAGCGATGGATTCTTTATTTTTCGCCAATAAGATACCAAGTTCTTCAGATGTCTCTTCATCTAACTCAATTCCTTTGGAACTGATGTAATTTATCATGTTATCCGCTATCTCGAGCATTTTATCGTATTGATCAGCTTCTTTTTTATCCGTAGTAATCAATTTATCTACTCCCTTATGCTGGACCACATATTGGGTAATGACTGGCATACAGTGTCTCCCATCTTCTCTTGTCTGAAATGAATTTCTAAAATTACTATAGCATGATTACTGTATAAAAAAACAGTTAAATTGAGAGGGGTTTTGTTTATTGCCTACGATTGAGGCGAAGTTATTGTTTTAGTTCTGAAAAGCTAGGTAATTCAAAAACTGTACTAACAAGCAGGTTCATTTTTGTGGGGGCATGGTACTTTATTTATACAAAGATTGATGTATTATCAAACAAGCTGGTTTGTCCACCAGCGGAAGTAGGAGCGGTAAACGGATAAGCTAAAATGGAATTTGGAATCAAAATTGGACTGGTTATTGTCGTAGTTGTTCTCTCTCTTGTACTTTTAGTACAGCGAAAGCAATTATCACGTTATAAGTCTTCACTTACAGGTAGCATTGAACCTCAAGCTAGAGTTTCGAGGCACATTGATGCCCAGCAAATTTCAGCGCAATTAAAAGCGGTTGTCACTAACATGATCAAATCCCGCAGTGCACATCAATTTGATGAGCAAGGGTTACCGCTTTATCAAACAGATTTAAGAAATGAGATAGCCCAATTACGTTCGATCTCCGATAAGCTAGCGCGATCCGCGCCCAAAAAGCCATCACAAAATAAGACCAAACAAGCGGACTCTTCGATTTCGTTCAGACAGCATTTTTTTGAGACTATGCAAAGCCTAAGCAACTATGCACAAGCTCATCGATGCAAGTTGGTTGTAACGCAAATTGACCACGCTTATATCGACATGCCTCAAGCCTTTCTACAGAAAATTATAAGAGAACTCATACTTAACGCTATTGTCCATAACCCGTCTGGTACACAGATTACTGTATCGGGTATTGTCGTTGCTGGTAGTTTTGTATTAAATGTTAGGGACAATGGTAGGGGTTTGTCGGAAAAATCACTGTCACAAATTTATGCCCAATCAATGTTCCGTCAACCTCATTTCCGGCGCTATACAGATGCCAATTGTTTTATTGACTTACCGAGTATAATTACGGCACTTAAATCATTGGGAGGTGATTTAGAGATTGCATGTGCCTTGGACTATGGCACTTGTATTAGAGCAAGCTTTCCTCTTGCGGCATCTCAGCAAGCAGAAAACTTACCCATTGAACATGACGCATTGAATGACGTTGAAAATTACGACATCATTCTTTTTAATCCGCAAAAAAACGCTTCACATGAGCTACAACGAAAACTGAATGAAAGGCTGCGTACCCATTCGGTTAATAACCTAGATATTGTTATAAGCTTGGTTTTACAAAGAGCTCCACAATTTATTGTGTGTGACCTAGCTGCTCAGTACGGCGAAGGTATTCAATTAAAAAAAATCTTTCAGTATCAAAAGCAGTTGCGCCAAATTCCTATTATTTTCTTGGTGTCACCTATTTCTATGGAAGAAAGGCTTAATATATTGAACAGTGGTATTCACTATATTTTGGAACAGCCCGTTTCGAGTCAAGAGGTGCTGTCTTTATTGACCAATTTGATTTATGAAAACAAATTATCAGAGCAAAAAGTCGAAGAGGCTTTAGTCACCTATACCTTAGAGAATGAAGATGTTGACACCACCAATGAGCAGGACTTTCAGCAGCGTTTTTCTCAGTGTTTATCGGTGCATTTCGATAATCCCTCTTTTACTATGCAAGATTGTGCAGATCAGCTAAACATGCATGAGAAAACGCTACAGAGATATATCAGCAAATACTATCAGACGAGTTTTCGATTATATTTGCGTAAATATCGGTTAGAAAAGTCAAAATCCATGATTTTACAGGGCATGTCGGTCACAAAAGCAAGTTTGGAAGTAGGCATTTATAATCCCTCTTACTTTAGTAAGTGTTTTCGCGAAGAGTTTGGATTCTCTCCTTCTATTTTAAGTAAGCGGGTGGGGTAGAGCGCCTAGCTACTTGATGGGGTCTATTGTTCTAATACCATAAGCAAGAAAGCACTCATCTTTGGTCATTAGTTTTAGCCCTTCAGCTTGGGCTTGTGCAATCAACATTCGATCAAAGGAGTCTTTATGATGTAGTGGGAGTCTTCCCGCTTGCTGCCCATGAAAAGCAGTAATAGATAATGGGCTAAATCCTGCCTCTAGTATCGATGACTCTATATCATCCGGTGTAATTAGCTTTCCCATCTGTTGTTTAATTGACATTTCCCAAACAGTCGCTGCACTCACGTAAATCTCGTTGCTAGCGCTAGCAATACACTTTTTGGCTATTTCACCCATTCTACTGTCGCCGTTCATCCACCATATAAATGCATGAGTATCTAGTAGTATCCGTTCCATTAGATTCCAAATGTTTTCTCTATTTCATCATTGATTTCGTGGGAATCAAAATCGTCCGACATAATGAATTGGCCTTTGAATTGTCCAAATACCCTTTCACTTTTTCCCGTATACGGCACCAACTTAACCGCGGCTTTTCCTGCCTTAGCAATCACAACTTCTTTCCCAGATACAGCTAAATCGACCAGTTGTGATAATTTACTTTTTGCTTCATGCATATTCGATTGCATATGTCACCTATGACTTAGCTAAACTTAGCTAAATTATACTTCATGTTTGTGTTTTTACAAATTCCAATTAGGTTGTCATTTTCAGTACAATGATGAGTTTTTGAAGATTCCAAGTTTTTTTGACTATTTTTCATGCAGACGCAAACCGCTCAAAATAGTTCTTCAATAGTCTATTGGGTGCTAGAAAAACTAATGGCCACTTAGCGTCTGTAGTTGCAAGATGTCGGTATCGCCTTTAATAACCTTGCGTACTGCATCTTGAGTAAGGGTGCGCATACCATCTTTCATTGCTTGGTCTTTCATTTCAGTCACTGAGGCTTCTTTGTAAACTAATGCGCGTAGTTCATTGGTCATTCCCAAAAGCTCATGAACACCAGTACGTCCTTTATAGCCGGTTTCGCCGCAGGCTTCACAACCTTTTGCTTTATGTAACTGCACATTCTCATCAATATCCAGTTCATCGAACCACTCTTCCCCGTATTGACGTCGCAAAAATACAAAATCGTCTGCGGTTGCAGTGTATTTTTCCTTACAATTTGGACACAGTGTTCGAATTAGTCGTTGCGCAAGTATACCCACACAGGCATCAGAAAAGTTGACTGGATCCAAACCTAAATCTAATAAACGGGTAATAGTTTCAGGGGCAGAGTTTGTGTGCAGGGTTGATAGTACCAAGTGACCTGTAAGAGAAGCTTCAATACCCGCATGAGCGGTTTCTTTATCCCGCATCTCACCAATTAATATAATATCAGGGTCAGCACGCAAGAATGCTCTTAATGCTGCGGCAAAGTTAAATCCAATTTTGGCGCTGACTTGCACCTGTTGAAGGCCGGGCTGCGTAATTTCCACAGGATCTTCAGCTGTCCATATTTTGCGTTCAGGCGTGTTTAGATAACCAAGTACAGCATGTAATGTGGTGGTTTTACCCGAACCTGTTGGTCCTACTACCAGTAAAATACCATGAGGTTTTTTTATCATCTCTTTCAAGCGAGTCATGGTTTCAGGCATCAGGTTCATTTTTTCAATTGGCATGGCACCGCCGGTTGCCAATATACGCATGACCACACCTTCACCCGCCACAGTCGGAATAGTGGCTACCCGTACTTCTACCGGTTGTCCTGACATTTTAAATGCAAGTTTACCGTCTTGTGGAACCCGTTTTTCAGCGATGTTCAAGCCGGACATAATTTTGATACGCGCAATAACCGCGCTATGGTGACTCGCTGGAACCTGAGTTATATCTCGTATAACACCGTCCACCCGCATACGCACCCGTGTTGGTGCGCCTTTTTCTGGATCTATGTGAATATCTGATGCATTTAAACGTTTTGCATCTTGTAAAACGCGACTCACTAAACGCACCACGGCAGGCGCATCTTCAGCCATTTCATCACTGTGGTCGTCGTCTTCTTCCATAGATGTCCCGATTTCATCGAGAATTTCATCCATTTCACCTGGACCAGCCCCAGCGTTTGTTTCACCGAGATATTGCAGAATATGATTGGGTAGACTAACCGCAATTTCGTAGCTATCGATACCCAATGCACTTTCGATTTCCATTAACAAAGCAGCGTTGTTGGGTTCCAACATGAGAACCACGGGGTTTTCTCGTACGTCAGAGACGACTGCAACAAAATTACGCTTTAAATAGGATAGATTGAGCTTGCTATTGCCTTGGTGAAGATTGTAGTTATCAGGTAAGAATTTAATAAAAGGCACCTGATAGTGAACAGACAAAGCTTCACCAATGTCATCTTCATTAATTCTAGCTTCGGAAATTAAACGTTGTACGATTTGTCTGGTGTTATCCGATTGGCAATATTCATCTAGGGCTTTTTGCTGAATTAAACCGCGATGGACTAGATAATCGAACGGATTTTTGGTGCCCCCTAATTCATACCTGAACTTATTGCCCAGCATTTCAGCAATGCGGGTGGCAAGTTCGAGATCGTCACTATCAAACTCACCTTCTGCTTTATTAATAACTTGCATTACCCCCATCAATACACCTGCATTGATTACTGGGACACAAATGACATTTTCAGTTTTAAATTGACTGGCGGTATCGAATTTTTTATCAAAGCGTAATCTAAAATGGATTTGTTTTAATTGTTCATCATCGTAGGGGTCATTAATGATGACAGATTGTTGGGCCATAGCCACATATCCGGCAATCGATAGTGGGCTGATAGGAACTTTTATCTCACGAGTCTCTTTACCCGTTTTAAATCTTGCGACTAAGTCTTGATGTTGACGACGACGTTGAAATAAGGACATACGGGCAGCACCAAAGGCCTTTAAAATTAAAGGTTCTACCTCACGATAAGCAGCAGTTAAGGTCGGATGGGCCTCCAATCTGCTAGCTAATTCTGTGAGTATCCGTTGTCTGTCTGCCTGTTCGAGCATTGGTTGCTTTATCCCCTACAAAAAATAACGAGTTCAACAGGATTAATTATGCAGTTTTTCATATGTTTGTTTATCTGCACTTTGGACTAGTTTATTGCCGTTACAAAACTGAGAATTCTCTTCATAATCAACTATCGGCAGACTGACTAAAAATTTGAACAAAGAATTGTTCTTGATGAGACTTGCTAATCAAATTTTATCTGAGATAAACACGCGCTAGTATGTTAGAGGTTTAGAAATGCAGTTTTTATTGATTCACAGAGATATCTTCTTTGCCAACAATCGACTTATAGAATGTCGTAATTTCAGATGCCAATTCAGAACTAAAATACTTTTTATATAGGCGTTCGGTTTCACCTGCATATAGATTTTCAACTATCACCTTGTTAGCTTCTTTTACAAACTGATTTTCGTTAGCGGCCTGATTACACAATAAATAACCCGTTGTTGCCTTGGGTAATCCGGCAATCCCATAGGAAACAAATCTCGCTTTTGACTTGGTTTGCTCCAACCGGTCGGCTATTTCATCAGGATAAGCAATGAAATAATCACTCCGTCCTCGCATCGTCAGAGTGATAGGTTGTTCATTTATGTAATGCGAGTTGAATTTTACTATTCTCATTATTACCACAAGTCCATTTCAGTTTAGGCTAAGTCTATGTGGGGTGCAGACTAAGCAATATATCGACAGCAATATCTAAAAACAACAATCAATTTTTATGTCCAGTTACTATTTTAAGCGCACCCAACAAAGAATAAAGGCTATCCAAGCAAAATAATCTGGTTATTGTGTTGACACAGTGACCAATGCCTGTATAATTCGCGCCCACTGTCTGAGGGGCAACTCAATAAGAAACGTCAGCAAGGCATTAGTTAGTGGTTAGTTAATTAGGTCTACGAGTGTTATCACTTCTTTAATTAACTAGCAGTTATTAAATTAACAGCATTAACACTTAGAACAGAACTCCAATAGGGAGTTATCGGTTTACGCACATCTTTTCCTCCTACGAAAGAAGGGAGCGAAGAGATGAATTTTTTTGTTCTTTCGATTGGAGCTTAATCGATGGCTAATCAAAGAATTCGTATTCGTCTTAAAGCGTTTGATCACAAGTTGATCGATCAGTCTACGGCGGAGATCGTAGATACAGCTAAGCGCACTGGTGCACAAGTTAGTGGTCCAATTCCACTTCCTACACGCAAAGAGCGTTACACTGTGTTGGTTTCTCCACACGTAAACAAAGACGCACGTGATCAATACGAAATACGTACGCACAAGCGTTTAGTAGATATCATTGAACCAACTGATAAGACAGTTGACGCTTTGATGAGATTGGACTTGGCTGCCGGCGTTGATGTTCAAATCAGCCTAGGCTAAGAAGAAGAGGGTAATAACAATGTCGATTGGTCTTATCGGTCGTAAAGTGGGCATGACACGTATCTTCACTGAAGATGGTGTTTCTATCCCTGTGACTGTTATCGAAGCAACCCCAAACCGCGTTACTCAGTTACGTACTGATGAAGTTGACGGTTACCGTGCACTTCAAGTGACTACTGGCGATAAAAAAGCCAACCGCGTTAATAAAGCGGCAGCAGGTCACTTTGCAAAAGCTGGCGTTGAAGCTGGCCGTGGTCTTTGGGAGTTCCGCTTAGTTGACGGCGAAGGTGCCGACATCGAAGTGGGCAGTGAAATCACTGTTGAAATCTTCAATGACACCAAAAAAGTAGACGTAGCAGGTACCTCTAAAGGTAAAGGTTTTGCCGGTGCTATCAAGCGTTGGAACTTCAGTTCTCAGCGTATGACTCACGGTAACTCTTTGTCTCACCGTGCTCCTGGTTCAATTGGTCAAAACCAATCTCCAGGTAAAGTATTTAAAGGCAAGAAAATGGCTGGTCAGCTTGGTAACAAGCGCGTGACTACTCAGTCTTTAGAACTAGTACGTGTTGATGCAGAAAACAACCTTTTATTAATTAAAGGTGCTGTACCTGGCGCAACTGGCAGTGACGTTATCGTCAAGCCAGCGGTTAAAGCATAACGTTTGGGAGTGTACTGATGGAATTAACATTAAAAGACGCTAACAGCGCTCTTGAAGTATCAGACGCCACTTTTGGACGTGAGTTTAACGAAGCATTGGTTCACCAAGTAGTTGTTGCTTACGGTGCAGGTGCTCGTCAAGGTACTAAAGCGCAGAAAACGCGTTCAGAAGTTCGTGGTGGTGGTAAGAAGCCATGGCGTCAAAAAGGTACTGGCCGTGCTCGTGCTGGTACTATCCGTAGCCCAATTTGGGTTGGCGGTGGCCGTGCATTCGCTGCTAAGCCTCGTAGCTTCGAGCAAAAAGTAAATAAAAAGATGTACCGTGGTGCGATCAAAAGCATCTTGTCTGAATTGGTACGTCAAGAACGTTTAATCGTTGTTGAGAAGTTCGGTGTTGAAGCACCAAAAACTAAAGAGCTTCTAACAAAACTTAACGAATTAGAATTGAACGACGTGTTAATCGTAACAAGTGAAGTAGATGAGAACTTGTTCTTATCAGCGCGTAACTTGTACAAAGTTGACGTTCGTGATGTTCAAGGCATCGACCCAGTAAGCCTTATCGCTTTCGAGAAAGTGCTTATGACAGCTGATGCAGTTAAGCAACTTGAGGAGTCATTAGCATGAACGAACAACGTTTATTAAAAGTGCTATTAGCACCTCACGTGTCAGAGAAATCAACTTTGGCTGCTGAAAGTGCAAATACATTTGTATTTAAAGTAGTTAAAGACGCGAACAAAGCGGAAATCAAAGCAGCAGTTGAGAAATTGTTTGAAGTTGAAGTTGAAGCTGTTCGTACTGTTAACTGCAAAGGTAAAGTAAAACGCCATGGCCTAAGAACTGGTAAACGTAACGACTTTAAAAAAGCTTATGTTATGTTGAAAGAAGGTCAAGACATCGACTTCGTCGGTGCGGCTGCTGAGTAAGGGGATTAGACATGCCATTAATGAAAGCTAAACCCACCTCTGCTGGACGTCGTCATGTAATTCAGGTTGTTAATCCTGACTTACACAAAGGCGCTCCTTATGCACCTTTGCTAGATAAAAACAGCAAAAACGGTGGTCGTAACAACAATGGTCGAATTACTGTTCGCCATATTGGTGGTGGTCATAAGCATCACTATCGTGTTATCGATTTTAAACGTAATAAAGACGGTATTCCGGCTAAAATTGAGCGTTTAGAATATGATCCAAACCGTTCTGCAAACATTGCATTAGTGCTTTATGCAGATGGTGAGCGTCGTTACATCTTAGCGCCTAAAGGTGCTCAAGCTGGCGATGCAGTACAATCTGGATCAAATGCACCAATTAAAGCGGGTAATGCTATGCCTATGCGTAACATGCCTGTTGGTACAACTGTACACGCTATCGAAATGAAGCCTGGCAAAGGTGCACAAATTGCACGTTCTGCTGGTGCATACGCTCAGATCCTTGCACGTGAAGGTACTTACGTTACTCTTCGTTTACGTTCAGGTGAAGTACGTAAAGTATTAGCTGACTGCCGAGCAACTATCGGTGAAGTTGGTAATGCTGAGCACATGCTTCGTTCACTCGGTAAAGCGGGTGCAACCCGTTGGAGAGGTATCCGTCCGACAGTTCGTGGTGTTGCCATGAACCCGGTAGATCACCCACACGGTGGTGGTGAAGGTCGTACATCTGGTGGCCGTCACCCAGTAACTCCTTGGGGTGTTCCTACTAAAGGTAAGAAAACCCGAAGCAACAAGCGTACTGATAAACTTATCGTACGTCGTCGTAACAAGTAAAAGCGAGGATTCACCATGCCACGTTCTCTCAAGAAGGGTCCTTTTATTGACCTACACTTGCTGAAGAAGGTAGAGGCTGCAGTGGAAGCGAACGACAAGAAGCCAATTAAAACTTGGTCTCGTCGTTCGATGATTATCCCAGATATGATTGGGTTAACCATTGCGGTCCATAACGGTCGTCAACACGTTCCTGTATTTGTCAGTGACGAGATGGTAGGCCATAAATTGGGCGAATTTGCGCCTACGCGTACTTACCGTGGCCATGTCGCGGATAAGAAAGCCAAACGTTAAGGAGATATAAATGGAAGCTTTAGCTAAACACCGTTTTGCTCGTACGTCGGCTCAAAAAGCACGCTTAGTTGCAGATCAAATTCGTGGATTGCATGTAGAAAAAGCTCTTGAGCTTTTGACCTACAGCCCGAAGAAAAGCGCATCACTAATCAAGAAAGTTCTTGAATCAGCGATCGCTAATGCGGAAAACAACGAAGGCGCAGACATCGATGAGTTGACTGTTGCAAAAATCTTCGTTGACGAAGGCCCGACTATGAAGCGTATCAAGCCACGTGCCAAAGGCCGTGCTGACCGTATTTTTAAGCGTAGCAGTCACATTACTGTGGTTGTAGCGGATAACTAGGAGTAGATAATGGGACAGAAGGTTCATCCTACCGGTATACGCCTGGGTATCAGTAAGCCATGGAATTCAACCTGGTACGCTAATACAGCAGAATATGCCGACAATTTATATAGCGATCATCAAGTACGTAAGTATTTGACTAAAGAGCTTAAAAACGCGTCTCTATCTAAAATCGTTATCGAGCGCCCAGCGAAAAGCATTCGTGTGACTATTCACACTGCTCGCCCTGGTGTTGTTATCGGTAAGAAAGGTGAAGACGTAGAGAAACTTCGCAACCACATCACTAAGCTTGCAGGCGTTCCTGCACAAGTGAACATTGCTGAAGTTCGTAAGCCTGAACTGGATGCACAACTAGTAGCTGACAGCATTTCGAGTCAGTTAGAGCGTCGTGTTATGTTCCGTCGTGCAATGAAGCGCGCGGTACAAAATGCAATGCGTCTTGGTGCATTGGGTATCAAAGTAGAAGTAAGCGGTCGTCTTGGCGGTGCCGAGATTGCTCGTGGCGAATGGTATCGTGAAGGTCGTGTACCACTACACACTTTCCGTGCTGATATTGATTACGCTACCTCAGAAGCACTGACTACTTACGGTATCATTGGCGTTAAAGTCTGGATTTTCAAAGGCGAAGTATTAGGTGGTTTACCACTTACTCAGGAGCAACCAGCTCCACAGCCTAAGAAGAAAGGCCGCGGCGCTAAGCGAGAGGGCTAAATCATGTTACAACCAAAACGCATGAAATTTCGTAAAATGCATAAAGGTCGTAACCGTGGTCTTGCTATTGCCGGTGGCAAAGTAAGTTTCGGTACTTTCGGTCTTAAAGCAGTTGGCCGTGGTCGTATGACAGCGCGCCAAATCGAAGCGGCACGTCGAGCAATGACGCGTCACGTTAAACGTCAAGGTAAAATCTGGATTCGTGTATTCCCTGATAAGCCAATTACTGAGAAGCCTCTTGAGGTTCGTCAAGGTAAAGGTAAGGGTAACGTTGAATACTGGGTATGCCAAATTCAGCCAGGTCGTGTTTTATACGAAATGGAAGGTGTACCTGAGTCTTTAGCACGAGAAGCATTTGAATTGGCTGCGGCTAAATTGCCGTTTAAAACCACTTTTGTAACTCGGACGGTGATGTAATGAATGCGACAGATCTAAGAGAAAAAAGTGTAGAAGAGTTAAACGCAGAACTTTTGAACTTGCTTCGTGAGCAATTCAATCTTCGCATGCAACATTCTACAGGTCAGCTTGAAAAAACTGACCAGCTTAAAACAGTACGTCGTAGCATCGCACGTGTTAAAACGCTTTTAACTGAAAAGTCTAAAGCAGCTGCTGGAGGCGATAAATAATGAGCGAACAAAAAATTCGTACCGTTCAAGGCCGTGTATCTAGTAACAAAATGGACAAAACTATTACTGTAGTTGTTGAACGTTTCGTTAAACACCCAATCTACGGTAAGTTCATTAAGCGTTCTACTAAAGTACACGCACACGACGAAGAAAATGTATGCAACATTGGCGATACAGTAACTATTACTGAATGTCGTCCAATTTCTAAGAACAAAACTTGGAAATTAGTGAGTGTTGTAGAAAAAGCGGCTATCATCTAAGCTAATTTTTCACACATATCTTTACTAAAAAAGCCTGCTAATGCAGGCTTTTTTGTTGTTTGCAGTGAGTTGAATCTTTACAGTTTCCATTGTTCACGTTTATCAACGAAAAAATCAAGAAATGCCCGTATTTTAGCTTGGGTTGGTCGCGAAGGATGATAATAAACGTATACCTCGGCTTCTTTCCACCAGTAGTTTTCCAAAATGGGCTCCAGCCTATTTTGTCGTATGAGATCTTGCATAGTTGATGTGTTAGCTGGCGCGTTAATTACCCCCAAACCTGATTCTGCAAGTTCTAGTAAACCGGCAACTGTCTTGATTTGGCAATTAGGCATTACATAATGTGGATTGCCATCTTCTCCTCGGGTGATCAAAACGTTACTGGGTTGGTTGTGTAGATAGCCAATAACTGTATGCTTCTCCAAATCGTCTGGTGATAAGGGCATTCCCATTTTTGTTAAGTAGTCATGCGATGCAAATAAACCGTTTTCAAACGCCCATAACGACTTGCGTTTTAACCCAGGAAAACGCTGACCTAAATAGTCTCCCACAGCCCAAAATATATCGAAGTCATCTTGCAAAATATCAATTATGCCTTCGCGCACATCCATAACGATGTTCAAATCAGGATACATAGAGGTAAAGTCTGCCAACCATGGGACTAATGTATCTTTGATAACTTCATTCGATTGACAAACCACACGCAGCTCACCGGTAACTCGATCTTCTTGGTTTTGAGTCCAGCCCATCAAGTCTTGATACTGTTCTAGTAAAAGCTCTACTTTATATTTAAATGCCTGTCCAAAATCGGTGAGCTCTAAATGTCGTCTAGTACGAATAAAAAGTGCCCTGTTTAAGCTAGATTCTAAGCGTCCAATTTGCTTACTAATTGCCATAACTGTTTTAGCTTCAGATTCGGCAACTCTTGACATATTGCCTATTTCAGCAACCTTGCAAAAGATTCTTAAGTCGTTAGGGTTAAACATCGTATAAACAAATAGTTTAGTAATTATAAAAAACTAATATATATATTTAATAACAGCTAGTCGATAGGATTACCCGAATAATTTGTTTAAGGGAACCTATATGGAGATTCAACTTGGTGAGTGGATATTATTTATCACCATAATTGCTATGGTGATTTATAGTCTTTGGGAATCTGACAAAGAAAAACTTGCGGTAATATCTGGCAGGAAAACAAAAATTCAGGCCTATAAAAGCGCAATGCTTTTTATGTGGTTACCTACAGCATTGTTAATTTATTTGATTTTTATAGATGTATTAAGACTTTCAGATTTAGGACTCTATTGGCAGGGTGATATAAAAAATTGGCTTGGACTAGTATTTACTTGTGTTACATGTATCTACTTTGGATATTCGGTTTATATAGTAGCGACAAATCCTGTGGAACGTGAAGCCTTTCGCGAGGTAGTTTCTGACAATCATGACTGGATGTTACCTAGCAATAGGACCGAATTACAATGGTTTATTGGAGGTCTTTCTACATCGGCAGGGATTTGCGAAGAACTCCTTTTTCGAGGCTTTATGATAGGAGTATTGGATAGTCATATTGGATTGATCCCGAGCTTATTATTAAGCAGTGCAATATTTGGACTTTGCCACTTTTATCAAGGTTGGAAAAACGTGGTTCGTACAGGATGTATCGGTCTTATTCTAGGGGGCATTTTTATCATCACTGAATCCCTATGGGTGATAATCCTTTTGCATACAGTAATAGATGTGTATGGCGGTCTTGTAGGATATATCTTGAACAATAGTCAGCCTAATCCAACAGAGAGATATTTCCAGTAATTAGCTGGAAATATTTACAAATCATCACCTATTAACTTACCTACATTTTTGAATTACTTTGCACATATAATGATCTTTTCAAGGATTTCCGCTATAAATAGCTTATTGCGCTATGTCGCTCTCTTTTATCTTCAAATTACATACTAATAAAAAAAGGAAATGCCATGACGTTTCGTCCCTTGGTTCTATGCTCCCTGTTGTTTATGTCCAGCGTTCAAGTCCATGCTGAACAAAGTTCCCAGAATGTACTGGATTATGCCGATATTTTTGACCTTGAAACAGCTGCAAATCCTATCTTTTTAAAAGATGGCAAAAGCGTTGTCTATCAGCGCAATAGCATGGATAAAATGCGAGATGCGCCTTCAACATCCCTGTGGAAAATTGACATAAATTCAGGCCGACATGTTCCTTTGCTTAATGACTCACCAAGTTACTCAAGTCCAAGGAATCCGGTACTATCTCCAAATGGTGATCGCATTGCTTTCGTCGCTAATGACAATATGGGGGCACAAATTTACACCCTTTATTTAGACACTGGGAGTGTGACTAAACTGACGACAGGATCAGAATCGCCTAGCAGTATCACTTGGTCTCCTGATGGTTCTGCCATCGCTTTTAGCATGTTTACGCCGGTTAAGTCACAAGCTATTTTTACTGAGATGCCTGCAGCGCCAAAAGGCGCAACTTGGGCGGGAACCGCACAGGTCGTCGATAAAACCGTTTATCGTAGAGACGGACAGGGCTACGTTAAAGATGGTTTTAACCAACTGTACATAGTGCCTGCCACTAGCGGCACGCCAAGACAACTAACTGAAGGTAACTTCCATCACAACGGTGCACTAGCTTGGCATCCGAAAAAACCTTTGATTTATCTGAGCGTTCAGCGTGATGAAGATTGGGAATTGAACTTAAATCAATCAAATATTTACACCGTAAATGTAGATACAGGTGAAGTGAAGGAAGTCACAAGTTTTGCAGGACCTGAGTCTGCGCCAATTTTAACTGAAGATGGTGAGGGGCTGCTATTTGACTGGTTAAACGATCGCAAACTTGCTTATCAAAATAGCCAGTTAATGTATATAGATTTGGATTCACCAGATGAAGCTAAGTCGCTCACCCCTGATCTTGATCGTTCAATTCAAGATGTACAATACAACGGCGATGACATTGTATTTAGTTATCTCGATGCTGGTGAAACTAAATTGGCGAAAGTCTCAATGCGAGGCAAGATCACTCAAATTGATGCTTCACTAGGAGGCCAATCCTTGGGTCGTCCTTACACTAGCGGCCAATTTGCCTTGTCTGGCGACGGCGCTATTGTGTTTGTTAGCAACAATAATAATGCACCAGGAGACTTGGTATTAATTGATGGGCGCAAGCGTAAAACCTTGACCGATTTGAACAGTGATGTATTTGCACATAAACAAACTGCCGTTATTAAATCTCTAACGGTAAAAAGTACAGTAGATGAAAGAAATATTGATGCTTGGATTGCGTATCCTCCTGGCTATACCGAGGACTCTACGGAACAATACCCTTTAATCCTAGAAATTCACGGTGGTCCCCATGCGGCTTACGGCAATACCTTTTCTATGGAAATTCAGTTAATGGCCGCCAAAGGTTACGCAGTTGTATGGTCTAACCCAAGAGGTAGCTCTTCATACGGTGAGGAATTCGGCAATACCATTCACCACAATTATCCCTCAGAAGATTACAACGACCTGATGGATGTGGTGGATGTTGCGATAAATGCCGGCAACATTGATAAAGACAACTTGTTCATCACCGGCGGCTCAGGTGGCGGTGTACTTACCGCATGGAGTATCGGTAAAACCAATCGATTTAATGCAGCTGTAGTCGCCAAGCCCGTTATTAATTGGTTCAGCTTTGCGTTAACTGCTGATGCATATCCTTTCTTTACACAATATTGGATGCCTGGACTACCTTGGGAACAAACTGAACACCTTTGGAAACATAGCCCTATTTCATTGGTGGGTAATGTGAAAACGCCAACTATGCTATTAACCGGTGACGCTGATTACCGCACCCCCATAAGTGAAACTGAACAATATTATAATGCGCTTAGATTACAAAAAGTGCCTGCGGTAATGGTAAGAGTGCCTGGAGCATCTCACGGCATAGCTGCAAGACCGAGTCACTTAATCCAAAAAGTGGGTAGCATTGTGAGCTGGTTCGATCGTTACAATACCCAAAAGAAAAAAGACTAAGGATTTAGATTACGTGATAATAAATCGCGAAGAAATGACAGGACGCACCAGCGAGTACAGCTAAATGCCATAGGGCATGTGAATAATGTCGACTTTTCATTAAATACAGTGGGATCCCTGCGCTATAGCAAATCCCACCTGTTAACAATAGAGTAAAGCCTACACCCGATAGCGATTGATAAATTGGGTAAATCAAAAATAAAGCTAACCAGCCCATAATGGCGTAAGTTGTTATACTTATTTTGGGGTATTTAGGCCCTGCGATTAACTTAAAACCAACGCCAGTTAAGCCCACGATCCAAATCACAATCAAACCTACAGTACCTAAAGTTCCGTCTACCGTGTACACAAGAAAAGGCGTGTATGAACCTGCTATTAATAGGTAAATGGCAGTGTGATCGATTTTTCTCAAATAGCTTTTGTATTTGGGATGTTTTAGAGCATGATAGATAGACGAAGACAAAAACATAAAAGCTAGACTTGCACCGTAAATAGAAGTGACCACTAAATCGGAAAGTCCTTCTGCTTTAACAATAAGTGCAATGGACCCCACAATGGCAAGCACAAACCCAATAGCGTGAGAAACAGCATTAAGGATTTCCTCAAGTACAGAGTATTCGCCGGATTGCATGCTTGGAGGTTTAATCGGTAACATGATTAGTCTATCTTTAATTAGTTACTTTCAGCGTACAAGTGTACACTGAAAATCCTAGGAATCAAATGAAACATTTGTTACCTAGTACCTAGGTAAGCTAGCAATTCAAAAAATTTAAGCATAATATGGCTTTTCGGGACAATTTACGGAAGAAACTTATGAAGGCACTTGCTTTAGCATTTATCTTAACCCTGACAACCTCAGTGGTTGCCAATGAACCCATCAGATTATCTGAGCCAGTTGCTAGTGACGAAACCAGTGAAACTTTTGGCGCAGAACTAGATGCTTCAAAAGAAACAATATCACTAGAAGCCGCTATTGCATCAAATGATGTAGCAGTAGGCGAAACTATCAAAGTAGAAACTAAAATTAATAAAGTTTGCCAGAAAAAAGGCTGCTTTTTTATTGCCCAAGCAGGGGATCAAGTCATTCGAGTTTCATTTCAAGATTATGGTTTTTTCATTCCTACAGACAGTAGTGGAAAAACAGTGACTATGATGGGAAAACTCGTTGAAAAAGAATTATCTAAAGAAAAAGCCGAGCATTTTAATCAAGATTTACGTGATCAAAGCACAACTTTCTTAGCAGGTAAACAATACGAGTTTGTAGCTACCTCAGTAAAAATTCCACGGGTTTAATAAACATACTCTAACACCCCTTGTACAAACTCGCCTGAGTCCCATTCGGGCGAGCTTTTACTACTTCTGCTATTCCTTACAAGCCGTTTTCCTGCATTCGTTTAAAAAATTGAACAAAATAATCATTAAAATGTGACTTTCCCGTGATAGTTTCGTGATAACTATTTAGCAGACTTTTCCTTGATGACAATCAACACACAACTCAAGGAATCTTTTATATGAAACTCAAAACATTGTCGGCAATTGCTGCCGTTACCTTAGGTTCGTCTTTTATGGCACAAGCGGTAGAAGTCGAAGTAGGTATTACTAATCTAACTCAAGGTGTCTTTTTTACGCCTAGACTCGTTGTCGCACATACTGCAGATGCAGACCTATTCGAGGTAGGTGAAGATGCATCTATGGCACTTACCTAGTTAGCAGAAGCTGGTGTTATAGACGACGCAGATAATGCTGATTCTTCAGGTCAAAATTTCGAAGCAATGCTAGGCTCTGCCGCTACTGATAATGGTAGCAACACTTGGATGAAATTTGGCGGCTTAGTTGAACCTTCCACGACCCTTACTTACTCCTTTGACACAATGGACAAGCCTTATCTTTCACTTTTAACCATGATAATACCGAGTAATGACGCTTTTGTAGGTTTAGACAGTATTATGATTCCTACAGAACCCGGTACTTATCACTATTATTTAAATGCCTATGATGCTGGTTCTGAACTTAACGATGAATTAAATATGACCCGTACCGATATTACTGGCGTTGGTGGAACACCTTTAGGTGGTTTCGGAGCGCCAGGTGTAGCTGGTGCTGGTGCACCACCAATCGCACCTTCAATGGGAACTGGCGGTGAGGGCGTAGCCGTTAAAGTAGGTAAGGACGTTGATGGTTCTGACTTAGCGGTTGCAACAGAAGTTGTTGATGGTACCGATGGTGCCATACATATTCATCCAAATACCTTAGGTGATACATCCGCAACGGCAGGCGCAAGTGATCTCGATTCAACTGTACACAGATGGTTAAACCCAGTTGCTAAAGTCACAATCGTAGTGCCTGCGTCCTAAGTTAAGGAGAACCTGATGAAAAATTCAATTTTTAAGACGCTCATCTTAGGTACTTTTGTTACGTTATTAGCCGCCTGTGCTGGTGACGATGGTGATATAGGACCAGCAGGACCAACAGGTCCAGAAGGTCCCGCTGGTCCCGAGGGGCCAGCCGGCCCTGAAGGTCCTCAAGGACCACAAGGGCCAACCACTGGGGTTGCTACCTATAATTTGGTGGTTACTAACCTAACCGCAGGTCAACCATTCGCACCTGTGGCAGCAATTGCTCATGAACCTGGTTTTTATGCCTTTGTACCTGGACAAGCTGCTAGCACGGGGGTTGAAATGTTGGCTGAAGGCGGTGATCCATCCATGTTAGTTGATGAAGCTGTCGAAGCCATTCAATATTTAGATGCTGCAACAACCGCAGGTGTATTAATGCCGGGAAACCAGAGTCAAGTATTGACCTTGATAGTGCCGACACTTGATACGGACAATTTGCGCATCACAGTTGCCTCCATGCTAGTGGATACAAATGATGCCTTCACTGGTGTCGCTGGATTTGATATCAGCGACATGCAGCCTGGAGATTCTGTAAGCTTTACCATGGTGACTTGGGATGCTGGTACAGAAGCCAATACCGAAACGGCTGATACCATGCCTGGACCTGCAGCGACAGCTGCTGGCGGTGGTGGTGCAGCAGCTGGCTTCGACGCTCAACGTGACGATTTAATAGATGCAGTACGCATACACGCTGGCGTGGTTACTAGTGAAAATTCAATGGACCCAAGCAGTGAAGGTCTAATGACATCCGTTTTGAATCATAGTGACAGGTTTGATAATCCTACCGCAAAAGTAGTGATTACTAGAAGTCGCTAAAGAAAAAGTTAGGGAGGCGTAGTGGAGGGGCTTGTATTAGACCTCCGCTACAATTTTCAGCAGACCATTCCTATTTAACGAATACTCTTAAAACAGGTGATTGTTCACCATTAACCAGAGAAAATTTAAAGAAGACTGCTTCAGGTGCGTCTTGAATAATTAAGTACTCCGTAGTTTCGTCGATTGCAGTACTTTGTTTCACGTCACTTTTTAATTTCTCTAGATGCGACTTGGCAAACTTTTGATAGTTCTTAATGTATCGCTCATTTAACTGTTCCAATACTTCCTTGCTATCAAAATACTCATTAATTCGCGCTTCCAAATTTTGATATTCGACTTCTAGGTCATGTTTTTCAAACGAGTCCAAATGGTTTGGTGTTACTCCCCATTCAACCTGAGTAAATATTCGGGTAAATGGTTCCGGTACGTCGATTTTACAAATAGTATATCTGAGCTTTGTACCGGATACTTCTTCATCTGAACAATTGATTGATTCCTTTGTGATTCTTATCGAAGCACTTGCCGCTGATGGAATCCACTCCGCCCAATTAGCTTTATATTTAAAAGTTTCAGCTTCGCCTGTTTCATCTATCACTGATAGTTGAAGGATAGGACCATCACTTCCGTCATATGTAATTCCTAGTTCTGAGGACGGTATACCGTAACTTAAGTATTCTCCAGTTCTCTGTTTTTGAAAAGAGTTTTTTCCGCCATCGAATATGGTCCAATGAATCTCCTGTGCATTATCGATAAATGGTAGTAAATGCCACTTACTACGCTCTTTGTAGTAACCCCCTGATGGATACGAGGTAGCGAATAGCCTTGGTGCGTCATTAGTTAAGGACTCAAATTCAAATGTTAAACTCATATTAGAGGGGCGATGATTAGTATCTGCTGGGAGTTTTGTGATTTTCTCACCATCGCTGAATTTTGCTGAATATTCAAGACCATCTAAAGAAGTAGTCAAAATTACTTGATATTTATCGGGTTCACCAGATTCTAAAACTAAAACATCTGGATTATTTTGATTTGTCATAAATTCAACTGGAATCGACTTATTTTCTTTAACGTTAAAAAAAATAACCGAATCAAAAACCTCATTTATTAGCAATCTTCTATGAACGGCTAGTTTACAGTGAGTAAGAGTCCCAAAATAATCAGAACATCGAACAACTCTACCTTTGGCAAAGTGTTCTTTAGTGTCTTCGAAATATTCATTATACTGTTGTTTTTCTTTTTCTATCTTACGCAATCTTTCTCTTTCTATTGATTCCTCTCTCTTTGTTTCAATTTGCGCATAAAGGTCATTTAAATCATAAGTAAAAGGGCCTATAACAGCGCCATTTTTTAGCGATATCTGTATACTTACCCATTCTGGGATGTTATCGAGATGAGTATCTATACCTGTAATTAATCCCAATCCGTGACTGGTTTGGGTTATGTCTACTCCATTACTGAAATTTAAATCATATTGGGCGTTGAAGAGTTTATTTACAGCAGCTGCGCTCAAATTGATCTCAAAGCCGATTGAAATAGTGGCTCTAACTCCGCCATCAGAAGGATAAGTCATTATAATAATATCGTCTTTTTCAAAATCCTCAGGTTCTACATTTTCTGGCAACTCAAAGCCGAATGGATTGGCATAATCGCCTATATCAGCCTTAATCATCCAAAAACCAACGCCAATAGTAATAATCAAGATTGCAAAACCTAGTAAGCTAAGCCGGTTGTTTTTTAAATACTGAAAAAGATTGGAGGGTTTTGGGATAATTGAATTTGCGAGTGCTTCAGGATCGACAATGGACTTTGCCAATTGCTCGAGTTTGCCTACTTTATCTGCATTCCAAAGGTCGAGCCACTGATTGATTGAGACATAAAAAGTAAGTTTTTCTGAAGGTTGAACATCTTCTACTCTAACTGGAAAAATAGGCTTTCCAGATTTTCTCGCTTCTTCAGCCTCAGCTGCCACATTATCAGATGCATTTGAATGGCGGGAGATTACGACCACTACGCATCGTGATTGTCGAACACCTCTAACAATCTCTTCAGCGTATTTTTTTCCAGCTCTTATATCACGCTTATCAATCCAACACTTTAATCCCTGTTGCTCTAATGAAGCGACAATTTCAAGTGCACGTTCGGAATCCTCAGAAGCATGGCTTATAAATGCATCATAAACGTCAATGTTTTCATTCATTGTATAACTTCCCTTGCTAAGGTTGTACTGAATGGCAATCAGTTCAGTATCCCATTCAAATTTAATTTAAACCTTTATGTGAATGGAATTTATCGCTTCTAGAATGTCTACGATAAACAACAATGAGCAATATTGAAAGCAACAGAAATATTCTCGTTCTTAGAGTTAAAGCTTTATCGTCTGGATATTATTTTTTAACAACAGCTCGTAGAACAGGTGATTGTTCACCATTTACCAAGGAGAATTTAAAGAAAATTGCTTCAGGTGTTTTTAACATAATTAAGTACTCTGGTGTTCCTCTGCTCGCTTTAATAAGTTTTAATCGCTTTTTAAATGTTTCGATATGCGTCCGTGTATACTCTTGTTGAGTTTCTATGCTTGATTCATCCAGTTCACCAGATTTTTTCTTCCTTTCAAAATACTCGGTAATCTCGGTTTCCATATTTTTAAATTGAACATCTAGATCATAGCCTTTGTAAAGGGATAAATCGCTTGATGTTAAGCCCCATTCAACCCGATTAAATACGCGCATAAATGGTTCTGATACATTCATACCACATATGGTAAATCTAATTATCGTATTATGTATTTTGTGTACTCTACATTGGATAAAGTTATTTCTGAATTTTATTGAAGCACTTGCCGCCGATGGAATCCACTCCGCCCAATTAGCTTTATACTTAAAAGTTTCAGCATCGCCTGTTTTATCTATCACTGATAGTTGTAGGATAGATCCATCCGCCCCATCATAGGTAACTCCTAGTTCAGGGGCTGATATGCGTTTAGCTTGAAATTGTCCTATCTCACCTTTCTCGAGTAGGTTTTTTCCTCCATCGTATGTGGTCCAATATATTTCCTGCGCACTATCGACAAAAGGCAGTAGAGACCATTTGCTACGCTCTTTGTAGTAACCTCCTGATGGTTCTGAGGTAGTGAACAACCTAGGCGCATGTTCGCTTAAAGGCTCAAATTCGAATGTCAAATTTTTATTGGAATCTCGATAGTCAGCATCAGCTCGGTGTGTTACAGATTTCTCACCATCACTGAATACTGCAGAATATGCAAGATCCTTTAAAGGGATCGTCAAAATTAATCGCAGCTCATTTGATGCTTCAGATCCCAAAATTAAAACATCTGGACTTTTACGAATTGGATTAAAATCCAATTTAATAGGTTTATTTATATCTGCGCTAAAAAAAGTTATCGACTCAAACGTCTTGTTGATAGGAAGTTCCATACTTGCTGTAATCTTGCACTGAGAGAAAGAACCAAAATATTCATAGCACAGAACAACGTATCCTTCGCTAAAACGATCTTTAATATTATCTAAATAACCATCTAGGCGCTTTTTCTCCATGTCTATCTCACGCATTCTCTCCCTGTCTATTAAATCTTTTCGCTTTGCCAAAATATCCTCAGAAAGGCCACCTAAATCATAGGTAAAGGGGCCAATAACTACACCATTTCTTAAAGTTATTTGTACACTAACCCAATCTGGAATATTATCAAAACCAGTATCTACGGCGGTAGAAAATCCAGGAGGACTAAACTGTTTAATCTCCAATCCACTGCTAAACTTTAATTGATATTCGGCATCTATAAATTGTACGTAAGCCATGGAATGGAGATCAGGCATAACGGTGAAAGTAACGAAAGCCGTTATTTCGCTAACGGAAGGGGAAGCAATAACGGTTATATTCTCTTTTTCAAAATCCTCTGGATCTATATTTTCTGGTAACTCAACACCAAACGGATTGGCATAATCGCCTATATCAGCCTTAATCATCCAAAAACCAACACCAATAGTAATACTCAAGATTGCAAAACCTAGTAAGCTAAGCCGGTTGTTTTTTAAATACTGAAGAAGATTGGAGGGTTTTGGGATAATTGAATTTGCGAGTGCTTCAGGATCGACAATAGACTTTGCCAATTGCTCGAGCTTTCCAACTTTATCTGCATTCCAAAGGTCGAGCCACTGATTGATTGAGACATAAAAGGTAAGTTTTTCTGAAGGTTGAACATCTTCTACTCTAACTGGAAAAATAGGCTTTCCAGATTTTCTCGCTTCTTCAGCCTCAGCTGCCACATTATCAGATGCATTTGAATGGCGGGAGATTACGACCACTACGCATCGTGATTGTCGAACACCTCTAACAATCTCTTCAGCGTATTTTTTTCCAGCTCTTATATCACGCTTATCAATCCAACACTTTAATCCCTGTTGCTCTAATGAAGCGACAATTTCAAGTGCACGTTCGGAATCCTCAGAAGCATGGCTTATAAATGCATCATAAACGTCAATGTTTTCATTCATTGTATAACTTCCCTTGTCAAGGTTGTACTGAATGGCAATCAGTACAATATCTCATTCAAATTTAATTCAATCCTTTATTTGAATGGAATTTATCGCTTAGAGAATATCTACGATAAACAACAATGAGCAATATTGAAAGCAACAGAAGCATAATAGCTGAGAATTGGAAAAGAGATTATCAGTTTCGTTCTTGTAGAATAGTGGTTTAATTTTAATCGCCTACACCTAAATGTATGCTGTGGCCACTAAAACCAAAATAAGGGGCAAAGTAGTATATGCTACAAACTTATACTAAGTTCTTCGCCAGGTATATCTAAATACAATGTAAGTTGTCGGCCTCGTCGTTGCACTACTAGTACCAAGGTATTTGAATTACGCATCATGCGTTGAATCTTTTTAAAATCTTCTTCCACAGTCACACTTAAACCATTTATGGTTTGCAACACATCATCAGGCTGTAAACCCGCTTGTTTAAACAGTTCAGGATTAATGCCTGGGGAGACTATCATACCGTCGGCAATGTATGGGGTCTCAGTTAAGGTCACAAAGTGCTCAACGATTTTAGGTCGAGTGCCAATTTCTGAAGGCGACATAGCAAGGAGTTCCTCGTAACTTTGCTGATCTTCCTCAATGAGCAAATTATCGCCGTTCAATGTTAATATGAACGACTTATTTTGGTAGCTAAGGGTAGCTGTTTCTTTATCTAGGGCATTGAATTCAATGTCGTAGCCAAACATCGAATCGCCCACAATATATTCGTCAAGCTGGCCGCCGGATTCAAATAAGCCTTTTTGCTCTTGTGCATTTATTCCCATTAACCTTATTGCGATTGGCAGGCCTTGCTCTTCTGTCACGGCTTTTGGTTGTTTATTGATCGAAGGTTTTAATTGTGGTTTGGGAATATAAGCAGGTGGAATTTTACTGGAACGTTCAGAATTTGAGTCCTTTGCGACTACTGTTTGTCTGTCATTTTTTATTATCAATGCATTATTGTCTTCACTATCTATGTGTAAAACGAAGATAGAGTAGGTAAATGAAATAATTAATAGAATGACCAATATCACCGTAAATGGATTACGCATGCTTTCTCCCTTAAATTCAGTCAACTATATCGGCAAATTTTTAAATTTTATAAATTTTCCTGACTAAAATTTTGAACGGTAAAAATTGAAATTAAAAAATGAACATACAAATGAATTTTGAATAAAAAAATGAACAAAAAATTTAATTTCGAATTATTCAAAATTTAATAAAGTGAAAGATAGATCAAAAATATATAATAAAAACAATGATATAAATTATATTTCAATATTGGCACACTAAGTGCAAAGAGGAGAGCAAGAACAAATCTTTTTGAAGTTGATTGGATTAAATTATGAAAAATGTAGTAAAGACCGCAATTTTTGCAGCAGCCATGGTTGGCGGAGCTTCTGTTTTGCTTTTGCAGCAAGATGAAACTCAAAATATCGCCGCGGCTATGTGGGGACATGAAAAGGACGGTGGTGAAGAAGTTGCTAAATCTTACATTTTACAAGGTAAGGACACGCAATACATCGCTTCTGTAGTATCTAGTGTTGGTGGCGATATCAGCCGCGAATTCCCAATCATTAATGCAGTGTCTGCGACATTAACTTCTGCGCAAGCATCTGAAATTAAATCTACAGCGGGTATTCGTATCCAAGACGACCGTACTGTAATGACTATGGGTAACCCAAATCAACAAAACCTTCCTTATTCCATCAACAATAATATTGCCGAGCAGGTAGGCGCTGACCGCTTACATGATATGTATTACCGCGGTTATGGTGTAACCGTTGCCGTTATTGACAGTGGTGCAAATTTAGGTGGCAATGAAGGTCAATATATATTTAGAAACTCTTATGGTTATCAAAAAGTGGCAGTTAAGTACGATGCAATATCAGGTAAAAAGAGCTACCGATATAATGACGACAAAAACGGCCACGGTACTCATGTAACCAGTATTATTGGTAGTGCGTTGCAAAGTGATACAGGCAAATTTAACGGGATAGCACCTGGTGCTTTTTTACTGCCTATCAAAGCTTTTAATGCAAGTGGTCAAAGTAGTTATTCAAAGGTGTTAGATGCGTTAAATTGGGTGTATGAAAACCGTTATCGCTATGCTATTCGCGTGGTAAATATGTCGCTTGGAACTGATCCAATGAGCCGTTATTGGGATGACCCTATCAACCAAGCTGTAATGCGTTTATGGGATGCAGGCATTGTTGTTGTGGCTTCTGCAGGCAACTCTGGTGATGATATGGGCATCACAGTACCGGGCAATAATCCTTATGTTATTACTGTAGGTGCGGCGGCTGATAACGAAACACCGTTTGATTTTAGCGATGACCGTATTGCGAGTTTCTCGGCTAAAGGCCCAACTTTTGATGGTTTTGTGAAACCTGACATAGTGGCGCCTGGTACGCAAATTGCCCAGAAAATGGACGCAAGATATTTTTATCGTAAGCCGAAAGAAAGCAGCCAAGGTGACAACTACTTTGAAATTTCAGGTACATCACAAGCAGCCGCTGTAGTGTCTGGTATAGCTGCCTTGATTATTCAAAGCAATCCATACATTTCGCCTGACGACGTTAAATGCCGCATTATGGCAGCGTCTAGAGCTTCAGTAACTGAAGGTAGATTTAATTTCTCACCCTTTGAGCAAGGAGCTGGTTTAGTAGACGCTTATGAAGCAGTGTTCTCTTCGGCTTCAGGCTGTGCCAACAAAGGTCTAGACATCAAAGCTGACCTAAGAGGCGAGAAACGCTACCTAGGTCCTGTAGTGAAAGATGCAGATGGCGAGTTTGCAATTACTATGCAAGATGGTTCAATGTTACTAAATGGTGCTCATTGGGGTAACCGTGAATCAATGGACTTACTAGGTGCTCATTGGGGGGCTGAAGCGTTAGATTTACAAGGCGCTCACTGGGGTACTGAACAACTAAATCTATTAGGTGCGCATTGGGCAAACGAAGAATTGGACCTTTTGGGTGCGCATTGGGGCGGTGCTGAACTAGATTTACTCGGTGCACATTGGAGCTTAACTGAGCTAGATCTGCAAGGTGCTCATTGGTCAGGTGGAGAGTTAGATTTATTAGGTGCTCATTGGGGCAAAGGTGAAGCAATGAATCTGTTAAGTGCAGAAGTGGAAGAACTAGAACCTATTGACCCTAATACAGTTGTTCCAGTGGAAGAAGACGGTTGGCAGTAATCATTCGTTAATCTAGCTAAAAACAATAAGCCGCTGTGGAATGACCTTCAACAGCGGCTTTATTTTATATAGCAGTTAAGTTTAAGAATTTAGGTAAGTGACCGATAAAAATGCATATATCCGTTAAACCAATAGCTTTAAAACCTATGAGTTATAGAACAAACCTGCTGATTGTTGCCTGCTTATTGTTGTTCAGTTCTGCATTGTTTGCTGCGGCAGATAATGTGCGTTTTGAGCGTTTAGGCTTAAAAGAAGGTATCTCACAAAAAAGTATTACCACTATTTTTCAAGATTCTAAGGGTTTTTTATGGTTTGGTACTCAAGAAGGATTAAATCGCTATGACGGCTATAAATTTAAATCATATATGTACGATCCCAATGATAATGAATCATTATCCAATGTATGGGTAATGTCTATTAATGAAGATCTAAGTGGTAATATTTGGGTTGGTACCCGAGGTGGGCTTTCGATACTAAATGTCGAGACGAGTAAGTTTAGAAGATATTCTAGTGGAGAAGGAGCTACTTTTATTTCTCACCCTGAAGTTAATGAAATTTCTAGGGATGACGAAGGAAACATGTGGGTAATAACTGAAGGCGGCATTGATAAGTATAATCCTGTAACTAGTACATTTATTCATTATAAAGAATACACTTATGAAGAAAATGGTGAGTCTAAAACCATACAGCTTTCTCCATATTCAAGTGTTACTGATCGCTCTGGTCGAAAATGGTTCGGTCTTCCAGGAGGTATTTTCGTTCTTGATCCAATTACAGGGAGCATAAGAAAGATTCCTGTTGTATTCCACGGCAAAGAGCGTAGTAATCTGAAAGCAACATCCATTTTAATAGACTCAAATAATCGCCTGTGGTTAGGTGCTGGAAAAATGGGCGTATTGTACGCAGATCTTAATACCGTGAATTTTAATGGTCTGCCAGAAAAATTGGAATTTTATACTGCAAAAGATTTTCCGAATGCCATTGTCAACCACATGTATCAAGACAATAACGGAGTAATATGGTTTGCTACAGATTCGGGATTAGCATTCTTGACTCAAGATAACGAATTTAGCCTCTTAAAATACGACGTACGCACAGAGCATACCATAGCATCAGATCAAGTAAGGTATGTCACTCAAGATAATTCCGGAATACTCTGGATAGGGACTTTTAACGGCATCAGTAAATGGAACAGCGCACATACAAAATTCGATCATTACAAAGTTCACGAAAATAAAGAAATTAGTCTTATTGGGCCGAACATAACCTATTTCTCTCACTACAAAGATAATCAAGCATTTATCGCCACCACTGACGGTGTAAGTTTGCTAGATATGCAAAGCAATACTTTTGAGCATTTAACTCATGATCCTGAAAATGAAAATTCACTACGTCAAAATCAAGTGATGTCTTTGTTAACCTACAGTGAAGAAGAAGTCTGGTTTGGATACAGAGCAGTTGGATTAAGTCGGTACAATCCCAAGACAGGTCAAATTTGGCATTATAATGTAGACAAAGAAGATCCGACTGCTTTACAAAAAGGCGGCGTAACCAGCATCATCAAAGACCACAACAACGATGTATGGCTATCTACTTTTGGCGGTGGTATTAGTAAATACAATCGCGAAACCGATGATTTTGTTACCTATACAAACGATCCTGAAGATGCAACGAGTATCAATTCTGATAAAGTAGTTTCCCTCATGGAGTCTAGAGACGGATTACTTTGGCTTGGGACTTGGAATAAAGGAATTAGTATCTTTAATCCAGACACCAAGGTCTCTTTTAACTTCCAAGTTGGTAATAATGCCAGTGAAAAATCAAACTCAGAATCTGTGTGGACCATTTTTGAAGATAGCCGTGGTAATATTTGGTTTGGGACTCAAGGCGGTGGTCTACATCTGTTACAAGAAAAAGATTTTGCCAGAGCTAAGTTTGAATATACCTCCTTTAGTCAAGCCAACGGAATGCCAAGCAACGTTGTCTATGGCATTTTGGAAGATACAGAAGGTTTTCTATGGATCACTACTAACCGTGGTTTGGTCAAGATGAATCCCATTACCTTTGAAATGAAGGTGTTCACTACAGCTCAAGGTCTTCTTAGCAACGAATTTAATTCAGGCTCTTATTATAAACTGCCCAATGGTAAGTTTTTGCTGGGCAGTCAAACCGGAGTAACTGCCTTTCACCCCAGCGATATTCAGGCAAACACTCATATACCGCCGACATTTATAACGAGATTTCAAATATTGAATGATTTTTATCACCCTGATTTTCTCAAAAATGATGAGGGTAAAATCGAGATAACCTATCAGGATTATCTTATCGGCTTCGAATTTGTAGGTTTGGATTTCGTTGCACCCGACAATAATGAATATAGATACCGCCTGAAAGGGTTTGATCAAGAATGGGTAGATCCCCTAGATACTCGGCGCGCTACTTACACCAACTTACCAGCAGGGGAATATGAATTCCAGGTCATCGCTTCGAACAGTGATGGAATGTGGAATGAAATCGGGGATTCTATAAAACTCGTAGTGCATCCAGCGCCCTGGTTATCGCCTTGGGCCTATGCGGTCTATGCAAGTATTTTGGTGTTAATCATTGCGTTGATCGCCCGATATCAAATGAAAAAAACAGATAAAGAACGGAAATACCGTGAAACCTTGGAAGAAGAGGTGAGTCAGCGTACTCGTGAGTTGCAACAGGTGAACGACAAATTGCTCAGTGCAAGTATCACAGACCAACTCACTGGGCTGCACAACAGACGTTATCTAGCGGATGTATTACCTCAATTGGTTGCATCGGTAAGCAAGAAATTTAACGAAGAACTGAAACAAGATCTGGTGACGTCTACATCTGGCACTCGATTATTCTTTTTAATGTTCGATCTAGATGGCTTCAAACCTATAAACGATACCTATGGGCACGATGCAGGTGATAAGGTCATTATTCAGGTAGCAGAATTATTAAAAGAAGTCTGTCGCGTGAATGATATTGTCATTCGTTGGGGCGGTGATGAATTTCTTATTGTCGGTCAAATCAATGATGTGTATGAAGTCAGTTCCTTGGCAGAACGCGTCAGATCCAGCATAGCAAAATGTGGCTTCAACATTGGCCTATCACAGCGCATGCATGTCTCGAGTTCAATGGGCTTTTCAGTATTCCCATTTAGTTTATTCACTCCTGATGCCTTATCTTGGGAGCAAGTACACTTATTAGCTGACAACGCTTTATACAAGTCAAAAGATGCTGGCCGTAACACTTGGACAGGTATATTGCAGAGCGAGCATTCAGTGCCTTATTCGATAATGAATACCATGACATCAGACGTTGAAAAAGCCATACTTGAGGGCAACGTGAGAGTTTTGCGCCACCAGCCTGAAGTTTTCAAGAGTTCCCAGCTTAAGGTTTAACAATTTTTTTACGCTGGTCACACCAATATAACAGTGGCAAGCAGAATAAGTTTTGCTACTCTATGGCATCTTTTCAATCAAGGATGTCAAAGAGTAATGTTTACACTTCCGCGTTTTTCTATTGGTAACGCTGTACTATCAGGTATTAGCGCCAGTCTTATATTTTTTTCTAGCTTTATTCACGCGCAATCAAGCCCAAGCATTGATATTTATGACGAAGCCGCAGCGGACATTATCTTAAAAGATAGCAAAATTAACCTCTTAGGCGATGGCTATGCTTGGTCTGAAGGACCAGTTTGGGTTGAATCTGGAGACTTCCTACTTTTCTCTGATGTGCCGAATAACAAACTTTATAAATACCAAAAAGATACAGGGGTTACTGAGTATTTAACGCCTTCTGGCGCAACGGGAATTTCGCCTCATGATTCCAGCGAAGGTAGCAATGGCTTGTTGATAAACGCCGATGGTAAGTTAGTGCTTATGCAACACGGCGATAGACGAATTTCAATCATGGATGCGCCCTTGGATAACCCGAAAGCTAATTACATTCCGCTAACATCAAAGTACCAAGGTAAACGCTATAATAGTCCTAACGATGCTGTGTTCCATTCCAATGGTGATTTATATTTTACCGATCCGCCTTATGGATTAAAGCTACAACGTAAAGACCCCCACAAGGCGTTGGACTTCGACGGTATTTATCGATTAACTCGCGAAGGAGAAGTGATTTTAGAGGACAAATCCATACTCTATCCAAACGGTATTATCCTAAGTGCAGATGAAAGTTTTGCCATTGTCGCAGCCTCTGATAGCGATGATGCTAAGTGGTATAAGTTTGATCTAAACGAGAAGGGTAATTTGGTAAACAAACGGGTCTTTTTTGATGTTGCTGAAATGGTCGGTCAACCAAACGAACCTGGTTTACCTGATGGCATGGTGATGCATTCTAAAGGTTATATTTTTGCAACAGGTCCAGGTGGCGTTTGGGTATTTGATCAAACGGGTAAAGCCTTGGCGAAAATTCGTACCGGTAAAGCGACAGCCAATTGCACCTTGTCTGCGGATGAAAAAACACTCTATATGACAGCCCATGATACCTTGATGTCGGTAGAATTAGTCAGCAATTAAAGTTGTTTTTTTAATTTGTATAGCGTGGGCTCACTCACCCCAACTTGTGAGGCTGCCCGCGTCATATTGCCAGTGGTATTATTGAGTACAATTTTAACTAAAGCTAACTTTAAAGCCGGTAAGGGTTCTTTTACCAATACTTGACCGTTAGCTAAGGCTTGCAGTAAATCTTCCACATCGCTCCAAGCATCGGGCGTTTTTGACGGGATCTTAACAATTTCCGCTCGCTGTGCTTTTCGTCTGGCAGTACTAATGGGAATGCGCATTTTTTCCGCTATTTCTTTATTGGTTTTAGTCTTGGCGAGTAATGCTTTAAATAGCGCGTTTTCCATTAAATCACCGATGTTGAGATCATAAAACGAGATTGAGCTGTTCACCTCTTGCACTAATTCTTGTAGTGCATTAGAAAGTTTGAAAACCCATTCTTGTTCAGTGATTTTGCCCTGTGCCAAGATTTCACTCGGTTGTCTAGCCGGAAATTGCTCTTGAAAAGCTCTATTTACGTTAGATAAAGTCGACGGATATGTTGGAGCGTCTTTCTCTTGTGAGCCAGTGATGTAGTCAGGTTCTTGTTTGTGCTCATATCTGGAGTTATCGACAATAGATTCATGTTCTAAGGTGATACTCTGTCGTTCCGATGGCATTTTTATGTGTAAATCATCGAAACAAATTTCATCGTTTTGGCTAAGTAGAAAAGCTTGCATAAGTAAGTTTTCAAGTTCACGCACGTTACCTGGCCAAGCATATGCTCGCATTTTATTAAATGTAGCTTCGCTAATATATTTACGTTCAACATCGTATTGTTTCGCAAACTTGGCTAAAAAGTGTTGGCATAACACTTCTAAATCTTCAAGGCGTTGGCGTAATGGCGGGTTATGCAGAGTGACCACGTTTAGGCGATAGTAAAGGTCTTGGCGAAAGTTGCCCTTTTCAACCTCAGCTAACAAGTTGCGGTTAGTTACTGCGACAATTTTAACATCTACACTAATTTGTTTGGTACTGCCAACGGGCGTGTAGTGTTTTTCCTGCACAAATCGTAATAGCTTTGGCTGCATAGACATTGGTAATTCGCCAATTTCATCCAACACTAAAATGCCTTTGTCAGCGGCTTTTATTTTGCCGATTTTTTCGCTTTGAGCACCGGTAAATGCTCCTTTTATGTGGCCAAAGAGTTCAGATTCAATCAAAGTTTCCGGAATAGATCCACAATCCACAATGACCAAAGGTTTGTCGGCGCGAGTACTCAAACTATGCACCGCATGAATCAACTTTTCTTTTCCGGTGCCACTTTCACCTGTTATCAGAACCGTTGTGTCTGTTTGCGCCGCCCGTTGAGTTTGCATCATGAGATGTTGCATAACATCTGAACGATACACCAAAGCACTGGACTGTAATCCCGATTTTAATTCTTGTAGCTCTTGTGCAAGTCGAGCATTTTGTTGCTCAAGGTTCTTATTTAACTGTTCTTCTAATTGGCTACGTTTTAACGCCTTACCAATTTGTCGCGCGAAGCCGGCAAATAGCATAATCGAATCATGGGTTAGGTCTAACTTGTCATGCTGACCTATGATAAAAAAGCATTCTTTATTTTCAGTACCAAGAGGTATTAGTAAATACTTAAAGCCGTTATCTTCGCTTTCTTCCACCTGACCGTTAGTAATTGCGGTAGCCAAGTGACTTCGTAATTCCTGCTGCAGGGGCAATTGGTTATTATTTGAATAATGGATATTATCGATATCTTCCACTGACACAACAGATTCAAGGCCTGCGTCCGGACGCTCTGATAATATCCCGGCGAAACTAAATTCAAATGTATAAGCAAGGCGCTCAATAACGCTAATAAGAAGCTTAGAAAATTCATGTTCATCGGCAATGATGGAAGAAATATCCCAAAGCAATAGCATATTGCGATAGTTAGTTACGTTATCTGGGGTGAATATGCCGCCAAGATAATTAAAATCTTGCTCATCATGATTAAATTTACCCGCTTCCCACATGACTACAGAAGGTTTATCTGAGGTTTGAGCGGCCCTTAATGCTTGTTCTGCACGAGAGATTAAAATACTGGAAGCTGAAGAATCATCAGGGGCAATTTCTTCTGCACTACAGATCGCCACGCCAACATTAAAAGATAAACGCACCGCGTTTTTCAAATAGGGTCTGGCATGTAATTCTTGCTGCAGTTTACTTGCCATGGCCTTGCCTTCATCAATGCTATTGGCATGGGTCGCTATGCCGAACAAAGCGCCGCCAAAACGGCAAGCAATGTCTTGTGTCCGCGTTTGCTGATTGATGATGGTGGCAATTTCATGCAAAACAATATCGCCTTTGGCTTGGCCAAACTTGCGGTTCACTACTTGAAAGTCTCGACAGTGAATCATGCATAAAATCATATCAGCTTTGTCGATATTGCTATCAATGGCACTTTGTAAGGCATTTCTGCTTTGTAATTTGGTTAAACTATCTTGGGTGAACTTTTCATAAGCTTTGAACAACGACAAACTAGTAGCAACAGCGCCTAGTTGATGCAAGAAAGCACTTTGCAAAGCGTTTTCCTCACTTGACTGAGTTGCCATATCGGTCAGCCACTGTGGTAGTTTTTGTATGCTTACCAGATCGACATTGATATCTCGGTTGTTTTGCTTTACTACAATTTTTTGTCGTCGACTGTCATGTCCAGTTTCCGCAGGAAGGTCGGGGTCACTCACAATTATGTGGGCGTGATGTTGGTTAATAATACTTAGTTCGATATGGTGTTGGGGTATTTGATAAAAAGTCGCCGGTTGGAAATCTCGCTGTGTACTAGATAGCAGGTCATATATTTGGTCGGTTAAATCCCCAGAATCTATACGTTGTAGCTTGTTTCCTTCAACCGTCAGTCGGACAAAATCACATTGCGTTAAATATCGCAACGTTAAAAGCAAGGCATGTTGAGCGGCCGATACTAATGTCATTAACTATATGTGCAAAGCAACTTCTGTTTGATTTAACAGTTTTATCGGCAAAAACAATTATTTATTTATTCTAAATGGATAGTTTTGTATGCTTCTACTAGTATCAAAGTAGAGCGACAGTCGACAAAAACTACTGACATCTTTTAAGAGGCAACCAAAAGGGCCTTTATGCATTCAAATGAGCCAAATATAGAATCTCGTCTGCCAATTTCTATCAATCAATTGGTAAACGGATGCACGGCCGCGTTATTAGTGGTGAATGATAAAGGAATAGTGTGCTCAGCGAATCAAACTATCCAAGAAATCTTAGGCTATACACCAACAGAAATTATCGATAAACCAGTAACATGTTTGATGCCCTCAGAATATGGGTTAGAGCATGATAAGTTTTTACAACGCTTTTTGGCTGCTGATAATGCTTCTGGAAGGGCGATGGGAGGAGGTAAAACATTTCCTGCGATTCACAAAAGTGGCAAGGAAATCGAAATTTACATTGGTCTAAAACAAGTCAACAATGAAGGAAAGAAATTCATTGTCGCTACCCTAAGCCATGCATTCTTAGGTGGAGATGCCTATGTCGACAATAATGAATCCAATCTTAATCAGCAACGAATCTACGAAAATAAACGTTTAATTCAACTGGTTGAAGCTAGTCCGGATGGTATTCTTCTCATCGACAAACAAAAGACTGTGGTGTGGGCCAACAAGAGTTACTTAAATATGTTGTCCAGTAAAGGAACCCAACTCATTGGCTTAAAAATTCAACATATTTTGAGTTCTTTAGGCGTAGCGCCAGACATTTTTTCTGAAGTGATCAAGAATAACGAAATAGTCAGTTTTCCGTTGACCGTTACAGTAGACGACCAAATAAAACATATTACCCTTACTATTTCTCCCATCATGTCATACTTGGATGTTCAGGGTACTCTTCTTACTTTTTCTGATGTCACTGAGCGTTTTCTGATGCAACAAGAAATTACGGAGAAAAAATCATTTTTAGAAAGTGTGACCAAAATAGCCAAAATTGGTTATTGGAGTGTAGATATTAAAACGGGGAAAATGTTTTGGAGCGATGAAGTCTACCGCATCCATGAATTACCCGTTGGCAGCGAAATAAATTTGGAGTTAGGGGTTTCATTTTACACTGATGAGTCTAGGCCAATCATTGAAAAGGCGATTGAACGTAGTATGGAGGACGGAACGCCTTGGGATTATGAATTGCCTTTTAAAACTGCTAAGGGACGAGATATTTGGGTCAGGGCGGTAGGAGTAGCTGAAGTAAATAGTGAAGGAACTCCTGTTATGCTAAAAGGCGGCTTTCAAGATATTACTCACCTTAGAGAATCTGCCCGCAAAGCTGAAGAGGGGATCAGGGCAAAAAGTCAATTTTTAGCCAATATGAGTCATGAGTTAAGAACCCCGTTAACTGGGATCAAAGGCATTGCAGAATTGCTACATGATTCACCTTTGAATGAAAAGCAAAAGTACTTGTTAGAGTCACTGCAATACAGCGCGGATACCCTATTATCACTAGTCAATCAGGTGTTATTTTTTGCTAAATATGAAGCAAAAGCAGACAGCATAATTGAATCAGAAATCAATTTAGTCGCATTTTTGCAGAAAATGACCTTTAGCCATAAATTAACAGCCGAGAAAAAGGGCTTAGCTTTTAATTTTGCTGTAGCTGAGGATGTGCCTAAAATAGTGATAATGGATCGAGGTAAGTTGGAACAGGTATTAAATAACCTGTTGTCTAACGCTAATAAATTCACAGAGCAAGGTGAAACCAAGCTACTAGTGCAAATAAACAGCGAAAACCAACTGGTTATGAGTGTCATAGACACAGGAACAGGCATAAAAGAAGAGGATTTTGATGTTCTGTTTGATGCGTTTAGACAAGTGGATATGAGTTTCTCTCGCCGTTACCAAGGAACCGGATTAGGATTGACTATTACCAAGGATTTGGTGGAAAAAATGGGCGGAAAGATCCAAGTAACCAGTGAATTTGGCAAAGGCTCTCGTTTTGATTGTTATTTCCCTTTGAAAACAGTCGAAAAGAACAGCGGTAATATGCTCGGCACTCAAGAGAAATCGTCTGAACTAAAAGAAAAAGCGGCTTATTCTGTGAATCCACTGAAAAATAAACATATTTTAGTGGTAGAAGATAACGAGGTGAATCAAATATTGTTTGAAGAATGTTTAATGACCACAGGCGCCCATATTTCAGTAGCAAACAATGGCGTGCACGCCCTAGAGATAATCTCTGAAAACAAAAAATTCGACTGTATTATTATGGATTGCCAAATGCCAGAAATGGATGGCTATGAATGTTCCGAAGCTATTCGAGCATTAAAAGATCAACATTATCGAAATGTTCCTATAATCGCTGCAACTGCTCATGTGTTTAAAGATGAAAGAAACAAGTGTTTCGACGCTGGTATGAATGACATAATTGAAAAACCTTTTGATCGAGAGATATTAATAGAAAAGATTCTAAGTTACATATGAGCAGTCAAGGCCCGACTTTTCCCATTACCTGGTATCATCATATTTGGCGATATGTCTACAGTGTATTGCTATTTCTGTTACTTCCATTGATGCTTTTCTTAATGCGCAAAAAACTGCGTATGGGAGATCAAAAGGCCAGTTTAGAGAATCGGCATTTTTCCGAACGTTTCGCGCTTTATCATCAAGGTATTCTCCCCACAGATTTTCTATTCCATTGTGTGTCTGTTGGCGAGCTAAACGCTGCTAAGGGCATAATTGATGGAATGATGCAGCGATATCCAACCAAAACCTTTACTGTGACAACAACCTCTATAGCAGGCGCTGTGCATGCAAAAGGGTTATTTAAAGACAAGGTGCAGCATTTATTTTTACCTATTGATTTACCATTTATAGTGTCGAGGTTTATTAAAAAACTTGCGCCAACCATGGTCTGTATTACAGAAGTTGAAATATGGCCAAATTTAGTGAATCTTTGTTGGCAACGTAAAATTACCCTGTGCTTATTGAACGCAAGATTAAGCGAACAATCAGTGGGTATGTATCGAAAATTTAGTGGCCTTTACCGGCCAACCTTACTTAAATTTGATGTCATTTGTGCCCAAAACGACATTTCTTATAAAAACTTTTTATCTCTTGGCTTAACCAAACACCAAGTTAAATTAAGCAAGAATACCAAGTTTGATATTCAAGATAACCCGCTGGATAAAGACAAAGGTGAATCTCTTAAACAAAGAATGCGCCTAGAGGATAAGAGAATCTTGGTGGCTGCGAGCACTCACCAACCAGAAGAAACTATAGTGTTAAATGCGTTTAAAAAGTTAAAACAGGATTTTGAAGATCTTGTGCTTATTGTGGTACCTCGTCATGCCCATAGATTCGATGATGTTTATAGTCTTTGTAAGGCAAGTGGTTTTACTTGTGCCCGTTTCAGTGAACAATCGTCAGAGGTTTCACCGGATATACTCTTGATAGATGCAATGGGCTGGCTAAAAGCTTGTTATAGCATCGCCAATATCGCCTTTATCGGGGGTAGTTTTGCACCTAAAGGAGGGCACAACGCGTTAGAATGTGCTTTGTATGCCAAACCTATGGTGATGGGACCAAGTATCTTTAATAATCCGGAAATTTGCAGTCAACTAGAAACATGTGGCGCGCTAATTATAACTCAAGATGATAAAGCGTTAGATAAGCTGTTTAACACTTGGTTGGCGAATCCAGATAAGGCTTACAAAGATGGTCTGGCCGGTGAGCAAATGCTCAATGCCAACGCCGGTGCTGTAAAAACAACTCTAGACTATCTGCAGCGGATTATATCTGACTGATCGTTAAAAGAAGTGAAACTTGTCAGGTCTTTTTTATATTTTTTACCATCTAATTGCGCAAATAAAAGACGATTGATAACGATTTATTGCCAAATCACTTACGTTAGTGTTACTTTTTGCTCTCTTATCTAGTCTGTTTGTGAGTAACATGGCGTTATCAAGAAAACGCATCATTTTAGCATTTTTGAGCAGTAGTGTAATTACACTATTGGGATTTGTGCTACTAATTTTAGTCAAAACACAAGAAATCAAAAATGAACAAATGCAGTTTGCTCACCAACTAACGGCTATTATTGATGTCATGTTTTATGAGACAACAAATTCTCTTGCATCTCTGAATAAAAATAACATTGCAAACTCAGAACAAAACGCACTTTCATCTGCAAGCTTTGAATGCAATGAGAATAAACTATTAGACATGCGTAAAAAGGTGTTTGTTTCTCGGTATATAAAAGAAATAGGGCATTACTATGCCGGGAAATTGGTGTGTGATACCAGTAAAGGACTATATGAAACGCCGTTTGATATGGGAACGCCGGATTTTGTCACTATACGCAATAATCAGGTATGGCTGGACCCACAATTTCCACAAATAGCACCTAATCTGAATATCTATGCAATTAAACAAAAACGTTACCACGTAGTACTAGATCCTCAGGAAATCTTTGCCTTTGATAATGCGCTTTATCGCTGGGAATGGATATATCAAGACGACAATCAGCATGTGTTTTTATATGGTGAGAGGGGCTTGTATCGAGCCATAACAAACGAAAATTCTTCCGTGAATTTTCCTATGGTTACTTACATTGAGTGTACAGCGCATACTGCTTACTGTTTCGCAATTATCGAAAACTTTTGGCGCTTAGTGTCTGGTTTTGAACTGACAGCGGCCGTACTCATATTGATTTTGTTAATGTCGCTAAGTTTTGTTTTCTGGCTGCGTTGGATTAATTATCTCTTCTCGACTGAGCGTCGTGTGAAAATTGGGTTGAAACGAAAGCGTTTTTATCCATTATTTTCACCAATAGTGGATGTTCATACCTTCAGAGTTGTGGGTTGTGAGGTGCTTGCTCGAATGCAAGATGGTCAAGGAACCTTGCGCCCTAAAACCTTTTTACCCTTGATCCAAAAAGCTAGGTTAACCAAAGAGCTCACCAGAGCCATGCTTAAGTCCGCGCATAAAGCATTGTTAAACCAGACCAATTTACCAGAAGGCTTTAGATTATCATTTAACGTTTTTTCAACGGATGGCACTGAAGAAGCTTATCAAAAACTCGCCAACAGTGCGGAATTATTTAAATCACGCTTTACTATTTGTTTTGAGCTTTCAGAAGATGAGCCATTTCAATCAAATCTCACCTTAGAAGTGATGAATAAGATCAAATCTTTGGGCATTGAAATTGCCATAGACGATTTTGGTACTGGTTACGCAAATATCTTGCAACTTCGACAATTAAACTTTGATTACATTAAAATTGATAAGAGTTTTATTCGTGGGATTGAAATGCAAAGTATTCGCAGTAGCTTTGTTCAAAAAATTGTTGAAATTGCACAGCAACTGGACATTCCAGTAGTTGCCGAAGGCGTGGATAACAAAGTGCAATTTGAAATTATTAAATCAATGGGCGTGCAATACGCCCAAGGATTTTATTTCTCCAGACCTTTAAACGGTCAAGAACTAGATAACTATGTAGCCAAGCAAGATTCGGTATTCGACTAGCTTAGTCGAATACTATAGTTTTGTGGTCACAAATTATCACTCTGTCTTCTAAATGGTAGGCTAAACCTGTAGCCAAAGCATCAACTTCACAACGCTTTCCTTTTCTGACCATGTCATCGACTGTGTCACTGTGATTTATGCGCATGACTTCTTGCTCAATGATAGGGCCTTCATCCAGATCCTTGGTAACATAATGACAGGTGGCACCAATAAGTTTCACCCCTCTATCATAAGCCTGTTGATAGGGTTTAGCCCCAGCAAATGAAGGTAAAAAGCTATGATGAATATTAATAATTTTCCCCGCCCATTTTTCACATAATGTATCAGGTAAAATTTGCATAAAGCGCGCAAGTACCGCCAAATCAGTTTGATAACTATCTAATAAAGAATCTACTTCAGCAAATGCTGCTTGTTTATCTTTAAAATCAATAAAATGGAAAGGCAATTCGTACCAGTTAGCATACTGACGCATTTTTTCGTGATTAGCGATGATACAAGCAATATCACAATGTAATTCACCCGTGTGCCATCTATGCAGAACATCATTTAAACAGTGAGCTTCTTTACTGGCTAACAACACCACTTTGGGTTTGATATCGGCTGGCTGCATTCGCCAATTCATTGAATATGCTTGGGCAAGTTGAGAAAACTCTTGGGTAAAAAGCTCGAAATCGAAATCAGCATTATCTGGCAAGACTTCATGGCGCATAAAAAAACGGTTTACTTTAGCATCCGTATGATGACTTGCTTCTAAAATAGTTAACCTGTGTTGCGATAGAAAATTGGAAACAGCGGCAACCAAACCGATTTTGTCAGGGCAATCAATAATGATGCGAATAGCAGAAGTCAAAACTTGTCCTCTTAGAATTTCTAAAAACTTTGTTGTAAAACAGATACTCGACTAATGTCTAAGCATGGGTAAATTGGGTGTAATCTAACACAATAAATGTCCCTAAGCTCAAGTCTTTTATTGACTTAGATATAACTTGTTCTATATCTAGATAAGAAGTGTCATATTAAACATTTAAACTAAAGTAGCATTAACGTATAAAGAATAAACAGATATAAAGGTAAAGATAATATTTATTAACAAATATTTAACCAAAAAAGGAAGACATGATGCCAAAAGTAGCCTTAGTGACTGGAGGAACCAGGGGTATTGGGGAAGCTGTTTGTACGACACTTAAAGATAAAGGTTATACCGTAATTGCGAATTACGGCGGCAACGATTCTGTTGCTGCAGAGTTCACAGAGCGTACCGGAATACCCGCCGTTAAGTTTGATGTTTCGAATTTTAATGAAGTGCAAGCTGCGGTGAAAAAGCTAGAAGATGAATATGGGCATATTGATGTACTGGTAAATAATGCCGGTATTACCCGCGACGGTACTATGCATAGGATGACCTTCGAGCAGTGGGACGCGGTTATTCAAACTAATTTGGCGTCTTGTTTTAATACATGTAAAGCAGTTATTGACGGTATGCGTGAACGCGGCTTTGGACGTATTATCAATGTAGGCTCAGTCAATGGTCAGGCCGGTCAGTACGGACAAGTCAATTATGCTGCCGCTAAATCGGGCATTCATGGTTTTACTAAAGCCTTAGCGCTAGAAAATGCAGCTAAAGGAATAACGGTAAATGCTATTGCTCCAGGTTATGTGGATACGGATATGGTAAGGGCTGTGCCTGAAGAGGTATTGGTTAAGATTATCAAAACTATCCCGGTTGGACGTTTAGGTCGACCTGAGGACATTGCCAATAGTGTTGCTTTCTTGGTAGATGATGAGTCTAGCTTTATTACAGGCTCTACCTTGTCTATCAATGGTGGCCAGCATATGTATTAAGGATTAAGTGCGGCAAAGCAATTTCTTTGCCGCCACCTTTGTATTAGCCGTTGGATTTTTCTGCTAGCAAACTTTGGGTTTGAGGTGAAGGAAATCCATCTGCAACCAAGCCATTCGCGGCTTGAAATTGACGAATTCCTTCTCGAGTAGCTGGACCCATTACACCATCAGCTACGCCTACATCGAACCCTAAGGCGTTTAAACGACGCTGTACGACTGCCATTTCACTGATGCTAAAGGCCGGAATGTCGGGTAATTCTGCTACTAATGCGGTACCACCTTTAATTCTGGTGGCCAATCTTCCTACCGCTATTGCATAAAACTCTGAATTGTTCCAACGCATTATGGTTTTAAAATTATCATAGGCTAAGAACGCAGGACCCTGATGGCCCGCTGGGACGACTAATTTAGCCATAATATCGCTGTCTCCAATAGAATTCCCATTGGCTCGAGTAATACCTAATTTACGCCATTCATTTACTGTTTTACGATCGGAATTGGCTAACTTATAGTCAAATCCCTCAGGTAGTAACACTTCTCTGCCCCAGCGCAATCCAGGCTGCCAGCCAAGTTTCCACAAAAAGTGAGCGGCCGATGCTAAGGCATCCTTTTCACTGTTCCATAGATTTGCTACCCCATCACCATCTCCGTCAATAGCATAGCTAGTATAAGATGATGGCATAAATTGTGTGTGTCCCATTGCACCCGCCCAAGAACCCTGCATTTCTTCTTTTACTAGTTTTTCACGGTCCATGAGTTTTAACGCTAGAAAAAGTTCTTTCGTGAAGAACTCACTTCGACGTTTGTCACAAGCAAGTGTCGCTAGGGAGTCTAGCGTAGACATATTCCCTTTGTAGCCGCCATAGTTAGTTTCAAGGCCCCAAAATGCAATTAAATAATGACCGGGAATACCATATTTGCGAGTGAGTTCATTTAAAAACTCTTTGTACTCAGCATATTTTTCTTTTCCCTTATCAATACGCCATTGATTAACGCGTTTGGAGTAATAAGAGGGAAATGTGGATATAAATTCTGGCTGACTACGATCTAGCTCTATAACCCGAGGCACAAAATTTAGATTGGCAAATTCTTGTTTGACCCTTTGTGGATCTACCCCGTTGTCGATAGCTTGACTTGCTTTTTCGGTCAGGCAAACAGGGAAGGCCGCTTGTTGAGCTGAAATCTCAGCGGCTAATTCATTGGCTTGAGCTGCGCTGGCGCTCAACGCGCCAGCCAACATAATGATAGAAGAAACAATATTTTTCAAAGACTTTCCTTGAAATAAACAACCTTATGAGAAGTTAGTTTGCACTTTACCCAAAAGGTTTCATTGTCTCAATGCAATTTTACTCGTACTTGTGAATAAATTCGGTCACTATTGGTCGAATATTCTTACGATACATAGAGCCACTAAAAATACCATAGTGTCCTGCACCTACCTGTACGTGGTGCTTACGCATGTTTTTCGGAATATTCTTGCAGATGTCTTGTGCAGCTTCCGTTTGCCCCAAACCACAAATATCATCATTTGCACCTTCGACAGTTAATAACGCAGTTTCCTTAATGGCATCAAAGTTCACTTTTTTGCCGTTATAGGTAATGGTTTGTTTAGCAATTTCATTGTTTTTAAAGATGCGCTCAATGGTTTCCAAATAAAACTCAGCTGGCATATCTAATACTGCCATGTATTCGTCATAGAAAGCTCTGAAACGATCAGCATCTTCTTCTTGACCGAACAACAGGTTTTGATAGAACTGCGCATACTTCTTCATGTGATTTTGGCTGTTCATGGAAATAAAACCGCCAAGTTGCATAAAGCCTGGATATACTTTTCGACCTTCTCCGGGATAGCCGACCGGAACTTGCATAATGGCTACATTTCTAAACCAAGCCATGGAATGATCATGAGCAAACTCGTTTACTCGCGTAGGGTTGCGCGAAGTGTCCAAAGGACCAGCCATTAGGGTCAATGATGCTGGCACATTTTTGTTTCCTTCTTCTGCCATAACTGCAGTGGCAATTAAAGCCTGCACAGTTGGTTGACAGATCGCAATCATGTGCGTGCCTTCACCCAAATGATTCAAAAATTCAATTAAATAAGAAACATAGCAATCAAAACTAAAAGGTCCGGCTTCTAATGGCACTTCTCTGGCGTCTGCCCAATCTGTGATATAAATTTCATGGTCAGGCAGCAATGCATCTACTGTGCCTTTGAGCAGTGTTGCGTGGTGCCCAGATAAAGGAGCAACAAGCAAGACTCGGTTTTTAGAGGGATTACTTAATTTTTTAAAATGAATGAGGTTACAAAATGGTTTGGCTAGTGCAATTTCTTCTTGAACCTTAACCACACCTTTATCCGTTTTTACCTCTTCAATGTCAAACCCAAGCTTGTCATAACGCTGAGTTAACCTCATCACTGTTTCCAGTGACGCTTTTGTCATTCTACCCGTCCAGGTATGTGCAATAGGGTTAAGCGGATGAGAAACCATATCGTTCACAATGCTCAATCCCTCGGTCATCATCTGACCCGTTCTCGCCATAATGTCATAAGCTTGATATTGCATAATACACCTTCCAGTTACAAAAAAACTCCAATCAAGACGGTTAGCGTCTTTAGGATTGAAGTTTATACTATTTCATAGCAAATTAGGCTACCCAAAGGGTAGCCATTAGTATTATTTAGCTACTTGAAACTTCGCAGTCATTTCTTCGCTTAAATCTTTAAGCATTGAACCTGCTTTTTGCTGAGCACCAGAAACCAAAGTGTAAGTTTCTTTAGCTGACTCAGTGATAGTTTCTTGTAATGACTCGAAGTAAGCTTTTTGAGCTTCAGCAAGACTCATTACGTCTTTTTGTTGGCCTGCTTTTTCAGCAAAAGCAACACCTTCGCTAAGCATTTTAGTGAATAAAGCGTTCTGCTTTTCTGCAACTTCTTGCATGGTAGTCATGTTCAAAGTAGCTAATTCAGAATAAGGCTTCATTGATTCTTTAAGTTGGTCATTAAATTGTTCAAACATAATAGTTTCTCCTAATGGACTTTAAATTGATTAATCTTTTTTAGGTGCGGCTTTTACTTCGTCAGCCTTTAAATCCGCAACTTTGGCTTTTGGTTTAACCGCTGGTGTAGCTTCAGGTTTAGGTGCCGCTTTCACAGTTGTTTTACTAGCAGTAGCCTTAGGTGCTGGCTTTGCTGCCGCTTTAGTCGTTGTCGTAGCCTTAGCTGCAGTGCTGGTAGTCGCTTTTTTAGTTGTCGACTTTGCTGGTGCCTTCTTTGGCGCCGCTTTCTTTGGCGCCGCTGGTTTAGCAACCGGCGCTGCTTTCGCTGCTTCTTTTGTTACTGTCTCTGCTTTTTTAGTCGCAGTAGCTACTTTCTCAACCGCCTTTTCAACTGCTTGTTTAGCGTCAGATGAAGCTTCTTCAATGCTTCCTTTTACCAGCTCTGTCATTTGTTCACGCACTTCGTTTAATGTTCCGTAAGTGCTTTTGGATGCACTGGACATACGTTCGCGAATCGATTCTGCATAAACAGAGTGGGCTGCTATTACACCTTTCAATTCAGATTGTGTGGTAACGGTTTCCACTAATTTTTTACTGTCATCCATCAACCCTTTGAAAAAGAGTGTTTGTTGACCAGCAATATCTGTCATCGCCTTGGCGTTCATTTCTAACAATGAACTAGCAGGTTTTGTAGATTTCTTGAATTGTTCTGAAAAATTGCCAAACATGGTATCCTCCGAAAAATTGATTCATTGCGAAATTACAAATTGCTGCGCTGCAACATCGCTGTTGTGTGAATAATAACCAATTTGAGAATCAGATCAAGGATTATTTTGTTGCAGTGCAACATTTTTCAGTGGTTTTAAGGTAACTTATTGAAATAAATCAATATTTAATTTATTAAACTGGATTAACGTTTCTTTTGCCAAGCTTGAAAGCTTTGTTCCATCATCTGGTTGAACACATTGAATGGCGATTTTTCCACCATATTTTTCATCATGCCCTGTACTTTATCTTGTTGATCAATAAATTGAAGAATGCTCTGTTCTAGATATTGACGAACAAACACTTGCATATCACTGTCGTAGAAACGAATCAGTTGTTTCAATAGAGCGTCTGTTAATAAAGATTCAGCATCATTGGTTTCTGATTCACTGATGATTTGCAGTAACACGCTTTTGGTAATATCGCTTTCAGTTTTAGAATCAACAATTTTGAATTCCTGATGATTGTTGATCAGGGCTTTTACATACTCTAAGTTAACGTACTTGCTTGCTGAAGTATCGTAAAGTCTTCTATTAGGGTATTTTTTTATAACGACCAAAATCAATCCAAAATTTGTAAGCTTTTGCACAGAATACGTATTTTCTGTGCAAAAAGCTATCAGCATAAGCGTTTTGATATATCAGGCGAATATAATCTCTAATCTAAAATACGCTTAACATATTGTCCGGGCGCATCTTCTAATGCCGGATAAAACTCATGTTCACCTGGCACAATAGGCTTAACTCTAGTGCCAGAATGCGGTTTTAACCATGCATGCCAGTCTTTCCACCACGAACCCACTTGTTCTTGAGCTCCTTTTTGCCAATCTTCCGCTGTTTCAGGAAGCTCGTCATTTATCCAATGGGGATATTTGCCGCCATCGATGGGATTAATGACACCTGCAATGTGTCCAGAACCCGCAAGTACAAATCTGGGCTTACCTGATACTAATTTTGTACCTTCGTAAGCGGCTTGCCAAAGTACAATATGATCAGCAACTGAGGATAAAAAGTACGTTGGCATGTCGATATTGGAAAGATCAATCTTGATACCATCGACTTCTACCTTGCCAGGTTCAATAAGTGCATTCTCCCAGTAGGTCATGCGTAAATACTGTTTAAAACAAGCCGCTGGAATATTGGTAGAATCACTGTTCCAATAGAGAATATCAAAAGGTGCGGGATCCTTACCTTTTAAATAATTTTCAATGAAAAACGACCAAAACAAATTATTTTCGCGCAATAAACTAAAGCTCATTGCAATAATACGACCATCGAAAACTCCCTTTATTTCGGCGTTTTGCTCTATCATTGGCAGCATTTCTTCAGAGAAATAATTGCCTACTTCACCGGGTTCCTGAAAATCTAACAAGGTAGTTAACAAGGTCAATGATTTAATACTCTTGTCACCTTTACCCCTTAGATAAGCTGCTGTGATGGCGGACAGAGTGCCGCCGACGCAAAAACCTGTCAGATTCACTTGTTTTTTGTTGGTGATTTCTTTTACTACCTCTATGGCCGTAATCGGTCCTTCTCGCATGTAATCAAAAAAGTCGGTATCGGCAGAGTCTTTTTCAGGATTTACCCAAGAAATCATAAATACTTGATAACCACTATCTAATAGCCCTTTCACCAATGATTTTTTGGGTTCTAAATCCATTACATAATATTTGTTAATAAATGGTGGGGTAATTAATATAGGCGTTTGATGAGTTGTTTTAGTTGTCGGCGTGTAATGTAGCAGTTCAATGATATCGTTACGGAATACAACTTTCCCTGGCGTATTAGCCAAATTACCACCAATCGTAAATGCCGATGCGTCAGATTGGCGCATTTTTAATGCTTCCAACGGACTGTGTTCAAGATCTTCCAAATAAGCTTGCATGCCTTTTACAAGAGACTGGCCATTAGTCGCCATAATCTCATCACAAACTTCAGGATTAGTCAGAATGTAATTTGTTGGCGACAAAGAATTCACGTATTGACGGGTAAAAAACTGCGCTTGTTGATGCTTTTTCTTATCGGTAAATTCAACTGCATCTACCATGTTAGTGAGCATTTCGGCGTTTAGTAGATAGGACTCTTTAATATAGTGAAAGACAGGATTATTTTCCCAGTCAGCATGTTTAAAACGTTTGTCTTTATTCTGATTGGTCCCGTTTGTCGCTGTTTCAGGCTTTTCTCCCATGAGAGCTTTAGATGCCTGCTGCCAGAGTTCGCTTTGTTTTTGAATATAGTCAAATTGTTGATTGACCAATTTGGACATATCGACTTTAGTTTCGTCCGCAAGAAGATTTTGTAAGCGTTCAAAGTTAAATGGATTAGGCGCAGTTTGTCCTGATTCTTTGCCTGCTCTGGCGAAAATATCCTGGACCATAGCATTAAAAACGGTCGCATATTTATCAATAACTTTTAATACATCTTTTTCATCTGAACCCATAATTTTTGGCCTTATATTGGGTGATGTTGATCACTTGGTGGATGTTTTGGTCATAAAATCCGCTAACATTTTTTGGTAGGCTGCAAATCCTGACATGCCTGATTCCATCGCGGGTTTAATAAAGGTTTCAAACGCTTTGGTGGGATCTTGTTGGCACTTTTTAATCATATCTTCTGTTATTTGATTATGAATCTGGCTAAAATCGGGCAAACCAAAAACTTCTCTGGCTTCGGCGGGTGATAAATCAACTTCAATAGTGACTTTCATAAAAACCTTTGACTGTAAAAAAGAGTTGAACGTTTAGCCTAAAAACATGCCTAAGTTTTGTCCAGTCTTTTCGACTAAGGTATCAGCAAGAATAGTAACCATAACATGTGACCATTGTATTAACTGTTGGGAATAACTTAAAACATTGAAAATTTTGCGTGCGCTATTAGCTCCTTTTAGATGGATCAAACGACATTTCTTCAAACTATTTTTCCTTGGCATAATCGTTGTAGGCAGCTACCTGGTTTACATTGATGCCCAAATAAAGGAACGCTTTGCTGGTAACAAATGGGAAGTACCTGCGCAAATTTTTGCGCGCCCCTTGGTTCTTTCGATTAAGCAAGAAATTACGGTTGCAGAGATTCAGGATGAATTGCGTCTTTTAGGATACCGACAGGTAGCCAAGGCCTCCGAGGTTGGTGAATATAGCCTTGGTAAAGATAGTCTCAAGATTTATCGTCGGGCATTTAATTACGCCGATTTGGTTGCCAAAGAGCGCCTTATTGATATTCGTTGGGACGGCAGTCAGATTTCCCAAATAATTCTGCCTCAAACAAGTCAAACAGCTAAGCGCATCATGTTAGAGCCATGGTTAGTATCGCGATTAGTTGGTGGTTTAACCGAAGATCGAATGCTGGTGTCTAACGACGATATTCCAGCCTTGTTGAAAATAGCTTTAATTGAGGTAGAAGATAAAGACTTCTATCAACATCATGGCGTTGCGCCACTGTCTATTATTCGCGCTTTAATTGCCAACGTGGCGGCGGGACGAACAGTGCAGGGTGGGAGCACATTAACTCAGCAGTTGGTTAAAAACTTATATCTTACCCGTGAGCGAAGTTATATTCGGAAAATACGCGAAGCCGCTATGGCCTTAGTGATTGATTTTCGCTACAGCAAAGAAGAGATTTTAAATGCCTATATAAATGAAGTATTTTTAGGCCAAAACGGTGCGGTCGCGGTTCATGGGTTCGGTTTAGCCAGTCACTTTTACTTCAATAAACCATTAAAAGAATTAGAATTTGAGGAAATTGCCACCCTAGTTGCCATGGTCAAAGGGCCCTCATATTACAATCCTGTTCGATTTAAAGACAGAACCTTAGAAAGACGAAATTTGGTACTAAGGATATTGTTTGAAGAGCAGTATCTGAATAAGTCAGAGTACGAAGTGGCCATTCAAAAACCACTAAAAACCTCAGATAATCCAAGCTTGGCCTCTGGTAAACATCCAGCATTCATGGACAAGGTGCGAGCTGAGTTGGACGACATTGTTGCGGCACCTGAACTAAGGCAATCGGGCGTTAAGGTATATACAACGCTAGACATCAATGCCCAGCGTCGCGCAGAAAAAGCCGTTATTGATACCTTGAAGAGAAAGCAAAACGGTAAACTGCCTGAACTTGAATCTGCAATGGTTGTAAGCGACATTCAAACAGGTGAAATCAGAGCCATTGTTGGGGGTAAAAAAACTGGTTTCGCTGGTTTTAATCGCGCATTACATGCCTTGCGTCCGGTTGGTAGCTTGATCAAGCCTGTGGTTTATTTAACAGCGCTGGAAAATCCCTATTTGTATAATCTGGCGACACCGCTTGAAGATAAACCTGTAGAGTTTAATGACAAAGGCGGCAAAAAATGGCGGCCCATGAATGCTGATAAGGAATTTAGGGGGCAAGTACCTTTGCTAACCGCTCTGACAAATTCCTATAACGTGCCTACGGTTAACTTGGCGACTCAAGTGGGGTTAGATGAAGTTCTGGCAACCTTAAATCGGTTAGGCGCAATAAAAGACATTGAGCCGCATCCGTCGTTAGCACTTGGCGCCGTTGAATTAACGCCGTTGACAGTAAATCAGGTATATCAAACTATCGCAAATAATGGCGAATTGCGTCCTTTGCATGCCTTAAGTGCAATATCTACCCATGATGATGTGCTGATTTGGAAACGAACAGAGAGTTTTCAGCAACGGGCGAATGAAGATGCTACCTATCTGTTAAATTATGCGCTACACAAAGTGACCAAAGAAGGCACTGCTAAATCCTTGGGCGCTACCTTCCCCAATGTTGCTATGGCCGGAAAAACAGGAACAACAGATGATTATAGGGACAGCTGGTTTTCTGGCTTTGACCGTAATTTAGTCGCCAGTGTTTGGTTAGGCAATGACGACAATAAACCGGTTTATATGTCGGGGGCAAGTGGTGCTCTGCAAGTATTTATTGAATTCCAAAAACAACAAACGCCTAAAAACCTATCGCGGAGATTTCCTCCCACTCTAATGATCGCGCATTTTAATGCGGATAACGGAGAGTTGACTACACCCGGGTGTGGAAATGTGATCAGTGTTCCTGCTGTCAGTGAAGCACTCCCAAAAACGGCAAAATGCAACAACCAAGTAGTTGAAACGCCCAAACCCAAAAAAGAGGCTCAGAAGAAGTCTTGGTGGGAACGCTTGTTCGGTGGTTAATTTCAACTTTTTAGTGCAGGTTTGAATCCTTTTAACTTTTTTGCACCAAATTAATGCGAATTTCGCTCTATGCACAGAATTGGAGCGTAAAATGTAACTTTTTGTTTCCTTTTTATCTTTAACCTATTGAATTTAATACAATATTAAATTTGGCATTGCTCTTGAATTAGCCTGAACCAATAACCCAAACGGTTGGGAATAACAACAACTACTCAGGAGCAACATATGAAACTAGTCACAGCCATCATTAAGCCTTTCAAGCTTGATGATGTTCGCGAGGCCATTTCCGAGATTGGTATTGACGGTTTGACCGTTACAGAAGTGAAGGGTTTTGGTCGTCAAAAAGGCCATACTGAACTTTATCGTGGAGCTGAATATCAGGTCGATTTTCTACCTAAAGTAAAACTTGAAATCGCTGTAAACGATGATCAAGTAGAGCGTTTGGTTGAAGCCATTGTTGGTGCAGCAAAAACTGGCAAAATTGGTGACGGAAAAGTTTTCGTCTATGACCTTGAGCAAGCGGTGCGTATCCGTACCGGTGAAGCAGACGCTGACGCACTTTAAGTGCTCAGCCAGTACGGTAACGATTAACGGAGAACAACTATGGAACCAACATTTGAACTCGCTTATGCACTGGACACATTTTACTTCTTAATATGTGGTGCATTTGTAATGTGGATGGCTGCTGGCTTTGCAATGCTAGAAGCTGGACTTGTAAGAGCAAAAAATACGACAGAAATTCTAACTAAAAATATTGCTCTTTATTCAATTGCTTGTCTTATGTATATGATTTGCGGTTATATGATCATGTATGGAACAGGAGACGATCCGTTACACGGAGCGACTGCGTTCCTTAATGGAATAGTCGGTGACGGCGTCGAAGAATTTGGAGATACTTACGCTCCTTCTGCAGACTTTTTCTTCCAAGTGGTTTTCGTAGCCACAGCTATGTCTATTGTATCTGGTGCTGTTGCAGAGCGTATGAAGCTTTGGTCCTTTTTACTGTTCGCAGTGGTAATGACTGGCTTTATCTATCCAATGGAAGGGTCTTGGACTTGGGGTAGTTCAAGTGTGTTTGGTATGTATACACTTGGTGATCTAGGATTTTCTGATTTCGCAGGTTCAGGTATCGTTCACATGGCCGGTGCTGCGGCAGCGCTTGCTGGTGTATTAGTACTTGGTCCTCGTAAAGGCAAATACACTGCTGATGGTAAAATTAACGCTATCCCAGGTGCAAACCTACCTTTAGCCACCCTAGGTACTTTCATCTTATGGATGGGATGGTTTGGCTTTAACGGTGGTTCTGTTTTAGCAACTGCTTCTGTTGAAAGTGCTAACTCAGTTGCTATCGTATTTATGAATACTAACCTAGCTGCTGCTGGTGGTTCAGTTGCTGCATTGCTTCTTGCTCGCGTTATGTTCGGCAAAGCTGACCTTACTATGGCCCTTAACGGTGCGTTAGCAGGATTGGTTGCTATTACTGCTGAACCTTCTGCGCCAACTGCGCTTATGGCTACAATCATCGGTGCTGCTGGTGGTTTATTAGTAGTATTTAGCATTATCGGTCTTGATAAGCTTAAGATTGACGATCCAGTAGGTGCTATCTCTGTTCACGGCGTAGTAGGTCTATTAGGTCTATTAGTAGTACCTTTATCAAACGATGGTTCTAGCTTCTCTGGTCAAATCATTGGTGCATTAACTATCTTTGTATGGGTATTCGTAACCAGCTTGATTGCTTGGGTAATTATCAAAGCTATCATTGGTGTGAGAGTGACTGAAGAAGAAGAGTATGAAGGTGTTGATCAGAGCGAATGTGGTCTAGAAGCATACCCAGACTTCACTACTAAGTCATAAAAAATACAGACACACTGGGAAAACCAAAAAAGAAGCAGTCAAACAGAATAAGAACAAGAAAGAAGAATAATAAAGACTGCTAACCAACTTTGTTGGATATTTTAAAACCCTGCCTCGGCAGGGTTTTTGTTTTATTGCAGGATAAGTTTGCGCTCTTATTTTACAAAACGCATACTATGAAAAGCAGAAGAATAAGATGAAGAAGAATCATGAAGAATAATGCACTACGGCTCCATTTTTTAAATAATGAACTACGGCTCCATTTTTTTGGGGTTGGGTTGTTGCTTTGCTCTTTTACGGCATCTGCTTTTGACAGAATTACCGGGGAGATGTTTGCCACACGTTCAGAGGTGATTGCTCAACAAGGGATGGTGGCGACGAGTCAACCGCTGGCGACCCAAGTGGGTTTAGATATTTTAAAGGCCGGTGGAAATGCCATAGATGCAGCAATTGCTGCTAACGCCATGTTAGGGTTAGTGGAACCAACGGGCAGTGGTATTGGGGGAGATTTATTTGCCATTGTTTGGGACGCCAAAACTAAGCGTCTGTATGGTTTAAACGCCTCTGGCCGTAGTCCTCAATCTCTTTCATTAGACTATTTTCAAGAGCAAGGAATAACAAAAATTCCTAAATTTGGGCCTCTACCTGTATCCGTACCGGGGGCAGTGGATGGATGGTTTATGCTCCATGAACGCTTCGGTTCTGTTGAGATGGAGAAAATACTAGCGCCTGCCATTGGCTATGCAAGAAACGGTTTTCCGGTATCAGAACTCATTGCCTATTATTTTGAGATGAACCAAAAGCGCATAGGGCACTATCCTGGATTCGAAAGCACTTTCACTTTTAATGGTAAAACGCCTCAGAAAGGCCAGATATTTCGTAATCCTAACCTTGCAGCTACCTATGAGAAAATTGCAACCGGTGGGCGTGATGCTTTTTATAAAGGCGATATTGCTCGAACCATAGGGGCGTTTATGGAATCTCAAGGGGGCTTCTTATCTTATCAAGACATGGTAGCGCATTTCTCTGAATGGGTAGATCCAGTATCAACCAACTATCGTGGTTACGACATTTGGGAGTTACCCCCTAACGGACAAGGCATAGCTGCATTGCAGATCCTCAATGTACTTGAGCTTTATGACATTGAAAGCATGGAAAGAGACAGTGCGGAATTTGTCCACACATTCGTAGAAGCAAAAAAACTAGCTTTTGAAGACAGAGCCAAGTTTTACAGTGACCCTGCATTTAATAAGATTCCAGTTGATTGGTTAATCTCCAAACAATATGCTAAACAACGTCAACAACTGATCCACCCAGAAAAAGCTGCTAAACGTTATGATGCCGGCAGATATGAAGGGGACACCATATATCTTACGACCGCAGATAAAGACGGCAATATGGTGTCATTAATACAGAGTAATTATCGCGGTATGGGCTCAGGAATGATACCGACAGATTTAGGTTTTGTGCTGCAAAATAGAGGCGAAATGTTTGCTTTGCAAGAAGGGCACTTCAATCAATTTGAGCCGGGTAAACGACCGTTTCATACCATCATTCCAGCGTTTGTGACACGTAATAATGTACCCATGCTAAGTTTTGGTGTCATGGGCGGCGGCACTCAACCGCAAATGCATGCACAGATCATTGTTAACTTAATTGATTTTGGCATGAACTTACAAGAAGCAGGTGATGCTCCTCGTATTTTACATTCAGGTTCTAGCTCCCCTGAAGGCGATATTATGAATGATGGTGGATATATAAGCCTTGAATCAGGATTTTCGTATAAAACTCGACGTGAATTAATGGAAAAAGGCCACAAAATTCAAGATGTCGTGGGCGCCTATGGTGGTTATCAAGCTATTTTGTTTGATAGCAAACAAACGGTATACTATGGTGCATCAGAGTCCCGCAAAGACGGGCAAGCCGCAGGGTATTAGCGAGAATTATAATAACAATGAGTCAACCACAAAAAGGCGTTTGCGCCGAACCTAACTTACATGCTCAATATTTATTATTTAATGTAGTTGATGATGATTTGTCAGCAATTCGCAGCAAACTAGCTGTATGTTTGGATATTTTCGATTATTACGAAGACGAACATTATGAAGCTATGGTTTCTGGGCTGGTAGGCATTGGCGCAAGTTTTTGGCAAGAGTTGTATCCAGACGCCACACCAGCTGGGTTATCACCTTTTCCTGATATGCAGTCAGAAGATAGATGTGCGCCAGTGATGATTGCGGATATATTTGTACAAATACGTGCCGATCGATTAGACATTTGTCACGAAATAGGGATTAAAATTGTCGATCTCTTTAAGTTGCATACTGAAATGGTAGAGCAGGTGAGGGCATTTCGATATCTCGATGGACGTGATCTCACTGGGTTTGTAATAACAGATGAAAATCCCAGAGGAATGAAAAAACTTGATATTGCAATAGTTGGTGATGAAAATCACGGCTTCCAAGGAGGCAGCTATTTGCATATTCAGCGTTATCGCCATGACATGGCGCGCTGGAACGCGTTGTCGGAATCTCGCCAAGAAAAGATCATGGGTAAAACCCGAGAACATAATTTACCAGTGGTGGATTCAGGGCTTTCTTCCCATGCCTTTAGGACTAAAATTACCGGCCCTGATGGTGAGTACCCTATTTTACTGAATCAAAGCATGCCGTATGGCAATATGAGTGTGCAGGGCTTATATTTTGTTAGTTGTGCCAGACACCCTGAAGCGTTTAAACGCTACTTACACAGTAGAATTTACGGTGACCAGCAAGGACATTACGACCGATTGTTAGATTATTCTAGTGCAGAGACAGGCGCTGCTTTTTTTGCACCTTCTATTACATTTATCAAGCAGCAAGCGGGCTTGCTGCCTGTATAATAGATGATTATTTGTCGATACGAGCGAAAACTCTATCGGCGGCTGCTAGGGTCTCATTGATTATCTGTTCATCATGTAACTTGGACACAAATCCCGCTTCAAAAGACGCTGGCGCTAGGTAAACGCCTTCTTCTAACATACCATGATAAAATTGATTGAACTGCTTGGTATTACAGTTAATGGCTTGTTGATAATTCACGACCTTTTCTACATCGGTAAAGAAGATACCAAACATAGAGCCGGCAAAATTAATAGTCATAGGAATTCCGTGTTTGTGTGCCTTCTCAGCGAATCCCTCAGCAAGTCGTTGGGTATTAGCAAAGAGTTCTGGGTAAAAATCACCCTCTTTGATTTGCGATAAAGCGGCTAAACCTGCTGCCATTGCAATCGGATTACCAGACAGTGTTCCAGCTTGATATACAGGGCCAGTAGGCGCAATGTGGGTTAAAATTTCTCGTTTCCCACCAAAAGCACCAACGGGCATTCCACCCCCTATCACTTTACCTAGACAGGTTAAGTCAGGAACAACGCCATAGTGCTCTTGGGCTCCGCCTCTAGATACTCTGAAACCCGTCATAACTTCATCAAAAATCAACACTGCGTTATATTCGTCACAAAGTGATCTTAAGCCTTCTAAAAAGCCTTCTACTGGAGGAATACAGTTCATATTGCCGGCGACTGGTTCAACTATGATGCAAGCAATATCATTTGGATTTTGCTCAAACGCTTGTTTTACTGATGCAAGATTATTAAATTCTACGGTCAGGGTATGTTTGGCGTAGTCAGCTGGTACACCTGGGGAGGATGGCACGCCAAAGGTAAGTGCACCTGAGCCAGCTTTTACCAATAAAGCATCTGCATGTCCGTGATAACAACCTTCAAACTTAAGGATCTTATTTTTGCCGGTATAACCTCTGGCTAAACGAATAGCACTCATGGTGGCTTCAGTGCCCGAATTCACCATACGCACCATTTCCATGCTGGGGACTAGAGAACTCACAAGTTCGGCCATTATTACTTCGGCCTCTGTAGGTGCGCCATAGCTTAGACCATTTTCTGCAGCATCAATTACCGCTTGTCGAATTTTGTCATTGTTATGGCCTAAAATCATTGGCCCCCAAGATTGGATGTAGTCTATATAACGTTTTCCATCGACGTCCCAAATATAAGGACCATCTGCTTTTTTGATAAATTTAGGTGTACCACCTACAGCCTTAAATGCTCGCACCGGTGAGTTGACACCCCCTGGAATGGTTTTTTGAGCGCGTGCGAATAGGGTTTCTGATTGATTCATAAAGCTTAACTTCTCTTATTTGAATACCAATGAACAGGTCTATCAAAATCGGCAACTTTATCTGCAACACCCAATACAAGGGCGAAAAGAGCCATTCGAACTAAGACACCATTATCGGTTTGTCTGAATATAGCAAGATTAGGGTTCATATTGAGGTCATTATCTAATTCATTTGCCTCTGCTCGAGAATCTCTTGGCAATGGATGCATAATGACAGTTTGGGATTTAAAGTGTTGAGTATAGATTTGTTGGTTAAGTCGGAATTTACCTCGGTAGCGATTTGCATCTTCTTGAGAAGCAAATCTTTCTTCCTGAATTCGAGTTTGGTAGCAGATATCTGCTTCTACCATACCTTCTAATTGTTGACTGATAGTCAACTGGTGCCCAGCATCAGTGATAATGCTGCAAATTTCATCTGGCATACGTAATTCAACCGGAGAAATTAAGGTAAATTGGATATTCTTAAACAGCGTGAGCATTTTCGCTAAACTATGTACTGTTCGACCATGTTTCAAGTCACCAATCATAGCGATGTGCAAATTATCAATACCAGCGCCATAAGAAGCTCTTTCTTTGGCAATAGTGTAAAGGTCTAGCAATGCCTGCGTGGGATGTTCATTTGCGCCATCGCCACCGTTGAGTACAGGTATACGGCTTCCTTCAGCAAATTCACTCACCGAACCTGGTTGAGGATGTCGCATAGCAATTACATCACTATAGCCGCTAAGCACTCTAGCTGTGTCATACAAAGACTCACCTTTGGCTAGTGCTGAGCTACTAATCCCAGTGGTTTCTCGTACCTCACCGCCTAATAAGTTAAAAGCGGTGCCGAAACTCACCCTAGTTCGAGTACTGGATTCAAAAAATAAATTGCCTAAAATCGCACCTTCTAGCACAGTAGTTCGTTTTTCACGATTCGCGTAGGGGCGCATTTTATCTGCCACTCCAAACACTGTTTCTACGGCTTCACGATCAAATTGATTGACGCTTAAAATATGTTGTCCGACAAAGCTTTGCATAATGTATTTTTATAATTAGTTTACTCAAGATTGTAGCAAACATTCATAATAAGGTGTGAGGGATGAAAAATTATTGTTGTAAATTTTTTCTACTTGGCCGCTTGAATTAAGAGCATAAGTTTTTCAGCTGTACGTTTTGCCAAGATTTGCTGATTTTGCTCTGTCATTTCAAAATCCATGTTGAATATGGCGCGCGCATGATATTCACCTTTTAGCATATTAAAAAAATCCATCGAAAGTTCGAGCGACTGATGCTCATCCAGCTTGCTTTCGGGATGTTCTTGCAACAATGAAGATACCAGCATAACGCTGTATTTAGGTCCTATTTCATAAAATAATTCAGCCACATGAGGGTTACTCTTAGACTCTGCAATTACAGTGGCGTACATACTTATTACTTCTGGATCCACCAATAGGCGAACTACACACAACCCAATATTTTCCAACAAGGTCGCTAGCGGTTGTGACAAACTGCAAATATTGCTGTCATCAATTTTGTGCATGCGACATTTCTTTTCGATCACAGCATTAAATAAGACATCTTTATTTGTGAAGTGCGAATACACCGTTTGTTTTGACACGCCACTGTGTTTGGCAACGGCGTCCATTGAGGTTCTTTCAAAACCTTGGGAAAGAAACAAGGTTGCCGCACTGGTTAATATTTTACGTCTTTTTTCGTCACTCTTAGGGCGCCCTGCGGAAATTTTTTTTGCTTGAGAGTGCACTTTGCTACCACCTTAAAGAAACTTTCATATTATCAAACTAGACAGTCTAGTATTTATATTCTAGTATTGCACAAAAACATCTTATCGCCAACTTAGGAAATTAAATGCAGGCTAATCGTAGCAAACTTTTAGTGATACTGACCATATGCTTTATCAGTTTAGCGCTTTTGTTGTGGTTGTCTGGGAAAAATCAAAGTGGGGCAGCTGATAACGCGAAGATCATGGTGGTGCAGGATGCTAAGGTTCGGTTTATAGAAGCACAACAGGTTGAGCAATACATTCGTCAACGCAAAGTATTTGGTCAATTACAAGCTCGTCAACAGGCCAATCTTGGCTTTGATAGAAGTGGCACTATAGCCACTATTTTGGCCGAAGAAGGCGCTTTGGTTGAAAATGGACAAGCACTGGCTAGCATGGATATCAAAAGATTGGTTTCCCAGCGCGAAGAATTAAAAGCGAGTCTGCAAAGAGCAAAGGCCGAAGCAAAACTATCCCTAATTAATCGTAAACGTGTGACTGACCTAGTGGAAGCAAAACTAGAGCCTAGGCAGCGTTTAGATGAAGCTCAGGCTAAGTTAGAAGCAGATAATGCCATAGTGAATGAGATAGAAGCAAGATTACTGACCCTTGAAGTTGAGATCGAAAAATCCACAATATTCGCGCCTTTTTCAGGACAAATTATAACCCAGAACGTTGACGCAGGGGCGGTAGTCAATGCGGGACAGGTTATTTTTCAATTAATTGATAACCATGCACTGGAAGCTAAATTCGGACTACCGGAAAAGACCGCTTTTCTACTCAATACTGTAGAGGATTTTGCTATTTCAATTGACGGGAACAAGGTACATGCAGAATTAAAGTCTATTAGTTTAAATAGAAATAGCGCGACTCGAACCATGGATGCAATTTTTTCAATTTACCCTGACAGTAAAAAGCAAGTAGTGACTGGGGATCTAGTGGTATTAAGTGTTGACATTCCGTACGCAAAATCAGGTGTTTGGTTGCCACTAAGCGCACTTTCTAGTGGTGTACGAGGTATGTGGTCGGTCTTAGTCGTAGATGAGAACAATCTGCTAGTTTCCAAATTAGTCATAGTTGAGCAAGTTGCTGATAATAAAGTGTTTGTCAGTGGGGCGATTAAGCAAGGCGACAAGGTCGTAATTGAGGGAACACACAGGCTCTCGCCGGGCCAACTGGTAAGTAATACCCAACGAGTAAATGATTGGGAATCAACGATTAGCATGGATGCGTACTAGTGGAAACGTCAAATAATCATTTTCCCTGGTACAGTGCTTTTTTTCGGAAAGGGCATTTACTTGCGTTAAGCATTATCATTTTATTGGTTGCAGGCATGTCAGCACTGCAAAATCTGCCAAGACTAGAGGATCCCAGAATCGATCTTCGCAATGTGATGGTATTAACCAGTTATCCTGGTGCTTCTGCAGAACGCGTTGAGGCGTTAGTCACTGATGTGCTAGAAGATGAATTGCGGCAGTTATACGAAATCAAAGAAATCAAATCTACATCCAAAGCTGGCTTCTCTTCCATTCTAGTCGAGTTACAAGATTGGGTAGATGCTTCGAATAATCAGCAAATATTTGCCAAAATACGCGATGCAATGGATGATGCGGCCAAAATGTTTCCCGCAGGTGTAAACCCTCCGATACTTGAAGATAAGCGAGGGGCTACTGCATTTACCGCTATTTATGCCATCACAACGCCTGAACAACAAACATTGGATTTAACCTATTTAGGACGTATGGCTGCTGAATTTGCAGATCAAATGCGAAACGTTGCTGGCACAGAATTGGTTCGAATTTATGGCGCGCCGGAAGAGGAAATTACCGTCGACCTTGATATTCAGCAATTGGCAGCCGCTGGTTTAACTATTGAACAGGTAGCACAACGAATTGCCAGCGCAGATGCAAAGCTTCCAGCCGGTATATTGCGAAACACTGAACGAGATATTCGTGTTCAGGTATCCCAACCTTTAAGTTCGGTCGCCATTATTGAGGATATTCCGCTATTCACATCAAGCAGCGATTATCTTCGAGTAGGTGATATTGCTCAAGTACGACGAGAAGCAAAATCCCCTAACAGTGAAATAGCATTACTCAATGCCAAGCAGACGATTTTTATTGCCATTCGCATGCAAAAAAACGTCCGAATCGATACTTGGACTGATTCACTGCAATTAAAAGCGGATAATTTCAACCAAACCTTTGCTGGTAGTGTGCATGCGAAAGTTGTGTTTGAACAAAATCAATATACCCAAGAAAGATTAACTGAACTAAGTACTAACTTACTTATGGGCTCAGTAGTGGTAATGCTAGTTGTACTTCTTTTTATGGGTGCTAGAGCAGCTTGGATAGTGGGTTTAGCGCTACCTTTATGTGCTGCATTTACGGTATTTTCGTTGAGTTTTTTCAACCAACAAATTCATCAGATGTCGATTTTTGGGATCATTATTGCCATTGGTTTATTAATCGATAATGCCATTGTGATAACCGATGAAATCCGCATCAATTTGTTGCAAAAATCACTTACAAGACTAGAGGTTTTGATAAAGAGTATTCGACATCTGTTTTCACCTTTGCTTGCTTCGACGTTAACAACAGTCTTAGGCTTTATGCCGATTTTTCTATTGAACGGTAATATAGGTGATTTTATTGGACCTGTTGCCATCAGTGTCGTCATGGCATTGATTGGTTCATTGAGCATTTCCTTGACTCTGATAGCGGCGTTGGCTGCTCGTTACCTCCCCAGAGATGCTACTGAGGACCATAAGTGGTATCAAAGAGGCATTCAGATGCCAGATGTATCCTTAGCCTTTAAACAATTACTGACCAAATTAATCGCAAAGCCGCTAATAGTGCTACCGACAATAGTATTAATTTGTGCGAGCGGATTTTATTTATCGACTAAGTTAGATAATGTCTTTTTCCCCAGTGCAGACCGAGATCAATTTGAAATCTACGCCTTTGCGCCTAAAGGAGCTTCGCTAAACTTCACATACGAGCAAGTAAAAAAAATTGATAGCTTATTAGCAGAAGAAGAAAATATTACTCAAGTCACTTGGTTAGTGGGAGGTTCTACACCTTCTGTTTACTATAACCAAGTGATGACTCGAGACAACAGCCCTGATTTTGCCAACGCGGTAATAACCACAGATTCAGTCACCGCAGCAAAAGATCTTATTAGTAAATTACAATTTCGTTTGCAAGATGCGTTTCCTGGACTGCAAATTGTGGTGCGTAAATTTGGACAAGGACCGCCTATTCCTGCGCCTATCGAAGTGGATATTTTTGGGCCAGATATCGAAGTCTTAGCTTCTTTGGGGCAACAAGTAACTCTGTTAATGTCGCAAACTCCAGGGATAACTCAGTCAATTAAGAGCATGTCACTAGATGAAGCAGAAATTATTTATCAGGTGTCAGAAAATGAAAGCTATCTTAGCCAATTAGCATTGAATCAAATTGCATCTCAGTTGCAACAGGCACTGGTTGGCGCGACCGGCGGTAGTGTATTAGAAGGCACTGAGGAACTCCCTGTGCGGGTGCGTATTGCAGATTCACAGCGCAAAAGCCTGGAAGAAGTCGATGCTTTGCCGCTGTTATCGTCGAATGGAAATCAGGGGATTATTACTGGTGTTGGGGCATTGGGCGCACTAGATCTTGCATCTAGTATCAGTGGGATTACACGAGTTGATGGCGAAAGAGTCATTAAGATTCAAGGATTTTTACTGCCAGACGTGCCAGCAGTGTCAGTAAGTAACAGTTTACGCAATAAATTGCTCGAAGGCGCAATTGACTTACCCAATGGGTATAGCATTAAAATGGCTGGAGACGCAGATGAACAGCAGCAGGCTTTGGGAAAATTAGCAACCTATGCGCCTGTATTGCTGGTGCTAATGGTTACATCTCTTATTTTGAGTTTCTCGAGTGTAAGATTTGCTGTCGTGATTGGCATAGTAGCGATTTTATCTGTTGGCCTGGGTTTTTTAAGTCTATGGTTATCAGGCTTACCGCTAGGATTTAATCCTTTATTAGGCAGTGCAGGACTTATTGGGGTTGCTATTAATGGCTCTATTGTCATTATTGCTGCCATTGCCAGTAACAAAACTGCGATGACAGGTGATATAGAAGCTATCATTACCGAAACTATGGGATGTAGTCGGCATATACTCTCAACTACAGTGACCACTGTAGGCGGTTTAATTCCGTTATTGTTGTTTAGTGATGGTAGCTTTTGGCCTCCGTTGGCAGTGGTTTTAGCCGGTGGCGTTGGATTTTCGGTAATACTTTCATTAGTCTTTACTCCAACCATTATTACTTTGCTTTGTCGGTTGCGGGAAAAACGTCGAAAATTAGTGCATACTTACTACAACAAGAGCAATCAACCCAAATCTGCTTAAATGCCTAAATCTGAAACTTTTAGCCAAAAATTGCGCGCTTGGTGGCATACAGAGTGTGCCTTTTGCCGCCAAATGCGGTATGTAATTCTATGGGCAATTATCATGTTTGCTGTGTATTTTTATGTCTTCAATTGAGCAAATCGACACTATCAATATTAGAGGAACGTCTTCCAATAATGGGATAACCACCTTGTTAATTGGTGGATGTATGCTGTTAGTCGGTATATTGATAATGACCTTACTACCAGAGTTCTTTTTTCTAGTTGGTATATTATTGGTGTCAGCTAGCATAATTGCTTTCACCATGGGTTACTTTAAATTAAAAGAACCTAAACATAGTATGGCTATCTCTAAACAAAGCATTCGGTTTTTTCATCGTCGTGGCGAGTGGCAAATTCAGTGGGATAATGTGCAAAGAATTGACGTACCTAAAGTACGTAAAGGGTTAGAGCACAGAGAACTAGAAATGGTGGGCATAAGACTGAAAGATCCTGAAGTATTTCTGCGTAATATTTCGCCTCGCCTTATTACCTATTTGTTGATGGAGCAACGTCCCTTGGTCTTGCAAATCGAAAAGGAAAATTGCCAATCAGGTAAGTGTTACGGTGACGACCTAATCGAAGACCAGAAATACAAACTCAAAGATGGTAGTTCGTTAAACGGTATAGCGGCTATGTTTGCGAATCGGATGAGAAGACTAAAAGAAGGTTTAGGGTATGATATTTTTATCTCAGTAAACGAGCTGGATAGAAGCCCGCAAGCCTTTGTTAATTTATTGCGTGAGTGCCATCAAAGTTTATTGATTAAGCAATAATACCTTATATTTTTTGCTGGCGGGATTTACGTTTAGACCATTCACTAATGACGTGTTGCATTTCGAAAATGATAGTGGAAAGACTTTCGGTGTAATCTTGCTGTTGATTTTGTTTAATGCTGGTTTCTACTTGGTTTAATAAGCGCTGTAATTTAGGCACGCCAGTATAGCAGCAAGGGCCATGTAATTTGTGTACATGATAAAGAATATCTTCAACTTGTCGTTTTGCTTTTAATTCTTCAAATACAGGGATTTGTTGCTCTAAATTGGCGACTAGTTTATCCATAAATTTAAACGCTTCTTCTTCTGAATTCATTGACCTAGAAATAGCAAGCGCCCAATCAATACTTTTATCATTCAACTCTGGTTCTTCAGTTTCTTCCACTATATTGCTTACCTCAATGGGCGCTTGATGGCACCAAAGTTCGATGATTCTTATCAGCTCATTTTGTTTAATGGGTTTTGGTAAAAAGTCATCTAACCCATTATTCAAAAATTTATCTCTTTCTTCTTTTAGTGCATGGGCTGTAACGGCGATGATAGGCGTTCCTAAGTTGTAGGTAGTTTTTCTCACCATTTTTGCAGCTTGAATACCGTCCATATCAGGCATTTGGATATCCATTAAGATGATATCGTATTCGGTTTGCTCACATTTTTTGATTGCTGTTCTAGCATCGTAAGCGAGATCTAAATTTATGGGGGAGTTTTTCAGCCAAGTTTCAAGCAGACGTAAATTCAACTCCATGTCATCTACTGCTAGCATTCGAATGGCAGGCAAGTCAGTCAATTCTGATTGCTCGGGGTGTGTTTGCGGGATTTTAAACGGTGATTCCAATACTTCTAGCTTTCTTGCCGTTAGTGGAAGACGCACCATATGGGGCGTCACTTGGATCTGTCCAAGTAACTGATTTGACGGCGCAGGGCCAGAATATAGCAAAATAATGAGCGTTGGATCTAGGTCTCTCAAACTACTCAACCATTGACTTCTGTAGGCGAGATATTTATGCGGTAAGGTAATAAAAATATAAGTATCTCTCGTTACCTTTGATTTCATTAGTTCAAGTGTTTCAAACGAGCTAACGTTAAATCCTGATTGTTGTAATTGTTTAACGATCAATCGTCTAGACATGCCCCAGGGGTCAAATACCAAGGCTTTCTTGCCGGCAAAAAAAGGTATTTCAGGCTGAATGGTTTTAGATGTATCTACTTGAAATGGTATTTCCACTGTAAAAGTTGAACCTACCGATGGCTGGCTGGCGACTTTAATGCTGCCATGCATCAAATAAGCGAGTTCTTGACAAATTACCAAACCAAGACCTGTTCCTTGATAGGAACGATTGAGTTCATCATCCAACTGATGGAAAGCCTTAAAAATGTTTTCGATTTCTTCTGGGTTAATACCAATGCCAGAATCAGTCACTTGGATGCGTAAGGTCGCTTCAACACTGGTAGAAAAAATACTTTCGACTTTTAACGAAATGTAGCCGTAATTGGTGAATTTCAACGCATTTCCCAACAAGTTTGTTACCAGTTGTTTTACTTTAAAACTGTCACCAATGAGAAAAGGAGGAAGAGCGTTTACTTCATATAAAAATTCTAATTGTTTTAAATGCGCCGTCTTCGACATGGTCCCAGCAATGTCTTCAAACAGCTCCCTCGGCGAAAAAGGTCTTTCACTTAAGGTCAATAGACCTGCTTCCATTTTTGAAAAGTCTAAAATATCGTTTACTAGATTTAATAAATCAGAAGCTGCAGAGTTAATTATGCGTACATGCTCATCTTTTTCTACCACATTGTTTTTCTTTATCAACTCGCGACTAAAACCAACAATCGCGTTTAACGGGGTTCTAATTTCATGGGACATATTGGCCAAGAATTGTGATTTAACATCACTGGCTTTTTCTGCCTCTTTGCGTGCAAGATCGAGGTGGACATTTTGTTCTTCAATAATGTTAAAGTTGTTTTGTGCATCAGCATTGGCTAGGCGCACCTCTGTTTCTAAATTATAGTGATTTTTACTCACAATAGCGTACAGGAATCCGCCTGCTTGAATGATTTGTGCTGTAATGAATACTTGAGAATTAAAGGTTGCAGTTTGAATAAGTCCACTCAGATATATAGCGGTCATAGTTGCACCTAAACCACAGATTACCCAGCCAACGACTATGACCTGCGCCGGCCCGTATCCTCTGAAATTGCTAGAGGCACTGGCCCAAAAATTGACGAATACACAAGTAAAGCCAAGGCCATACAAGACCATGTAACGAATCTTTTTATCTTCCACACCATAAATCAGAGTTACTAATAAAGTGATAGCAACGAAGATATAAGTGACCAGTGTAATATGAGCGGCTGGGCTGTAGGATTCTTTCGGCAATATAGTGAGATTGAAAAAGCTACCGGTAATGCACATTAATATGAGCAATTCTTCGGGCCTTATCAGATTATGAAGCATGCCAGTGGTTAACGAGAGAGCATGAGCATGACCGCTCCACTTAAACAACCAACAGATAATTATCAAGATGTGTAGAAAAAACACCCCATTGATAAAATCAGGTCTTTGAAAAGAATAAAAAACAGCGTAACCTGCTAATAACAGCGCTGCGCCATAAAATCCTCCCCATAATAAAAAGTCGTACTGATTAAGTTTGTTATGCACGTCGATTTCAGTAATGTGGATAGGCGCAATAATTGATAAGGTCGAAGATGAGGCAAATAAATAAAGTTCTAATGGTCTGTCTTTTGGCAGTTTTACCTTAAAGGTAGGCATTGGATAATATGAGTTTTTTTCTAAAATTCCATCTGAGCCCGAATAGATTAATTTACCTTGGTCATATATATATAATTTAGCTTCGTTAAGCAGCGCGTATCTTATATTGATAACAAAATCTTCAAGCTCAGTTTGATTGGTTAAGCTTGCATGAAACCATAATCCATTATTTGCAAAACCAAAATTTGTGCTTTTTGATCGGGAAAAGGGCAGATAATTTTTATTTGCAAGAAAACGATTAATATCCATTAATTCAGCACGTTGCTGATAGACAGCAAAATACTCATTAGCAAATAAATCAGGATCATTGCCATCAATAATTATGTCTGTCGTGGTTTCTTGTGCAGTGGCAAAAAATGCAAACAACAAGCCCCAGATAAATAAAACCACTTTTATGCGTGAAAACTGCAAAGTAACGTTAAGCTTTTATGAAATTTAAGATACTATGACATAATATAATGACTTCATTGTTTGAAGTATATAAAGCAACCCGATAATTTTTGCAGCACTAGCGTATGAATAACGAAATAACAATAAATAGCGATGGCGTAGAGCAACTCTCTTTAGGAAAATTTACCGAAGACGCTTACTTAAATTACTCCATGTACGTCATTATGGACAGGGCTTTGCCGCATATTGGCGATGGTCTTAAGCCAGTACAAAGACGCATAATTTATGCGATGTCTGATTTGGGTTTGTCAAATAATGCAAAATACAAAAAGTCTGCGCGTACTGTAGGGGACGTATTAGGTAAGTTTCATCCACATGGTGATTCTGCTTGTTATGAAGCTATGGTGTTAATGGCACAGCCCTTTTCTTACCGTTATCCACTGATCGATGGTCAAGGAAACTGGGGAGCTGCAGATGATCCAAAATCATTTGCCGCTATGCGATATACCGAAGCAAGATTATCTAAATTTTCTGAAGTGTTACTTACTGAATTAGGTCAGGGCACGGCAGACTGGATTCCCAACTTTGATGGCACCTTAAATGAACCCAAGGTATTACCTGCGCGCTTGCCTCATATTCTAGTGAATGGTGTCACTGGTATTGCGGTCGGTATGGCCACAGATATACCACCGCACAATGTAAGAGAATTGGCAAATGCTTGTGCCTTGTTGTTAGATAACAGTAAAGCTGAGTTGCATGAGTTGTTAGAGATTGTCCAAGGACCTGATTATCCGACCGATGCTGAAATCATCACCCCAAAAGAAGACATAAAGAAACTTTATGAAACTGGGCGAGGTAGTATTAAAGTCCGTGCCAAATACCACGAAGAAGCGGGTGAGGTAGTAATAACCGCATTACCCCATCAAGCTTCAGGGGCTAAAATACTGGAACAAATTGCAGCCCAAATGCAGGCGAAGAAGCTGCCATTTGTCAGTGATTTACGAGATGAATCAGATCACGAAAATCCGACTCGATTGATAGTAACTCCGCGTTCTAATCGAGTAGACGTTGACCAAGTTATGCAGCATTTGTTTGCCACAACAGATTTAGAAAAAAGCTATCGCGTCAACATAAACATGATTGGTCTGGATGGAAGGCCACAAGTTAAAGATCTTCGCACCATTTTAAATGAGTGGTTGGTGTATCGCAAAGACACTGTGACTCGTCGCTTGCAATATCGATTAGATAAGATCTTGGCACGCTTACATATTTTAGAAGGTTTAATGATTGCCTTCTTAAACATCGACGAAGTAATCGCGATAATTCGCCACGAAGATGAGCCGAAAAAAGAATTAATTAGTCGATTTAACTTAAGTGATAAACAAGCAGAAGCAATTCTAGAACTAAAATTACGTCACTTAGCTAAACTAGAAGAAATTAAAATTAAAACTGAACAAGACGAGCTGTCTAAAGAAAGAGATGCGTTAGAGTTATTGTTAGGTTCAGATCGACGTTTAAAAACCCTAATCAAAAAAGAAATATTAGCGGACGCAGAAAAATACGGTGACGACCGAAGAAGCCCAATCGTCCAGCGTGAAGAAGCTAGAGCCTTATCGGAAAAAGAGTTGGTTCCCTCTGAACCGGTTACTGTTGTCTTGTCTGAGAAAGGTTGGGCAAGATGCGCTAAAGGCCATGATATTGATGCAACCAGTTTAAGTTATAAATCTGGCGATAGCTTTTTGCATTCCGCCAAAGGTCGAAGTAATCAACCTGCCGTCTTTATCGATTCGTCTGGTCGAACATTCTCCTGTGATGCTCACAGTTTGCCTTCCGCAAGAAGCCAAGGAGAGCCGCTCACTGGTCGCTTTAATTTCGTGACTGGCGAACAAGCCCAATATGTGGTTATGGCACAAAACAATCAGCAATATCTAATGGGCTCAGATGCGGGTTACGGTTTTGTGGGTAAATTTGATGATATGCTGACCAAAAACAAAGCAGGTAAGGCTTATGTTAGTTTGCCGACTGCTGCCAAGGTGATGTTGCCAATTCCTGTGGTCGATGTTGAAACAGACTGGTGCCTAACAATTTCAAACCAAGGTCGCATGCTCTTATTCCCACTTCGTGATTTGCCAGCCTTAGGTAAAGGTAAAGGGAATAAGTTGATGAACATTTCTTCGGCTAAAGCAAAAACCAGAGAAGAGTATCTGGTGTATCTACGCGTAGTACCGGAAAATGCCAGTGTCAAAATAATTGCAGGTAAACGAGGAATGACCCTAAGCCCGGCAGATTTATCTCATTATCAAGGTGAAAGAGGACGTAGAGGTAACAAATTACCTAGAGGCTTACAGCGTGTAGATGACATTGAAATTGTGCTTCCTAAAGCGCCTGAAATATCTGATCCCGAACAAACAGAGGAATAGCAGTCAGGTCCAGTAGGACCTGACCCAAAGCTTAGTTATTTAGCGTTAGTACTTTCAAAAATTTTATCAGCTGATGCTGCTACAAACCCCTGATAGAGTTCGCCTGAAGGAAGATTGAATCTTTCCGCAAATTCATAAAAACAGCTTGGAATAGTGAGTTCTGTATCGCTGAATTTAGCTACTGCGTGATCAGCCATGGTAGACGATTGCGCTAAGCACACATCTTTTCCACCTTTTATCTCGCCACCTGAAGTATTCAATTTATAACCAGCATTTTTAAGAATCTGATTCACTTCTTCTAGTGATTTCACATTTTTCAGGTGATTTACGCTAACAGTAAAATGGTTAGCTCTATAACCCCAAGCTGACATCCAAGCTGCATATTCTGAATGTTCCAACAGGGTTTTATAGTCTTGGCTGGAAACCTGCCAATGGGTACCAGAATACAAAAAGTCCGTTTGATTTACTGCGTCTTCTGGCATTTGATCAATCATTTTATGGATGATGTTTTGTACCTTTTCAGGCATTTCTTCGACTCTGAGTTCACTAATAAAAACCTTTGGTTTTGTTAAGTCACTATGCTCAAAGTGCTTAGCAGATAGCTTTTTTGCCTCAAAGTCATAATCGCCTTTAGCTTCATAGCCTAAATTTAGTAGGTGTTGGGCTAATTTATCAATACCTACTTTTGGTAAGTTAAAGGTTCGTAATGCAATGTGGTCATTGACGATGTCTGACTGACCGCTCTTATCACCCAGAAGATCATGGATTTTGTCCGCGGAAGGGGTGATTTTTACATAGTCTTGCCACAAGCCAGAAAACAAGGCATCAACATTGGTGTGCATGATAAAACTCCTTAAATAGATAATCCTGGGCTCAAAGATTCTGGTAGTGTTACCGCTTCTAACTCAACAGAAGCTACAGGATAAGCGCAGTAATCTGCAGCGTAAAATGCACTGGCTCTGTGATTACCACTTTCGCCGATACCACCAAATGGGGCAGCACTTGAAGCGCCGGTAATTGGACGATTCCAATTTACTATGCCTGCTCTGATTCTAGGCAAGAAGTAGTCATAGTCCTCACGGCTGTCAGATAGCAGTCCTGCTGATAAACCGAATTTTGTGTTATTTGCCATTTCAATGGCCTGATCAAAATCAAGGTAACGGCAAATTTTTAATAGTGGACCAAAATGCTCTTCATCAGGAATATCGCTAGCATCAGTAATATCAACAATACCTGGAGTTACAAAACCTGTATTTGTATCAAGGTGTTCCATTTTAACCAAGGATTTACCACCCTTTGCTAAAATTGCTTCTTGGGCATTTACCATCATTGCTGCCGCTTTTGCTGAAATCATAGCACCCATAAATGGCTGCTCTTCCGCATCATAATGACCAACAACAATGGCTTTTGTCGCCTCAACCAATTTGTCAATTAGTTGGTCGCCTGCATTACCTTGGGGAATATATAAACGTCTAGCACAAGTACAGCGTTGGCCAGAGGTTACAAAAGCAGATTGAATTATATCGTGTACTGCGGCCTTGGTATCTTCTACTTGGGTGACGATTAAGGGGTTATTACCGCCCATTTCCAAAGCTAGAATTTTGCCAGGTTCGCCAGCAAACTGTTGGTGAAGCACTTTACCCGTAGTAGAACTTCCAGTAAAAAATAGCCCGTCGATTTGAGGATGAGCAGCAAGACTTTTGCCTGTTTCGACTTGTCCTTGCACTAGATTGAGTACGCCTGCCGGTAATCCAGCTTGTTCCCATAATTTGACCATAAACTCGGCCACTTTAGGGGTTAGATCACTGGGTTTAAATACCACTGTATTACCCGCTATCAACGCAGGGACAATATGCCCATTTGGCAAATGACCCGGAAAGTTATAGGGGCCAAATACGGCAACAACGCCGTGAGGGCGATGACGCAAAATTGCTTTTCCCGCAGGCATAGGGTTTTCTGTTGTGCCAGTGCGTTCATGATAAGCGCGCTCAGAAATAGCGATTTTGCCAATCATTGCGGCTGCTTCAGTGGCGGTTTCCCATAAAGGTTTACCGGTTTCTTCTGCAATAATCTGGGCTAATGCTTGTTTATTGCTTTCTAAGGCTTCCTTATAGGCTTGAACGAAAACTAAGCGAGCTTCTAAGCTCATTAACGACCATTCCGGAAATGCTTGTCTGGCAGCATTTACTGCTTGACCTACTTGGTCTGAGGTTGCTGTTTCACCTTCCCAGATGCTTTTATTTTTTGCTGGGTCTATGGATTGAAAAGTATCGCCATTACCGGCAATCCACTTTCCATTGATAAAGTGTATGTTCTGTCGCATAGGTACTCCTATTATTTGATTTGACGAGGTCTCGTCGGGCAAGGGGTATAGCGAATAGAATCTCCGTCTGAGATCAATAACGCCTTAGCCGTTGACGCCGTCATAAGCATGTCACCATTATCGTTTTTATGCATTTTGGTCATACATGCTCTAAAGTCGGAAACGTAATTATTAATTACGATATAATTTGGACTGTGTTCAGGTAGGCTATCTACTACTTGAATACTAGCTTTTTGGCTTGATTTTACTGTTTCTATATTTTCTACATGGGCTTCAACCGTGGGGCCTGCATCAAAAATATCCACATAGCCTCGGTGTTTAAAACCTTCTTTTTCTAACATGCTAAGCGCGGGTCTGGTTTTTTCATGGACTTTACCAATACAAGCTTGAGCATCTTTAGACAGTAAATTTACATAGATGGGATACTTAGGCATCAATTCGGCGATAAACACCTTATTACCAATGCCGGTTAGATAATCTGCTGTAGGGAAGTCCATGGAGAAAAAGTTGTGTTCCAACCACTCCCAAAATGGGGACTTTCCGTGTTCATCTGACACACCGCGCATTTCTGCAATAACAATATCTGCAAAGCGTTTACGGTGCTGGGCCATAAACAAAAAGCGAAAACGAGATAGCAAACGTCCGGCCATACCTTTTCTAGCTTGTTCGCGCAAAAATAAGGTACAGATTTCACTTACACCTGTATAGTCATTACAAAAGGTGAGAATTTCAACCGTATTATGTACACCTAGCTCCCTTGATGCGTGTACTACTTTGCCTCTGTGGTAATGATAAAACGCATCATTAAGGCCCACTGTGGCTTCAATACCAGAGGTGCCAACAACTTCCCCAGTCTCAGTATCTTCCATCACGAATAAATAGGATTGATTACCCGGAGCCAATGGATTGCTTGCAAATGCAAGCTGCGCCACTTCAATTTTTTTGCGCAACAAAGCTTCATTTACTGGTAACGAAGTAAATCCAACACCAGATTCTTGCGCAATGGCAAGCAATGAGGGGTAATCATCTTCCGTGATGGGTCTGATAAGCAACATGATTAGTCTTCTTTAGCTATCAAATTAGCAATTGCGCGGTCAAACCTTTCCAAACCTTCAATGATGTCTTGGTCAGGAATTATTAATGAAGGTGCGAAACGCACAACACTGGCACCCGCAACTAAGCACATAAGATTTTCTTCGGCAGCCGCCATTAAGAAGTCACGAGCTCTACCTTGATATTTTTCATTTAATGCACAACCCAACAGCATGCCTTTGCCTCTAATTTCAGCAAATACCTGATGTTTGTCATTAATTTCCTGCAATTTTTCTCTGAACAGGGCTTCTTTTTTCAGCACACCTTCAAAAATTGCTGGTTGATTAACGATATCCAACACTTTTTCTGCGATCGCACAAGCTAAGGGGTTACCACCGTATGTACTTCCATGTGTTCCCACCTTTAACGATTCCGCTATTTTATCTGTAGTAAGCATAGCGCCAATGGGGAATCCGCCACCCAAGGATTTAGCTGAGGTTAGGATATCTGGCACAACATTGAGGTTCATATAGTCATAAAGTTGACCTGTTCGACCAACACCAGACTGTACTTCATCAAATATTAAAAGGGCATTGTGTTTATCACAAAGTTCACGTACGCCGGCGACAAATGACGCATCAGGTACTATGATGCCGCCTTCACCTTGCATAGGCTCCATCATGACTGCACAGGTTTTATCTGACATATAACCTGCCAACATCTCTAGGTTATTGTATTCAGAATGCACTATGCCGCCAGGCTTAGGACCAAAACCATCGGAATAAGCTGGTTGTCCGCCTACAGTGACAGTGAAAAAGGTACGCCCGTGAAAACCTTGCTTAAATGAGATGATTTGATCTTTTTCTTCACCAAAATGGTCCAGCGCAAAACGACGAGCTAACTTCAGTGCTGCTTCGTTGGCTTCAGCTCCCGAGTTGGCGAAATAAACTTTGTCGGCGAAAGTGGCTTTGACCAACTTTTTGGCTAATCGAAGTGCAGGTTCGTTAGTAAATACATTGCTCAAGTGCCAAAGTTTGCTACCTTGCTCTTGTAATACTTGCACCAATTCTGGATGGCAATGGCCCAATACGTTTACAGCGATGCCGCCTGCAAAATCAATATATTCGCGACCATCTTGATCCCATACGCGAGAACCACTGCCTTTGACCGGTACCATAGCCGCAGGATTATAGTTTGGTACCATTACTTCGTTAAAGGTTTCTCTGGTTACTTGCATATGTTGCACCTCTTTGCTGTTTGTAATTTTCAATACCTATGTTTAACACACTTCTATGTAAAATAAGTTAAAAAATAAATTCAATTTGGATAGTGGCGTGAGTTTTTAAAATCGAAATTTGTAAAAATCATGGCCGTTAATGGCGCATAGTATGCCAGAAAAAAATCGCTGAGTCGCCATGGAAATTTAACTCAACGCTTTGTTTTTAAAGGTCTATGCAGTAAATTGCAGGTAAATTGAATATTTATTTGAAGGATAAAGAGAATTGGGGAAATTACTGAATAAATAAGCCCCATTGCGAGATTAATGGACGAAGTCGTAAAAATATTAACTTTTAAACATCTTTAATATGAATAATCATGCAGTAAAAAATTTTTATTCTCCTTCTATTTTTTCTGCGATTCTAAGCTCTAACCCAGTTAAATTGGTGTTAGACAATAACGAAACATCTTGTGCTGTAATGCCGTAATTTCTTAAATAAAGCTGGGATACTTCTTTCGTAATTAACTGGCTAGATTGCAATAGCTTAAACTGCATAAACCCGTGGGATTTAAACAATAAACTCGTTAAGGGATGTAATTTGTTTTGTTCGATATATTTATATGTAGTTTGGCGAATACGAGTATAATCGTCGTAACCAGGCGTGATCATTAACCAGCGCATGTTTAATGAAGCCATCATCTCAACCGTGGCTTTGAGCGCAAACTTCTTCCAAAAAAGAACCAGATACTTGGATGATGGTGCAATGTTAATTAAGGCTTTGGCTAAATTACGATCTTCTTTTTTACGCGCAGCAATGACGTGATCGCGCAATTTAAGGTCGAACATTTTAATGTACATTTGCGCAATTGCGGCTCTGCCTATGGTAGAGAACAAACCTAGGTTAAAGCCGATATGCTCTTTAATGCCCATGCTAGGGGCTAAAATGCGCGCTACATTACCTGTACCTATGGTGTACAACCACAGATGTTTATGAATATCAGGAATATAATCATTTTTGACAGGCACGAAGTGTTTTGCAATTAAAACGGGAATCAATTTGCGTAGGCTTTCAATACCAATGAAACTCAATGCGGCTCTAAGTGTTTTAATTATCAGTGGATGCCCGTGAGAATCTAAGCGGCGATATTTTGGTTGGCGAATAAAATTAATAATACTTTTATCCAGCCAAGGTAATTGTTCAATGCAAGCTACTAAACGTGAAATAGAGCAAGACTCAGTGTACAAAATATCTAAAAGTTTACCCACGATAGGATCGAATTTCAGCGTTGATTTCATTATTTCAGCGGGATCTTTTAGAAGCTTTTCCATATCTAGAATTAGCTGGTCATGAAACAACTTTTCTACCTTGTCTTGGTAGGAATGTTCTTCCGTCGCTTCTTCTTCACGCTTACGATTCGCCACTTCTTCGATGAACAATAGTTCGCGTCTGGCTTCGAACTGTTCAGAATCTTCAAGTTCCTGCATTTTCCGAGTTTTACGCCCCGACGCAATAATAGCCTCGTCCATAGAAACAAGGTAATATTCAAACCTATCATTGATGATATTGGTCAGTTGAGTAACGCTTTCTTTCATCTTTGGTGACTATCCATTTTGAACAAAATTCAACAACATTTGATGTCCATATTCTGTAAGCAATGATTCTGGATGGAACTGAATACCATAAACGCGATTTTTTCTATCTTCTATGGCCATAATTTCAGTGTCTTCAAAATCGTTACACCAAGCACTTACTGTAAAACTATCCGGAAGCGTATCTGGGTCGATAATCAAAGAATGATAGCGAGTAACAGATAAACTTCTGGCACAATTGTTAAACAGCACGCTGTCATTAAGTGTACTTACGCGAGACGTTTTACCATGCCGGATATGTTTAGCCCTGATAATTGATGCTCCTGCTTGTTGCGCAATTGCTTGATGTCCTAAACAGACACCAAGGATTGGCTTTCGGCCTTTAAAGGCCGAAATTGCCGGTATCGAAATTCCTGATTCATCAGGAGAGCAGGGGCCAGGAGAGATTACAAGATGATCAAATTTAAGCTCATAAAGGGCATTTAAATCAATTTGGTCATTTTTATAAACAACTACTGACTGGTCCAATTCCTCAAAATATAGTGCAAGATTAAAGGTAAACGAGTCGTAGTTATCAATAATTACAACCACTATTAAGGTCTACCTAAGAACCCCAACGCACAGTACACTCTATTGAGAGTATCGGCAGCCAGTGTTTTTGCTTTAGCGCTACCTTCACGCATCACCTTGTCCAGATAAGTCTGGTCACTTCGTACACGTTGAAATTCATCTTGAATGGGCTGTATTAACGCTACAACGGCGTCAGCAACATCGGTTTTAAGGTGGCCATACATCTTATCTTCATATTCTGGTACTAAAGAGTCTATGGATTTACCAGTGGCACAGGATAACAAGGAAAGTAAGTTAGAAACCCCAGGCTTTTCAGCTACATCAAAATAGATACGCGCTTGTTCGTCACTATCGGTGACGGCACGTTTTATTTTCTTTGCGACTTTTTTTGGGTCTTCTAATAATCCGACAAAATTATTGGTGTTGGCGTCAGATTTAGACATTTTTTTGCTTGGTTCTTGCAAACTCATTACTCGAGCACCTTCTTTGGGAATAAAAGGTTCTGGCAGAGTAAATATGTCGCTGTAAATGTTATTAAAACGTGTGGCAATATCGCGAGTTAACTCTAAATGCTGCTTCTGATCTTCACCGATGGGAACTTCATTTGCTTGATACAACAATATGTCTGCAGCTTGAAGCACTGGATAAGTATATAAACCAACATTAATGTTATTGCTATGGGTTTGAGATTTATCTTTAAACTGAGTCATACGGTTAAGTTCACCCATTTGAGTGAAGCAATTAAGCGCCCATGCAAGCTGAGCATGTTCGGGAACATGGGATTGCATAAAAATTGTACTTTTCATGGGGTCTATACCGCATGCAATGTAAAGCGCTAAACCGTCTAAGCAAGCTTGGCGTAGTTTTTCTGGATCTTGGCGGACAGTAATGGCATGTAAGTCGACTATCATGTAGACACAATCATGAGTATCTTGCATGGCTATCCACTGTTTTAGGGCCCCCATATAATTACCAATGGTAAGTTGTCCGCTGGGTTGACATCCACTTAATACTTTAGGTTTTTGTGAAGTTGACACTCAATACTTCCTTATTTACTTGCTACTTGTCTTAATTGATTGATTGTTGTTTGATAATTGTCACTATTGAATATGGCAGATCCTGCTACAAATATTGAAGCCCCCGCGTTGTAACAGTCTGAGATGGTATCTGCATTAATTCCCCCATCAACTTCAATAGGAATATCAAGATTACGGGCTTCAAGCATACTTTTCAGACGTTTTATTTTGTCAATAGTTGACGGAATAAAGCTTTGGCCGCCATAACCAGGATTGACTGACATTAGAAGCACATAATCTAGCATTGGCAATACTTCTTCTAGCACTGTTAGTGAGGTACCGGGATTTAAGACTAAACCCGCTTTGCAACCTTTACTTTTGATAAGATTAATGCTGCGATCTAGGTGTAAACTAGCCTCGGGATGAAAACTGATCATACTTGCTCCGGCATCAGCGAATGCAACTATTAGGTCATCGACTGGCGTCACCATCAAATGGACGTCAATTGGCTTATCGAGACCAAACTTTACCAAATCACTGCAGATTTTGGGTCCAAAAGTGAGATTAGGGACATAATGGTTGTCCATTACATCGAAATGCACTATGTCGGCACCAGCTTGAATAACATCTGCTACTTCTTGACCTAATTTTGTGAAATCTGCAGATAATATTGATGGCGCAATAAGCATGCTTTTTCCTTAAGTAATTCGTACCCCGAGAGTGTACCGAAAACTATCATCAATTTGAAAATCTTTATTTTTGCTTTAATTTGGTGAGGATGCATATTTTTGGTGCATTTAGATTTTTTATTTTGTATATTACGGCCCGCTAAGTCACGAACTCAAACTCGCAAATAATAAAAAAATGTTAAAAAACAGTAATGTAAACAAAATTTAATATTTTTAATAGGGTGGCATTAAGCTTGCTAAAAAGAATCAAGGCTTATAACAAAAATAATTTTAAGCGGCAGATTTTAAATCAAAACGTAAAAAAAATTTTTTCACATTGGAGAACACACATGAAATTTTTTAAAAAAGCGACCTTAGCAGCCAGTGTATTTGCTGGATTGGCTATCTCTTCAGCTGCTCAAGCACAAGAATGGTCTGCTAATGTTGGTTTATTAAGTGAATATCACTTCCGCGGTATCGTTCAAAATTCTACTGCTACTGCTAACGGTGGTGTAGATGTAGAAGCTGGCGGTTTCTATGCTGGTACTTGGGTTGCTGACGTTGAAGAAGGCCTAGAAGTTGATTTATATGCTGGTTACGGTTTTGAATTTGATAATGGACTAAGCTTAGGTGCTGGCGTTACTACTTATCAATACACGGGTGATTTCGATACTCAATATGACGAAATTAACCTTTACGCTGGTATCTCTTACTTTAGCCTAGAGTACACCATTGGTGAAAGAGACGGCGAAGCATTTCCAGATGACAGCTATACATTCACTGGTCTTACTTTCGAATACGAAGGCTTGTCAGCAACTGCTGGTAAATTTGGTGGCGACTACAGCGGTGACTATGTAGAAGTTGGCTATGGTACTACTTTTGAAGGTTTCGATATCGGTGTTGCGTTTATTCTTAGCGACAGCGACTTAGATGATGATGAGACAGTTTATTTCTCAATCGCGAAGAGTTTCGAACTTTAATAAAGTCATTTAAACTTTATTTGTACAACGCCAACATTTAATGTTGGCGTTTTTGTATAAAAAGAGTACACTTTATCAAGTTAAAAGGGAGACTCTGATGAAGAAACACGCTTACAGCTTAAAAAAGTTCTTTGCCAGCTTGTTGTTCACCGCTGTTGTATCAGTAGTGGCAGTTAATGCCCTGATGATCCAGTATAGTGCTCCTTGCAAATCGATTTTATCAACTCACTCAAATGGCGATGTGTTTAGTACGCAACCCTCGATTCAGTCGAACGCCAGCGTTGCATGTAACCGCAATAATCAAAACATAACTTGGCTAACTTGGCTAGCTAACCAATCCGGTAATACCGAGTTTCATTATCTCGATTTGTTAGAACTCCTCAACAGAGAAAAGTAAGCTCGGTGCTTAAACGAATTTTGAGTGTATTGCAGAGCGTATTAGCCGCGTTTTTCGGCGTGCAATCTCAAGCAAAATATAACCAAGATTTCACCCAAAATGATTCTATCCTGCCTTTTATTATTATGGGGATTCTTGTGTTTGCAGTTTTTATTGGAGTGGTTTTAGTATTCGTTAATATAATGCTGTAAAAGACGTCTGCCAAATGCCAAGCTGAGCAGACAGTATTTAATACTGATCAGTGTTGATGCTGTAAAAAATCCACTAGAGCTTCATGTTCGACCGGGCGACAAACTAAATAGCCTTGAATATAATCACACCCCAATAGTTTCAATTGTTCAAAGTGTTCTTCTGTTTCTGCACCTTCAGCGACTATAGGAACAGATAAACCATGCAGCATTTGAGTAAGGGAGCCGACAATCCTTTGTTGTCTTACATCTTTATCGATATTATTTAATAACGACCTATCCAATTTGACGGTATCAAATGGGAAGGCGGTTAAGTAAGAAAGTGAAGAATATCCCGCACCAAAGTCATCAATGGCAATGCGAAAGCCAATTTCTTTGGCTTTATCAATCCATTTTTTGGCTTGATTGAAATTTGATATTAAAGACGTTTCGGTGATTTCTATTTCAATTCTGTGAGGCTCAATATCAAATGAAGACAATTTACTATCTAAAATCAATAACGCCGTATCGTTCACCAATTGCGAGGTACTTAGATTTATTGACACAATAATATCGTCTAGTCCGATGCCATCTAGATAACGAATTTCACCAATGACATTATCAACGATCCATTCGAACAAAGTATTCATATTTTCACTTTCTTCAAGTACATCAATGAATACTAAAGGTGGTATAAACCCTAAAGTAGGGTGTTTCCAACGGCATAAAGCTTCTAATTTTGTCACTACTCTAGATTGACTGGTGACTATAGGTTGGAATACAACAAAAAGCTGTCCATCGGCCAGAGAACTACTGAAATCGTTTTTAATGATAAAGCGTTGTTGCGTGTTTTCACGCATAGATTCATCAAAGAATTTGTAACGATTTTTGCCTTCTTCTTTTGCTTGATACATTGCGATATCTGCGTATCGCAACAGAATATCGGGTTCAATTTCTACCGCTTTTTGCTTAGCGATACCTATGCTAGCACTAATGGTAATGCTGGTATCGTATACATGGAAAGGCGCGGCAAATAGTTCCACCACTTGATCTGCCATTTTTACTAGTGCGTCATTATCTGAATAATTAGTAAAGCAGATAACAAATTCGTCTCCACCGATACGATAAACGCGAATAAATTTGTTGATCACGCCTTTGAGTCTGTATCCAATCTTTTTCAACATGATATCTCCGGCTTCATGCCCCAAGTTATCATTCACCGGTTTAAATCCGTCTAAATCTAAGAAAAAGATGGCGACATTTGATACATGTTGTTCGCGATTCATATTTGCGAGATCTTCGATTAACACGTTTCGCGTGAAAAGGCCTGTAATGCTGTCGATGGTTGCTTGGCGAACAAGTCGTTTTTGCGAATTAGATAATTCTTGTTCATAAGATTCTAGAACATCAATGGCAGTTCTAAATTCATCTTCTAGATCATCAAGTTCGTCGGGGAATATGGTACGTCTTGCTTTGCCTAGCCGATAACGAGCGATATTATATTCTTTAGCACCAATTAATTTAATTGCACGTTTCAACTGATTTATTTTGGAAATAGGGATGATTGAAAATAGCATCAAAAACAATAGAACGCCTAGGGTCATAGCAACGAAGGTGATGATGACTTGTTGTTTTTGTTCTCTCTGCTGAGAGAGCATGACTGACATGTCGCGAACGAATATAAGATCTAGGTTGTCTCCAACACCTTCTAGAGATTCAAACCAAATATAATAGTCTTTATCACCAGCGCTCATCTGTAAGCCTTCTGTTTCTAACTGCTCAATTTGTTCAGGCGTTAACAACAGCTGAAAGATAGGAGTCAGACGCTCTTGGCCGGTCATAAATTCAGAAATGGCGGTGTAACGGGTTAGGGTGTAATCCACAGGGTTTGCTTTTTGCCCTGGCAATAACACAATTACATCGCTGTTGATGATATTGCTTAATAGGTCTATTGATGGTCCCATTTCTGTAAGTACTGACAAAGACCAGTTTTGTTTATTTGAAAGCACTGGAACCGTGGTGGCAAGTTCACACTTGGCATGACAAATTATGTTAGTGCGAGGACTCATAGTCGTTTCAACATTAAACTGCTGTTCTCGCATTTCCTGAGTCGGAAATCGACCGAAATTATAATGTTTATCGTCTTTAGAAAAAGACATAGATTCAAAGGAAAATGTGACCTTGATTCTTGGCCAGTTTTCGCGCAAAAAGCTGTGCACGTTGTCTGGGTCTGAGCCTGCAACGCCGCCTAATCTAACTAACTCTTCAGTAAATGGTAATATTTGGTTGGAAAGGAAATTTTCGAATAGCGTTTTCGCTGAGCGTCTATGAGACTCTTTTATGAGTTGGATATTTTCGTCTAATGCCCGCTTTTGCTGAATACTCACAAAGGTAAAGGAAGCTGCTAAAGATATTACGGCCACAATAATGACCATAAGTAACATCTTGGAAAGCAATCCCCGAATCATATTCATGAATATCCTTAAATTATATATACAGCAACCAAATGAGGCATAAAAGTCTAAAAACTTGCGTATTCTATAAGTATCAATGAAATTTGTAAGCAGAAAGATGAAGCTTTGGTATCCCAAAATACCTGTTTATGCCACTTATCTCAATAAAATCATTGTTTTTTAAACGAATAGGTTCACAGAGCTATTTCCCTGTTGCTCCTCTTAGTATCGGCCATTTTCGTTTTCTTTTTAGTCCAGTGTTGATAAAAAATGGGTGAACAATTACCATGGCTATATCATTAGCCGCTTGTCTAACAGACCATAATAATAAAAGATATTTCGCAAAATGCATTTAAAGCTTTCTCCACCTTTAAAGTGGGCCGGTGGGAAACGTTGGCTTGTGCCAAAGTTACAAGTAATTTACCAACATTTTCCTCATTCTCGCCTAGTCGAACCCTTTGTAGGCGGAATGTCGGTAGCTTTGGGCTTAAACCCTTCTAGTGCTGTATTAAATGATGCAAATTTGCATTTGATTAATTTTTATCAGCAGATTCAATCTGGTCTAGCATTTGATTTAGTTTATTCTAATAACGAAGATGAATTTTATTCGGCCAGAGAAAAGTTTAACCAATTGATCGCTAAGGGTGAATACAATACAGCAGAAGCGGCTTCATTGTTTTATTATTTAATGCGGACAGGGTTTAATGGTCTATGTCGGTTTAATCGCTCGGGCTTCTACAACGTGCCTTTTGGTCGTTATAAAACCATCAATTATCAAACCAATTTTGATCATTACCAGCAGCGTCTTTCTCAATGGCAATTTCGCTGCGGTGATTTTGCCAAAATAACCCTCGAAGATAATGATTTTATCTATATGGACCCCCCATATGATGTGGAATTTACCCAATATAGCCAAGTTGATTTTAAGTGGGATGACCAGATTCGACTATTAGATTGGGTAGCTGAAGTCAAAAATCCAGTTGTTATTTCAAATCAGGCAACTAAGCGAATTATCAAAGCTTATCGCAGCTACGGATTTAAGTTGTATCAAATTGCAGCCCCTAGGATGATCGCATGCAATGGTGACAGAAAGGCGGCGATGGAAGTTTTTGCGGTAAAAAATATGCCTAGAAAAGTGATTATTTACTTAAACAAACACTTTGAAAAGTTGTAGCTAATATCTTAAGTGAACGTCTTATTGACGAATAATTTCGTTGCGAATTTGCCCAACACTTTTAGCAAAGGGACCTGAATTTTGAACGCTTTCTGGCAAGCTACTTACCTGAGCTAAGGCCAAATCAATGGAATCAAAAGTGTCGTTGTACAATACCACATACCAGGGGCCACCGTAGCGCTGTGTTTGGTAAATCCAAGTTCTTGTTTGTAAGTTGTTGCTGGTAATAAAAGTGTTCAACACTTCAGGATTTTTTATACCCGAGAGTTGCAACACAACTTGATCGTTGGGTAACTGCAACAAAAGTGACTCATCGAAACGATATTCATCTATTAAACCTGTATCTAAGGTGTCTAATTCATTCGTTAAAGCGCGGGCAGTAGAAACTTTCGAACTATTACTTTCTAGGGGGACTGGTGTTGACGTCGGATTGGTAACTGTTTCAGCAACAAAAGCGCCTTGTTCTGCACTTTGCGTATCTTCTACCAGCAAACTCTCGCCCAAGCTTTGATCGAGTTGTTCCACACTTATGATGTCTGGCACTTTAAAATCCTTTTCTCTAGGCCCAGTATCGTCATCTATTGTATCTGCGGTTGCAGTTTGCGCTGGAAGTGCTTGTGTTAAATCTGAGATAAGCGTTTGTTCATTTGGTACTTGCTCTTGGGGGGCTGTTAAGGATTGAGAAGACGCTGGTTCTTGTTGCCATTTTCCAGCTAAGATTTCATCAGTTACTGATGTGTTTTCTGTAGCGATATCTTGTGTCTCATCTACTTCGATTAACACCTCAGGTTCAGATTTTGCTACTGGAATGGGTTGTTGCTGGTAGTCTTGTGAATCTGGCAAACTACCGGTAGCAAGTAAAGCTTGTACTTGCTCAGGATACTGCCAACTCACTAAACCGGCGAATACGGCTAAGAAGACACTCAATACAGCCCCTATAAACCATTTGCGCTGGATAAACGAAGTCGCGTTGTTAGTCTCGCCGAACAGACCTTTATTGGCAAAAAAAGCTCGCTTTTGTGCCATTAGAGACTCAAGCGCGTTAACGTCGAAACCTACCGCATCAACGGCTTGACTAGACAGCAGTACTGGACTTTCATTGTTTTTTTCTGGGAGCCAGCGTTGCGCTTTTTCAGACCAGTCATTACTGCCAAAGAGTAAGATATTAAGGTGTATTTGACCATTACTAGCTCTTGTTCGAGCTACCCATTGCCACAATTCGCTTAAAAACTCATTTGGGAGCAGATCTGCTTTGGATATACAAATAATAAAGGTATTTTGATGCTCATCTTGGCATGAGATCTCTTCATAAAGTGGGCGCACGAAACTTCCCACTTGTTGATTAATCAATTGTCGACATATGGTTCTGCGGTAATCTGGTGCCAATAGGTCAGGTTCCGCAGTTAAAAAAGAAACCTCAGCATTTTCACCCTGTTGCGTAAGAAACTGCGTAAGGTATTTTTGTTGATCAGCAATAGCATCGCAGCCGATAAAAATCATCTGCGATGAATAGTTAACTAAATGTGCTAGTCTCGTTTGTAAATCTGACACGACCTGCTATTACACTCCACTGTGTTGATGCTAGTCGAGTAGTTTTTGTAACTCCTGCATACTCACATCATCAACAACTTTTGCTGAACCTATGCCTATTGGTAAAATGAAACGCATGGTACCTTTTAACACCTTTTTGTCTCTTTTCATGTGCTTAATGTAGCAATCTGAAGACATTTGCTCTGGCCCTTCGACAGGCAAATCGAAGAAAGCAATAAGATCAACTATAGCTTGCACTTGCGTCAAAGAAACGTCACCACGCATATTCGATAGCCTTGCTGCAAGCACCATGCCAGCAGCTACTGCCTCACCGTGTAACCAATTTCCATAGCCTTGCTCGGCTTCCATTGCATGACCAAAGGTGTGCCCTAAATTCAATAATGCGCGAATGCCATGTTCTTTTTCATCTTGATTCACAATGTCCGCTTTAATCTGACAACATTTACTGATCATGGTTTCAAGGTGCTCTGGATTGCCCGCTTTTATCTGTTCTTTATGAGTATCCAGCCATTGGAAGAACGCACTGTCATAAATGATGCCGTATTTTATGACTTCCGCCATGCCAGCGGCAAATTCTCTAGGTGCTAATGTGGATAGTGTATCTGTATCAATATAAACAGCTTTAGGTTGGTAAAAAGCCCCTATCATATTTTTACCCAAGGGATGATTAACTGCTGTTTTTCCTCCTACAGATGAGTCCACTTGCGAAAGCAGGGTGGTGGGTACTTGCACAAAGTCAATTCCTCGGACATAACAAGCTGCGACAAACCCGCAAAGATCGCCAATGACGCCACCGCCTAACGCCAACATAGTGGTATCCCTGGCGGCTGGCATTTCCAATAACTTAGTTAATACATATTCGAAAGATGCTAGGGTCTTAAATTGCTCACCATCTTCAATAATGATGTGATCGACCTTTTTGCCCAAACTTGTAAGTTGCTGAGTTATTTTATCTGAATATAAAGGCGCTACTTTGGTATTGCTTAAGATAACGACATGTTGACCGCGGATTTCAGAAAACGAAAAGCCGGTATCAGAGAGAATACCGGCTTTAATAGCAATTGGATAACTGCGGTCATCAAGGTCAACAGAAATGGTTGGCATTGATGAGTTCCTTAAATAATGGCCTTAAAGACCTATTTTATTAATGATTTGGTTGGCAACAGCTCTTGCGCTTTGGTCGTCTGTTTCTACCACGTAATCTGCAATTTCTTCATATAGAGGATTACGTTTTTCCGCCAAATCTTTTAAAACCTGTTCAGGATCGTCATTTTGTAGCAAAGGACGTCTTTTATCTCTTTGAGTTCTTGCTACTTGTTTATCAATAGTTGTGCGTAAATAAACAACAATACCTCTTGCTGATAGACGATTACGAATTTTACTAGAAATTACTGAACCGCCGCCGGTTGCAAGCACAATGCCTTGCTTATCAGTGAGTTCTTCAATGACAGTTTCTTCTCTTTTACGAAAGCCATCTTCGCCTTCTAGGTCGAATATCCAGGAGATATCCGCGCCTGTGCGCTTTTCAATTTCTTGGTCTGAATCGAAAAATTCTAAGTGGAGTTCATCTGCTAGGTGTCTGCCTATTGTGCTTTTGCCTGCACCCATAGGGCCTACAAGGAATACGTTACGTTTTTCAGCCATAGTTGCCTAGTTCACATCTTATTTATTGATAGTTATTGACGTTGGTGTGCTAACTAACACTACCACTTGTGTGCAAGGGTAATTTTCCCTACCTTGACCACAAGTTGGTGGTCGTTACATGCACTTTTACTCCTCGGGATATTTCGAGTGCACGGATTATCTCAGTTATTTCAGTCTGTTTGCAAGTGTTGAAAGCAAATTGAAGGCCGGAAATTGCTGCCGGCCTTTTTTTCGCTAGGTAAGTGCTTGTTTTATATGCCTTCGGTAACTATCTTAGGCGTTACAAAAATTAACAATTCTCTTTTTTGTTCTAACTCTTGGCGAGTTTTGAACATATTACCGACAAGTGGCAAGTCACCAAATAATGGAACTTTTGATACATCTTCTGTCGTCAATTGTTGGAAAATGCCGCCTAACACTATGGTTTCGCCATTTTCTACCAGTACTTGGGTACTGATCTCTTGGGTATCTATGGCTACCGCTGGACCGGTCGAGGTTTGAACCGTATCACCGCGAGTATCCTGTGTTACTACGAGATTCAGAATAATTCTGTTATCAGGGGTAATATGAGGTGTCACTCGTAGACTAAGTACAGCTTTTTTAAATTCTACTGAAGTAGCACCGCTGGAAGTAGCTTGAACAAAGGGGATCTCGGTTCCTTGTTCAATATATGCTTCTTGTTGATTAGCTACTGTAATACGCGGGCTTGCAATGATTTCACCTTTATTTTCAGATTCTAAAGCACTAAGTTCTAGGTCTAAAATATTACCATCGACTAAACTGGCGATTTGAAATCCTATACGGCCTGCGGGGTTAGTTACCGGAAGATTAACGTTTAATCTATCAGTGATTTCAGGGACTAAACCTGTACCCGCTACATCAGCACCAGCAAGAGAGCCAGAAACGCTGTTTTCATCACCACGACTTGTAAAGCCCCAACGAACCCCAAGTTGCTCATCGGCATTTTCACGCACGGTAACCATACGCGACTCAATAAGTACTTGCTTAACTGGTATATCCAAAGATTCAACCACTTTGCGTGCTTCATCTATTGACGCTTGAGTATCTCGTATCAACAAGGTATTTGTTCTTTCATCAACACTTACAGCGCCACGCTGAGACAATATACCGCCATCAGTTGATTTTAATATGGCAGCTAATTCATGGGCTTTCGCATAGTTGACTGAAATATTAGCTGATTTAAGTTCAGCTAGGTTTTGAACTTGTTGTTTAGATTGTAATTGTTGGGTTTCCCGAGCACTTAGTTCTTCTGCTGGGGCAATCAACAAAATATTACCTTCTAAACGTTTATCCAATCCTCTGATTTTCAAAATCATATCTAACGCCTGATCCCATGGAACAGCGCTTAAACTAATAGTGACATTACCTGTGACTGTATCTGTAGTAACCAAATTAAAACCGTTCACTTGGGCAATAATTTGTAAAACCTGACGCACGGGTACATCTTGGAAATCTAGAGAGATAGGCTTGCCAGAGTATGTTTCACCTTTGCTTTCTTCAATCTCTTCTTTGGTCAAAGGAGATAGAGTAAAAGTATACCCTTGATCAATTTGGTTTTTCGCTATTTTTACTTGGCCTTGATAGCGTAATTCCATACTGGCAGTTGTATCTTCTTGAAAGGTCTCAATGGCTGAAACCATAGTGCCAAACTGAGTCACGTCAATTTCAACGTACTGAGCTTCACTCAATGCTGCATTTTCAAACGAAATAGATACCTTGCCCTTAGCTTCAATTAATGATGCCTGGGGAACATCTCCTGAAAACATAACAGTTACAGTGGCACTTTCGCCATTGCGATCAAATTGAATGTCGTTCAGTAATGAGTGATAGGCTTCTTCAAGCGCTGGATTTACCAATACTTCTTGCTCATCTTGTGCTAGGGCACCAAACGTAACAACACCAACAAAAACAGCGACAACGAGGTACCAAACTGGCTTACGTCGGTTTAATTTTTTATTGAATATATACTGCTCAGACATTGTTATCTTCCCCTGTTACCGTTGACATGCTGAGGTTGGCGGTTTTTGACTTCCAGCATCCAGTACCATCAGGCAACATTTCTTTAATTACTACTTCACTCTTAGTTATTTGCACTACTCGTCCGTGGAATAATCCGACATAGTCTCCTACACTAACTCTGTGCAAACTGCCATCGTTAGCTTTTATCAGTGCAAAACGCTTGCCGTTTGTTGTAAACACCCCGGACATTTGCAAAGCATCAAGACCATAAGATTCCAATGGTTGTTTGCGTCTTTGCAGATTAGGTTGCTGACAGTTCGGCGTTTGAACCACTTGTGCCGTGGGCTGGCGGTTTTCCGAGCGCCGGAACGGGCTACGTCTATCGCCTGCGGAATACTGGACAGAGGCCAGAGGTTCAAATTTTGGATAAGGTTCAATATTGACTTGTGTATTGGTTCTCACCTGCTGTGTATACACCACTAAATCGTCAATATCTGCGCTACAAGCTGTCAAAGTTATGACTAAAGGCAACAAATAAATTTTCTTATTCATTTACCACCTCCTCATTAGAGCCTTGAGCTCGGTATGTTTTGGCTTGAAGCGTCATGACTAGCTCTTGTTTTTGCGTAGAGATTTCAAAATCATGCAAGGTTACAATTCTTGGTAAGTTAGCAACACTTGATGAAAACTGGCCAAATTGGTGGTATCCACCAGATACTTCGATTTGAATCGGTAACTCGGTATAAAATTCTTTGGGTATTTCTTGTTGCCAATTCAGTAATTTAAATGATAGGCCTGCATCCGTGCCTACAAAGGTGATGTCATCTAGCAACCCAGGGGTTTCATTGCTTGTCGGTAATGACTTCAGCATGGAAGAAAAGTCTTCTTGAATCTGAGACAGTTGCTCTTTATGAGCTTGTAAATTGACAGCTACCCTGTACTTGGATTCAAAGGTTTGACGAAGCTCCAGTTCCTTGGTTTGTGTAGCATCGAGAACTGGTAGTTTGCTACTTATAATTGCGTAGTAGCTAACTGCAGCAACAATAAGTCCGCACACGAAAGCAACAACTACTTTTATTTCAAACGGCCAAATGGCAACTTGTTCAAAATCAAGCTCGTTAATTTCTTTAAGTTTTTTAAAATCAAAAGCCATCTTATTGCCCCGCATTACTTTGTTCAGGTAGCGCCGCTGGCGTAAACACTGGACTTATTTTTAACGACAATTCGAAGTCGCTGACCGCATTTGCAGCTGATTGGTCAGCTACAATTGACGATAATTCGGGTTGTACAAATAAATCGGAATCATCTAACGCGCGCATGAATGCTGATAATCTATTATTAGACTCACTAACGCCTATAATCTTGATGGCATAACCTCTACGCGACATAGAATTAAAAGAAATACCATCAGGTACAGCTTTGGCTAATTCTTCTAGCAGCATAGGGGTAAGGTTACGACTCACTTGAAGCTGCTCGATTAATGCCATGCGCATTGAAATCTCTTTCTTCTTAGCTCGGATATCAGTGATTTCAGCTATTTGACGGTCTAGCACTTCTACTTGTTGGGTCAAGTAAAGGTTGCGCGACTGCTGATTACGAATTTGTTGTTCGATGACTTCGCCAACGATCCAAAACAGAATAAAAATACCAACCGCAATTGCGCCAAGTGAAGCAATGTACTGTTTCTTTTGGGTTTGACGGAGTGATTCACGCCATGGAAGAAGGTTTATTTTTGCCATTGGCTTAACCTCCTTGTTGCAAGCCCTGTCGCGATTGAAAGCTGAGGTGCAATTAAATCCAATGCGGCTGTGTCGACTTTAGGGTCAATCGCCATTCCATTGAATGGATTAAAAATATCGACTTTCATATTCATGTCGTTACTCAACTCAGAAGCGATGTTTGGCAAATTAGCGGCACCGCCTGCTAACAAGATGTGCGCAGGCATTTTTCTGTGAGTAGTGGCAACGAACATCTGTAATGCACGTTGAATCTGTTGCTGCATTCCGCCAATAAAGGTAGATAAGCTGTCTTTAAACCATTCTTCAGGAGCTGTACCTGCGGCAATTTGACGCTCAACTTCTTGGGTATCAATGGCGTGAATTAGAGCTAGGTCTTGTATATAACTATTCAGCCCAAAGTTATGCTCTTTAACATAGATGACTTCGTTTTTTTCCAACACACAAACTTGAAGTAAGGATGCGCCAACATTGACACAAACTACAGTTTGAGATTCATCATTAGGAAAAAATTGGAGAACAGCATCGGCCAAAGCATTACTTTCAATATCCACAATCACAGGATCAAATGGTGCTTCGCGAACAAGAGTAATTCGACTGTCAATTAAATCTCTATGTGCTGCACTTAATAAAACTTCTACTTTACCCGGATGCGCTTTGCTTTCTCTTAATTGTTCGAAATCTAAATAGACTTCTTCTAATGGATAAGGAATTAAAGAATCAGCTTCGAGCTCGATCTGCAATTCCATTTCATAATCGGTTTGGTTTGGGTCCATATAAACCAATTTACTGATCACAGTAGAGCCTGCGACCGCAATCACTGCTTCTTTTGTTTTAGCTTTGAGTGACATCTGAACTTTTTTTAATGCTTTACTGACCGCATCTAAATCTTTTATTTCGCGTTCGGTAAAAGCCAAGCCTTGGATAGGTTCAGAAGCAAAGCTTAACAACTTAGGTTGGGAAGTAGACATATCCAAACACACAGCTTTGACAAACTTAGTGCCTATGTCTAATCCAACGATTGTGTTAGCTTTTTTTCGTAAAAGCGACTTCATTCAATGGCGACCCATGGTTAGTTACAGTATCATACGCAAAGATGATACTTATTTTTCAAAATTGGTATGTATTGGTTAACGACACATACGTATAAATATTGAGTAATAAATTTTAATTTTTGGGATACCTAATTTACTGTGAAGTATGTAAAAACCTTTTTGTTAGTGATGTTCGTTGGCGGTCTACTCGGTGTCGCAAGTGTCATTGGTATGTATTTTTATCTCAAACCTGATTTGCCAAGCGTAGAAGTGTTACGCGATGTGCAGTTGCAGACACCTATGAGAATCTATACCAAAGACGGTAAATTAATTTCCCAATACGGCGTAAAAAGAAGAATACCCGTTTCTTTAGATGACGTCCCCGAGACATTGGTACAGGCTGTGATCGCGACAGAAGACAGCCGTTTTTACGAGCACTATGGGATTGATCCTATTGGTGTTGCTAGAGCAGCCCTAAACTTGGTTGTTACCGGAGAAAAAGGTCAAGGTGCTAGTACTCTAACGATGCAGGTAGCGAGAAACTTCTTTTTAGATAGAAGAAAAGAGTTTACGCGTAAAATAAAAGAACTCTTCATCGCGATTCATATGGAGCAAGAGCTTAGCAAACGCGAAATTTTAGAATTGTATTTAAATAAAATGGAATTGGGTCACCGCGCTTTTGGTGTCGGTGCTGCGGCTCAAGTTTATTATGGTAAAACACTCAAAGAACTTAACCTAGCCCAATTAGCCACAGTAGCGGGTTTGTACCAAGCGCCATCTAGGCTTAATCCTATAAGTAATCCGGAAGCATCTAAAAAGCGACGTCGAATTGTACTTTTACGTATGTTAGACGAAGGCTATATCACGCGACAACAATTTGATGAAGCAGCTGCCGCGCCAGTAACAGCTTCGCGTCATGGTGCAGAAATTGAAGTTAATGCGCCTTATTTGGCGGATATTATCTATAACGAAATGGTCGAAATTTACGGTAAGGATATCGCAGAAAATAGCGGTTTTAAGGTTTATGCTGCGGCCACTTCAGAGCACCAAGAAGCCGCCCAAACAGCGGTGATTAAAAACTTACATGATTATGATGAGCGTCATGGCTATCGAGGTCCAATTCGCGCGATTTGGACGCCACTAGAGGCTATTCCTAAAGAAGATCTAGCTGAATTTCAAATTGTTCTACCAGAACTACAACCGGAAGTAGTAGCAGAACCGGACACGCAAGAATTAGCAGACAGCTCTGAGACAGTCGAGCAGGTTGCAGTGAATACCGATAATGAAATCGACATTCCTGATGATGTGATGCAAAAATTAATCGACGCTTTTGGGCCAGTAGCTGCTCCCGACGAGCAAACCATGCAGGACATTTTATTAGAGACAGGAAAATTAGACGGTTTAGAGCCAGCCATTGTGGTTCAAGTAAATGATAAAGATGTGGTTGTACGAACCTTGGAGCAAGCTGAGTTAACCATTGATTGGGATGGATTAGATTGGGCTCGACCTTATATCAATGATTATAATCAAGGGCCAGAACCTGAAGTAGCGTCAGATATTTTATCGGTCGGCATGCTGATTTATGTTCGCCAGCTTGAAGACAATAGTTGGAAGCTTAGTCAATTACCTGATGTGAGTGGGGCTTTTGTCGCTTTAGATCCTTTTGATGGAGCTGTACAGGCAGTAGTAGGGGGCTATAGTTTTTATCAAACCCAGTTTAACCGTGCCACTCAAGCGAAACGTCAAGTAGGGTCTAATATTAAACCTTTTATTTATTCTGCGGCACTCGATAATGGTTATACCCTTGCCAGTATTATAAACGATGCCCCGATAAATCAATGGGATGCGAGTACAGGTGTCGCTTGGCGACCACAAAATAGCCCCGCAATCTATGACGGCCCGATTCGTATGCGAGTAGCATTAGGGAAGTCAAAAAACGTAGTCTCAGTGCGTCTATTAAGAGGCGTTGGTTTAGATGAAACACGAAATTACATTACTCGTTTTGGATTTTTACGAGATGAAATCCCACGGGATGAGACCATGTCTTTAGGTTCAGGCTCACATACACCTTTAGAAGTCGCAACGGCAATGGCGATTATTGCCAACGGCGGTTTTGCTGTTCAGCCTTATTTCATTGATAGAATTGATAACGAGGAAGACGAAACGGTATGGCAAGTTGAGCCTTTGTATGCATGTGATCCTTGTAATGAAGAGGAGCAAGTTCAAGAGATCGAAGCGGTAAGTGATGAAAATCAAGATTTGGAAGCCTTACTTGCAGCAGAGTTGAGCGCCCTTGAACCAGTTGTGGAGTCTGAACCAGAAAAAGTACGTCAGTCTGCACCTCGCGTATTGTCGCAACAAACTGCTTTCTTAGTCAGACAAATGTTACGAACTGCGGTGCGCGCAAATGGTAATTGGGCAAATAAAACGTATTGGTTAGGGACGGGCTGGCGAGCACGCAACTTACTCAATCAGCGCACCGATATAGGCGGTAAAACAGGTACCACTAATGATGCTAGAGATACTTGGTTTACTGGATTCGCGCCTGATTTAGTGGCCACTGCTTGGGTTGGGTTTGACGATAATAATCGTCAATTGGGCCGAGCAACCCGTAACCAAAATTTGATTAATAAAAATCCTGAGAAATTCAATTGGATTGGAAATGCGTTAATTGGCGCAGAAGATGGTGCTAAAGCAGCTCAACCAGCATGGATCTATTTTATGCAAACTGTGCTTGCAGATGTGCCAGAGCAAGGATATACCCAACCAGAAGGTATCATTCGTGTGCGTATTGATCGCCGAACTGGAAAACTTACTACAAGAACAGATGCCTCATCAATGTTTGAATATTTCTTAAAAGGGACTGAACCGACCACATATGTGACCGAATCTGAACTATCATTGCCAGTGGATAATGAAGAACAACAAGAACCGGACGAGGAATTAGATGAATTATCCATAGACGATATTTTCTAATCTTAGTCCAGTGGCAATAAGACTTATTTACATACAACTTATAGACAGAAATTGAGCGAAGAATGTCAGCAAACGACAATAATGACTTTTTATATATTCCTTACGCAGGCCCTGCGTTATTAGAAACCCCTTTGTTAAATAAAGGGAGTGCTTTTACCGAGCGCGAAAGAAAACAGTTCAACCTTTTAGGTTTATTACCTCCTCGCTATGAATCTATAGACGAGCAGGTGGAACGAGCCTACAAACAATACAGCAGTTTCTCTGAACCCTTAAATAAGCACATTTATTTACGGGCGATTCAAGATAACAACGAAACCTTATTCTTCAGATTGTTGCAACAACATATCGACGAAATGATGCCTATTATATACACCCCTACGGTAGGTGAAGCTTGCGAACGTTTTTCTGATATTTACCGCTCATCCCGCGGTTTGTTCATCAGTTATGAAGAACGCCACATGATGCAAGATATATTGCGCAACGCAGTAAAGAAAAAGGTCAAAGTCATAGTTGTGACTGATGGCGAGAGAATTTTAGGATTGGGTGACCAGGGAATAGGTGGCATGGGCATTCCGATTGGAAAACTTTCATTGTATACCGCTTGTGGCGGCATCAGCCCAGCCTACACTTTGCCAGTGATGTTGGACGTAGGTACTAACAATAAAAAATTGTTAGAAGATCCTATGTACATGGGCGCACGTCACGAAAGAATTAACCAAGAACAATATGATGAATTCTTGGATATATTCATTCGCGAAGCGAAAAAAAGGTGGCCAGGTGTCATCATTCAATTTGAAGATTTTGCTCAGCCCAATGCTATGCCGTTACTTAATCGATATCGCGATAAAGTCTGCTGCTTTAACGATGATATTCAAGGCACGGCAGCGGTTACCTTAGGCACGCTTTTAGCCGCCTGTAAAACAAGAGGCAGCAAGCTTTCATCTATGAAGGTAGCTTTTGTGGGCGCTGGTTCAGCTGGATGCGGTATTGCTGAGATGTTGATTCAGCAAATGATAAAAGAAGGACTTTCTGATCAACAAGCAAGATCTCAAGTATTCATGGTAGATAGGTTTGGGCTAGTGAGTGAAGGTATGGCTGATTTACGCGAGTTTCAGCAAGCGCTTCAACATTCGACTAGCGAGTTAAAAAAATGGACCTACAGCGGAGAGTTTCCTTCTTTGCTTGACGTTATACACAATGCAGAACCGGACATTTTGATTGGTGTTTCGGGGCAATCAGGCTTATTCACCGAGCAAGTTGTTCGTAGTATGCAGCAATATTGTCCTACTCCGATTATTTTTCCATTGAGCAACCCTTCAAGACAAGTGGAAGCGCGTCCTGAGCAAGTCATTGAATGGACAGATGGAAATGTTGTAATAGCCACAGGTAGCCCCTTTATGCCAGTGCAATACAATGATCAAGTGTTTCCAATTGCTCAGTGTAACAACAGCTACATTTTCCCTGGCATAGGTTTAGGTGTAATAGTTGCCAAAGCTAAGCGCATTTCTGACGAAATGCTGATGGCGGCGAGTAATGCCCTTGCTGATGCTTCTCCATTGGCAAATGGTGAGTCCGCTCATTTGTTACCACCGCTTAAGCAAATTAACGAGTTGAGTAAGTCAATTGCCTTAGCAGTCGCAAAAGTAGCGATGGAACAAGGCTTGGCGCTAAAAGTTTCGGAAGAGGTTTTAAAGCGCAGAATTGAAAAGAAATTCTGGATCCCAGAATATCGAGCCTATAAGCGTATTAGTTTATAACAGAAAAACAGGATTAGCCTTAGGCTAATCCTGCTGTAATTTAAGCATGAATACTTTTGAGTTTCGGGTGTAGTTGTACAACTGCTTTTTTGATTCCGGTAAGTAATCAACCGGAACTTCTTCAAAACCTTGTTCTAAAAACCAGTGCGCGGTTACCGTCGTCAGTACGAAGAGTTTGTTAATTTTATTCAACGCAGCTTTCTTTTTAAGAGCTTCTAGTAACCTTTCACCGCGATTCTTCCCACGATATTCCCAATGAGTGGCCATGCAAGCAATTTCGCCACTACCTTCTTCAAGATTATATAAGGCTGCGCAACCGATAATCATGCCATCTCGTTCAATCACTGCAAACTGATTGATCTCATTCTCTAAACGTTCCCTAGAACGTTTTACTAGAACGCCAGACTCTTCCAAAGGTCGAATGAGTTTAAGAATACCGCCAACATCATCTATAGTCGCATTGCGCAGTTTTTCATAATGATTTTGCATCACCAAAGTACCCACACCATCGCGAGTAAAGAGTTCTTTTAGCAGGGAACCATCAGTTTTGTACGAAACACAGTGAGTGCGCTCTATGCCCGCCGCAACACCATCCACTACGGCATTTAAACATGTCGCTTCGGCAGTGACTTTTTTCGCGTCAATAAGATCCTGTAACAGACTTAACTCGATAGTACGGATCATTTTCTCTTCAGTATAAAAGCCATCATATTCAGATAAAGTAATGATTTTGTCAGCTTTTAAAGCAATTGCTGCTTGTGTGGCCACATCTTCGTGTGAAAGATTAAATACTTCACCAGTAGCCGAATACCCCATAGGAGATAACAATACGATAGAACCGTCTTCTAATTGATCTTGAATGCCTTCTACATCAATGCGACGAACCAAACCAGTATGCTCGAAATCTATGCCGTTTTGCACGCCTATAGGGCGTGCAATTACCAAGTTACCTGAGCAAACACGGATCCGCGCTCCATGCATAGGGGAATTTGGCAGTCCCATAGTTAACAAGGCTTCTATCTGACTACGTAATGACCCCGCTGCATCTTTAACACATTCCAAGGTTTGTTTATCAGTTACCCTGATACCGTCCACAAATCTCGCTTGAGAACCTCTAAGTCTAAGTCTTTCATCAATTTGAGGCCGTGCACCATGAGTGATGATAATGCGAATACCTAAGCTGTGAAGCAAGGCAATGTCTTGTACTAACTTTGGAAAATTGTCATCCAGTACCGCTTCGCCACCAAACATGATCACAAAGGTTTTTCCTCTGTGCGCATTAATATAGGGTGCCGAATTTCGGAATAAACGAATGCTGTCTTGGTGATTAAGGGTCATCTTTGTATGCCTTAATTTGCCGCCTTGAGCTTATCGAGATGCTCAAGTTCGAGATAAAGTGCTTCGGTTACTCTTTTATGTGCAGTACCGCCTAAAATATTGCGCTTATCAAGCACAGCCTCAAGCTGCAACCAAGCGTAAATATCTTCTTCAATTTCAGGGTGAATACTTTGCAAGGTAGCAATATCAAGTTCTTCTAATGGAAGCTGTTTTTCTAAGGCTACAACTACTGCTTGTCCTGCATATTCATGGGCTTTTCTAAATGGAATATTTTTTTCCACCAGATAGTCAGCAAGTTCAGTTGCGTTAGCATAACCTTGCTGCGCTGCAAGGCGACATCGGTCCTTATTTAGCGCTAACGATCGCAGCACTTCAACGCCAATGCGCAAACATATGTGATACTGACTGACTGCATCAATGGCACCTTCTTTGTCTTCTTGCATGTCTTTGTTATACGCCAATGGCAAACCTTTCATGGTGACTAATAAGCCTTGCAGATGGCCAAAAACTCTACCGCATTTGCCGCGCATTAGCTCCAAGGCGTCAGGGTTTTTCTTTTGTGGCATCAAAGATGAACCCGAAGTCACGTCATCACCTAAAACCAAAAAGCCAGCTTCTCCTGAATTATAGAAAATAAGATCTTCGGCTAATCGAGATAAATGCATCATGCCTGTGCTTGCTACGAATAATAGTTCGAGTACAAAATCACGGTCGGAAACTGCATCCAAGCTGTTTAAACAAGGGCTCTTAAAGCCTAGTTGTTCAGCAATTTTCTGACGATCAACAGGAAAAGTTGTGCCCGCTAGCGCGCCACAACCTAAAGGCGATTGATTAATTCTCTCAAGCAAATCGTCAATTCGACTCATATCGCGTTTTAACATTTCAACATAAGCTAGACACCAGTGAGCGAAATACACAGGTTGTGCCCGTTGCAAATGCGTATATCCAGGAATTATCACGTCGTTGTGGCGGTTAGCTGAATGTAGTAGGGCGTCCAACATCGCAACCACATCGGATTTCAGGCCGATAAGTTGCTTTTTCACCCAAAGTCTAAAATCAGTAGCTACCTGATCATTTCGACTTCTACCTGTATGTAGTTTTCTGCCTAAGTCACCAAGTTTGTCAGTTAACCAAGCTTCTACAAAACTATGGATATCTTCTTCCGTAGAAGTCGAAAAGTCGATAGCTTCATCGTCTGCTTGGGCTTTTAATTCTGACAACGCAGTCTCGATTTGTGATTGTTCGTCTGCTGTTAACACGCCTGCTTCAGCTAGCGCTCTAGACCAGACGATAGAACCAAAAATATCTTCACTGGCCATTACGCAATCAAAAGGAAGCGAGTCATTTACTCGCTTGAACATCTCACTGGTGTCACCGGAAAACCTACCACCCCACAGTGCCATAATTTACTCCTGTCTTAGTTTGCTTTGCCTTGAGCTTTTAGTGCCTTGATTCGACTTGATAAACTAAACAATCGAATAAAGCCTTCGGCATGAGATTGGTCATATACGTCATCCGCGCCGAAAGTCGCAAAGTCTTCTGAATACAAGCTATTAGGAGAGCGTCTTTGAGTAACGTTAGCATTACCTTTATAGAGTTTGATGACAACATCACCCGTCACTAATTCAGCAAAACTAGCAGCCGCTGCCAATAAGCTATCATTAAGTGCAGTAAACCAGCGTCCGTCATACATTACATGGGCGAATTCTAAGCCGATTTGTTCTCTGAATTTTAAAGCTGATTTATCTAATACCAAACACTCTAAGGCCTTGTAAGCTTTTAGTAATATGGTGCCTCCAGGCGTTTCATAGCAGCCACGAGATTTCATGCCGACTAATCTATTTTCAACAATATCAATTCGTCCTATACCGTGAGCACTGCCTATTTTGTTCAATGCAACCAAAGCTTGATAAGGCGATAACATTTGCCCATTAACTTTAACCAACTTACCTTGTTCAAAACTGAGCGTCACATTTTCTGGTGTATTAGGCGCATCTTCTGGGTCAACCGTCATGGTCCATACTTGTTTAGAAGGTGCATTCCAAGGTTCTTCTAATTCGCCACCTTCATGGGATATGTGCCATGCGTTTGCATCGCGGCTGTAAATCTTTGTTGCAGAAGCAGAGGTCTTAATGTCGCGTTTGGCCAAATAGTCCAATAAGTCTTCTCGAGAAACCATATCCCATTCACGCCAAGGTGCTATTACTTTTAAATCTGGCGCAAGCGCAGCAAAGGCGCCTTCGAAACGTACTTGGTCGTTCCCTTTACCGGTACAACCATGACTTAACGCGTCAGCATTCACTTTGCGGGCAACTTCCACTTGTGCTTGGGCAATTACAGGTCTTGCCATAGAAGTACCTAACAAATATTCACCTTCGTAAACAGCACCAGTGGTCACTGTTGGATAAATAAATTCAGAAACGAACTTTTCTTTTAAGTCGACAATATGACATTCACTTGCACCGCTAGCCTTGGCTTTTTCTTCCAATCCAACAAGCTCTTCTTCACCTTGGCCTATATCCGCGGCAAAAGCGACTACTTCGCAGTCATAGTTCTCTTTTAACCAAGGCACTATGGCTGAAGTATCCAATCCACCTGAGTATGCGAGTACGACTTTGTTGATAGATGACATATGTAAAATTCCTTAAAAGCTATCTAATGATAAATTCGTTAATAAATAAGTTAGGATTGCATTTTGTGCATGCAATCTATTTCCAGCTTCTTGCATCAATAATGATTTTTCGCTATCCATGAGTTGACCGCTAATTTCTAGGTCTCTGTGGGCTGGTTGGCAATGTAGCACAAATCGGGCACCAGAACTTTGCATTAAATCATCGTTTACTTGATATGCCATAAACTTATCCTTAATTTGTGACAAAGGGGTGTTATCGCCCATTGAAAGCCAAGTATCGGTGTAAATATAGTCGGAATTTGCAGCGTCTTCCAAGTTGTTACTAAATTCTACCGTTACCGACATTTCGGACGCTTTATTTTTAACAAAGTCTGCTATTTCACTGTCAATTTCATGCCCTTTGGGCGTGATGACTTTCTGATTCACACCTAACAATATGCCTAAAATCAAAAGACTGTGGGTAACATTGTTGCCGTCGCCAACATAGGTCAGGGTTTTGCCTCTTAAATCACCATCCGCTTCTGTAATTGTAATGTAGTCAGCCAATGCTTGGCAGGGATGGTAACGATCACATAGGGCATTAACCACGGGAATATCAGCCCCGGCGGCCATTTCTTCTAGTGTTTGATGCTCAAATACTCGAGAGACTATGCCGTCTGCCCACTGAGCAATATTGGCACCTACATCAATTGGCGCTTCACGTTTTTTCAAGGGCTCGCCTTGGCTATCCACATATACCATATGCCCACCCAGCTTATTGATGCCGATATCAAAGGTGACGCGAGTACGTAAACTGGGTTTTTCAAAAATCGCTACTATGGATTTTCCGCTTAATGGCTTGCCGTATTTATCTGGATTATTTTTCAAATCCAAGGCAAAGGCTAATAATTTACTAGCTTGCTCTGAAGTCCAGTCACGAAAATGTAGAAGATCTGAATGCATAGGAGTTCCTAAGATTTTTTTAGTGTTTGGTAGGTAAAATGCTGGTACCAATAGATTGATTTTTAGTATCTGAACCAAGATCATGCCAACTGGCAATAGTGACCTTGTTATTCAGTGTATTAGCGGCAGATAATGCGGCATTGACTTTAACCAACATGCCATCTGTAATCACTTGTTGTTCACTTAGACGATTGATTTCGTTTTCGTCCAATGATGAGATCAGGTTACCATCTGCATCTAAAACTCCGCGAACGTCTGATAAAAATATCAATTGAGCGCCAAGCATGTTGGCAATATGAATCGCGGCGTGGTCTGCATTGACATTACATAAGTCCCCTGAAGAATATCGCCCAATAGAGGCTATTACGGGAACAAAATTTTGATTTATAAGCAAAGATAGGAGTCGACTATCGCCTTTTGCGGGTTGTCCGACACGCCCTAGCTTGTTGTCAATAGGTTCGCATATCGCAATTTCTGCATCAGCCAGACTTAAACCTAGCGCATCAATTGAAGCTGCCTGCAATTTGGCGGCTAAAAGTTTGTTTAAATCACCGGCTAAAATACCTGTAACTAGGCCTATATCTTCGGCTGGCGTAATACGCAGGCCATTGTGCTTTTCACTTTTTTTACCCAAAGCGGATAGAAGTTGCTGTACTTGGTCGCCGCCACCATGCACTACCACTACCTTTTTTCCTTCATTTAACAGCAGTTGAATAAAATCAAAAAAGCCGTCACAGACAGATGTGTTGGTGGTAAAAAAGTCAAAAAATTTACCCCCTATTTTAATTACATAGGTGTTCGAGTTATTGGTCATTACACCAATCCTTCGGTATTGCTTAAGCCGAATCTAATATTAGCACATTGGATAGCTTGAGTCGCAGCACCTTTGAGTAGATTATCAATAGCGCTACATACTATTAGGCAGCCAGTTTCTGCGTCAAATTTATAGTGCAAGTGACAAAACGGAGTGTATTGCACATCACCCACTTTCGGCCACCCAGAGACGAGTTTGACTAGACCCTCCATGGCGTAAGCTTGATTGAATGCATCATCAATCTTTTGTTGAGTTGCATCTGACGATAAAAACATCGTGATTGTGGCTAATATACCGCGCTTAAAATTACCTAGATGCGGGGTAAATATAACCTCATGGCCAGCATGTTCAGAAATTTCAGGGGTATGCCTATGACTCAACACGCCATATGCATTTAAACTTACTTCACAAAAACTGGAGGTTAACGAAGCCTTTCTTCCTGCGCCACTTACACCACTGGTCGCATTGATTACCGGCATATTCCCTTGACGAAGTAAACCCGCATCGGCGATAGGTTTAATTGCGCATAAAGATGCAGTTGGATAACAACCGGGGACTGCGATGAGATCAGCTGTAGCTATTGCTTCGCAGTTAAACTCCGCTAACCCATATGCTGCTTTTGTAATTAATTGTGGATATTGATGCCCAAATCCATATGCTTTTTCAAAAATGTCTAGGTTTGAAATTCTGTAGGCTCCGGATAAATCAAAAACTTTGCATCCGCCAGCTATAAATTCATTTGCCCAAAGGTGACTCACTTCGTGAGGAAGTGCTAAAAACACTGCATCATTTTGGGTTGCGATTTGGGCAATACTACTATCACCTGCAGGGGTTAAGGTATAGGATTTTTTCAAACTCAAGCTTGGGTATAAATCTTGAATTTTTTTGCCAGAATCTTGACTGTTTTCAGATACATAACAAGTTTCTAGATCAAATTTAGGGTGTTTATCAAGGTAATTAACCAACTGAGCGCCAGTATATCCACTGGCCCCTAATACACTTACTTTCATAATGCTTTCTTTACACTCTTAGAAACAAAACTAAAAAAGGCGTATGGTATTGAGCCAAAATAGTGCGCCTACTTTGACAGTATACCATACGCCGATCGCTATATTAGACGGATTATTTAAGAACAAGTCTCATAGCGTTTCCAGGGAGAAAATTCTCTGATTTAGCAACTTTGCTATAACCTTGAAAAAATTTTAGTTGAAAGCTAATAAATATTCAAGAAAAATAAATAAATATGCATAAATAAAATTATTTAAGCTATTCCTGTAGGTAATATAGATGTTGTTTTAAAACTTTTGTCTAGCATGCCGATAACCTTTCAATTATTAGGTTATTTTTTTGCAAAAGGTTTTAAGCGAATGGCGGGACTAGATAAAAATAATGCAGGGATTCAAAAGTTATTCAGGTTTGTACTCTGCTTTCAATTGATTCTCTCTATATCAATTGGGTACTTTACAGATACGCTATGGTTAGGACTAGGCGCGGGCTTATTGGTTATAATACCTGCCATCATTATAGGTCTTAGCTACCCTGATGAATCTTTTTCTCGGCATATGACTTCTGCTGCCACTCAGTTGATGGCCGCTCTGCATATTCAACAAACCATGGGTATGACGGAAATGCATTTCCAAGTATTCGTGCTACTGGCGTTTACGTCTTTCTTTAGAGATTGGAAAGTAATTGTTACCAGTACCGCAGTTATTGCGGTCCATCATATCGCAGGCTTTATCGTTCAAAATGCTGGTGGTGGTTTGATTGTCTTTGAAGATAGTTCACCAGCATTTTTGATTTTAGTCATCCATGCCTTGTTTGCAATTCTTGAATGTGTGGTACTTTGTTTTATGGCGAAGAAGTCATTTGAAGATGGTAAAGTTAGCCAACAAATCCAGCACAATGTCAGTCAAATTGTCGGCAAAAATGGTGAAATACATTTAACGGAAAGAAGCAAATCTGATGAAGATCATGACTCAGACTTTCTGATGATGATAGATTCGGTAAGAGAGCTTGTTGAAAGAGTAAACTTTGTTGGTGAAGAGCTGTTAACATTTTCCTCTAAAGTAGCTAATTCTTCACAGATGTTAGATGACACTGTGGATGCTCAAAACAATCAAGTCAGTGCAATTTCAGAAGCCATGCGTAACATGACAACAAGTATCCAAGCGGTTGCTGACTTGTCTCAAAATGCCAATGAATTCGCAGAATCTGCCAAGCTAAAAACGTCTGATACACGCACTGTAATTGACGCAAGCCGAAGTAATATCTCAGAATTAAAATCGACCTTACAATTTACTTCAGACGCTATCGGTGATCTTAGCAATAAATGTCAAAACATCGCCGAAGTTATGCAAAGCATTAAAAGTGTAGCCGAGCAAACCAATTTGTTAGCCTTAAATGCGGCAATTGAATCGGCTCGCGCCGGTGAACATGGTCGCGGATTTGCAGTGGTTGCTGATGAGGTAAGAAACTTGGCTATTAAGTCAAAAGAAAGTGCCGAGGAAATTGAAAAAATAACAGAATTGCTAACCACTTCAGCGAATAATTCAGTGGATAATATGAACAACTGCGTAGAAATGGTCAATGTAGCAGCTGAATCTTCCGAGCATGCGACTTCAAACATGGTTGATGTATTGGAAGGTATATCACAGGTAAATTCCAATGTGACTCAAGTGGCTTCATCTGCTTATGAACAGGCGTCAACTTCAGAGTCGATTAGCCAAACGGCAGAAAATTTACATGCATTATTTTCAGATGAAAAAGTACAAGTAGAAGCTTTGAAGGAAGACGTCTTGCAACTAAAACAGCTGTCTGAAGAGCTTAGCCAGCGACTGTCTAAATTCAAGATTAGTTAAACTTTGCAAGGTAATTGGGTGCCAAATGCTTAAAGTAGTAATGGTCATTGTGTGGTTTCTACTTGGTTCAGCATTCGTACTATTCGTTGGTAAGCAAGGCATCCATGAATTTGATCCTCATCTGAAAATGTCACAGGCAATGATGGATTTGGATTATGAAGAAAAATTGTCAAAGCTTTTTGAACATCTTCCTCATGCAGATAATGGACTATTAATTCATGTAGGATCAGGTAAAAGTTGCTTTTGTGAAGTACTTGCCGAATCACATATAAAATCCTTGAATAAGTTTTCTGAGAAAGAAGGGTTAACCAGTCATTCAGTCACTATAGAAGAACTGCCAGAGCTAGCGTCTTTCATTCCATCTACGCCGGCAGTTATTTATATGGATGAAGATCGTCAAATAAAATATGTTGGGCCCTATTCTCAAGGTGCTGGTTGCTTTTCAGCATCAGGTTTGGTTGATGATGCAATTAAAGCTACCTTAGGGCTGAAGAATTCGCAGTCAATTTTGGTCAACGAAGCCTCAGGCTGTTATTGCGAAATTTAAAAATGACTGCCACAAATAGGACAGTCAATTTTCTTTTGGGACATGCAACAGTTACCACATAATAATTACCACACAACAATCCCCCTAACTTTTACGGTGTGAAAAGCGTTCCTTGAACTTCTGTTTAAACTCTTGCTTCATTGATTTTTTTTGCTCAGGGGTAAGAATCTGCATCATATCAAAGCGCGTTTTTTGGCGAATAAGCTGCATTTGCACTTGGGTATCAATATTCTCCTGATGTAAAGCCAAGTACGCCTGTTCATCAAACTCCTCAGCAGCTATCAATTCTCTCTCAGCTTGTTTGTGTAACATCATTTGAGGCTTTAACGCTGCCAGCTGAGAATGTTGAGTGTCCCAAAGTTGTTTTATCTGGGATTGTTGCTCTTCGCTTAGGTTCATGTTCTTTCCGAACTGTTTGAAATATTCACCGCGATCTTTGTTTTTCGGACCTGATTGGTACATCTGTTTGAGTTCAGCACGTTGATCTTCGGTTAACACCTGATAAGCAAGGTGTTTTGCTTTTGCTCGATTAATTTCTAACTGATGTGAATTTTCTAAGCCTTGTCTTATTATTGCTTCAGCTTTTTCTTCATCCCAGCTTTGCATGCTCATCAATTCACGCATGTTTGTGCGATGGTGATGACGTTCACCTCTAAATAAACTGTTGTCACCTCGAAGATCACGCATAATAAGTGCAATGTCTTGCCGTTGAGATTCTGAAAGATCTAATTGAGAAAATGGATGCTTTCCTTCTTCTTTTGGTCCGCCAGCAACTGCTAATGAAGATACAGATAAACTTGTACTAACAATTAGTGTAATGAGTAACTTTTTCATAAATTAATACCCTTTTTGAATGAGACATGCATACTGTACTCTTAATAATGCAAAATAGTGCCAAGGAAGTGTAAAGCTTGTGTAAAGATGATTTTTCTTGGCGCAAAAATATCTGATCATTGCGTCATTAATATATTACTTCAGTTAAGTGTTCATGCTTTTTCCAAGGAAATTACGACACTATGCATCAAATTCTTATTATAGATGATGACTTAAGCCTAACCGAATTACTCAACGAGTATTTAACCCAGCAAGGTTATGCTGTGACGGTGGCAAACCAACCTCGCCAAGGAATAGAACTTATTCAGGAAAGGGAATTTGACGTGCTGTTACTCGATGTAATGATGCCTGACCTAGATGGTTTTACGGTACTTGGAGAAGTGCGTAAATTTTCAAAGATTCCTATTTTGATGCTGACGGCGAAAGGAGACGATTACGATAAAATATTAGGTTTAGAACTAGGCGCAGATGACTATTTAGCAAAACCTTTCAATCATCGTGAATTATTGGCCAGAATCAAAGCACTGGTACGTAGATTGAGTGCTGATGGGGTATTGTCGAATCGGGAAGTGCTTAAATTGCATTCAATGGAGATTAACCTAGGCACTCAGCAAGTTAGCGTAAATCATCAGAATATTGAAATGACAGGCACGGAATTTTACTTATTGGTACAGTTAGTAAAAAACACGGGACGACTGTTAACTAAAGAACACCTGAGTGAAGTAGTGTTGAATCGTAAACTAGCGCCTTTTGATCGAAGTTTGGATATGCATATCAGTAATCTTCGCAAAAAACTCTCTGAACAAGGGATAAATGACGTTATTAAGACCATTCGTGGTAATGGTTACCTGATGACAAGTGAGTGATAGTTTGATTAGTAAGTTAAAGAACTTAAATCCGCTTAATAGCTTATTCGGCAAAATCTTTTTGTGGTTTTGGCTAACCATTATTCTTTTGGTCATCAGTGCTTTTTTTGCTGCTAGGTTTCTTACCATCAAAGAGCAAGTGGTAAGTGCAGAAAAAGAGCAAATCGAGCGCGTACAAACTAGTATTGAATTGTTGCAATCGATAGTTGATCGCGGTGTTCCCGTGCAAGCGGCACTTCGTCGATTAAAACGAAGAGATATGCCAATTTTGTTAGCAGTTGCACCGGATAAAAAGGACGTCATTATGCCCTTTAACCCGGCTTTTACTAAAGATCCTCTTTCCTTATACAAAGACAGGTTATTTTCACTCAGTGAATCACCACAGATTCTGGTTGCAAGGTTCAATAATTTAGAGCTCATTGGGCCATTTAACTTACAGAGAAGTGGTGCAGATTACGTGGTGTTTTCAGTGAGGTTTTTACGCCGACACGAAAGGGAAGACGTTGATTTTACCCTTGGTGTTGTGGCTATTCTGTTGGTCGGTACCAGTCTTTGTTTGTGGTTAGCTTGGCGGATAAGTAAACCGATTAATGAAATTCGTGAAGTCACAAATGCATTCAGAGAAGGGGCGCTAGACTCAAGAATTCATCGATTTTTAAAAAGTAAGGACGAAATTGGTGCACTTTCAAGGGATTTTAATGCTATGGCTGATACTGTTGCATCGACAATAGAACAGCAAAAACTGTTAATGGCCAATGTGTCACACGAACTTAGGACGCCACTTACCAGGCTTCAACTAGCCGTTGCTATGCTGGAATCTGATTTAGTCGAGGAATCAAATAATAAGAATATAAAGCGTATTGAAAATGAAATTGCGGTGATGGACAAGCTAATCGGAGACGTGATTAATTTATCAAAGTTATCCATAAATGACGCATCATTAAGAAATAATATAGTATTCACCAAAGTTAAAATTAATGAATTTGTCGGCCCCATAGTGCAAAACTTAGAATTTGAAGCAAAGGCTAACAAAAAAATCTTAGTCTATGAAAATGACCTAGTGTGTGAAGTAGAGTTACATCAACAGACTATGACCAGTGTTATTGAAAATATCGTTAGAAATGCTATTCGATTTGCAAATTCAACCATCAGTATAGCGTTTTTTCAACCTGATAATCATTCAATCACAATTCGTATCAGTGATGATGGCCCAGGCATGAGTCATGCAGATTTTGAATGTTACATTCAGCCATTTCGTTATAAACAGGTTGCTAATCAATCCCATAAAAGCGTCGGTCTAGGGCTAGCTATCGCTGAGGCAGGTATCGGTTTACATAAAGGCAAATTAGTATATCAACAACAGGAACAAGACAAAGGCTTAGTTCTTGATATAATTTTACCTGTATCTCAGACCGATTCAATTTAGGACGTTTAGTGTTTCTTAGCTGCGAAGATCAACTCCATGAAACTTACTGGCAAACCTTTATGCCATTCATGGATGAAAAAATGCTTACTGGTCGTGTCGCTATGGCCAATAACGTAGAAATCTACTATCAATTTTATCAACCCGAAAACGCAAAGGCATTGGTAGTGATAATGCCAGGAAGAGCGGAATCTTGCTTTAAATATGCTGAACTTTGCTACGAAATGCAAAAAAATGGGTTTGCTATTTTGTTGTTTGATCACCAAGGGCAGGGCTTATCAACAAGACGGTGTTTAAATCCACAAATTGGGTTTGTCGACCAATTTGAAGATTATATTCAGGACGCTATACAGCTTATTGGGACAGTACAAACTGAGCAATCAATAACTAATTTGCCGATATATTTACTGGCCCATTCAATGGGAGGAGCCATTGGTAGTTGCGTAATGATCGAAAAACCAGCGTTATTTGAAAAAGCTGTTTTAATGGCGCCTATGTATGGTATTTCTGCGCCTATACCTGTTTGGTTGGCAAAAAAACTTGTGAGTATTGGATTAAAACGACAGCTAAATAAGCAATTGGACGCCGATTACTTTTGGGGGCAACAAAATTATATCCCTGTTGAGTTTTCGAAGAACCATCTCACTCATTCTCAACAAAGATACCAATATTTTGTCGAAACCCATTCACAGAACGCGAAATTACAACTGGGTGGGGTGAGTTTCCAATGGTTGCAACAGGCGTTTAGAATGATGGAATATATCAAGGTAAATCTAGATAGAATACAAACCCCGAGTAAAATATTTCTGGCAACTCAAGATACTGTAGTCAATAGCGACGAAATAAAAAAACTAGCGAATAGGGTTAAAAATGCGCAGTTAATAGAAGTACAGGGCGCGAAACATGAAATTTTATTCGAAACGGATGACTTGCGTCACTTTGCGCTACGTCAGATCTTTGATTTTTTTGAGCTCTAAATCTTCAAACTATACGCTTTTGTCTATAGCTGTTGCCATAATCTGATAGACTATTTGTTTTGAATTAACGAATTAGTAATTATGTTAGACGTTGTCTTGTATCAACCTGAAATCCCACCAAATACTGGTAATATTGTCAGGCTTTGCGCGAACACCGGCTATGCTTTGCATTTGATTGAGCCTCTGGGCTTTGATTTGGATGAAAAGAAAGTCAGAAGAGCGGGCTTGGATTATCATGAGTTAGCACGCGTTAAACGTCATGCCTGCTTAGAGGATTATATTAATAGCGAAAAACCAACACGTATTTTTGCTTGCACGACTAAAGGTAAAACCTTTCACTCTCAAGCTTCCTACCAAAAAAGTGACGCCTTGCTGTTTGGACCTGAAACCCGGGGGCTTCCTAATGAGGTGATTCAATCCTTACCAGAAGAATGTAGGGTTAGAATTCCTATGACGGCTAATAGTCGAAGTATGAACTTGTCGAATTCAGTTGCTGTGTTTATTTACGAAAGTTGGCGCCAATTGGGATTTGAGAATGGGGGTTAATTAATCTCGTTCTTTTGTTCTCGGCCTAAAAGGGCCAGGGCTGCTAATTTGGGCAATTTGTTTTCATACAACACTTGATAAATTTGTTCGCAAATTGGCATCTCAATGTTCTGGCGGCTAGCTAGAATATGTACTTCTTCTGTATTTCGATAGCCTTCCACTACTTGACCTATGCTCTCTATGGCGGCATCAACTGACATGCCTTGACCAAGCGCTAAGCCAAATCGACGGTTGCGACTCTGGTTATCTGTGCAAGTGAGTACTAAGTCTCCTAGCCCCGACATACCCATAAATGCTTCTTGAGTACCGCCCAAAGAAACACCTAATCTTGTCAGTTCGGCGAGTCCTCTTGTAATTAACGCTGTTCTTGCATTAGCACCGAAGCCTAATCCATCAGCCAATCCCGCACCTATCGCAATGACGTTTTTGACCGCGCCTCCTAATTGAACACCAATTAGATCATGATTGAGGTAAACCCTAAACCCTTTAGGGTTATGTAATTTTTCAGAAAATTCAGACAGCAACACATCGTCCTTACTAGAAAGTGTTATCGCGGTCGGAAGTGCTGCAGCCATTTCTTTTGCGAAAGTAGGCCCCGATAAAACGCCATGAGGAACTTGAGAACCTATAATCTCTGTAAAAACTTCGTGCAATAGTCGGCCAGTGTGAGGTTCCAAGCCTTTACTAGCCCAAATGACTTTATGTCTATCAGTCAAATATGGCTTTAAATCTTCCAACATAGACTTAAAAGCATGACTGGGAACAACTACTAATAAGTATTCACTTCTTGCAATACAGGAGGCTAGGTCAGAGGTTGGTTCTAGAGATTCAGGAAAAGTGAACTCGCCGAGATATTTTGTATTCTGGCGAGTTTGTATCATGTCATCTATTTGCTGCTTATCTCTTCCCCAAAGATAAGTGTGATTGTTATTGCGTGCCAAACAAAACCCGAGCGCAGTTCCATAGGAACCGGCTCCTAACACGGTTACACAATCAGAGTTGCTCATTTAGCCGTCGAGTTGCTGACTGTTCTGTTGAGCGTTTGCATGCTCTTGTTGACGTTTTTGCACATAAGCTGCAAAAATTGCGTCAAAATTCACTGGTGCAAGGTTCAAAGTAGGGAAAGTACCGCGATTGACTAAATTTGAAACAGCTTCTCTAGCATATGGGAAAAGCATATTTGGACAGAACGAACCTAAGGTATGCGCCTTGTTTGAGTTAGGCATTTCACCAATCATGAAGATACCTGCTTGTTGCACTTCACATAAAAATGCTGTCTGTCCTTCAACAGTAGAAGTAACCGTCAATGATAGAACCACTTCATATAAATTGGTATCTAGCTCAGCAGTGCGAGTGTCAATATCAAGCTTGATTTCAGGCTTATATTCTTTTTGAAATATCGCTGGTGAATTTGGTGTTTCAAACGAAATGTCTTTCGTATAAATTCGCTGAAGGTTAAATTGTACTTCTTGAGGCTGTTGCGCTTGACCTGCTGCTTGTCCTTCAGCGCTATTATTCTCGTCTGCCATCTTGTGTTCCTATTTTAAAATTACTACTAAATGTGTCTTACCCTTGTAGCAGGGCATCTAATTTATTTTGCGATTCCAATGCGTAGAGGTCGTCACAACCACCTACATGCTGATCGCCAATGAAAATTTGAGGAACTGTATAGCTACCATTCGCTCGCTCGATCATGGGATCTCTTAAATCTGGGTTTTTATCAATTTCGAATTCGATATATTCAACGCCCTTGTGCGCAAGTAACGCCTTAGCTCGTTTACAGTAAGGACAATAACCCTTGGTATATATTTCGACTTTTTGCATATTATAAACCGTTCTGTTTTATTTACTAACGGGTAGACCAGCTGATGTCCAGCCATTCATTCCGCCGTCAAGTACGTATACATCACTAAAGCCTTGTTTACTTAACTTATTAGCTACGCCGGAAGCAAGATTACCCATATTACAAACCACTATAATGGGTGTGTTTTTTTGCTTTTCAAGTTTGCTGAAGTTTGCTTCTCTTACTTCTTCCGGTTTTATTTGCCTTGCGCCTTGAATATGTCCATTTTTAAACTCTTTTTGAGCGCGTATATCGAGAATAACAGCATCTTGCTTATTGATTAACATAGTCGCTTGATGATTATTCACCCGCTTAACCGAAGTAAGCATTGGGGAGATAAATGAATAGACCAATAGTACCGCACATACGGCCCAACCAGCTGACAACATCCAATTATCTTGAAGAAAAACAATAAATTGTTCCATGTTTGATGATTCCTGCAAATTTCATCATGAATTTAAGACGCGCAAGTATATAGAAAATTGAATGAAAACTCATTAAGAAAACAAAGGACACGCAAATTTGTTTACACCAAACTATGGGACACGCATATTTTTCAATTGTAACTTCGCAAAACTAGAACTTTGAGTGTCCCATCTATTGATTGAGTGTCCTATCTATTCCTATCTGTTCAAAACGTCATTAAAGTAATCAAATAGCAAAATAAACTAAGCAAAGGTTGATCCCGAAAAATGATATGGTTATACATATTAAGTAACATTAGTTTAGATGTAATTTATTTAGGTGTTTATAGCGCCCCAAAATATTGGTAAATTAACTACATAATTTTATTACGAACGGGATTCTCATGACGACGAAAAAAAAGCCATTGGCTCTTATAATTCTTGATGGGTGGGGCTATCGAGAAGAAACTAAGAATAATGCAATTGCAGCGGCGAACACACCAAATTTAGATAAACTGAAAAAAGAATACACCAATACTTTAATTTCAGGGTCAGGTTTGGATGTTGGATTACCTGAAGGACAAATGGGTAATTCTGAAGTTGGTCATGTAAACTTAGGTGCAGGACGTGTTGTTTATCAAGACTTCACAAAAATCACCAAAGCAATAGAAGATGGTGATTTTTTTGAAAATCAAGCACTGACCGGAGCTATAGATAAAGCTGTCGAGAGTGGTTCTAATGTTCACATAATGGGGTTGTTGTCAGATGGGGGCGTTCATTCTCACCAAGACCACATTTTTGCTGCAATTAAATTAGCCAAAGATAAAGGTGTCAAACAAATTTACGTCCATGGTTTTCTTGACGGCAGAGATACCCCCCCGCAAAGCGCTGAAAAATACATCGCAAAAACACTTTCTGTATGCAAAGACATTAATGGCGCAGAGCTTGCGACAGTGATTGGTCGCTACTATGCGATGGACAGAGACAATAGATGGGATAGGGTAGAAAAAGCCTATGATCTCCTTGTTAACGCAAAAGCCGAATATGTAAATAATGATTTGGAAGATGCCATAAAGGCTTCTTACGAAAGAAAAGAAAATGACGAGTTTGTAAAGCCCACCATGATAGAGGATTATCCTGGTATTAAAGATGGTGATGCCGTTTTGTTTATGAATTTCCGAGCAGACCGGGCTCGTCAACTATCCCATGCCCTAGCAAACCCTGAGTTTGACGGTTTCGACCGAGGTCAACAAATTAAAATGCATTTTGTGATGTTGACTGAATTTGAAAGCACGTTGAAAGTACCTTGCGCGTTTCCAACCGAACATCTAGTAAACGTGATGGGTGAATGGTTAGCAAAGCACAATAAAACCCAACTGAGAATATCTGAAACCGAAAAATTTGCTCACGTAACGTTTTTCTTTAGTGGTGGTAAAGAAGATGAATATGAAGGTGAACAACGTAAGTTAATACCCTCACCTGATGTGGCGACCTATGATCTGCAACCTGAAATGAATTCCGAAAAACTCACTGACGAATTAGTCGCTGCAATTGAATCTGGTGATTTTGATGTGATTATCTGTAATTATCCTAACGGCGACATGGTTGGACATACAGGGGTTTTTGAAGCGGCGGTCAAAGCATGCGAAGCTGTTGACAAAAGTATAGGGCGAGTCATTGAAGCTTTAGAAAAAGTTGGTGGAGAGTGTTTAATTACCGCTGATCATGGAAATGCGGAGCAAATGATTGACCCTGACACAGGAGTTACGCATACTGCACATACAAGTGAGCCAGTTCCCTTTATTTATTTTGGAAGACCAGCCGAGTCTCGCAAAAATGGTACTTTGAGCGATGTTGCTCCCACAATGCTACATTTGATGGGAATGGAACAGCCTAAAGAGATGACAGGGACGCCAATAGTAACTTTGAAATAGAATGAGACAACAAAAAGCCCAAGTGAAACGAACCTGTTCTACATTTTCCTCAATTTGTATATTCGTTTTATCTTTGGGCTTTTTGCCCTTCAGTTACGCCCAAGATCAGCGCGACGATCTTGAAAATATCAAAGCTCTAATCGAGCAAACCAAAGCTCAACTCGCCGAAAACCTTAAAGACAGTGAAAGATTACAGCAAGAATTAAAATTAGCTGAATTAGAGATTGCAGAAACCGCCACGCTACTGAATAAAACTGACCGCGCATTAGTGCAGACCAATAAAGACATCACTGCTTTAGAAGTGGAAAAATCGGTGACTGAAAAAAAAATTGGGCAACAGCAAGAATACTTAGCGAATCAACTGAAAAGCGCTTTTATGGCCGGTGATTATGATTATGCGAAAATGTTGTTTAACCAAGAAAAAGCCAGCTCATTGGAAAGAGTCTTAACTTACTACCAGTATTTAAATAAAGCGAGAAAAGCACAAATTGAATCTTTCAGAGGACTAATAAAGACCTTTGAAGAGGTAACCCAGCAGTTAGACAAAAAACGCAATGACTTGAACAATCTTAAAGTTGAACAAAAGCAGCAAAGTGATCAGCTACGGAATCAGCAACAAGCCAGATTCGCAAAATTACGGGAATTAAATCAACAAATTGAGACTGATCAAGCGCGCGTCGCTAGATTGGAAGAACAAGAAAAATCTCTGATAAATGCAATAGAGCAGGCTGAATTAGCTGCGGCAAGAGCAAGGGAAAGATCAACTTCATCTGTGGTCTTATCCGGACTCAATGGCATGCAAGGCTCGCTGGTAAAACCGACCAATGGCCGAGTGGAAGCCTTGTTTGGCAAACGTAGACAAGGGCAGGTTAGATGGAAGGGCATAGTGGTTCGCGCCTCTGCTGGCACCCCAGTTTCTGCGGTTGCAGATGGAAAAGTACTTTACGCAGATTGGTTAAGGGGCTTTGGCTTAGTGGTAATTGTTGATCACGGAGAAGGCTACATGTCAGTGTATGGGCGCAATCAAGCGGTGTTAAAAAATGTTGGCGATGTTGTCTCTCAAGGAGACACCATCAGTTTGGTTGGGACCAGTGGAGGTCAAGATGAAGCAAGTTTGTATTTCGAAATAAGACACAAAGGTAAGGCGCTTAATCCTACACAATGGCTCGCAAGTCTCTAATATACAAAAGCTACTTTTTTAGCCTATTAACTTCATTAGTGAAAGCAGAAACACCACCAAAATGACACTTATAGCGGCCAAATTCACGCCTCGGGAATTAGTTTTACTTTTCATTATTTTTGTACTATTGCAAGCAATTAGCAACAAGATGGCCGAAATTGGCAATAAAATCGCGTTTGTTGTTTGAGCTAATAAAATTACACTGAAAGGCTTAAAGCCTAAACTAGAGACTAATGTACCAAAGATAACTATGAGCAAGGCTACCGACATAAAGCCTTTGTGTTTAAGTGATTGCGTCCATCCAAAAAGTCCTGATATGGCATAACTTGCAGCTAAAGGCGCGGTAATTGCGCTGGTGATACCCGCAGAAAAAAGACCTAAAGCAAAAAATATACTGGCTCTTTCTCCGAGCACTGGTTCTAATTGTTGAGCAAGGTTTTGTTTATCTAACATGATGCCTTGAGCAAAAAAGGCGGTAGCTGCGCTAGAAATGATAGCTAATGTCACAAGACCACCAAGGCCAAGACTCAAGAATAACGGCCATTCTTTATCTTGCTCAGATGACTTATCGGCGGCTGTCATGCCGGAATGTAAAAATAGGTTATAAGGTACAATGGTAGTGCCAATTAGTGCTAATACTAAACTAAGGAGCGTAACGTCTTGGAATCTAGGGATTAATCCAAAGGCCAGGGAAGACCAGTTGATGCCAATGACAAACATAAGCGATATAAACATAAAACTCATGCCAGCAACCAGCAGTACTAATACCTTTTCTAGAATCTGATATTTACCGGAGATAAGTAAAATTGCAGCGATGGAACCTATAAGAATTGACCATAGAGATAAACTTCCGCCAAAGGTGCTTTGTATACCAAGTGCTGCGCCCGTAATGTTGCCTCCTTCGTAGGCGGCATTTCCGATCCCAATGGCGCAGATAATCAAAAAACTAACTAAAAATTTGGCTGGCTTGTTTGTAATTAGCAATAGGGTGGCTTCAGATAGGCCAATTTTGCCATAGGCTCCCAGTCTGTGGGCCATTAATTGTAGGATGCAGGTTGCAAATATTGAAAACACAAGGGCCCAGACAATTTGATAACCTAATTCTGCGCCTACAACTGATGCAGTAGTGACTGTTCCTGGACCAATAAATGCCGCTGTGACAATAATGCCTTTAATTGCTGTTTTCATTTTATTGTTATAGTTTTATCCGTCGTTGATACAGGCTATCATGAGCAAATTATAGAAAACAATTATAATCATCAAGGTGTTATGCAAACAGACTTGAAACAGCTTTTCGAATCTTCCGAAGATACTTATTTTTTACACAATAGATATTATGTTGAAGGCGTTGTGATGGGCGCTTGTGTTTGTCCAGAAATTCCCTTACCGGATGTTTGGTTGCCTTGGACCATTAATATTCAAAGCCGAGTCAAAGATACCGCGCAGGCCGATAGAGTATTTGAGCAACTGTTTGAATACTTCCGGCATGTTCTAACGGAAATGCGAACCGAGCATTTTCAGTTACCTGACTATATTGAGTTTCAATATGAGGGAGATAATTTTGCTTTAGAGTCTTTTTTTCAAGGACTGCTTGTTGCTCATCATCAAAGCGAAAAAGTGTGGCAACATGCTTGGCAGAAAATGCAAGTTAAATCCCCAGAGCTTGCGCCGAAATTAGCCAAAAAACTCAAACATTGTTTAATGATGTTCAGTACCTTCTCAGATGTGAATGCTGCACTTGATAAAGCCAAAGCTCGTGGGCAAATTGATTTTGGTAATAACCTACAAAAGATTTCAGCGTCGTTGCCACTGGCGATGCAGCAATATATTGAAATTTCAGGCGCGCTTGTAGACTTCCTACCAAACCAATTTGAGACATTTATCCAAGACTAAATTTTTGCGTGTCCCATGATGAAATGCCATATATTGAAATTTCAGGCGCGCTTGTAGACTTCCTACCAAACCAATTTGAGACATTTATCCAAGACTAAATTTTTGCGTGTCCCATGATGAAATGCCAAATGGTGGACTTCAGGATTTAAAAACTGCGTGTCCTGGATTAAAATGGTTTGAGAATTGCCAAAATCACAATAGCCAACAAGGCTAACACTGGCAGTTCATTTAAAAATCGATAAAACCTTGGGCTATGTTTATTTTGGTCTTGTGCGAATTGCTTAAGCAAAACATACAAATATCCGTGGTAAACATAAAATAGAGTGACCAGTAATAACTTAGCATGCAGCCAGCCGCTTAATTTTAGCCATTGTCCACCATATTGATAAATGATGAGCAAGCCAAGCACCAAAGTCAAAATTGCAAAAGGCGTTACGAAGAACCAGAGTCTTCGTTCCATGATTTTGAACTGATCGCGTATTTCTTGAGACTGAGTTTCAGCGTGGTAAACAAAAAGACGAGGAAGGTAAAATATCCCCGCCATCCAAGCGATCATAAAAAATACGTGAAAAGCTTTTAACCACAGAATGTTCAAAATGACTCCTAATGCTGTTTTCTAAGTAGATAAGTATGAAGCATGTTCCAAGTGATGATCCCCATTATATTCTGTTCTCTTAAATTTTGGACACGCAAAGTTTGTTGGCTAATCTCATCTATACTCATAAAGTGTTGTTCACGATTCGCAATTTGATCTATCACTACTACTGCACCTTCTCTTTTGTTGTAAAGCGCGTCATGGACATCGGCCAGAGTGTGTTGTTGTGTGAGTACAGTAACATTTTGGGTGCTAAGGGCATGGTCATTTTGATGCAGGCTTACACTTAAGCTTACCCATTCGATGCTTGTTTGGGTATATTCATCACCTTTAATATGAATAAGTTTTTGATCTGGGGTATGCTGTAAAAACTCATAAAGACCTTCATGGTCAACGTTTTCCATTACTGCGAAATTTTTATCAATAAGCGCTAAAACACCAGTGTATTGAAGCATTCCTCTGATTGCAGTACTGGCGTACGGTAGCCCCTGAAAATCCAATTGCTGAATAAAAATTGAACTGTTTTTCCACAATTGTTTAGAGGTGATATAAGCGGTGACTATCACGATAATCGCAGGCAAAACCACGCGAGAATCAGCGGCTAATTCCATTGCTGCGGAAAGGGCGGCCATTGGCGCATGCAGCACGGTTGCTAAAAATCCCGCTAACCCTAGTAACGCATAGTTGGTAACAGAAGATACTTCACCAATGTATGATAAAGGCACTATTAACAACATGCCTAAAAGCATGCCGATAACCATTACGGCGCCAACAATACCGCCAGGTACACCTAAGCCTATGGCTATAGTGGCTAACATGAACTTGCAAGCAAACAAAATGAGTAGAACTTGAAAACTTTGTGAATCGGTAAGTAGTTTTTCTACATTGATAAATTCAGCTCCTAGCGCTGCTGGGTAAAAATATCCAATTGCCCCAGTGATGACTGCGGCTATCAACAATCTTGCTACCATATTGGTATGGCGGAAAAAAGCCATGATTAGCATCAGTTGTTTATTGAACAATGCGGCCATGGAGCCAATACAAAATCCAATAAAGACGAGATACAAAAGCTCTAAACCAGAAATAGGGGTAAATGTTAAAAACGACAGTTCATTTACATCACCAAACACCGCTCGTGTTAGCACCGAACCGCAGGCTGCTGCCAGCATGACAGGAATGAAAACATGTACTTTATACTCTCTGAGCACCACCTCCATTACAAAAATAACGGCAGCAAATGGGGTATTAAATGCGGCTGAGATTCCTGCTGCAATGCCACACCCGGCTAAAATTCTCAAAGAATTAAATGGCAAGCTTAGCCAACGGCCGACATAATGACTCGCAGCGGCGGCAAGATGCACGCTTGGACCTTCTTTCCCTACCACAAAGCCACTCCCCAAAGCTAAAATACCACCGAAGAATTGGTTTACAGATGTCGGCAGTGGAATGTGGCCATAAAACATTTTTAGCCGATGTATAACAAAGGGGATACCTAAACGATAGTGTTTAAATCCTGTAATAAGCGCAACCAACAAAACCAAGCCTATGGCTACAATTGGTAATAAAAAGCGTTGCCAGTCAGGTAAATAAGCGTAATTACCAATTTCGCCCAACATTAATTGGTGCCAAAGGGTTAAACTGCCACGAAATAGTACAATCACAATGGCTGCAATGACGCCGCCAATCAATCCCACTAAACATAGCTCTATGGAAGTCGAAGGAATCGACAACATCTTTCGTAGGTGTTGAAGCAATTTTTGCAGTAATGATTTTTGCATGTCTATTGTTATTCTGACACTTTTCGTTATATTGCGGTCATATTTTGCGGATTTAACTGTATACTAGCACAGAAGAAAATTCGGGGAGAATATTTGTTGCAAGTTGGTGAATCAAAACAACAAGTTGGACTAATTAGTCGATATTGGATTTGGGTGGTGGCAGTCATAGTTTTTTGTGCATTAGGATTTCAATTAGGCAAAACCAGCATTAAAGTCGATATAGAAGAACAAGCTAGAGCAAAGCAAACCACGCAAAATTTAATTTCAGAAAATGAACGGCTAAATGCAGATCTAAATAAGCTCAAGATTGAAAAAGATGTGTTGAAATTGAGTCTAGAAAACACCAAAGAATCTTTATCTCAAGCATTAGACAAGACATCTGATCTTAGACAACAGGTTTCGTTTTATCAACGAGTGATGGCGCCAGAGATGACCCAAGATGGCTTTGTGGTTGAACGAGCCGAAATTACTAAAAATGCTAGCGAAAACAACTACTCAATTAAATTGATGCTATTGCAACAAGAAAATATTAAGGCTGTGATCAAAGGGCAGTTGAAAGTGGTTTTGTTGGGCAGTCTTAATGGAAAAGCTTCATCTATGAATGTCGATCAATTGCGGGGAAATCCAACAAGTCCTTTAGCCTTTGCCTTTAAATATTTTCAAGTAATTGAATTTAACATCACAGTGCCTGACGGTTTTGTTCCTGAACGATTTGAAATTTCCACTGACGTGTATAAGTACAATCGAAAACGAGGTTCTTATTCAACGTCTATCTCTTGGCGAGAAGCGCTTGCTGAAGAACCTATAATACTTGATTAAATTAGTCAGGTACTAGATAATTCGCACCAAGATGTCGGCGAGAAGCCGGATGCAAATTAACTGGAGTTATTAAATGACTGTAGAAACAGCAATGCCGATTGAGTTTAGTGATGCCGCGGCAAAAAAAGTCAAAACATTAATCGAAGAAGAGCAAAACCCCGAATTAAAGTTACGTGTGTATGTCACAGGCGGTGGTTGTTCAGGTTTTCAGTATGGTTTCACCTTTGACGAAAAAGTAAATGAAGGTGATATGACCATAGAAAAAGATGCTGTAACTTTAGTGGTAGACCCCATGAGTTTGCAATATTTGGTTGGTGGTACCGTAGATTACACCGAGGGTTTAGAAGGTTCTCGTTTTCTTGTAAATAATCCTAATGCGACGACCACTTGTGGCTGTGGCGCTAGTTTTAGTATCTAATTTTTCAACATGCGAGGTTAGGTTTCGAAATGTACTTCAAACCTAACTGCCATGCCTAGGCTTGCTCTAAAATCTTCTTTGCGAAGCCATAAAACATAAGGCTCTAACTCAATAAATAGCCACTCTCTCAAAAATTTCTGTTTGTATCTAACGCTCATAAACATTTGTTCTTTTCGATAGTTTGGTCTTGTTACTCCCTCGATACTAGCGGTATAAAGATAACTGGCGCTGTCGTCTTTTAATAGTAGATATTGAAACTCATGACGCCAGTACCAATCGTCCGAAGGATCTCTAAATCGAAAACTATTATTGAATTCGACTCCCGATGTTTCGTTTAACTCAATGCCTAAAACACCATTGAATTCAAATCCTAGCTTGTCTTCTGAATAGTAATTGGCCTCTGCAAAATAAAATAAGTGGATTTTCTCATCTATTTTGTAAACATCAGTATAGCGCGTTCTAGTGTACAACTGGCTACCACGACCAAATCCTAAGCGGTAGCTAATCTTGTCGTCTTCTTTGGTTTTGAACTGTAATGCTAAAACAGGTTTGTTACTGTTATTAAATTCATCCCGTCGTGCTGCTTTAACATCTTGCCGGTTAATGTCATCCTCATCGTCAGATAACAATAATTCTACTCGGTTTTCAAAGGCAGGAAGTTTTAATCTGATACGGAATCGAAAATCGAACTCTGCTAAATTTCCGGTTCTTGGCTCCCATCCAAATCGCAGTCGTCCTCGGGTTGTCGCAGGATCATCAACATCAGGATGAACTTTAAACATATCGTTTAGACTATTAGCGGAATTGTCTATGGAGTAATGGAAGCGACAATATGCACTGTCGATCCAATTGTCTTCTAGACAAAAGTCTACCGGTACATCTTTATTTTCGTCAGCGCTTGATTCAACACTAAAGCCGAAAAGGCAGAGAAAACAGGACACGCAAATCGTTAGAATCCGAACTTGGGACACGCAAATTTCCTTTTTTAAGGCTAGCAAACTAAATTTTTGTTTGCGTGTCCTATTATACATATAGATAATTTCCGTCAATATTTTCACTTACCTAGTTTAATTCGAATGATATTAATTAGATAATGGGTATAATGCACGATAATACGTCAACGGCGAATATATCGCCATTTTACAAGTAAAAAAGGATCCTCATATGCCAAGTTTTTGGGAAATATTAATCGTTCTCGGCATCGTCGTTTTACTTTTCGGTACTAAAAAACTCCGAAATGTGGGTAGTGATCTAGGCGCTGCTCTAAAAGGTTTTAAGAAAGCAATGAGCGATGATGAAGACAAATCTAAGCAGCAAGATGCTGACTTTAATGCTGTAGAAGAGAAAAAAACAACGACCGAAACTACTGTTGAACAGAAAGAAAAAGTTAAAGAATAACGCTTATGTTTGATATTGGGTTTTGGGAACTTCTTGTCATTGGCATAATTGCTTTGTTGGTTCTTGGGCCAGAGCGGCTGCCTAGCGCTATCCGTTCTACTATTGACACTGTCCGAAGCATTAAGTCGGTAGCCAATGGATTTAAACAGGAAGTCTCAAATCAACTTAAGACACATGAACTACATGAACATCTAAAAAAGGCCGAAAAAGCTGGATTAGAGAATGTTGGAGAAGATATTCGTCGCAGTGTTGAAGAGCTTAAAGCGGCCGCTGCGTCTGTTCAAACTCCCTACGAACCTACAAAAAAGTCTAATTCCACATCAGAACAAGATATTATTTCCATAGAGCAAAAAAAGCAGAATGACGCAGACCAGTAGTTTAATCTCACACTTAGTAGAATTAAGAAGCCGATTACTTAAGGCCTTAGTAGCGGTACTCATTGTTTTTCTGTGTTTGTTTTATTTCGCTCAGGAAATATACGCTTACATTGCAACACCTTTACTGGCCGAGATGCCAGAAGGCTCTTCAATGATAGCCACAGATGTTGCTTCGCCGTTTCTCGCACCTTTTAAGCTCACTCTAGTTCTGTCATTTTTTATTGCGATACCTGTTGTCTTGTATCAGATTTGGGCGTTTGTTGCTCCAGGATTGTATCGAAATGAGAAGCAACTAGTCGCCCCTCTCTTGATTAGTTCTACCATATTGTTTTATGCGGGAATGGCGTTTGCCTACTATGTCGTATTTCCTTTGGCTTTCATGTTTTTCAACAGCGTGGCGCCAGCGGGCGTATTGATTAGTACGGATATTTCAAGTTACCTAAATTTTGTTTTGAAAATATTTTTTGCTTTTGGTGTAGCCTTTGAAATTCCTGTAGCTATTATTTTAATGTGTTGGACGGGAATTACTGACGCCCAAAGTTTACGGAAAAAACGCCCCTTTGTTGTAGTTGGTGTATTTATCGTGGGTATGCTCTTAACGCCGCCTGATGTAATTTCACAAGTGCTTTTAGCGGTACCAATGTGGCTGCTATACGAGGTTGGGATTATTATAGGTTCCATTTATTCTCGAAAGCGTGAAGCAGAAGAGGAAATTCAGGAAGATGATTAAAAGAATATTGTTTGTGCTATTACTGTTAAATATCAATCAGCTGGTTTTTGCTTCGAATTCACCAAAAGATTGTGCAAAAATTGAATCGGACGAGAAGCGTTTGGCTTGCTACGACGACATATTCAGAGCTGTAAAAAAGGCAAAAAAGGTAGAAAAGCTTGAATCGGTTGAAAGTTCTCGTCCTCAAGAACAGGTAAGAGCAAAACAAATAAGTCAGAGTGAGATAGAAGAGTTTGGCGCTGAAAAGATAGCAAAGCCTATTGCCGATAATAGCCCGACAGAAATCACATCCAAAGTCACTAAAATCGTAGCAGATAGCAGAGGCTTTAGGATCTTTACTCTAAATACAGGGCAAGTTTGGAAAGAAAAAGAAAAAAGCCGCTTGAAAGTAGATGAAGGTGATCAAGTTATTGTCGAAAAAGGCTTTTTATCGTCCTATTTCCTTTCTACGCCAGATTCTAATCGGCGTTCAAAAGTTACAAGAATTAAATAGCTGTGTTTGATATTGGGGTCAATTTATTTGACAAGAGGTTTGACCCCGAAGCTGTTTTATTAGCAGCCTATAAAGCTGGTGTCGAAGGCATTCTGATTATATCAAGTAACCTTGAAGAAGCGGTCAAAGCAAAAGAGTTTTGCGAAAACTTCAATACCTGTCCCATTTCTCTTTATTTCACTGCGGGTGTCCATCCTCATCATGCAAAAGAATGGAATGCCGATTCAAAAAATATTTTAATGGGGTTAATTGATGTCCCTCATTTTGCTGCAATTGGCGAATGCGGATTGGACTTTAATCGTAACTTTTCTACGCCTGAACAACAGATTTTTGCGTTCAAAGAGCAAATTGAATTGGCATCCACCCATAACTTGGGCCTTTATCTACATGAAAGGGATGCCTTTGATACTCAGGTTGAATTATTAACGGGACACGCAAAAAATACAAAATTTAAAATTGCTCATTGTTTCACCGGCAATCAAGCTCAATTAACTCAATATCTCTCTTTAGGATGCTATATTGGGGTCACAGGTTGGGTATGTGATTTAAAAAGAGGCATTGACTTAAGAGAAGCTGTTGGTTCTCTTCCTCTTGAAAGAATGTTATTAGAAACCGATTCTCCATACCTCTTTCCAAAAACCTTAAAATCGAAAAGCCGTATCAATGTACCTGAAAACATTATTCATGTTTCACAAGAAATAGCTGAAATAATTGGTGAAAATGCCGATAGAATACTATCGAAGACTAAGCAAAACGCGTTTAAATTATTTTCAGCATTTAAGGACTGAAATGGAAGCAAACCATATCTTAGCCAGAAATAAGAGCTCTTGGATAGCCGGTATAGTATTTCTTTTTGGTTTAAGTTTGTTATTGCTTACTATGGCTTTAACTAAGAAAGGTTCTGATGCAAGTGTTGCACCGGAACTTTTTTACTATGAACAAACCCAGCAGTTTCTTGAACTCCCCCAAGTATTGGAATTGTCGGAGGATAAGTGGGAAAAAGCGACTAAGAGAAACTCCGGGGTATCGAAAAACCCGTATTGGTTTAAAGCTAATTTCAAAACACCTAATCCATCCTTATCTTACTTAATGGAAATCAACTACGGACTATTAGATCATGTTGATATTTGGATGATAGATGCTGATACACAAGAAATCGTTGCGACCTATACTGTCGGTGATGCGCAAAACTTTGAGTATAGACCAGTACAATACGAGCAATTTTTGCTACCGATTCCTGAAAATATTAAACGCATAGATATATATTTTAAAGTCAGTACTAAAGGGCCGGTAAAAATGCCTATGCGCATTTGGCTAGACTCTGACTTCTTGGAATATAGCGGTGCGCACAAACTATTTATTGGGTTATTTTTTGGCTACATGATGGCAATGGCAGTAGCGAACTTATTTATTTTTGCTACTACAAAAAACAAGACCGCTGGTATCTATACTTGTTATGTATTTTGTTTTGCGATGGTAGTGGCGACCTTACATGGCGTGAGTTTTCGATTCTTCTGGCCAGACAATATTTGGTTTCAAGAGCGCGCCATTTTATTTTTTGCCTGTCTAACAATCGCGTTAATCATTCAATTATCAGTCGATATCTTAGAATTAAAACGAACGAGTAAACGGCTTTATTTAACCTTAAATGCTATCAAGTACGTCTGTTTCATTATGTTTTTCGCGAGTTCAATATTCCCTTATGAAATCATGATAAAGGGAGTTTTGTTAATGATTGCCCTGTCGGCTCCTTTCATTGTGGTGTCAGCAGTAAGTCTCGCAATAAATGGAAGCTTGGTTGCGCAGTTTTTTACCGCTGCTTGGGGAGTCTTATTGCTAAGTGGGTTAACAACGACCTTTGAAAACTTAGGGCTTTATGAGTTTCCTATTGATGGCAGTTATTTGTTAATGGTTGGGGCAATTACTGAGACTATGCTTCTGGCCCTAGCGTTAGCGATGAGTTTCAGTAGTCAATATAAAGAAACTGAAACTGCAAGGGCTTCTGCAATAGAAAGCGAGCGCCAAGCAATTTTGGCCAAAGATGATCTTTTGCGTGTCCAAGAAAAAGCCAAGCAAGAGCTTGAATACAGAGTTGAAGAGCGAACCCTAGAACTAGAAATTGCGTTAAGAGAGTTATCTGAAGCCAATAATGAACTTGAGCGATTAAGTGCAATAGATCCTCTGACTGGGTTAATGAATAGACGTTATTTTGATAAACGATATATCGCTGAAATTCGACGTAGCCGACGAGAAAGAACACCATTGTCAGTCGCTGTTTTGGATATTGACTATTTCAAAAAGGTAAACGATGAATTTGGTCATCTGGCAGGCGATGAATGCTTAAAAACTTTCGCCATTATCTTGCAACAAAACATTAAGCGTCCCGCCGATGTTATTTGTCGTTATGGCGGCGAAGAATTTGTCGCACTTTTACCGAATACGGACCTGTCTGGTGCTAAAAAGCTTATGGAAAACATTCGTAAAGCGACTGAAGAGCACGATACAAAATATCAAAGTAAACATCTGTCGTTTACCGTGAGTATAGGCGTAACTAGCAGAGTTGTGGCGACTGAAGATGAACAAAAATTATTGTTTGGATTTGCAGATAAGTTGCTTTACCAGGCAAAGCAAAATGGCCGCAATGTTGTGATTGCCGAAGATTACTAATATAACCTAGGACACTCAATTTTTTTTGGGACACGCAAAGGTTTGTTGATTAAGTCTGCTCTTCCACTATCAAAGGTTTTACCTTAAAAACAGGCTGATTTAGCGCTGACAAAGGGTCGCAATCCTATTTACTCTGCTGCATAATACACATCAATTAACATAAACTAAGCCTCTATATGTTTCCTAACCATAGACCAAGAAGATTGCGCAGAACGCAGGCAATTCGCCAATTAGTCACAGAAAACTCGCTCCAAGCTAGCGATTTAATTTTTCCGATGTTTGTTTTGGAAGGGGAGCAGCGAAAAGAGCCTGTCGATTCAATGCCCGGCATTTATCGTTTTAGTTTGGATCTTTTAATAGAGGAAGTAAAAGATTGCGTGTCCTACGGTGTGAAAAGTTTCGCATTATTTCCAGTCGTTTCACAAAGTAAAAAATCATTGTTAGCGGAAGAATCTTTTAATACCGACGGTTTAGCGCAAGCGGCAATTCGAGAATTAAAAAGCCGATTTGGTGATGACATTATTTTGATCTCAGATGTAGCGCTGGATCCATTTACTACCCATGGTCAAGATGGCATTATTGACGAACACGGATACGTCCTAAATGACCTCACCTCTGAAACCCTTGTAAAACAAGCGTTAAGTCACGCAGAAGCTGGCGTAGATGTTGTGGCACCCTCTGATATGATGGATGGGCGAGTGGGTAAAATTCGGTCTAATCTTGAGGAAAACGGATTTATAAATACTTGCATCATGGCCTATTCAGCAAAATATGCATCCAGTTACTATGGCCCCTTTAGAGATGCTGTAGGCTCAGCATCTAATTTAAAAGGCGGCGATAAGTCTACTTATCAAATGAATCCTGCCAATAGTGATGAGGCTTTACAAGAAATTGGAATGGATTTAGAGGAAGGCGCTGACATGGTAATGGTGAAGCCTGGGATGCCATATTTAGACATTGTAAGACGTTGTAAAACTGAGTTTTCAGTGCCTACTTTCGCTTACCAAGTCAGTGGAGAATATGCGATGCACGTGGCTGCCTTCAATGCGGGCTGGCTAAATAAAGAGAAAGTGATGATGGAATCACTATTAGCATTTAAAAGAGCTGGCGCAGATGGCATCTTGACCTATTTCGCCAAAGATGCCGCAAAACTATTGGCTACGGATTCTTAAAGAGATACTTGAAGGTTGTCTATAAGTCTGGTTTTTCCGAGAAAAGCCGCGGCTAAGACAACCAATTCTTTATCTTCATAGCTGGGTAACATCAATGTGTTGGCACATCTTATTTCAATATAATCGGTTTTAAATCCAAATTCGCCCAGTGCTTCTTTAGCTTCTGTAATGATTTTAGAGTAGTCTTTTCTTCCCGAAGTCAGTTTATCGGAAACAGTGCAGATCGTTTTATACAAATTAGGCGCAATTTGTTTTTCATTTTCGTTTAAGTAGTTATTTCTGGAACTTAAAGCTAATCCAGATGAATCTCGTTCTGTATCAACGCCGTAAATTTCTAAATTCATGGAAAGATCTGTCACCATAGCTCGAATTACTTGCAGCTGTTGAAAATCTTTTTTGCCAAAATAAGCTTGATTTGGTTGTACCATATTAAATAGTTTACAAACAATGGTCGCAACGCCTCTGAAATGTCCAGGGCGACTAGCACCACAAATCATGTAAGAAATACCGGGCACTTCAACAAATGTTTGTTGTTCTAAACCTCTGGGGTATATATCTTGTGTTTTTGGTAAAAATAATAGATCAACGCCCAGTTTCTCTAGATTTTCGGTGTCTTCTTTTATTGTTCTTGGATAAGCATCTAAATCTTCATCTGGACCAAATTGTAGAGGATTTACAAAGATTGATACTACGACCTTTGAGGCTTTTTTTTGCGCTTCTTTAACGAGCTTAAGATGTCCATTATGCAAATTTCCCATTGTGGGAACAAAAGCAATTTTCTCTCCATCTATTTGCCACTGGCGTCTTAACTCACGTAATTCTAAAATGTTTTCAACTATCTTCATTGTTGCTAAATTCTACATTAATCAAAAGAGTGTTCATTACTGGGAAAATCACCAGATTTTACTGCTGATACATAAGCTTCAACGGCTTTTGAGATACTACCTGTTTCTGCCAAAAAATCTTTGGAGAACTTAGGCATATAATTGGCACTTACTCCTATCATGTCATGCATGACTAAAATTTGCCCATCTGTATCTGCTCCCGCCCCAATGCCGATTACTGGGACACTCAAATTTTGACTGATGTGTTCAGCCAAGGATTGAGGTACACATTCTAATACAAGCAATTGAATCCCTGCTTGTTCAAGCTGCTTTGCACTCTGAAGGAGGGCTTCGGCTTGTTCAGAGTTTCTGCCTTGAACTTTGAAACCACCAAACACATTCACTGATTGAGGGGTCAAGCCAAGATGTCCACATACAGGTACACCTCTTTCAACCAATTGTTTTATGGTTTCATATAACCAGTCACCACCTTCGAGCTTTACCATATTCGCGCCATTGGCCATTAATTTTGCGGCGTTTGTACAAGCCAATTCAGGTGTGGAATAGCTCATAAATGGCATATCAGCGACAACCATTGATTTATTAGTTCCTGCTCTGACACTTTTTACATGATAAGCAATCTCTTCAACACTGACTGAAAGGGTATCGTCCTCACCTTTTAATACCATCCCCAAAGAATCGCCAATCAGCAATACTTCTACCCCAGAAGTATCGAAAAGCTTAGCGAAACTAGCATCGTACGCTGTAAGACAAGCAATTTTTTCACCTTCTTGCTTCATTTTTGTTAGGGTCGAAACTGTCACTTTTTTCATTGCGTGTCCAAATTCCTTAAATAAACTGAGTGTCCCAAGTAATTATTAAATAATTAAGCCGCTATGCTGGCGAAATCTATTTTATTGTTCAGGCGTTTTAAGCCGTTTAAATCACAGTCGTTGATCCATGCTGCCAGACTTCTGCCGTCATGCATGACTAAATCCGGAGCGATTTCAAATAAAGGTACTAATACAAATTCCCTGTGTTGCATGCCTATATGGGGCACTTTTAATCTTTCGCAATTTATTCGCTCTTGATTAAATAACAATATATCCAGATCTAGGGTTCTAGGCCCCCATTTTTCGCCATTTCGTTCTCTTTTATGGTTTGTTTCAATACTTTGTAATACATCGAGAAGTTCAATGGGAGATAATGAAGTGTTTAATTTACACACAGCGTTGGTATAAAGAGGCTGATTTTGTGGGCCTAGAGGTTTACTTTTATACAAATGAGAACAAGCTTGTACACAAATATTTGAGCTTTGATGGAGTTCTCGTAAAGCGTCTTTAATTTGCTGGCTGGGATTTTTTAAATTACTACCCAATCCAATGTAAGCTATATCTAATAACATAATTATCGCCTTGAATTTTTAGCCCTTTTGCCTTTATATTTGGATGGAAGAACCATTTGACGTTTTTTATTTTGGTCAGCCTTTTGAAAGTCAGTCCACCATTCGGCCAACTCAAGCATTTGCCCGCCTTCAACTTCAGCTCTTAAACATAGAAAATCATAAGCGGCCCTAAATTTTGCGTGCATTATAAGAGCAAAAGGCTTTTTCCCGAAGCGCCTTGTTAATCTGTATTGTAGCGACCATATCTCGCGCATGGTTACAGAGAAACGTTTTGGAATCATAACTCTCTTACACTGTAGGGTTAAGGTTTCAACAACAGCAATATTAATCGCATCATATCGAGACAGGTTACTTTCTTGAACCAATGTTTCTGTTTTTTCCTCTAAAGAATACCAAAGAATCGTTGCATACAAAAAAGCGGGAGTGACCCTATTGTTAGTCGCAATTCTTTCATCTGTATTGGTCAACATTTTTCGTGCGAAGTGATATTCTTTCGAATCTTTGGATTTAGCACTAGCTGCCCAAGTCGGAAACAAATGTTTCATTAGGCTGAGTTCTATCAACGAATCTAATGCCTTCTGCCCCTTACCGGATAAAAACAACTTATTAATTTCTTCAAATAATCTGGCTGGTGGTATTGTTGCCAACAAATGTCCAAACTTGATTATTGCCTGTGTCATATCGGTTGGAATTTGCATATCAAGTTTATTGGAAAATCTAACAGCTCTTAGCATTCGAACGGGATCTTCAGTAAACCTATTTTCTAACTCCCCGATCATAGTTAGAGTTTTCTCTTTTAGAGATGCCATCCCATTTGCAAAGTCGAGAATGGAGTCGCTTCGAGCATCGAAATACATCGCATTTAAACTAAAATCTCGTCTAGCAGCATCTTCTTCTATAGAGCCAAATACATTATCTCGTACCAGTTGACCTGAGGAACTAGATTGGCTTAATTCGTTGTCACTGTCCTCAGTGTGATGACCTCGATATGTTGCAACTTCAAGAATCTCTCTACCAAAATAGACATGGGCCAACCTAAAGCGCCTTCCGATTAACCTGCAGTTTTTAAATAGCCCTTTAATCTGTTCTGGCGTCGCGTTAGTTACTATATCAACGTCTTTGGGGGACATACCTAACAAACTGTCTCTAACCCAACCACCTACTACATAAGCGTCAAAGCCAGCATCATTCAGTGTAGACAATACAGTTACAGCGTTTTCAGATAAAGCACTAGATCTTAGGTTGTGACGACTTTTCGGTATTCGCGTTGGAGTGAGTTTAGTTAACCTAGTATTTGACATTTAAACTTAAAAAATCCTTGGGACATGCAATACTTTACTGTGCGAAGTATAAGCCATTTGTTTGTGAAACGATAATTTCTCTTACTTTTGGTAGCATTTGACGATTCCAATTTGAAATTGTCCATTCAATTAATTCATCAACATTGTTAAATTCTGACATTTCATCGGGTTTACCCCCCATAAAGGACACGCAACTTTTTAAATTGTCCATTACATTTTTATTTGAAATGGGTGGAGAATAAGCTTGCTTTGAATACTTTGTCCCCAATTGGTGTACGGCAAGGGGTAAATGAAAAAATTCGGGCGATTTATAATTAAAGTGTTGAAATAGCTCTATGTGTAGTGGCGTTAATTCAAATAAATCACTGCCTCTTGCAATCTGGGTTATGCTTTGCTCGATGTCATCGACAATGACAGCAAGGTTGTAGGTAAACTGTCCATCGGCTCTTCGTAGCACAGGATCTTCAAGTGTAAGATAACTGTCAACTTTTGCGTGTCCCAAATGTTGGTCATAAAAGTTCGTAGCACAATCATCATTTTTAAGCCGAACAATATTGCCGTATAAAGGAAGATGTTTATTTCGGCAAAATCCATCATAAAAGCTACTTCGAAGCTTTATTTCTTTGCGGGAACAGCTACATCCGTATAAAAGATTATCTTCTCTAAGCGCATTTATATATTCCAGGTAGAGGTTGGAACGCTTTGATTGGTATATGATTTCACCATCCCACAATAGATGATGAGATTCTAAGGTTGTTAAGATTGAATTAACATACTCTGACTTGCAGCGTTGTTCATCAAGATCTTCAATACGGACAAGCCAATCTGCCCCATCTTGTTTAGCAATAACATAAGAAATAAATGCACAAACAAGGGATCCAAAGTGAAGAGGCCCAGTAGGTGAGGGGGCAAATCGAGAGACTTTTCGCATTGATAAGCAAATTAAAATTTATTTTTAAGGCGGGTTAATCAAGAAATTAGGCCTCAATTAACCCTATTATTAGCCTTGTAATTGCTTTTCTTTTATTTCAGCCATTGTTTTACAGTCTATGCAAAGATCAGCTGTGGGGCGAGCTTCAAGACGTTTAATCCCTATTTCAATGCCGCAAGAATCGCAAAAACCAAAGTCGTCTTCTTCAATTCGTTTTAAGGTTTTTTCAATTTTCTTGATGAGCTTTCTCTCTCGGTCTCGAGTTCGCAGTTCTAAGCTAAATTCTTCTTCCTGCGCTGCTCTATCCACTGGATCAGGAAAATTTGCAGCCTCATCTTGCATATGATGAACAGTTCTATCAACTTCTTCTCTAAGTTGAACGCGCCAAGCATTGAGTATTTTTCTAAAATGCGTCATTTGAGCATCATTCATATACTCTTCGTCAGGTTTTTCTTGATAAGGTTCTAAACCTGCAAGTGCTAATAGACCAATCGATTTATTCTTTTCTGTTGGCATAAGCCCTCTCTACTCTTGATTCCTCACAATCCTTTTATCCAGAATTGTTGTTTCGGCTCCATGTCTTTGGGGAAGACAAACTTCCTCAAAAAATTTAAGGACGGTAATATGGGCATTTTTTCAGAAATTGCAATCTTTTTTTAATGATTAATGAGTATGTAATTAGATACCTCAATACTCTGTGGTGTAATTTTCGTATAAATGACTAAAATTTTAATGCCAAAATTGACTAATTCTTTGACACTAGCGGTATAAATGGGATCCACATCGGACGCCAGGCGAAAAGTATCTTGACCATTACGCATGATGACGTAAACAAGGCAGGCGTCAAAACCTTTTTGCTTGGCTTTAATGAGTGATAATGAATGTTTTAGTCCTCGCACCGTTTTAGCGTCAGGGAATTTACTGCCATGACTATCTGCAAGGGTGACAGACTTTACTTCAAGATAAAGATAATTTGATTTTTCATCTTCAATTAAAAAATCTAGTCGACTGTCTTCAAACTTTACTTCTCGCCTTATATAAGAATAAGCTTGAAATTCTGAAATTTTCCCTTCTTTAAGCACGTTTTCGACGAATCTATTCGCTATACTTGTATTAACGCAGATCAAGTTTCCGTGTAAATCCGTACTTAACTCCCAAGAGTATGCCAATTTGCGTTTTGGATTATCACTTTTTGACAAAAAAACCGTGCAATCAGGATAGTAACAGCTAGTCATTGCGCCAGTATTGGCACAGTGTGCTGTAATAACCTTATTTTCAGGTAACTTAATATCAGCTAAAAAGCGTTTATATCTAGTTTGAAAACTACCTTGAATTAAAGGTGTTGGAAATGTAAACAATTGACTGTCCTTTGTTTGCTTTTTTCTCTTCTGATAACGCTTTGTATATAATGAATCACAAGCCACTAAGATTAAACATATTTAAAGAACAAAAAATGAAAAAAGAATCTTCTATAAATTTATATCTAAACGTAGAGCCAACCCAGCCAAGCACGCTTTACTCTCTATCTGAAAATGCAATCACCATTAATGCAACCGAAACCTCGGTTTTGGATGATATTAGAAAAGGGACACGCAAATTTTTGTCACTAGGTTTTACTTCAGTAAAGCTTGAAGGAAGTTGGAGTAGGGAGCAGCAATATGCGGTAATCCAAGCTTTTTATTCCCCCAAACAAAATCTAGAAGTTAAGTTTGCTTCTGAAACTACAGATGATGACAGACAATGGCTTTTGGCACATAAAAAAGCACTTTACTTTGTTAGAAGTTTAACCAACGAGACACCTGAAAATTTGAGTCCAGAGATTTTATCAAAACTTTCGGCAGATTGGTTGGTTAGCCTGGTAGATGATCCCCTAACCGTGTCTGTAAAAGAGATCATAGGTAATGAGTTGGCTGAACAAGAAATCAACGGTATTTATGCAGTTGGTAGAGGGAGCGAAAGGCCCCCTGTTTTATTAGAGGTCGATTTTAATCCAATACAGGAAAAGGATGTGAGCTGCGTTTTAGTAGGAAAAGGAATCACATTCGATAGCGGAGGTTATAGCTTAAAATCAAGTGAAGGCATGCTGGATATGAAATGTGATATGGGGGGAGCGGCAACTGTAGTAGGAGCTCTAGGTTTAGCCATTATGTTGGGTCTGCAAAAACGGGTTAAACTTTATTTGTGCTGTGCAGAAAATTTGGTAAGTGGACACGCATATAAATTAGGTGACATTTTAAAATATAAAAATGACCTGACAGTTGAGATTGTTAATACAGATGCGGAAGGTCGGTTAGTGTTAGCTGATGGTTTAATAGCGGCCTGTGAAAATAATCCTTCTTTAATCATAGATGCAGCTACCCTAACTGGAGCCGCAGTTATGGCTGTAGGTGGTGACTACAATGCCCTATTTTCACTGAATAAGGAACTTGCCGCAAAAGCGTTGAACTTTGCCTGCAACGTAAATGAACCTCTTTGGCAATTACCTCTTACCCTCAACCATCAATTTAAATGCCCATCGCCTTTTGCAGACACTGCTAATAGTCGACCTCAAAAGGGAGGCGGAGCTGGTGGAGCATCAAACGCCGCAGGTTTCCTATCCAGATTTGTAGAGGGGTATGAAGGATCTTGGCTGCATTTTGACTTGGCTGCGGCTTATAATAGAAACGGTACTGAAATAATGCCTGAAGGTGCAACAGGTTTGGGAGTTCGAACAATTTCAGAAATATTAATAAAAAATTTTTAAGTCTGCACTAATGGACAGGTGTTTTTAAATCCAGTTCCATTTAGAGTAAATGCTTATCTACTATCTCAATTGAGGTTTAATTATGACGGTTGCAAGGAAGCACCTAATTAATCCAGAAATTACAGAGTATTACCATTGTTTTACAAGGTGCGTAAGACGAGCATTTTTATGCGGTATAGACGGGCTTACAGGCAACAGTTATGAGCACCGGAAAGAGTGGATAGAGGAACGAATTGAGTTCCTGATTTCAATCTTTTGTATTCAGATTTGTACCTATGCAATTATGTCAAATCATTACCACTTGGTTTTGAAAATTTCTCAACAAGATGGTGCCGTCTTGTCAGATCAGGACGTCATTCTACGTTGGGGAAAGCTTTACCGACTTCCAGGTATCGTCGAATTAGCTCTTCTATCGCCTCAAAAAGGACTTAATAAGTTGATTATCAGTCAATTTGCTAAAAAGTACCGCGCTCGATTATTGAATATAAGCTGGTTCATGAAGGCACTTAATGAATTTATATCCAAAAAAGCAAACAAAGAAGACGATTGTACAGGACGCTTCTGGGAAGGGAGATTTAAATCTCAAGCATTACTATCAGAAGAAGCTATTATTGAGTGCATGAAGTACGTAGATTTAAATCCATTTAGAGCTGATATTACAGATAATATCAGAAGGTTCAAGCATACTGGCTTTGGACTAAGGCTAAATAAAGCGTCAAATATCAAAAATTTTGTTTCGTTTGAAGATGTATTGAATAACACTTCCCAATTGAAAATTACATTTGAAGATTATAGTGAAATGCTGCTTAAAGAAGTAGATGAATGGTCAAAGAAACTACAAGACTATTCGCCTAAATCGGGTTTCGTATTGCAAAAAAACAAATTAACCGAAGCTTTTTCGTCAGCTATCGGTGACTCTGAAAGTTTAAAAATGTGGGCTCAAAAATTAGGTAAGCGATGGATTAAAGGGATATCCGCTTCCGAAACTTTGTTTCGCTATAGCCCGCCTAAACGTTCGGCTAGCTCTTTATAGCGCTGTACATCATCTTTTTCAAAAAGTGGTGAGCCACTTTCGTCTTTAGATTTAGCGATTAACAAACTTTCTCTAGCTAAACGCTCTACTCTGCCTGTTTGAATTTGCAAATACTCTGCTACATCACTAACAGTCATTAATGCCATGATAAACTCTTAATATGTTTGTAATTGATATACAATATAGCGACCAAAATTTAATAAATTTTAATATATTTTAGAAAAACTTTAAGTTTGATGGTTTAAAGCCCTGAATCTCAGCGTTTTGGACACTCAAATATATCAAACTGAGGTTCGATTATCTTTTTCAGGACATTCAAAATTTAGTTATTGATTTATGGTTTTAAAGTTAAGTTGTAACTGTTAGGAAAATTAATGGATATTTTGGCTGCGGCTACTTTGTTGTTTTTAATTATGGACCCTTTAGGAAATCTTCCGATTTTTTTGAGTGTCCTTAAAAGTGTTCCCTCAGAACGAAGAACTAAAATTATTCTTAGAGAACTCTCAATAGCTCTTTTAATCCTAGTTGTATTTCTCTACATCGGGCAGTCCTTGTTGGATTTTTTACAAATCCAACAAGAAACCGTAAGCATAGCGGGTGGCGTCATACTATTTATAATTGCACTTAAAATGATTTTTCCAAAGCCAGGTGGAATAATGAATTTTAGTGAGGGAGAAGAGCCTTTCATAGTTCCTTTAGCCGTGCCTATGATAGCTGGACCTTCAACTATGGCGGCTTTAATTCTTTTGTCCAGCCAATCCCCAGATAAGATGTTACATTGGACAGTCTCATTATTTTTAGCTTGGTTTTCAAGCTCAATAATTCTGCTAACCGCAGGAAAAGTTCATATACTCTTGGGTGATAAAGGAATTCGAGCAATAGAACGCTTAATGGGGATGATATTAGTAATGCTTGCTATTCAAATGCTACTCAACGGGATTTCCGATTACATCATATTTTTAAGAGGCTTATAGTGACCAAAAAGCTCACCTTATTTTCACGTCTTCGAACGCTGGAATTGCAAGATTCAGTTATTATATCGCTTTGTATTGCAGAAAGAATGTTCATAAACGCGAGGATATATTTTAATTCTCTAGGGGAACAACAGCCTCTGGATTTATTAGAATCTGTACTTAATAAATTCTGGATGTCAGCATTTAAAAAGAAACAAAATTTTGCTAACAATGCGGAAAAAATAGGGCTATTACTCGATGAAATAGAGGATGATAGTTTGGCATCAAAATCGACTTTGGATTTTTTAGTTGGACTAAATGTGCTTATCGATACCTTCGCGGGAAGTGAATTACAGCCGGCTGTAATGCTAGCCAAGCTGAGTCAAGGTGACATTGAAAGATATTTGCGTGTCCAGAATGATTCTGACCTCACGCCTGCCCAAATTAGAGAATCAGAGTTGGTCATTTACGAAATTGAACTGATTGAGTCACTTATTGAATACTTAGCTTCGAATACCCCTAACGTAGAAGAGCTTATGTATTTAAGAGATAGTTTCAGAAATGAAAAGATCAGTAATCTTGGTTTATCGAGTTAATTAAGATATTTTCGAATATTTGTATAATCTTGAAGTAAATGTCTTAGTTTCTAACGTTTTAATAACCATAAGATTTTCGAAGTCATCAATTGCGTAATTGTTTTCACATTCAACGTAAATCAATGCATTGCTTGCTAAAAGGTCTGCCTTTATCAATTCAGAAATACTTGGATTCACTAAATTTTTTCCGAAGGGTGGGTCTATAAATATCAAATCAAACTGATGCTCCGATTCGTTAAGTATTGTTAAAACATCCATATTCTTGAAATTGCACTTATTTGATACGCTAAGTAAGTCTGCATTTTCTATTAGTTGACGAAAAGGCATTTTATTTATTTCAAAAAATGTACAATGAGAAGCGCCTCTAGATAAAGCTTCAAAACCAAGTGCTCCGGTGCCCGCATACATGTCCAAGATACGTTTTTCGGCAATAGAGCCAATGAGCCAATTGAAGAGAGTTTCTCTGATTCTATCCGTGGTAGGCCTTAATCCATCTGCGTTTGCAACTGCTATTTTGCGGCCTTTAAAACTTCCGCTAATAATGCGAATTTTACTAGAAGCGTTTGCTGATTTTTTTGAGTGTCCTGAATCAGGTTTTGAATTAAATTTGTTGTAACGCTTAGATTTTCTTTGTGATAATGGCATCTGGTTCCTACACGGTGTTATCATACAATGAATAATAACCTGTAATAATATTATCATTACTTAGTGTGAGGTTGTACTTTGTTTAACTGGTTTAAAAAAGATTCTGAAATAAAGTCGGATACCAAAGAAAATAAATCCGATGATACAAAAAGTACTGACATTCAGAGTTCTCCCGAAATTGAAGAGGCTTCGAGTAATTCGAGTAATGAGTCCCACGGCTTTTTTACTCGGTTAAAGCAACAGTTATCAAAAACCAGAGAAAATTTTGGAAGTGGTTTCAAATCAATTTTGCTAGGAAAAGAAATTGATGAAGATCTTTATGAAGAATTAGAAACTCAATTGCTAGTTGCTGATTTAGGGATGAAGACCACACAAAAAGTCATTACCAATCTAACAAATGAAGCAAAACATACACAACTTAAAGATGGAACAGCTCTCGCAGAGTTATTGAAGAAGCAATTAAGAGAAATATTAGAACCGGTTAACCAGCCGATGTCATTGGAAACACAGTCGGTAGATGGTAAAAAGATGCCTTTTGTTATCTTAATGGTGGGTGTAAATGGCGTAGGAAAAACTACTACCATTGGTAAACTAGCGAAGAAATTTCAGGCTGAAGGTAAAAAAGTAATGTTGGCGGCAGGAGATACATTTAGGGCTGCAGCTGTTGAGCAATTACAAGTTTGGGGCGAACGAAACAATATACCTGTAGTTGCCCAATCTACCGGTTCAGATAGCGCATCAGTTATTTTCGATGCTGTAGCATCAGCGCAAGCCAAAGGAATTGATGTTCTTATTGCCGATACTGCTGGACGATTACAAAATAAAGACAATTTGATAGAAGAACTCAAGAAAGTCGTTAGAGTTATGAAAAAGCAAATTCCAGAAGCTCCTCACGAAATTATGCTTACCTTGGATGCGAGTACTGGTCAAAATGCAGTGAGTCAAACTAAGATCTTTAATGAAGCTGTAGGTGTTACGGGCATCAACCTCACTAAATTAGATGGAACAGCAAAAGGTGGCGTCATATTTGCGCTTGCAGATGAGTTTTCTATTCCGGTTAGATTCATCGGTATTGGCGAAGGGATAGACGACCTGCGCACGTTTCAGGCCAGTGAGTTTGTGGATGCCTTGTTTGATGACTCTGGTAAAGTCTAAAAAATATTAAGTTAGTTAAAAATTGGAAGCCCTGTTAGGGTAAGCTAAAGCATATGTGAAAAAATTGCGTGTCCTGTTTGGAATATTAGTTAAAGAAAGCGTTATTGAATGATTAGATTTGAAAAAGTAAGCAAAACCTATCATGGCGGGCAACAAGCTCTGTCGATGGTAGACTTTCATCTAGAAAGAGGTGAAATGGCTTTTTTAACCGGGCATTCAGGTGCAGGAAAAAGTACGCTTTTGAAGCTTATTAGTATCATGGAACGCCCAACAGTGGGGAATGTGTTTATAAATGGGCATGATTTAAGCTCTATCAAACGTAAACATATCGCCTACATTCGGCGGGATATAGGCATGATATTTCAAAGTCATCATTTATTAATGGACAGAACTGTCTACGATAATGTGGCGCTTCCCCTTGTGATAGAAGGCCATAGCCGAAAAAACATCGAATCTAGAGTGCATGCCGCTTTAGATATGGTAGGCCTACGTAACAAGGCTAAAAACCTGCCAATTATGCTATCTGGAGGGGAACAGCAGCGCGTAGGTATTGCCAGAGCTGTTGTCAATCGCCCACCATTACTTCTAGCTGATGAGCCTACGGGTAATCTTGATCCTAAACTTTCTATGGAAATCATTCGTCTATTTGAAGATTTTAATCAGGCAGGGGTCTCTGTATTGATTGCAACCCATGATCTTGGCTTGATAGCGCGCATGAAATATCGCACCCTAACACTTAAAAATGGCAAAATGATTACTGATGGTTTAAGTCCGGCCGAGGATTTTGAAGCGCCATGAGTATCTTATTCAAAGAAAGAAAACACGGTGCTGTATATCACAAAATTGGTATATTTCAGCGTTTTGTCATGTTTTTTGTTGATCATATTAGGCAAGCTTTTTTCAGCCTAGGGGAGCTTTACCGAACACCATTCGCAAGTTTAATGACGATTGGAGTACTTGGATTTAGTCTCACCCTGCCTGGTACGCTTTATATTGTTGTTAAAAACACTGAGCAAGTCAGCCAGCAATGGCAACAAGCGTCAGAAGTTTCATTATTCCTTAAAGAAAATGTTAGTGAACAAGCGGCTCAACAGTTGGTTACTCGGATCTCATTGTGGCCAGAAATTGATAGCGTGTCTTACATGTCTTCAGAACAGGCGCTTAAAGAATTTGAAGCCCTGTCTGGATTAGGTGACGCCATTGGCTACTTAGACACTAACCCCTTGCCAGCAGTTGTTAGAGTCACGCCAACCAGTCGACATGCCGCGCCCACCTCTGCCGCGATATTGTTAGACAAGTTAAAGCAAGAACGTGAGGTTGAACTAGGCAAACTTGATATCGAATGGTTAGAGCGCTTGTATGCAGTTTTAGAAGTCGCTAAAGAACTAGTATTCTTACTTGCGTTTTTACTTTTCTTTGCTGTGGTTTTAATTATTGGCAATACCATTAGATTAAATATATTGAATAAGAAAGAAGAGATATTAGTAATGAAACTGGTGGGGGCGACAGATGCGTTTATTCATCGTCCGTTTCTTTACACCGGTTTTTGGTTTGGACTGATAGGAGGATTAATAGCATGGCTAACAATCAGCCTAGTGTTAGTTTGGATTGATTGGAATCTACAAGATGTCTTTGAACTTTACCGCATCAATATTGATATCACTGGATTAGAGTTTGGTGCTATAGGGATTATGCTATTAATAAGCGTCGCTATGGGACTCATAGGTTCATTCTTGTCAGTACAAAGACATGTAAAAGATATTGAGCCAGAATAGAATTAATGCACTCTGGCTACAGGATATACGTTAGATTCAGGGATTGAAAAACTATTAGCCCAACGCACTGATTCTAAATAGACGCTTTTTGCGATTTCGTGCTCTACTTCGACTTGTTCACAGTTTTGTTTTAAGGTTTGCCAATGTGCAGACTCGATACCTTGGCAAATTTTTACATAATGATGCAGTGTCCCTTGTTTTTGAGTCAATGCTAACTTGATCTCAAGTGCCAATTGAACTTTGTCCATTAAAATAGCCATGTCTCTATCTAGAATGACATCAATTAACGAAAATAATCCTGTTAAAAACGCACTTAGGGATTCTTCTTTTCCATCGTGAGTTTCCGAGATAGATTCGCAGAACTTAGCCCTAATTAACGCAACTTGCAAAAGCTCAGAAGTGTTGCCAGTATTTAATTGAGCCAAAGATACTATTGCAACAAATTTCCTTAGCATTACCTCACCTAAATAAGCAAGTGCATGTTTAATCGACTTTATTTCATGATATTTATTGATCATGGGGTTATTAATGAACCTCATCAATAAATAGGTGAGTGTGGCATCATGTTCGAATATCACCCTAATCTTTTTCATATCTAAACTAGGTTGGGAAATTTGACTGATGAGATTAAATATTGCGACTTTGTTAGCGGGTAATTCGTCAGAATGATTGGTCTTCTTGCGAGTTAAAAAGAAATAACCTTGATAATAGTCAAAGCCTACCTCAACACACTTTTTGAAAGACGCCTGTGTTTGAACGTCAGTAACGATAAGTTTTATTTTTGGGTTTATCGTTTGATTACGCAGTTCTTTCACTTCATAAGGCGAGATTTTGTTGATACTCACTTTTAGAATATCGCAGTGCTTAATAACAAATTCAGATAAGGGGTTTTTATCGCCTGCAATAATTCTGTATCCGATTTTTTTAAGAGCGTTAATACGTTCTACAAAAGCAGGATCATCCTCATCGAACTTATCGATTTCTAACATAGTGTCATCAGGTGGGAAATCTTCAGGTATAGGATTAAAAAGCTGTTCTTTGGTAATGGTGATGAGACTAGTAAAGCCTTCTAATAGCTGTGGCCAAGCTACCCCACCAGTATCTTCCGGAGAACGCGCTAATTTAATATTTTCAGGATCAAATACATGCCCAATGCTTTCATTGAACACTAATTGATAGGCGAATACCTTTTCATTGCTAGTGAAAATAGGTTCACGAGCGAAAACTATCATTACTTTTACCCTAAAAATGCGAATACTTTAGAGTGTTATCGGCGCGAATACGTGATGGTTAAATTTTTATAATGGGACACGCAAATTTCTTTTTTAGAAATTGCGTGTCCTAGAAAAAAATAGGTTAATTAGAATGGGACACTCAGTTTTTAGAAATTATGTCAGATATGATGTGAAATCTAATAAAGTTTAGATTAGCTAGGCAAACTTTTTCGCATATCTTCCGCCCATTTCATTGCGTCATAATAGGCTTCGAAGCCTTGAGCTTCTTCAATGCTTAATTTGCTACACAGATACTCGATAGCTTTCCAATGCGCTCGTTCAAAGGCGATACACAAGGCTAACAAATCACTTAGCGGGCTTTCATCCGACTGAAATTTTTGACATAGCGCAGTATTTACTTGTTCAGAGAATGGCAAAGATTTGGTGACCTTGGGCATTGGAATATCGATAAGTGCATCCACTAACGAAAATAATCCCAAAATAAATCCTTCGGGAGGATTTTCTTTAAACGCTAATAATTCTGAAAGCCGCTTACAAAAATGCGCTCGTGTAAGGCTGGTGGTGATTAAATCCATGGGTTTATCACCTTTTAAATTAGCGATGGCAAGCAGAGCAATGAATTTTTTTAACTCGATACTGCCTAAAAATTTTAGTGCGTGTCCCAAAGAATTAATTTTCTGTCTTTTATTGAGCGTCGGGTTGTTAATAAAACGCATTAATTTATATGACAGGCCCAAATCTTTTTCAAAAATTTCATTCACCTCATCAAAATCAAATTCGGCTTTAGCACTAATACCAACAAGTTCAATTACTGAGGAAAGGGCTACTTCTATTTTCTTGTGTTCGACTATTTCAGGTTTGGATAAAAAGTAACCCTGAAAAAGTGTAAAACCCATTTTTTCCAGCAGTACAAATTCGTCAATTGTTTCAACTTTTTCTGCTATCAGCACTTTTTCCGCGGTAAGAAGTTTTTCGATTTTGCCAAGTACGAAATCATTGGCATTGCTCACCACCGACGATTCTATTTTGATATATTTCACTAATGGGATTAATGGCTCCCACTTAGGATCAAAATTATAGTCGTCTAGGGCCAACGAATAGCCTAAATCTCTAACGTGCTCTAATGCTTGAATCAGAGCTTCTGTAACTTTTACCGATTCAACGATTTCTATAACTGTCGATAAAGGATCTAAAGTCGAAGGAAACCTGTATAAAAGTGTATCCTCATGGAAGTTGATAAATGCTGTTTTTTGAAAGGTAATGTTTTCCAAACCAATACTCAGATGGCTATCGGTTAACATAGTACTAGTTGCTGTATCGGGCGAAATGTCGGGAAAACAATTACGCTTGCCGTCTCTAAATAATAGTTCGTAAGCGAAAACATCTTTCTCGACCGTATATATGGCTTGTCTGGCAACATAGGCAAACATTATGTACTAACACCTTTTATCGTTATGGACAGATACAAACTGGCGATCGCAAATCATGAGCTGTGACTGTACTAGAGTTCACAGGAAAATATAGCGAATTTGGGTTGTATTTTATATAATAATCCTTATATTTAATAGATGTGTTAAAAATACGCTTAAAATGTAAGGTTCAAGGAACTTTCTGGGTAAAAATTGGTCTTAATTTAAAGCTTAAGTAATTGGAGAAACAATGAGTCAAAACATGCAATCATTTGCGCTATCAGTACCTGCGAGCGGTAGTATCGAAAGCTACATGCAAGCTGTATCTGGTATTGACATGTTATCCGCCGAGGAAGAAAAGCGTTTAGGTGAGAGATTACAAAACGAAGGTGATTTGGAAGCTGCGAGAAAGCTGGTTATGTCGCATTTGCGTTTTGTAGTGCATATCGCAAAATCTTACTCAGGTTATGGATTGCCTCAAGCTGATTTAATTCAAGAAGGCAATATTGGTTTGATGAAAGCCGTCAAACGATTTGATCCTACTGTAGGTGTTCGCTTAGTGTCTTTTGCTGTGCATTGGATTAAAGCAGAAATTCATGAATACGTTCTTAAAAATTGGCGTATTGTAAAAGTTGCAACAACTAAAGCGCAACGTAAATTGTTTTTTAATCTACGTAAGGCGAAAAAGCGTTTAGGTTGGTTCACCCATGACGAAGTGCAGACTGTAGCGGAAGAATTAGGTGTTAGCACCAAAGAAGTGTTGCAAATGGAAGCTCGAATGAGCAGCCAAGATCAAGCGTTTGATTTATCGAATGATGACGACGAATCTACGACTTTTTCGCCAGCGCAATATCTTGAAGATAAATCTGCGGATGTTGAATCAACAGTGATCGATAATGATTGGGATTCAGCCGCAACTAAACGTCTGTACACAGCAATTAAGACGCTCGATGAAAGAAGTCAGCATATAATTGAAACTAGATGGTTGTCTGACGATAAGAAGACCTTACAAGATCTGGCTGATGAATATGAAGTGTCAGCAGAAAGAGTGAGACAGATTGAAAAGAACGCTATGAAAAAGCTACAAGCAGCAATGCGTTAGACTTCATAAATAAATATCAAAGGCAGCGTAGAGCTGCCTTTTTTATTGGCTGGGAGGTAATACCCAATATTGTCCTGAGAATTCAGCGACCGACTGATCACCGTCTAAAATATCGACTTTTAAAGAAACAGGGCATTTTTTGCCTCTTTCTAAAATTGCGAATTTAGTCCTCACACTTTCTATATTGCAAATTGCTCTAGGTCGCATGGTTATAGGTTTGTGATAGTGAATATTAGCATCTCCTAACACTATTTCCCCATCCAGTCCTTTTTGTTTCAATTGCAAAAATATCATGCCCCAACCGGTTAATGTGGCTTGAGAATAGATGCTACCTGCAAACATACTGCCGTGTAAATTAACGTTTTTGTTTAATGATGCGCGAGTTTCTATAGTGCGCTCAGTATATTGGTAGAGTTTTATTCCCATGTGCTCAGTAATAGGAATTTTTTCGTGCCAAGTATCCTGTAACTCTTTGCACCATTTAGGATGCAAAATTAATGCATTGTGGTCATTTAGAATCTTACGCATTTGTTTGCGTTTTAATTTACCTAATTCTTCGGGTGCATCGTCGATAACTTCAAAGCCACAATCTTGAAAAAAGTCTATAGAGGTTTCTCGAGAATTTGTAACTGCTCGTTCAGCTCCCATCTCTCTTGCAACCGATTCAAGGGCTTGAAGAATCATTTTACCGACTCCCTTACGTCGGTAGGTAGTCTCCACAGCAATATGACGAATCTGTGCTTCTTCGGCAGTATTTAAATGCACGCGTCCACAAGCAACAATTTCACCCATTTGATTTTTTATTGTGCGGTGCTCGCTAACGCTTTCATATTCATCTTTTTCTGACCCTTCAGGAAAGCCCCAAGGTTTACGTAAATGAGACCATCGAAATTCAAAGTATTCCGCAAGTTCCGTTTCGGTTTTCGGTGTGTTCACAATCAACAAGCTGTTACATCCATCTGTGATTCAAAGTAGAATATTGTATAGTTTGTGTAAACAAATTGCACCTGTCCTCAGGTTTGAAAGTAAAAGGTCACTGGGCCGTCATTGATTAATGAAACTTGCATATCTGCGCCAAACTCTCCGCACTCACAAGGCCCATATTGTTGCTCAATATGTGCTAAAAAAGCCTCATACAGACGTTTACCTTCTTCTGGTGAAGCCCCTTTTGAAAATCCAGGACGATTGCCTTTGTTGGTCTCGGCCACTAGAGTAAATTGTGAAACTACTAGCAGTTCTTTTTGCGTGTCCAATAAACTCAGATTCATTTTTCCGTCTTGGTCTGGAAAAATTCGATAATGCATTATTTTCTTAGCGAGTTTTTCAATATCGGTTTGGGTGTCAGTTTTTTCAATGCCTAGCAATAAAAGGATGCCAGCACCTATTTTACCAATTGTTTGCCCCGCCACATCAACTTGAGCTTGGGATACTCGTTGAATTAATCCTATCATTTACTGCTACTCATTATGTTGTCTCATTATATCTATGAGTTTATTTCGAATTTGTGTCTCAAGGGCACTGTGTCCAGCGTTTTCAATTATGTGAAGATTTGCTTTGGGAAGTTGCTGGGCAAGTTCAATTGCACCACTCGCCATGCATACAAGATCATATCGACCATGCACGATTTCGCAGGGAATGTCTTGAATAATATGACAGTTATCTAAAATGTAGTTTTCTTCAATAAAACAATTGTTGATTAAATAGTGGCATTCCATTAATGCAAGAGTTTCAACAAATTTAGCGTCAGGAATAACCTCTATATTTTCTTTTATCAGGCGAGAAATCGCTAACTCCCATGCAAACCAACGTTGGTAAGCATTTTTGCGTACTTCAAGCTCACTGTTTGTCATTAAGCCATAGTACTCATGCAAGATATTAGCTGCTGTTTTTTTTCCTTGAATGACAGAAATAAACTTTTGATAGTCTAGGGGGAAAAAATGCGCAGCTGCGCCTTCTGGAGTAAGAAAAAACTCAGCATCTTTGGATCTTGCTAAAAACACGCCTCTTAATATCAGTTTAGACACATGAGATGGATGTTTGATCGCATAAATAAGAGACAGGGTAGCTCCCCAAGAACCGCCAAATACCCCCCAAGTTTCAATCTGTAAGTGATTACGAATTTTCTCTATGTCTTCGATTAAAGCCCATGTGTTATTGTCATTAAGGCTAGCAAAAGGTTTTGATTGACCACATCCCCTTTGATCAAAGGCAACAACAAAGTGTTTATTTAAATCAAAAGGCCATTTATAACAGTTTGATATGCTAGCACCGGGACCGCCATGCACAAACAAGAAAGGTATGCCGTCAGGGTTTCCTGCAAGTTCTACGTGAAGTTTATGTTCATTTGAAACATCAATTTTCAGTGATCTAAATGGCATTCAATGCTCTTTTGTTCTCAACCTTTCATCGAGGTACAGATTGATTATGTTTTGGTGTATATTTACTGAATAAATAAAGCACTTTACTCAGATTACCAATAAATTTACTTAAAACTCAAACGTTAAATCATCAAACTCGAGTATCTTTTGGCCATTTGATAGTTAAATACAAGGATTATGCAATGCGTTTATTTGCAATTATGTTCATATTAAGTCTAGGTTTGGTTTCAAGTTGTACCTCAACAATTCAAGACGCATACTTCGATATGTGGGAAAGCATAGGAATAGAAAAACGCGATATTCTGGTGGATAGAGTTGAAGATGCTCAAGAAACGCAACAAGAAGCTCAAGAACAGTTTTCCAGTGCATTAGAAGAATTCAGTGCTTTAATCAATTTTGATGGTGGGGAGCTAGAAGATGTATACAATGAGCTCAATGACCAATATCAAGCAAGTAAAGAAGCCGCAGAAGAGGTTTCCACAAGAATTGATAAAGTCGAATCCGTAGCTGGCTCTTTATTTCGTGAATGGGAATCTGAGTTGGATGAGATCTCAAATGCTAATTTACGTCGTGATAGTAAAAGGAAATTAGACACAACCAAGGCAAAGTACCAAAATTTACTGAAATCTATGCGTAAGGTTGAAGCAAGTATGCCACCTGTATTAACCGCATTAAACGATAATGTACTTTATCTTAAACATAATTTGAACGCTAACGCCATCGGTGCATTGCAGGGAGAGTTGAATACCATTCAACGAGATGTCAAAACTCTACTTCAGCAAATGAGCGCAGCGATAAAAGAATCTGACGAGTTTATTGCGTCGTTAAAAAACTAGAAACTCGACTTAGATTTGCATGATGGCTGTGCTAAGACTTGCCTTCTTTCATTTCTGCCATAATGCGTCTTGCTTCTGCAGAAATTTTTTCAGGGTTATCTTTGCGCAAGTCGTCATCATTCGGTAAAGGTTGACCGGTAAATGCATGAAGAAAAGCTTCACAAAGCAATTCTGAATTGGTTGCATGACGTAAGTTATTCACCTGGCGTCGAGTGCGCTCGTCTGTTAACACTTTCAACACTTTTATCGGAATAGACACTGTGACCTTTTTTACCTGTTCACTTTTTTTCCCATGTTCCGCATAAGGGTGAATATATTTGCCGTTCCAATCTGCCATAATGTCATTCGTAATTTATGTTGTTATATGAAAATTCTAACTGGAATAAAAAAAAGATCAATCTAGACGTGTAAACTGCTTGACGTCTAGATGGTATTTTCGTAATTTAGACGTCTAAACGTCTATAAGGGTTAAACATGGTTTCTTACGCACAAGGCATTGATGCCTTGAATCAATCACTTTCTGAATTACGCGATATCGATGTATCTTTCGAGTTTTTCCCACCTTCAAGTGAAGCCATGGAGAACACCTTATGGAAGTCCGTGGAAAGATTAGCACCCTTAAACCCCAGTTACATGTCGGTTACCTATGGCGCAAACAGTGGTGAACGAGACAGAACTCACAGTGTGGTAAAACGCATCCATAGAGAAACCGGTGTCCCGACTGCACCTCATTTAACATGCGTAGATGCTTCCCGAGAAGAATTAGTTCAGATTGCGAAAGATTATTGGGATTCTGGTATCCGTCGAATCGTAGCGTTGAGAGGTGATTTACCCTCAGGTATGGATAAGCCAGATATGTACGCTGTAGATCTGGTGCAGTTGCTAAAAGAAGTGGCTGATTTTGATATATCTGTTGCGGCATATCCTGAAAAACATCCTGAAGCCCCAAGCGATCAATTCGACTTATTGAATTTAAAACGTAAAAACGAAGCTGGTGCTACTGAGGCTATTACTCAGTTTTTCTTTGACACTAGTGTTTTCTTACGTTTTCGAGATAGAGCCGCCGCTGCGGGTATCGATTTGGATATAGTCCCGGGCATTTTACCGGTAACCAATTATCAAACATTAGTAAGGTTTGCCGGATTTACAAATGTGCATGTCCCAGGTTGGTTACACAAAATGTATGAAGGTTTGGATGACGATGACCAAACAACGCGTAATCTATTGGGGGCAAATATCGCCATGGACATGGTGAAAGTGCTAGCAAAAGAGGGTGTAAAACACTTCCATTTTTATACTTTGAATCGCTCTGAACTCAGTTATGCCATTTGCCATATGTTAGGGTTACGCAAAAGCGTGTAAATTAAAGTTGATAGCTGATTGATAAATTTGAAGTTTTCGATAATCGGCGTAAACTTGTTACTAAAGTAAACATGAGTAACAAAATTGATCACTAAAGCAGACATTCAAGCCTATTTTAATGCTAGAACACCGCTTCTTTGGGATATATTCAAAGCTTTCTTTGGCTATCTTAAAAGTGAACGTATTACGGTGTCTGCTGGTCATCTCGCTTATGTGAGTTTATTGTCACTAGTTCCTGTAATCATGGTTTTTTTCATGATTATGTCAGCCTTTCCTGCATTTGCTGAAATGCGCAGTGAATTTGAGTATTTTATCTTCAATAACTTTGTACCTACTGCTGGCGATGTGGTGCAAAAATATATGTCTGAATTTGTAGCAAATGCTTCTGGAATGGGAGCTGTAAGTATAGGTACACTGTTAGTTGTAGCTTTGTTGCTCATTTCAAATATTGATAAAACCTTTAATCATCTTTGGCGCACGACAGCAAAACGACCCGTTGTATATACTTTCGCTATTTATTGGATGGTAATTACCTTAGGGCCACTTTTGATTGGTTTGAGCATATTGGTCAGTTCATATTTGGCCACCATTGCTGCCTTCGCAGATGATTACCAGCCTGGATTAGGTACTGGATTTCTAAAATTGGTGCCTTACTTTGCCGCTGTTGGTGCATTTATACTGCTGTATATGATAGTACCTAATCGTCCAGTAAGAGCTAAATATGCCCTATGCGGCGCTGTTTTAGCCGCAACTCTATTTGAATTGACTAAGAAAGGATTTGCATTTTATGTCGCTAATTTTCCGTCCTATGAAGTTATATATGGAGCGTTAGCAACTATCCCTATTTTGTTTTTATGGGTTTATTTATCTTGGCTAGTGGTCTTGGTTGGTGCGATTTTTACTTACGCTATTACCATGACATGTGAAGCCTACGAAGCAAAATATGATGCTGAAGCGGCAAAGGAGGAGGAAGCCAAAATTAAAGACTTCCAACGCCATAATGAGAAAAAAGCGGTTTTAGATTCTTAAACGTGAAGATTAGTATACTTTTCAGCTAACTCGTCTAGCGACTCTCTGACGTTTGGATCAGGAATGATGCATTCAACTGGGCATACTTTAACACAGCTAGGTTCGTCGTAGTGACCTACGCACTCCGTGCATCGATCGCTATTTATTTGATAAATCTCTTCACCCATCTTGATTGCGTCATTTGGGCATTCTTCAGGACATAAGTCACAGTTGATACATTCGTCAGTAATGGTGAGTGCCATTTGTCATTTTCCTTTTATAGGATATAGACGATTATTATCGACTATTGCGCAGAAAATGAGCTTGATCGTTATCAATAAAATGTATGGTTTAGTATGTCTTGGGTAAAATTCTTGCGTAAATAAAACCCACGAGGCCTGGTCATTATTATTTGGCCGTTTTCGCCTACCGCTTGTGTGAGAGCTTTGCCATCTGCGGCTTTGGGGCGTAATTGCATGACTTCGCCGTAGGTAGCATTAATTTTTTCTACTTGTCCTAGACTTATCATTTCCATCAGTTCTTCCCAATCCCGCTTTAACTTAGCTTCTTGCTCCTGAGAAGGTTGCCACATAAAACCATGGCCTATAATACGCTCTGCAAGAGGAATATCCCGTTCGCCTTGAATAGGAACCCATAATACTTTTCTTAATTTATTGCGTACATTTGACAGTTCCCAACGCACTCCACTTACGCCAGTGAGCGGAGCATAACAAACGTATGTGGTTTCTAAGGGCGTATTATTATAGGAGAGAGGGAGGGTTTTAAGTTCAATACCCAAAGACGGAAAATCTTGCAGTGGTTTACTGCCAGCAGTGGCGCCAAGGGCCACTTCGATCAATTGTCCGACCCATCCTTTTTCTCTTTTTAGATTAGCTGGAACCTTTACCTTGTGCTGGTACGCCAACTCGCCCAAGGTTAAACCTGCGATATTTTCTACCCGATCGAGCAAGCCCATTTGATCTTTTGGGGGGATTACCTGCATAACTAATTTAACAAACCTATAAACTTATGCTTTGCATCATTACAAGTTTATGAAAGAATGGAGAAATATAAAAGAAAAAAAGCGCTAGGTAATCTGTGTGATTGATACCGAAGGATTCCGCGCGAATGTTGGCATTATAATTTGTAATAAACAGGGGCAAGTCTTCTGGGCAAGACGGTATGGCCAGCATTCATGGCAATTCCCGCAAGGTGGAATTGATCAAGGCGAAACAGCCGAACAAGCAATGTATAGGGAACTGTACGAAGAAGTTGGGCTAAAAGAAAAAGACGTAAAAATCCTTGCAGTAAGCCGCAATTGGCTTAGGTATAAATTGCCTAAACGACTCGTGCGTAAAGGTAGCGAGCCCGTTTGTATTGGTCAAAAACAAAAATGGTTTCTACTGTCATTAACTTGTCAAGAAAAGGATGTAGATTTAGCGTCTTGCGGTCATCCAGAATTTGATGATTGGCGGTGGGTGAGCTATTGGTATCCGATTCGAAACGTAGTCTCGTTTAAACGCGATGTCTACAGACGCATAATGAAAGAATTCTCCAACGTCGTGTTATCAAATCAACGTACGGGAAATACCAATCAGCGAAAATACAAAAAACGACAGAAAAACCGACCAAATCAATCCTGACTTTTATTCGTTTTGTGATTGAAATGTGATATCGAGAGTTCTTTTTTGTTTGTGATTAAGGTAGCCAATCTCATATGTTAACGACGCTTAAATCCATCATCCAAGAAGTAAGTCAATTACCGACCCTTGAGGCATCAATGGATCGTCTAGTTGCCATGGTTAAAGAGGAAATGGGTGTCGATTCATGTTCTTTGTATCTGGCAGATTATAAGTACAAACAATTTGTGCTTACCGCGACAGATGGTTTGGAACGTAGCGCGGTTGGAAAAGTCAAAATTGGTTTCAATGAAGGCCTTATTGGCTTGGTTGGCGATAGAGAAGAGCCGCTCATAATTGATGACGCATTTGCTCATCCCAACTTTAAACACTACCCAGAAGTAAAAGAAGAAAAGTACAAAGCTTTTATTGGTACACCAATCATTTTTCAACGTAAAGTCTTGGGCGTTATTTCTCTCCAACAATCCAAAAAACGTCAGTTTAACCTCGATGATGAAGCTTTTTTGGTAACTCTAGCTGCCCAGTTAGCTTTATATATCACTAATGCGGAAATTTCCGGCAAGCTATTAATTACGGATGAAAGCAAGGAAGCGACAAGTCGAAAACTTAATGGAATACCAGGCTCTCCAGGATTAGCGCTTGGTATTGGCTATGCGGTAAATTTTCAAAATGACTTACGTACCTTAATAACCAAAAAGTCAGATGATCCGAACAAGCAAATCACTATTTATCGGAAAGCCGTAGACTTAACGCGCCAACATGTTGGTGAACTATCAGCCGGTCTTAGCGCTAGCCTTCCTGATGATGTAAAAGCTATATTTCAACTTTACAACCAATTGTTGGATGCTAACTCCCTAGGAAGAGAAGTAGAAAAAAAAATCCATGAAGGTTGGGACGCAGCGTCTTCGCTAAAATTCGTTGTTGAAGCCTATGCCAATCGCTTTGAAAGCATGGATGATCCATACATGCGTGAGCGGGCAGTAGACATTATCGACCTTTCAAATCGAATATTAGCCAATATTTTAGGTGATGTTGATAACACTCAACCTATGCACAGCTCCGAAAAGTACATTTTAGTAGCAAAAGAAGTCAGTGCGCCTATGCTGGCTGAATTTCCTAGAGAACAACTCGCCGGGATCATTTCACTGAAAGGTTCTAATAATTCGCACGCAGCTATATTAGCCAGAGCTATGAATGTTCCAGCGGTTATGGGCCTAGAAGGCGTATCAGTTGGTTTATTGAAATCTCAAACCCTGTTTGTGGACGGTTATTCAGGTGATGTCGCGCTGAATTTTGATCAATTTCAAGAACACGAATTTATTCGTCTGATTCAACAGGAACAAGCATTATTTGCAAGAATCGACAGTGAATCTGATGCCCCTCCCATTACCCAAGATGGAACTAAAATTTCTTTGCTAGTGAATGCTGGTCTATCGGCTGACTTAGAGTTAGAGCAATTTTCTCAGGGCGATGGTGTTGGTCTATATCGTACAGAAATTCCCTTTATGCTACGTCAGCGTTTTCCATCTGAGCGAGAACAGTGTGATATTTATAAGCAGGTACTTACAGCTCATCCCGACAAAGAAATTACCATGCGTACTTTGGATGTTGGCGGAGATAAACCACTTAGCTATTTTCCCATAAGCGAAGAGAATCCTTTTCTAGGATGGCGAGGGGTTAGATTAACCTTGGATCATCCAGATATTTTCTTAATGCAGATCAGGGCCATGTTAAGAGCAAGTTTAGGGCACACTAATTTGCATATTTTGTTGCCTATGATTGCTAGTGTGAATGAAGTTGATGAATCTAAAACGTTAATTGACCAAGCTTTTTCAGAAGTTCTAGAGGAAGCTAATGAAAAGAAAGTAACACTAGCGCGTCCAAAACTTGGTGTAATGTTAGAGGTGCCCTCAGCATTATTCCAATTGCCACAAATTGCTAAGCGCGTTGATTTTTTCTCTGTAGGGACGAATGACCTAACACAGTACTTGTTGGCGGTAGACCGAAATAATCCTCGCGTGGCATCCTTATATTCTAGTTATCACCCATCGGTGATAAACGCGCTGTTAGGGATTGTTACAACAGCAAATGAGCATGGCGTACCGGTAACCGTATGTGGAGAGCTAGCAGGCGAGCCTTTAGGAGCGCTATTGTTAATAATGATGGGATATCGAAAGTTAAGCATGAACGGGCACTCTCTGCGAAAAATAAGTTGGGTTATTCGCAATACGTCGATGACCGAATGTGAGGCAATTTTATCTTCAATACTATCCTCAGAATCGCCAGCACAGGTTCGTCAGATATTAGAAAATTATTTGGAGACTAAGGGACTGGGTGGATTAGTGAGAGTAGGAGTTTAAGTGCAAGATGTAGTAGTTTTTATTATCCTTTGTATGGGATTAGGTGGTGTAGTTGGTATACTTGCAGGTATGTTGGGTATTGGCGGAGGACTCATAATAGTCCCTGCGCTTCTCTACTTATTAAATAGCTTTCAGAATATTGATATTGAGCACGGCATGCCGATTGCCATTGCTACCTCTTTATCTACGGTGATATTTACCGGCCTATCGTCTGCCCGTAGTCACGCTAAAATGGGTAACATCGATATGAGTATTTTACCCGTTATTGTAATTGCTATCTCAATAGGGGCAATGCTTGGCGCCAAGTTCGCGAGTTTTATCTCAGGTGTTGTGCTGCAACGCATTTTTGCTGTTTTGGTTATTTTGATCGCTCTACAGATGTTATTATCAAGAAAACCACAAGCGCACAGTCAACTGTCAAAACTATCCCTTTCAGGAGTAGGATTAAGTAGTGGATTCATTGCTGCTCTCATGGGAATAGGTGGTGGTGCCTTAATTGTGCCTGCTTTAGTTTGGTTTCAAGTGAATATCAAAAAAGCCATTGGTTGCGCCAGTGTTTGCGGTGTCGCCATTGCTGTTTTTGGATCCTTAAGTTTCATTATTGCCGGATATAACAAACCCTATTTACCAGAATATTCATTGGGTTACGTTTATCTTCCTGCAACCTTGGGTATTGTGATAGTATCCGTATTCACAGCGCCTCTTGGTGCCAAGTTGACCAACAGAATTGATACTGTAAAACTTAAAAGAATTTTTGCTGGCTTTCTTGTTATCGTCAGCATACGCATGTTAATAGGATTAGAATAATAAATGTCAAACGGCAGTCACTTGACCTTTCCCGACATCAGCCCAGTACTTTTCGATTTAGGATTCTTACAAATACGCTGGTACAGCATCATGTATTTAATCGGCTTTGCTGCTGCTTATTGGTTGGCAAATCGCCGTTTACATCGTATGAATTGGAGCAAAGAACAATTAAGCGATCTCCTGTTTTATTCGTTTTTGGGCGTCATAGTAGGTGGCCGTGTAGGTTACGTACTATTTTATAAATTCTCAGATTTCTTAGAAGACCCACTTTATCTATTTAGATTATGGGAAGGTGGAATGTCGTTCCACGGCGGTTGTATAGGCGTAATTTTAGCGGCGTTCTTATATTCGAAAAAACAAAACTGGCGTTTTTTAACAGTGGGTGATTTTATAGCTCCCCTTGTACCTATTGGTTTGGGAGCAGGGCGTCTAGGCAACTTCATTAACGGTGAACTTTGGGGAAGAACTACAGATGTGCCTTGGGCCTTTGTATTTCCGACCGGAGGCGATGAGCCTCGTCACCCATCGCAGTTATACGAATTCTTTTTAGAAGGCGTTGTACTCTTTGTGATCCTCTGGTTATATTCAGCTAGACCTCGGCCAGTGGGATCTGTCGGTGGTTTGTTTTTATTAGGGTACGGCGTATTTCGTTTTATCATTGAATTTTTCAGAGAGCCAGATATGCACATTGGTTTGAATACCCTAGGGCTTAGTCAGGGACAAATGCTATGCATACCTATGATTTTAGCTGGTTTGGGTTTAATTATTTATGCCAATATGACACCTGCTCAACAACCAGAAAAAACACAGAAAAAAGGTAAAAAAGCCTAAATTATGTCGCAATATGAATCACTATGTAAGCGCATTATCGAAGAAGGCCAATGGGTCACGAATGAACGCACCGGAATAAGTTGTTTAACCGTAATCAATGCTGATCTTGAGTACGATGTTGGGAACAATGAATTTCCTTTAGTGACTACTCGAAAATGTTTTTACAAAGCAGCAATTGCTGAACTTTTGGGTTATTTGCGCGGATATGACAATGCCGCAGACTTTCGCGCTATTGGTTGCAATACGTGGAATGCAAATGCCAACGAAAACCAAGCATGGTTGAATAATCCTCATCGTAAAGGCGAGGATGATATGGGCCGAGTGTATGGAGTTCAAGGCCGAAATTGGCAGAAACCTGACGGTACCAGCTTAGATCAGTTAGCCAAAGTAGTAAAAAATTTATCTCAAGGTATTGATGATAGAGGAGAGATTGTCACCTTTTACAATCCTGGTGAGTTTGACATGGGATGTCTGCGTCCTTGCATGCATACGCATACCTTTAGTTTGCTTGGGGACACTTTGCATTTGACGAGTTATATGCGTAGCTGTGATGTGCCGCTTGGATTAACATTCAACATGCCCCAGTGTTTTGTTTTATTAGCACTTATGGCGCAAATCACAGGGCATAAAGCAGGTAAGGTGTTTCATAAAATTGTAAATGCGCATATTTATGAAAATCAGCTTGAATTAATGCGAGATGTTCAACTCAAACGAGAGCCGTTCGAATTTCCCAAGTTAAACATAAACCCTGATATCAAGTCTCTAAAAGATATTGAAACCTGGGTCAGTACTAGTGATTTTGAGGTTGAAAATTATCAGCATCATGAGTCAATTGCTTATCCTTTTGCTGTGTAAATTGAAACAACAAAACACTGATTTCATCGTTTCTGGTTCATTTAGCTTAAAATTAACGTCTCAGTTAAAACGTTTCGATTTTTTTCATCTATTATAAAAATACGTTTTTTTAGTTATAAATTTGGATTCTTTTTCCACTGATTTATCTAAATCTTCAAGTCGCAATGGATATTTATTTATACTAAAGAATAGTAAATAAATTATAAGAACTGCAGATAAAGAGTTAAGAAAAAGGAAATCGCTTTTAAATTGTAGTAAATTATCGGCATCGAATTTAAGCTTAATGACTATGACTTTACCTGTACTGATATGTGATGATTCGGCTTTTGCTCGCAAAGCAATGGCGCGCTCCTTGCCGGATGGCTGGGATGTTGACGTTTCATATGCTAACAATGGCCAAGAAGCCATTGATGCTATTAAGCAAGGGAAGGGCGACATTATGTTTCTTGACCTGAATATGCCAGTAATGGACGGTTACGAAACTATGCAGTACATCCGCAAACACGATCTTCCAACCATGGTGATCGTGGTGTCAGGCGATGTTCAGGAAGAAGCGCGCAAGCGTATGAAAGCACTGGGCGCTATCGACTTTATTCGCAAACCTATTGATAACGATAAACTCAGCGAAATCTTAAAAAAATATGGCATCTATCAAGGTGACATGAGTACTTCCAATCGTGCTAAGTCAGAGAATGTCAAAATCGGTTCAAGCCAAGAAGATAAACTCGATGCCTTTCGTGAACTTTCCAATATTGCTATGGGCCAAGCGGGTGAAAACTTAGCTAAAATTTTAGACAGATTTGTACATCTTCCTATCCCTAACGTCAGTGTTGTGCACACCAACGAATTAGCCATGACACTTGCCTCCATTGACGACAACGAACAGGTATCGGCAGTTTCAAAAGGGTTTGTCAGTAAACGAATAAAGGGCGAAGCCTTAATTATTTTCAACGATACTAATATTGATTCATTTCGAAACTTACTTGGTAGACAACAACATTCATCAGCACCTAACGACATAGAAGTATTGATGGATGTATCTAACCTGATTATCGGCGCTTGTTTAAATGGGTTATCAGAACAACTAGCAGTAAAATTCACCCATAATTCGCCAATTATATTAGGTGTGCATTGTGACCTTAATGAGTTGGTTTCTAATAACATTTCAAGATGGGAAAAGGTTCTGGTAATCGAAATTGCCTATGCAATAGCGGACGAAAATATTAATTTTGAACTGCTTTTAGTTATCCCAGGGGAAGAGATTGATGCCACTTTTAAGCAGTTGCTTGAAATAAGAGGGGCTGCATGACAATGAATTTAGCTTACAGCAATGAGAATCATGTTTCATGGCAACAGGCCTTAGTGGAATCTATCGAAGTGGGCATCATAGTCGTCAATACTAACTTCGAAATTGAAGAGTGGAATCAGTTTATGGAAAACCATACTGGTTTCGAAAGTACCGATGTTAAAGGTAATACCTTATTCAAGTACTTTTCTGATCTTGATATGCACTGGCTGAAAAATAAATGTCGTCCAGTCTTCGAAATGCATACACCAGTGTTTATGGTATGGGAACAGCGTCAGTATGTGTTTAAGATGCAAGCAGCTAGGCCCGTCACTTCACCTTCCGAATATATGTACCAAAATATTACGATTTTTCCTGTCACTGGCAGTTTAGGTAAGGTCGATAGAGTTTGTATTTTGATTTACGACGTTACCGATCAGGCTATGGGCAAGATTAGAATCGAGGGATTAAATGATCGGCTTAAACAAATAAGTCGAATCGATGGACTAACAAACTTATTCAACCGCCGATATTGGCAAGAACGCTTTGAACGAGAGTATAAGCTTACCATTCGCAACAAGACTGATATTTCAGTACTAATACTCGATATAGACCATTTCAAAGGCGTGAATGATACTTATGGCCATCAAGCCGGTGATGCTGTAATTCAAAAATTGGCGGATATTATTCGCGTCGCCACAAGAGAAACAGATATTCCAGGTAGGTACGGTGGAGAAGAGTTTGTGATCTTGTTACCTGACACTCCTGGGGAAAATGCTAAAACTGTAGCTGAACGTATTCGAAAATTAGCAGAAAAAACCACGGTTACTCATGAAACTACTGCCATTAATTTTACCGTCAGTGTGGGTATAGCTGAGTTTAATACTGGGTTTAAACAACCATTGGCTTGGTTACAAGCGGCAGATACGGCACTTTATGATGCGAAAAATTCAGGTCGAAATAGAGTGGTTACATTTAGAATGTAATTGTTTATTAAGGGCGCATGCCTACTACGTCTAGTGGGCAAAGATAATTTCTGTTTAAAAACTCTAATACAAAAGCTAAATCAGGGTTTTGGTCTTCATACTTTAAGTCTTCTTCCTCTGTGTGTTGCACTACAAAAAACACATGCCAAAATACGCGTTCCTGATGCGAATACGCAACAAAAGCACTGTTTTCTACTGTGCCCCATTCTTCCAGCGTATCCCAAAGAAATTGCTGCAATTCATGATAGGTAATTGCTGCATCCCAATAGCCCCTGATATAGAACTCAAGTTGCTTTGATTTTTCTGTGATGAAGCCGTCGACTGACAATAATATTTCCTCATGCAAAAATGACTTTGTAAGTATAGTCAAATTCTGTGAATTGCTGAGGTTAAATTGTGAAATTTTGCTAAATGTATGATATTTAAATTTAAAAAAAATATGCAAAAAATAGATAGATTTTTACATACCTAAGTAGGACAACCAGCCAGAAATTTCTTTTGTTAGATAGGTCAACTGCAAATTCGACAGTGGCTGACCGATAATTTTGCGTTGGCGATAGTGTGGTTTAAGGTTTATTTTTGCATTTACCAAACGCTTGTGAGCGGTCGCTCTAGCCCAATGACTTTCATAATCATTGGTTAGATCTAAAACTGGTACATTTGCTTTGCCGAATAACTCAGGTACTTTGTTATTTTGCTCTTGATTAGGAGCGAAAGGACTCAGCGCCACCACGCCCTTGTACTTTGATAAATCGCCCGACATTAGACAATGTGAAGTAATCCCCGAAGAAAACAACACGACACGCTGATTTGAAGCATTTACTGTCGTTATTACAGTATTTAGAAATTGGGCAGTGTCATTGGCACAGGTTTGCAAAAATTCACTGGTTAAAGTGGGCAGTATTTCTTTGGCAGAGGTTGTACTGGCGTAAGAATTCGGTAAATCGTCTTGATCTGTTGGATTAGTTTGTGAACTATCTTGCTCAGTAGATTGTTCATCGGTGCTGTTGTCGCTATTTTCTTCGGATTCAGCTGGAGATTTGTTAGGTACAAATGTGACAATTGTATTCCAACCTATTTGACTCATCTGTGACGCCAGTGAAAATGAAAATTGGCTATTTGACGAAAATTGCATTTCATGTTCTACAATCAGAAAAAGACCACGAACCTTGGGTAATTCCGACGCTAAACTATAAAATTTATGCGGCTGGTTATTATATTCAAATTCGATTACTGAATCTGGCGGTAATTGAGTTATTAAATCGTTTTGAATAGTTGAAAGAGGAGTAAATGCGGTTTCATCCTGTGCCAAAGCCAAGTTTACATGTGCGAACAATGCAATAAACGCAATCCGCATAATTATCTGGGTAAACTTGTTGAAAAAAGTATTCATGTAAAAATATGTTATCCGATGAACTGCTTTATTGAGCTAGTAATAGTTATTTATCGGCAATTGGCAGTGGAATTTCAGGGAAATTTGGTTTGCTTTCAAAGGAGAGTTTTTGTGCAGTAGTTGGATGGGTAAAACTGATGCTTGCTGCATGCAAGCAGAGCCTAGGCGACAAGGCTAAGGCTTCGGGATGCGCATACAAACGGTCACCTAAAATAGGATGTCCCATTGACAGCATATGCACTCTTAACTGGTGTGAACGCCCTGTAATCGGATGCAATTGTACTTTGCAGACGTCACCCTGAGTTTGAATCACTTGGTAATCCGTAATGGCTTTTTTACCTCTTTCATGATCGACCATCTGTTTTGGCCGATTGGGCCAGTCGCATATGAGCGGTAAATTAATTTGACCACTTTTTCGGGTGGGTATCCCATAGATTAATGCATAGTAAGTTTTGTCAATTTGACGCAGCTCGAACTGCTTGCTGATGGCTCGGTGAGCTTGTTTATTTAGAGCGAAAATCATCAATCCCGATGTCGCCATATCTAACCGATGCACTACGGTAGCAGTGGGCAACACTGTTGCTACGCGCCAAGCAAGAGAATCTCTATGCTCTGGCGCTTTTCCTGGAACACTAAGTAATCCGCTAGGTTTCTCCAATATCGCAATGTCATCATCTCTATAGATGAAGTGTAAATAAGGATCCTTGGGCGGATTATAGTTAAGTATGGCCATTATTTAGGATTATTAATGACCAAACGTAGGCTATCTAAATACGGCTCAGAGTCGGTTATCACAGTTGTCAAATGCGCCTTTTGCTGTTTTAGAAAATCTATTTCATCATCCCGAATGCTCGGGTTGACGATTTGTAGTTTAGTGAGTCGTACAATTTCGTCATCTAGACTGTTTTGCATTTGACTCAGGGCATCTTGCTTTACTTTTGACAATGCATTTTTCGCTTCGGTCATACCGAATTCTATGTTCTTTTTCAGTTGGTCAGCTAACGCAGTAATAAGCTGTTGCGCCATTTTCGGTTTGACTTTGAAGAAGGTACTAAATGCTAAGTCTTCTAACTGATTTTTAGCATTAACGCACAAGCGAATAGGTGTGGCTGGTAGGAATCGATATAATTGCCACTTCGCTTCTGTTACTGGCGCCAATACACAAACTAACTCGATCCAAAACGCGCCTACAGGTGCACCTTCTTGATTCACAAAGCAGATGCTACTTTTACCAATAACATCGGTTAATACTGAATCTATACAATGGGTAACTATTTCACTATCACCACTTAAATAATGCACATGTTCAAGACGTGTGGCGACACTTCGTTTGTAAGTAACCTCGGTTCCTTCTTCATCCAGACCAGGAACTGGAAATAACATTGATTCACCTTGCGTTAATACAAAGACATCACCATCTTTTTCGTCTTGATTAACGCCTAAGGAATCTAATAATCGGCTCATGAATCGCATCATATTGACCGGATTTTCAGCGCCGATGATACGGTCAATAACATCGTCTACTTGATCTCCACCAGATGAATTCAACTCCAATAGTCGATCTCTGCCTTCTTCGATTTCCTGTTTTAAATTAACAGTGAGTGCTTTGGTTTGTTCAACCAAGTCTTGCCAATTCTCTTGATCCAGAGGCGATTGCAAAGCTGAATGTAGGTCGTCAGCCATTGATTTATAGACGTCAGTACCCACGGGGCAAGTTTGTACAAAAGCTCCCAAGCCATAATGAAACCAGTTAAATAAGACTTCTTGGGCGTGCTTTTTAAAGTAAGGCACATGAATATTCACGTCTTTGGTCTGACCAATTCTATCGAGTCGGCCAATGCGTTGTTCCAATAAGTCAGGATTGAGCGGAAGATCAAACAGCACCAAATGATGACAAAATTGGAAATTTCTTCCTTCACTCCCAATTTCACTACACAACATAACCTGCGCACCAGCTTCATCAGTGGCAAAAAAGTGCGCTGCTTTATCTCGTTCCACAATGCTCATATTTTCGTGAAATACGGTATGGCGAATGCTGGTTTTTACACGTAAGTATTCAGCAATTTGCAAAGCAGTTGATGCAAAGGCACATATTACCAATACTTTATCTTGACGTTGACCCGATAAAAATTCTATTAACCAACTGACTCTTGGATCATAACTTGGCCAAGCCTGATCGAGCATAGTTGAACGTTCAGGATGTAACTCAATATGAGTATCGTTTTCGCCCATCAAGGCCAACTCAAATTCTTTTGGTAAGCTAAGTGGATGAGGATTCAATATACGCTCAGGAAACCCTTGAATCGCTGCTCTACGATTGCGGAATAGCAAACGTCCAGTACCATGTTGATCAATTAACTGTTTCACCAATTTGTTGCGATATTCAAGATCTGATAGGGCAGAAATATCAGTGTCAGGGGCGATTGAAGCTAAGGTTTCTTCTTGAGCTTCGGTCAATTGATGATTTTCAATTAAAGGTGTGATGGCTTCAGCCAGTTGCGAATATTTCCTTTCTTCTTCTATGAAAGCATCGTAAGAATGGAATCGTGCAGGATCTAATAAACGCAAGCGAGCAAAGTGACTTTCATGCCCCAGTTGATCAGGTGTCGCTGTAAGTAGTAATACTCCACTAGCGATAGCACTGAGCTGCTCAACAGCTGTATAGGCTGGTGAAGCAGATTCTGGACTCCATTTAAGATGGTGGGCTTCATCTACCACTAAAATGTCCCAATCTACACTGCTAGCAGCAAGGAGATTTTCTTCTTGTTGAATAAATTCCTGACTACATAACACTAATTGCTCTTGGCTAAATGGGTTTTCGCCACTTTCTTTGACCGCTTCGATTCTTTCTTCATCAAACACAGAAAAACGTAAGTTGACGCGTCTTAGCATTTCAACCAGCCATTGATGTACCAAACTAGAAGGCACGCAAATTAATATGCGTTGAGCACGACCACTTAGAATCTGTTGATGTAGTATTAGCGCTGCCTCGATAGTTTTCCCTAGACCTACTTCGTCGGCCAATAGCACTCGTGGGGCATAACGCTTACCGACTTCATGCGCAATATGAATTTGATGAGGAATAAGTTCGACTCTTGCACCGATTAGACCGATAACATCGGAGCTGGCCATTTCGTATTGTTTTTCCCAACAGGCATATCTAGCATCAAACCATTTAGGGCTATCAAGTTGCCCTATAAACAATCTTTTTTCAGGTTGATGCACCTTAATCGTATGTTCTAGCGCGACTTCAACGATAGCTGCGGTTTCGTTGGTGTCTGTTCGGGTTCCTAAATAGGAGTACAAGCCGCTGTCTTCGGCCACTTCTTCGACTTTTAGCGACCAACCATCCACATGAGTTGCAATATCGCCTGGATTTAATATTAATCTTGCCAACGCATTTTGGTTTTTGGCGTAATTACGCTCTTCTTTTACTGCGGGAAAAAGTACAGATACTGATCTAAAATCAACATTCATTACCACGCCAAGACCCAGATCGACTTCTGAGTTACTTAACCAACGTTGCCCAACAATATATTCAGTTTTTTCTGCCATGCCTGTTTTTAGTTTTCGCTACTTAATTATGCGAATTGTAGTCGGCTCGGACTCGAATGTCAGTAGCAAATAAAAATTCTGCATAAAACAGGTGATAAATTTTTAATTTCTGTTTAAGGTAGTATCTAAAGTGGACAGTCGCAGTGGCAAGCAGATTGTTTTTCACTCAGCTTCTGTTCGCTTAGTGGCCTATCGGATTATCAATTACATAATTGGTAACGATATTTCTCCAGCACTAACACGGAGCCATAAATGCCGGAAATCCAAAAAGTCGAACCCGTCGACATTAATACCGCGAAAGAAAACAGCAAAAAGATGTTCGTTTTAGACACCAATATTTTGCTTCATGAACCCTTAGCCTTTATGTCCTTCAAAGAACACGATGTTGTTGTCCCTATGACAGTGTTGGAAGAGTTAGATTATATAAAAGACAGTAAAAAAGACGTTGCTAGAGACGCCCGAGTCTCCATTAGAGCAATGGAGGATCTTCTGCATGATGCTTCGCCTGAAGATATGATTGCAGGCGTCACTATGATGGGACTTGGTTCTGGAGATTCAGCACCATCAGGGCATTTGTCTATTTTTGCTGATTTAGGCATGGACAAAAATCTTCAAGTATTTACTAGCAACGAAAACGACAATCGCATCATCAATGCAGCTTTGCATTTACAAGCGCAGTTCAAACATCGAGAAGTTGTTCTGGTGACCAAAGATATCAACATGCGTCTAAAAGCCAAAGGTGCTGGGATGGCGTTGGTAGAAGATTATCGTACCGACCAATTAATCAGTGACATCAAATATCTTAGTAAGGGTTATTACGAGTTTGAGGGCGAGTTTTGGGACAAAATACAAAGTGTTGAAAGTGTGACTGAAGGCAGGGACACCGTACACACCCTTGAAAAATCCATAGTGCCGGACCCTTATATCAATGAGTTTTTAGTCGATGGAGCGGGCAAGTTTGCTGGCTTGATTGAAGCTATAAATGAAGAAACTATAGAAGTACTTGACCTTGGTTATGAACGACTAATGTCGCGTCGAGCTTGGGGCATCACACCGAAAAACATCGGCCAAGCCATGGCCTTGCATGCCTTACTAGATCCTCACATTGATCTTTGCATTTTAACAGGTCCCGCAGGAAGCGGAAAAACAGGTATTACTGCAAGACTTTTTTCAACATTTGTACAGACCTATCTGAAAGCCTTGAATACACTAAAGATGCGGTGGTCATTCTTTTATCCCAAACCCAGACAATTTAGTTTCTTTTTGATAACTACGTAATAAGACTAGCAAACATTTACTTTAGACTAATCAAAATAGTAATTCTCAAAGAGGGACGAAAATGAAAAATTCAAACGAGAATAGAAATCCACGGATATTAGATACATCGGCGCTTGTTCATGATCCAAAGAGTCTGCTTTCATACAAAGATGATGTGTATATCTGTTTGACGGTGTTAGAAGAGTTAGACAACCTAAAAGAGAGAAGAGATAAAAGTGTCAGTGCCGACGCTAGAGTTATCATACGAATGCTTGAAGATATCATCAACGGGCACAGTGCTGAGCAGATGGAAAAAGGTATCCCACTTCCTTCTAATGAAACTTCAAAGAGAGGAAAGTTGTTTATTGGGGTTGATACCAATTTAGACATTCAAAGCGAACTTAAACATGGCATTGGTAGCGATGCTGATAATCGAATTATCAACTATGCGCTTCACATGCGAAAGGTATTGGGTCAGGAAGTCACGTTAGTATCTCGTGACATCAATATGCGGCTCAAGGCAAGAACAATTGGTGTTGATGCCGAAGATGTACTTGTAGACCATCAAATATCAGATATAGATTTACTGTATACCGGTGTGCAGGCATTTGATGGAGATTTGTTCGATCGTCTTAAGTCAGACGATAGTTTTAAACTCTCTGGAGAGGTATATCAACTTGACAGAAACCTTTTCAATGAAGAGGTTCAATACAATATGTATTGGTATGATGGGGTAGGTCACATTGGTTTAGTTACTGAAGTGACAAATGAGCACGTTTTCACAAAACTACTTCCGCGAAAGCAAGATACGGTGTGGGGAATTAGTCCAAAAAATTCCAGACAGGCTATTGCTCTGAGCCAGTTAGTAGATCCTCATTTTGATTTAAACATCATCCTTGGTCCAGCTGGTTCAGGTAAGACTTTTTTGGCGGTAGCCGCTGCGTTGCACCAAGTTCTGGAGTTAAAACAATACAAGAAAATAGTTGTGGTAAGGTCCCGTGATTTTATGGATGAAGATCCTGGTTTTCTTCCTGGCGACCTTAAGGAAAAATCAATGCCTTTACTTGCCGGTATTACTGATGCGTTAATTTCAATGCATTCAGTTGATGATCATGATGCAAATATTTACGCTACTGTTGAGCACATTATTGAGCGAGCCAATATTGAATTTACTTCAATGGCATACTTTCGTGGTCGCTCGATTGATGATGCCGTTTTGATTATTGACGAAGCCCAAAACATGACCCGTGCTCAGATGAAGGGGATGTTAAGCCGTGGCGGAAAGAATTGCCGGACAATCGTTTTGGGCAACTTGGCGCAGATTGATGACAAGTTTGTAACGCCAGCATCCAGTGGAGCAACAGCAGCAGTGAATATCTACAGAAATTACGAGAAAGGAAGCATACTGATTTTTGATGAGGTAGAGCGAAGCTCGTTAGCACAATTCACTGAGCAGAACCTGTAGTGTAGTTTTGCTTGGTAGACATTTTGGTAAACAGAAGTTCTACCGAGACCTGCGTCGGAATGAACGCGCAGTCTTTTGTAAAAGAGCCTCATTACCGGAGCAGCATACGGTCTTTAAGTCTAGCAGACTAAAACGGATTTGAGGCTAATTAAAATTGCGAGCAAAGTTGCATCATTATGACCTATAGCACTCCTAGTGGATTGTCCAAAAAAGAAGTGAGAACTCTGTTGCGACTTTTGCCTCAACAGGCAAAGAGTAAATGCTTCCAGTCGTTTGATATTGAAAAGATAAAATCGATGGATACCTTTCAACAGTCCATCACTGTTGATGGTGGTAGTTTGTTTTTGTCCAATTACGGGATGACCATTCAATCCGATATCTGTGAGGTACTTGCCAAAAGCGAACGTTATCGCGGTTTAGTATCGATGAGAAAAATTCGAGGTATTATCAGAAAGCGCCTAGAATTTTTTTATAATCGAAAAAACACTGTATATGAAGAGAATTATCTTAACAGTATTCTTGATGATATTGATGCAACAATCAAACAGTACACCTTCGTATGCGAAGTTGCTGGACTTGATTTTTCTTATGAGTGTTGCATCGATCTCGGGTTTGGTACATTAAGATTGTTCGACAAAGAACTCATTAAGGATGTAAAACCTCATAGACTCCAAGATATTTGGGAGGACAACTTCGTTCGCCCCATCACTGGCAAACTAGTGTTCTTAGGTTGTGCTTATGGCGAGCATGATGTTGCGCTTAGTAAGTATTATGACAATGCAAATTTAAGTCTTTCATGTCTGAGGCTTTTAGCTTGCGCGAATTTCAAAAGAGCCTTCAGGGAGGCTCACGTTAGTATAAAAGGTAGAGGTGGTTTTTCTTACCAGCCAAGCTCTACTTTTGGCTGGAACAAGGATAATGGACGCTTAATTTCAACTAGCTCAGTTAGTGCTAGACGAGAAGTATATTTTGACACAGAAATAACCAAAGGCTTTTTAGCAGAGATCTCACTTACTCACCTGCCGGAAATTCTCAAAAAAGAAGACAGAACGGAGCTTGAAGAAACAATTGTAAAATCTCTTTACTGGGTCGGCGAAGCAAACTCAGATAGTTCGTTGCCCTCCGCATTTTTAAAATTATGGTCTTGCTTGGAGTGCTTTTTCACGTTGCGCAATGAGGAAATTACGAAAAGAAATGCAATTGGAATTGCCTCTTTATTTCTTTACGGTGATATCGATATGAAGCAAGAGGACATAGCAGAGTTGAAAGACTATCGAAGTATTAAGAAAACCGTATCTAGATATTACGCGTTAAGGTCTAAAATAGCCCATCGAGGTGTGCGCATAGGTATTAATGATTATCAAGTGACTATATTAGCTTTCTTGACCTGTATCATCATTCTCGCTGCTACTTCCCTCGCTCGAAGAGGTTATCACGACTTGGCATCTTTGGAGCGCGAGGCTACAAGGCTAGATAATATTCATGTTGGTTAACTGTCGCTTATATCGCCTCAGAAGGGTTAATAATGGAAAATTGTTTATCGTGGAGTAAAGATGAATTACGTGTGCGTATTTATGATCATGCGCCCTTTTTAGACGTTGAAGCGCGAGTACCCGACGGCTACGTAAAAATGATGCTTAAGTACACTCCCAGTTACGTCTTCATTGAGGACATCCAAGGCAATGGCTTTGATTCTAAGCTCCAGGGTAAAGGAACTGGTAGCTTGTTAGTCAACACTGCGGTGCAATACCTACGTGCTAAGCTCTCCGCCGACATAGAGGTGAGTGGTGAAATGTCTGATGCAAATGACCCAAGAGAGCCGGACTTGTTAAAACACTGTCAAACAAACAGGATAAAATTTTGGGCCTCGTTCGGATTTACGATAATACCTAGTGCTGTAGGGCGGGATAGGCTAATAGCGAAGCTAAGCGACTTAAAAGTAAAAAAGGACGGTACTGTTTTGGGGAGCCACCCGAAGTATATTCCTCTTTCTTCTTTTACTGAAGACGCATTGCCCCACAGAAGACTCTGACTTATCGGTGTCATTAACGCCATTCACAGAATTTGACATATGGGCACAAGAAAAATGGACAGGGCCACAACAATACGTCCTGTAGCCATCGAAATTCAGATTGTGTTACCCACTAAAGACATGGCCGGCAAGTCTTCTAGTCTCTTCTTTTCACGGGTGGAAAACGGAGATTTATTGATTCAACTGTCATATCGATTAAGTTGATGCTCAAACCGATTAGCCTTTGCGTGAATCAGATGTTTTAATTTCATTCACAATAAGGCCTCAATAAACAGCCAAGATAAATTAGCAATTTTTCAAACACGATTACCCATCGTCATCATCTTATTTTTAAGTGTCGCTAAACTCCATAGTAAACACGGTCTTACTTTCATCGGATTCAACGTACATATCGGCTCCGTTGATCTTCATAACAGACTTAGCAATGGTTAATCCAAGGCCAGTGCCTTGACCATCTCTCTGTCGAGAGGGGTCAACTCGATAGAAGCGATTGAACAATTTAGGAATATGCTGAGGCTCAATTTTCTCCCCGCTATTTAACACCATTATTTTCTGGTTTTTTCCTTTGGACTCCGTTTTGACCTCCACCGTACTATTATTAGGAGCGTGTCTTATCGCATTTGAAATCAGATTTCCTATTGCCTGTCGGAACATGGTTTTGTCGCAGTGAATAGTAAAGGAAGAGCCGGTAACTTGGATGTTTATGTGCTTCTCGTCAGCAAGTAAATTAAAGTAATCGAGCAGGCTTGATATTTCCTTTTGCACATCTAAGGATTCAATTGCGGGCTTTATAAGTCCGTGCTCGGTTTTAGCCAATAGGAGCATATCACTCACCATTTTCGTCATGCGCTCATATTCTTCTAAATTAGAATAAAGTATGTCGGCATATTCCTCGGTTGACCGCACTTGTCCTAACATCACTTGGGTTTGGGTCGTTAAATTAGTAATTGGGGTTCGTAATTCATGCGCGATATCTGCTGAGAAGTGGGATAGTTTTTCAAAGCCATCCTCAAGACGTTCAATCATGGTGTTGAAAGAATTTACTAGAGTAATTAATTCTTCTGGTACCTCATCTGGGTTTAGTCTTATATCAAGATTATCGGCGGTGATAGTTTCAATTTTTCGCGTAAGCTTTCTTAATGGTGATAGGCTTCTGTAAATCGCAAAACGCGCAGCTAACACTGTAATAATGCCCGAACAAATAATGATGCCCATTATCGATTTTAAAAGGCTGTTCATAAACGTCATGTGGAATTCCATGTTTGACGCCACGATGATGATATAGCTAGTATCATGCGTATTAAAACTTAATTTAATGGCTCTATGCATATGGTTTTCATCGCTAAACAACAACATGTCTTTCGGATTAATTGATGTGTATGTTGTGGCTGTTTTAGGAAAGAATGAAAAGTCAGCTCCTTCACTTGTAAATATCGTATCTCCTTTATCATCCTCAACATGATAGTAGACACCATGATGTCCTGAAACTGCCTGGAATAAAAGCTTGGAAGGTTGTACCGATTGATCATGTGACTTTTCGAGCTTTAACTTAATGGCATGAAACACCTCATTAAGCTCATCGGCATCTTGTTCTTGAAAATGGTCTTCAATAGAGGTGACTACTAGTGTGCCCATAATGCCGAGACACACGAAAATAGCTATTCCCACAAATACCATTGTTCGAAAGGAAATTGAGTACGGCTTTTGTCTTTTAATTTTGCTCTTCATCAGTTGTTAATTTGTATCCCATACCACGAACCGTTTGAATCAATTTTGGGGAAAATTCATCATCAATTTTAGCTCTTAAGCGGCGAATTGCTACATCGATGACGTTTGTATCGCTGTCAAAATTAATATCCCATACTTGAGACGCAATCAGCGAGCGTGGAAGCACCTCTCCTTGCCTTCTGACCATGAGTTCTAAAAGTGAAAATTCTTTTGTTGTCAAATTAATGGATTGGCCAGCGCGTTTTACAACACGAGACGGGATGTCCATTTGCAAATCTGCGACTTGTAGCAAGCTGCTTGCAACTGTATTTCCTCTTCGAAAAAGGGTTCTGACTCTAGCCAGCAATTCTGCAAAAGCAAAAGGCTTTACTAGATAATCGTCAGCGCCCAGCTCTAGACCCTTTACTCTGTCATTGACACTATCTCTTGCGGTTAAAAATAATACAGGAGTTTGATTGCCAGATTGACGCAATGATTCTAGAATCCGCCATCCATTAATATCTGGTAGCATGACATCTAATATTATTAAATTAAACTCGCCCGTCATCGCTTTATGGTGACCGTCTAAACCATTGCGAACGAGCTCAATGACAAATCCAGACTCTGTCAATCCTTGCTTTATATAGTCACCGATTTTCTTCTCATCCTCGACTACCAGAATTTTCATAGTTCACTCACGTTATGTTTAATGTGATTTCGGTACTTAGTGTTGCTAAGTGTTTAACAAGTGGGTTTTCGAGATTGGATATGGCAACTCGGGCCAACAAAACGTACCTCACTCATAAGCAATATATTCCAATGCATAAAAATAACCAACGATTGCTCTCACTAGATTACAACATTGTAATGAGCAGGTAATCGCGCTGCCATGTTGCTTAACTATACTCTTCATCTGGAACTATATTTAGAATACCTTATCAAAGTTATTTCAAGAATAGTAAAGTCATATTAGATTATTCATTAAGGGTTGGTGTGGTCAGTAAATGCATTAAAGCTGTTTTGCTTATAATATTTTTAAGCACTCAAGTTGCAGATTCGTTTGCGATGTCCAGCCCTGGCTGTGATATGCAGAACGATATGCATGAGCAACATTTTATGGATAATGATCGCAATTCATCACAAAATATTCATCAGATTAGTCAAATGGACGAGGATTGCTGTGGCGACGGGTGTGCTTGTCCATTAGGCATTGTGTCCATCGCGATGCTGGTGAATTTTGACATTTTAACTCCAATCGACTTCAAATCCCTTAAGCCCAACACTTTTATCACGGATGCAGACAACGCTGTCCTTGGTCGCTTGCAACGCCCCCCAAAACGCTCTATAGCCTAACTCTAAGAATTTGGCGAAGCTCGTCAAAGTTCCAATATCGAACGCCGCCCAATAAAGGCTGTGGTCGACATTTAAATCGTTAGTAAGAGAAATCAAATGAAGCCAATAAAATTGCTTTTTACTAAATTAGTGCTGCTTTTTTCAGTGACTATTGTCGTTGCATGCACAAATGAATCAGTTACCACTGAACTAAATAAGACAAATTCTCAAGATGCTGAGTCAACTTTAATGTTGGACGTTTTTAAACGCGAGTCGTGTGGATGTTGTCAAGGATGGATTGATCATGCTGAATCTCAAGGCATCCAAACTGATGTAGATGATATAGTTTTTCTCACTACTAAAAAACAAGATCTCGGAATCAAGCCAATGTACCGCTCCTGCCATACATCGGTGTCAACTGAAGGGTATGTTTTCGAAGGTCATATACCCGTCAAATTTATTGTTAAATACTTAGATAATGTTCCGCAAGGCTCTATCGGCCTCTCAGTGCCGGGTATGCCTGTTGGCAGTCCTGGAATGGAGAACGGTGAGCAATTCAGACCATATCAAGTGTTATTGCTCAAAGATGACGGTACGGCAGAGGTTTTTGCCGAGGTGAATTCGTATGAGGAGCAATTCTGATGAGTGCTTTTAAAGGCTTTGCATGCCTGATTTTGCTTGTTACAACAAGTGGTCAAATATCAGCAGAACAAAAGACCCCCCTTACTTTGCAGCAGGCTGTTGCCCAAGCTATTCAAAAGGACCCGTGGTTGGAAGGTAGCCAATATCGGGAAAACGCGACTATTTCTTCAAGTATCGCCGCAGATACTTTGCCTGATCCAGTTGTTTCTTTAGGGTTGGCAAACATCCCTACTGATGGTTTTGCATTCGACCAAGAGCCTATGACTCAAATTAAAGCTGGCATTTCACAGATGTTTCCTCGTGGAGAAAGCTTGAGTATTAGACGCAAGCAACTCGAAGAATTGGCAACGCAGCATCCATTTATGCGATTGGACAGAATAGCCAAAACACAAGTTGCCGTTTCTATGAAGTGGTTAGACGTTTATCTAGCGCAGCAAAGCATTTCGCTAATTGAGAACGACAGATCTTTGTTTGAACAACTCAGTGAAATTGCTGAAGCGAATTACTCCTCTGCCGTCGGTAAAGTCAGGCAACAAGATATTATCCGAGCGCAGCTAGAACTCGCGCGACTTGAAGACAGACTGACAAAGCTATCATCTAAAAAGGAAACTGCTTCGGCCGATCTTTTAGAATGGTTGACGGGAGGAGATGCGGGCGTTTTTAGCCACTCTTTTAATGCAGTCGCTCTTGAATTGCCGGACGGTTTGCCCGAAATTGAAGAGATAGATAATGCCTACTATGAAATGCTAAAAGTCAATAACCAACAAATGTTGGCGAACAGACTTCTCTCGCATCCTCTACTCAGAGCGGTGGAAAGTAGGATTAAGTCTAGTCAAACGGGTATCGAACTAGCAAAACAGCAATACAAGCCCCAATGGGGCGTAAACGCCAGTTATGCATATCGAGCAGATGACCAAATGGACAGAAGCCGAGCAGATTTTCTTTCAATCGGCGTTAGCTTTGACCTCCCCTTGTTTACAGAAAATAAACAAGATAAAGAAGTAAGCGCCGCCGTTAACGAATCAGAAGCAATTAAAACTGAAAAACGTTTAGTGCTCAGAGGCATGCTTGCTCAAATGCAATCCATATTTGCAGCAAGACAAAGACTGCTGGAGAGACAAACCTTATATCGCACCAATATTCTACAGCAATCAAGCGAACAAGCAGAAGCCGCGTTAACAGCTTACACCAATGACGATGGTGATTTCGCTGAGGTTGTGAGAGCAAGGATCGCTGATCTAAATGCTCGTATTGACGCATTAGAAATCGAAGTCGAACTACTTAAAACAAAAATTCAACTGAATTACTTTTTTTCTGAGCAGAGTCTTAAAGCTGTATCTGAATTTGGAGCAAACCAATGAAAACTGTTAACGCAATCGCTATAGGCGTGATAGCAGGCGCTGTAATTACAGCTCTTACCTACTCAATATTACCAAGCTCAAATGGCTCACAAGATAGTAAGGCGGATGCTGGAGAAAAGCAGCCTTTGTATTGGGTTGCGCCAATGGATCCAAACTATAGAAGAGATGAGCCTGGGAAGTCCCCTATGGGCATGGATTTAGTCCCTGTTTACGAAGATGAACAAGGCGCAGGCGATAGCCCAGGTACGGTGAAAATTTCGCCAACTGTCGTGAACAATTTAGGTGTGCGTACTGCTAAAGTGGAGAAACGGTCTTTGCACGTACCCATAAAAACCGTAGGTTATATCCAATACAATGAGGATACACTCGTTCATATTCACCCAAGGATAGAGGGTTGGATAGATGAGCTATACGTAAAAGCAGCGGGCGAATATGTCAAAAAGGGCGAGCCACTATACGCGCTTTATTCTCCCGAACTCGTAAATGCTCAAGAGGAATATCTTATTGCTTTAAAACGCTCAAATAAGGAGCTGATAGAGGCTTCAAAAACAAGGTTAAAAGCGCTGCAAATGCCAGAATCTGCAATTCAATCGCTTATCTCAACTGGTAAAGTTCAGCAAACAATTACCTTCTATGCACCCCAAGCTGGCTTTGTTGATAATTTGAATGTGCGCCAAGGGTTTTACGTAAAGCCAGGACTCACAATTTTATCAATTGGTGCCTTGGATGAAGTTTGGGTAGACGCTGAGGTGTTTGAGCGACAGTCTGCTCAAATTCAAGAGGGTTTGCCTGTGACTATGACTTTAGAATATCTCCCGGGTAAAGAGTGGACTGGAGATGTTGATTATATCTATCCAACCCTAGATGAATCGACTAGGACGCTTAAAGTCAGGCTGAGATTTACCAATGATGATTATGCACTAAAACCTAACATGTTCGCTCAGGTAACGATTCATTCTGATTTAACAGATGAGAATTTGCTCGTGCCCTCTGAGGCGGTAATCAGAACGGGTAGCCAAGATAGAGTGGTTTTAGCACTTGGAGACGGAAAGTTTAAGTCGGTGTCAGTAGAAGTAGGACAGGTAGTTGATGAATATACGGAGGTCTTATCAGGCTTGAGACTCAACGACAAAATCGTTACGTCAGCACAATTTTTACTCGATTCAGAAAGCAGCATTAGTTCTGATTTCAAAAGGATGGAGGAGCCTGAAGCGACTTCACAGTCGGTATATACCGAGGCGACCGTAAATAGCGTGATGACTGATCATAGAATGATAAATGTTGATCATGGCGCTATTGAAGAGTGGGAATGGCCGAGCATGACAATGGATTTCACCGTTGCCGAAAGCGTCGACATTAATGAGTTAAAAGCCGGCATGTCACTTCATATGGAAATCACTAAAACTGACTCGGGAAGTTTCGAAGTAACCACCATTCATATCATGGATTCGATGAATGAAATGAGTGATATGGATGATATTGAAAATATGAATAGCTCTGCGGACAGCACTGATTCAGGTCATGACGCAATGCACAGTATGGAAGAGCCTATTATGTCGGTTTGGACAGAGGCAACCATAAATAACGTGATGATGGAGAGCAGAAAAATCAACGTTGACCACGGTCCTATTGATGAGTGGGAATGGCCGAGTATGACAATGGATTTCGATGTTGCCGATAGCGTTGCTATTGAAGAATTGAAAGCCGGTATGTCACTGCACATGGAAATTGTCAAAACCGACTCTGGAAGTTTTGAAGTGGCAACTGTCCATATCATGGGCTCAATGACTGACATGAACGATACCCAAAACATGGAACATTCTAATCATTCAGACCATCAAGGAGCTCATCAATGATAGCTGCCATAATTAGATGGTCGGTCAATAACCGATTTTTTGTGCTACTGGCGACGCTCATTCTAGTGGGTGGTGGTTTGTTTGCCATTAAAAATACGCCGGTTGATGCATTGCCTGATTTGTCGGACGTACAGGTAATTATTAAGACTAGTTATCCAGGGCAAGCGCCTCAAGTGGTAGAAGATCAAGTTACCTATCCTTTGACTACCTCAATGCTGTCAGTGCCTGGAGCGCAAACAGTGAGAGGATATTCTTTTTTTGGCGATTCTTATGTCTACATCATCTTTGATGACGACACTGACTTGTACTGGGCGCGTAGTCGAGTGCTTGAATATTTATCGCAAGTCGCGCCTAATTTACCCGAAAACGCAAGACCACAATTGGGGCCAGATGCTACCGGCGTGGGTTGGGTTTATCTATATGCTCTTGTCGACAAAACGGGGCAAAACGATATCAGCCAACTGCGAAGCTTACAGGATTGGTTCCTTAAATATGAGCTTCAAACGGTGCCAGGCGTTTCTGAAGTTTCAGCTATTGGTGGCATGGTAAAGCAATACCAAGTGCAGGTCGATCCTGAGAAGTTGCGAGCATATGGCATTCCGCTCTCTCACATTCAAATGGCCATCAAGCGCGGTAATCAGGAGGTGGGCGCATCCGTCATTGAAATGGCTGAAGCTGAATATATGGTTCGCGCGACAGGTTACATAGAAAGTAAAAGGGATATTGAGCTCATTCCTTTAGGTGTAAACAATAATGGAACGCCGCTTTTAGTAAAAGATATTGCTGATGTCCGTCTTGGTCCGCAGATGCGCAGAGGTGTAGCTGAGTTGAACGGTGAAGGAGAAACGGTTGGCGGTGTCGTTGTTATGCGCTTTGGTGAAAATGCGCAAAAGACTATTGATGGCGTTAAAGCGAAACTTGAAGACCTTAAAAAAGGTCTTCCAGATGGCGTCGAAATTGTCACGGTTTACGATCGCTCTGCACTAATAGAAAGAGCGGTAGATAACCTCGCATCGAAATTAGTGGAAGAGTTTATCGTCGTTGCACTGGTGTGCATCGCATTCTTGTTCCATGTGCGTTCGTCACTTGTCGCTATTATTAGCATTCCAGTAGGCATTATCACAGCAATTATTGTGATGTATATGCAAGGTATCAATGCCAACATTATGTCGTTGGGCGGAATTGCTATTGCGATCGGTGCGATGAGCGATGGGGCGATAGTGATGATTGAGAATATGCATAAACACATGGAGCGTACCCCTTTAACTAAAGAGAACAGATGGCAAATAGTTGTGGATTCAGCATCTGAGGTAGGCCCTGCATTGTTTTTCAGCCTTCTAATTATAACGGTAAGTTTTGTGCCTGTGTTTACGCTTGAGGCACAAGAAGGGAGAATGTTTTCACCACTTGCTTTCACCAAAACTTATGCCATGGCGGCCTCAGCAGCACTTGCAATTACGCTCGTGCCAGTTCTTATGGGATATTTTGTGCGCGGTAAAATACTTGCTGAAAGTAAAAATCCGGTGAATCGCTTTTTAACGTTTTTATACATGCCTACGCTTAGAACTGTGCTGCGTTTTCCTAAGTTAACAATGTTAGCTGCGGTTTTAGTGCTAGCGATAGGTTTGTGGCCCGTGAACAAAATCGGTAGCGAGTTTATCCCGCCTTTAGATGAGGGGGATTTGATGTACATGCCAACAACCTATGCCGGTATATCAATTGGCAAAGCGAGAGAGCTGTTACAACAAACTAACAAATTGATCAAAACCGTCCCAGAAGTTGACTCCGTATTTGGAAAAGTGGGTCGTGCTGATACTGCAACTGACCCGGCACCTTTAACGATGATAGAAACCTTTATTCAATTAAAACCTAAAGAGCAGTGGCGAGAAGGTTTAACAACTGATGATTTAATAAAGGAACTTGACTCGGTGGTCAAATTGCCGGGCTTAACAAATGCTTGGGTAATGCCTATTAAGACGCGAATTGACATGTTGGCAACAGGCATAAAGACGCCCGTTGGTATAAAAATTGGTGGTCCTGATCTTATGGAAATTCAGAAGATTGGACAGCAAATTGAAACCATACTTTCTGATGTTGATGGGACTGCCTCTGTTTATTCCGAGCGTGTGGCAGGAGGACGTTATGTCAAAGTAGATATTCAACGCGAAAAGGCTGCTCGATATGGTCTAAACATCGCTGACGTGCAACAAGTTGTCTCAAGTGCCATCGGCGGAATGAACGTGACTCAAAGCGTTGAAGGTTTAGAGCGTTACCCTGTAAATGTTCGTTACCCGCAGTCTTATCGGTCATCGCCTGAGTCTTTGTCTTTGCTACCCATCGTTACACCTCAGGGTAAACGCATTGCTTTGGCCGATGTGGCGGATGTGTATATTGAAGATGGTCCTCCAGGCATCAAAAGTGAAAATGCACGACTAAATGGTTGGGTGTATGTGGATATCGATGGTGTAGATATTGGTTCCTATGTAATTTCAGCCCAAAAAGCAGTGAGCGAACAACTAGTCTTGCCGGCAGGTTATTCGGTGAACTGGTCTGGACAATATGAATATATGTTGCGGGCAAAAGAGAAATTAACCTATGTGGTTCCTTTGACGCTAGCTATCATCATTATTCTACTGTATCTAAACTTTCGAAATTTCATTGAAGTAGCGATCATTATGGGGACTTTACCACTGTCTATGGTGGGAAGTATCTGGCTGATGTACATAGAGGGCTTCAACTTTTCAGTTGCCGTCGGCGTCGGCTTTATTGCACTTGCAGGTGTTGCCGTAGAAATTGGCGTGATCATGTTGGTTTACTTAAATCATGAGTATCAAGCACTGGTCGACAAATGTAAATCTGAGGGTGTTAAACCTACCATCAACATGTTAAGTGAGGCGGTGATGCATGGTGCTGGATTACGAGTTCGACCGGTTATGATGACCACAGCGACCATAATATTTGGGTTACTACCCGTACTTTATGGCACAGGCACTGGCTCTGAAGTCATGAGTCGTATTGCTGCCCCAATGGTTGGCGGCATGGTTAGCGCGTTACTTCTGACCTTGTTGGTTTTACCCGCTATATACTTTCTGTGGAAGAAAAGGCAAATTAAAAACTTGCCGGATACTTTCTGATGCTCGCTTCAAGCAAGGAAAGAAATTTTATAAGAGTATTGTCGACAAGTGGTAGCGTGGCGAACTCTTTCGCCCGCCACTATGCGTCTGCGAGAATCCGTCCGCCACCAACGACAGGCTTTTTACGATATCAAACAATAACAACAAAATTATTTAAATAAACTACCTACTAAGGAAATAATATGAAATCAATAATCATCGTACTTTTCGCTTTAAGTCTGAGCTTAAGTACACAAGTTTATGCTCATACATCGTTAGCGTCATCAATGCCGAAAGACAATGCTATGTTGATGGAAAGTCCAGACAAGCTCGTTCTAAATTTTGCAGATGATGTGCGTCTTGTGGATTTAAAAGTCAACAGTAAAAAAGGTGACACCGTGGATGTTGGCTTTGAACCTTCGATGGAGGCGAACAAAAACTACAGTTACAGCTTACCTCTGCTCGCTGTGGATACTTACGTGGTTTCATGGACCATCATGGGAGATGACGGTCATAAAATGAAAGGACAGCTTTCATTTATGGTGCATGTGAGTAAAAAGATGAAAGGAATGAAGCACAAAGACATGAAGGATACTTCGATGGATCATTCAGGTATGAGTCATTAGTTATTAAGCATTAAAAAGGTAAATTGATATGTTGCCAGAATGGTGGACGATATTACTAGCGTTTGTCAAATTCCTAGTTTATTTAGGAATGATGGGCATCATGGGCTCTTGCGCTACTTTATTGCTTTTAAAAGGCAGCAAGCAGGGCGTTGCAGTGAATGCTCATCAAAGCTGGCAACTGATTACCTTAAGCTTCTCTTTTCGTCTTTCAATCGTTGGTTTTTTTGCTAGTGTCGCTGGTTTTTTCATTCAGACTGGCTATATGGCAGAGCAGGGACTTACAGGCATGTTTTCTCCTTTCATGATGGAGATGATGTGGCGCTCACAGGTAGGAACTATTGCCACTATTCACGCCGTTATCTTTGTTTTGTTCGGCTTGCTTGCTTGGTTTCTGTTACAAAAACTCAAACGCGGTCATGGTTTAGTATCTTTCAAGATTTTGCTAGGTAGCAGTGTAATATTTTTGCTGCCGCTAGCGTTTACGTTCTCCCTGACCGGACATGCCAGTCAGTTTGTCACGTTCGGCGAAATTCAGATTGCTATTCATTCATTGATTGGTTTGACGTGGGTAGGCTCTTTATACCCACTGATTACTGCATGTTACTTACTCAATCATTCCGATTTAGCTCTCATCATGAAACGTTACGGTAACATTGCCATCGTGTTGGTGTTTATCTTAGTCACGGTTGGTGTAGTAATGTTGATACAGCTACTGTCTTCACCGTCGGAGCTTTTCTTCAGTGAATATGGACTAGCCTTTTTATCTAAACTGCTTGCAGTTGCGCTAATGCTGACCTTAGCTGCTGGACATAAGCTCTTTTGGGTACCTAGGCTAGCTCATGATGAAAGTGTGCGCGTTAAATTGCTCAAATCAATCAAATTCGAGTCCATTATTGGGCTTATTATTTTATCTGTTACAGCTTCAATAACTACTGCGCTGAGCCCGAACCTTTAATGAAAATAATCGGCGGTTTACGCCAAAATAAGAAAAGGAAAATGTTTATGAAAATAACTGCTTTAAGACCCTTAACTGTTTTTGCATTCCTACTGTCATTTAGTGCAGCAGTTAGTGCTCACGGAGATGAAAAACACAACGAAAACTCACAGTACTTTAGCGGAACTGATTCCGATGCAGCAACTGTAGTACTTAAATTTCATAAAGCTTTAGAAACAGGAAATGGTGACTTAGCTGCAAGTCTTTTGGCTGATGATGTGCTGATTTTTGAAGGAAAAGGTGTAGAGAGAAGCGCCCAAGAGTATGCGAGTCACCATATGCTTTCTGATATGAAGTATTTATCACAAATGCAAGTTGAGCTCATGGAGCATCATGTAAAAGAAAATGGCACATATGCAATATCCTTGTCGAGAAGCTCGGTGAAAGGGCAATACAAAGGAAAAGAAATAGACCATATTGGCAACGAAACTATAGGTTTAGAAAAATTGAATGATGAGTGGAAGATCACGCATATTCATTGGTCTAATTAAAAATACTGCGCTGTCGACTTTTTATTATTAATGGGTAGGCAGCGTTTATCTTTTTGCAAAATTGTTTTCGCATTTTCATGTCGTCCGCTTTATCCGCCTTGTAACTTAATTACTAAACAAGATTTAATTACCAAAAGGTAATCAAATTGTAATGCTTCTGCCGTGAAACAACTCTTGTTTTAAACTACAGTGAAGTATGGAATTTTGATGCTAGATGTAGCTTTTTTGCATCAAAAGACAGAAATCATTAACTCAACAACAAGGAAACTGAATATGAAAAACCTTCTTTTAATCACTTTTTCCTCACTTTTAATATTCTCGCCGTTGGGTATCACCAGTGCGCATCAACACAGCGATAAGTCGCATATGTCGATGAGTATGATGGATGATGCATCGATGGAAAAGATGAATGAACACATCACAAAAATGAACAAAACCTTAGAGAAAATAAAACAAGAAAACGACCCCGCGAAAAGAGAGCAAATGCTCAATGAACATGCTAACAGCATGCAAGATATGATGGGCATGATGCATCACTCAAAAGGTGATGCAAGCATGATGCATGGCAAGGAAATGTCTGCTGAAATGAAAATGTCTATGATGGAAAAGCGCCTCCAAATGATGGAAAAAATGATGGAGCAAATGATGGGGCATACTATTGAAAAATCCAAAAAGATGCATGAACACTAAAAGATGCTAAGCAAATAATATGCACGCCGGTTTGCACAGCTCAATAACAACGTAGTTGCGTATTGAGCTAAGGATAAACTTCTTAAAGGAATTTGAAATGAATAAGACCATAAGAATAGCGACACTAATACTAATCGCAACTGCTCTGCTAAGCGGCTGCGCCAGCAGTGTATATCATGACTATATAATGAGCGGACAAGTTGTTACTGTAAAAGATGATAATACCCTGGTTATTTGTGTCGCAAATACAGAAAGCCTCGAAAAAGGCGATGTATTTAACGTTTATAGAACGGTAATGGATAAGCTTGTCATAAATGAGGGGGAATCTGGCTATTCTCGTGAGTTTGTTGGAAAAGTGAAGCTCGGAGAAAAGAAGGATAAACATTTTGCCACCGCTAGTGTGGTTACAGGACAGATATACCAGCATGATATGGTGGAGTTCGACAAATAATCAGCACTTAATTAAACTATTCAAGGGTAGCAAACGCTGCCCTATTTGTTCACTAGTTCTCCTCATAAATCTAAACGCACTGAATGACTTACATATCGCTTTATCGAGCGCTTTTTAATGTACAAAAAGTGGCTGTTCAGGGAGCAAATAACAAAGGATTTTTAAATGCTATGGATTAGCGGCGCATTATTTTTACTATGTTTACTAATATCAACACTAACTTTGCACCAACACATTAAAAAACGACTGAGATGCGACAGGATCTTAGTCGAGGTGAAAGACTTCCACTATCGACCCGCTACGGTTAAGTTAACGGCTAATGAAGCTAATCAAATTGTTTTTCTGAGAAAGGATTCAAATTTATGCTCGGAATATTTGGTTTTTCCTGAGCTAGGATTAACGATAAGACTCAAACTCAATAAACAAGTATCAGTGAACTTTTCTGCTTATCCGCCAGGCGAGTATGAGTTTTATAGCGCGATGAATGTGTATTCTGGGAAGCTTACAATTGTGTAGATTGGTGTAGGCTGACAATAAAGTGTCATTACTTTACAAAAGAGTATCATACTACTTTTTGATTATTGATATACTCCGACCGGCGGCTCTTCTCTTATCTGAAGCAGCAGTTCAGAGTCTGCCTTTGGAAAGCCTGATCTCTGTCTATTGATGCCAGTCAAAGATGACTGATAGACTGCAGAGTGCATAAAAGAGACGTTTCAATGACTTACTCCTATATTCAAAAAAACGTTCCTATGGTCGTTTTATCTTCTTAAAAAATTAATTAATTATTAAAAATATATCTTTGGCAACACGGCAGTTAATATATTAAAACCAACAAATGATATAAATGACCCATGGGTTCGATATGAAGTTGTTAAGCTCACAAGGAAAAAAGCGTGCTGATATCCAGATATCTTTATGAACCATGCCCCAAGTGCGGTGTTACAGGAAAGTATGGGAACGTCAATGTCAGTAGAAACATCCTAAATAGAGGGTGTAATAGTTGTGGAGAACGGACAAAGTTCCCTCTCCCAGATATTCGAAAAAAGATAATTTATCTTGATCAGTTTTTTCTGTCTCATGCTTTTAGGGATCAAGAGCGATTATTTATAGATGCGGCCAATCGCATAAAAGACATGGCTGCTAGGCAATTAGTTGTATGTCCATATTCATCCGTTCATACAGACGAAACGCACTTGTGGAGACACGAGCAACAAGAAAACCTGTATAAATTCATAAAGCAAACTGCACGCGGCTATAAATTTAGAGAAGCCTACGAGATTAAGCTGGAACAAATGCATCGATTATTTGACGCATTTAGGTCCAAGTCAGAAATTATTCAACCTATCGAAGAGCGCGATGCATTTCGCGATGAAATCCATGGATGGGATGATTATATTTGGATCGATTTACGTCCCTACTTGGGCGACTTAGAGGCTATCCGACAAGGAAAGGCTGCTGCAATCGAAGGTCTGGTAAATCTGTTCCCGGACTGGGCAAAACTGACAACTTCCTTTGAAGAAGATGTAAGTATGGAGGCCATAGGATACGGGAGATCTTTGCTTAATCAGTATTTACAGATGGTTGCCAATGTTGGAACTGGAAACCTGATGAGTTATATGGATGCTCCAATGGACACGATGTACGTAGAATCGCTACTTCATTGTGATAGAACAACCATGAAAATTGATGAGCGATTAAGAAGAATAGGCGCATTTTTTTCATCGCATTATTTTACAAGCATTCCAAATATCAAGGTTTCGTGTGGAATTTTTGCGGTTTTACGAAAGATGGTCAAGAACGGAGCATACACTAACCCCATCAATGCACGCCGGAAACTGGCTGGACTATTCTATGATTCTGAGTGCATTTCTGTTTTCGGTCCTTACAGCGATGCAATTTTTATAGACAGGGCCATGAAGCAATGGTGCGAGGACCCTGAATCAATGCTTTTAGAACCTTGTGATACAAAGATATTTTCTGTAGGAAACTGGGATGAGTTTCACAGTTATCTAGATTCTGTAGAAGACAACTATACAGATGATGTGCGTGAGGCAATTAATTTGGTATATCCGGGAATTTATGCTTAATAAGTCAATCAACTTAGCTCGTACGACGCAGGACAGCCATACCAGATGTCGATTATTAAGGCATTTAATGTCCATTGTTTGCGTATAGAGGACTAAGGTTTGTTTGAACTTAATATGTTATCAATGGAATGACGTTCAGCATTCTTTTCTCGGTCAGTAAAAAAATTAAACGTGTTGTTATAAGTAATCATCATAAAATGGCATTTTATAAAAATGAACGTAAGGTGAATCTGAATCGCTACTTTCAACAACTACACCATAGTGGGCCAAAACGCTATCGTAAAGCCTCATAACTCGTTCAAAAGGTTCAAACGAAGGCCAATTAGGATAGTCTTCATCAAGTGCGTTAAGAGAGTTAACCAACTCGAAAAAATAAGGTGAGAACCAGCTTTTATTCAATGCTGCTTTTACATTTGGTATTTCTGAAGGGTTTTCTTTTCTACCTATGCAGTCACCAATCATATATGAAGCAAACTTCATTAATTCAATAACTGCGTTTCCCACTTCTTCGATACCTTTAGTTACATCATGATGGTGCTGGTAGTCAATAAGAACTGAGTAGATGGATTTTTCGGATGTATCTAGAACACGCAAAAAAGTCTCTTGAAAAGCTTTTGGATCACTGTCTCCGATCGTGGCGGAAAGCTTTGTTGCAAAATACTCATCCCAAGATGCCTGACCAGCAAGTATTCTTAGATATTCGGTTACGCTATGAATTATTTTACCGTATGAATATTCTGGAAAGCAGTCGTAAAATGCGTGATTTGATTCTACATGCGCACACTCGTGTGCGATTACGTTTATACCTTTTTCTACATGCTTTCCGTTAAAATCTAGCATAGGAACTAGATAATTAGCATTTAATATAAGATGAGATTTGATTTTACCGTCTCGCATTACTGCGGGAGCCATTGCGATTCCTTCTACATCACCAGTGCTTGGTTTTAATTCACCAAAACCATTAGAACCTCGATCTATTGCCGCGACTTCACTCGAATAATCATAAGCAATCGTTACTCCGTCCAAATTAGACAAATTGAAACGTTTGGAGAGCTCGCTCAAAATATATATGCAAGTTTCTCCAAAATTTTTTGCAAACTCTTCACTCTCAAACTGCCTGAGTGAAATGGTCAAGTCCTCTGGAAGAGTTTTTTCCGAATGTTCAATATTACTATTCAAACTATTTTTCACCTACAATTGAGATTACTAATACAGTTGGGGCAATATCAACAATCGCAATTACAGATCCTATATTTTCTGCATAATTAACTTTAATCAAGAAATTTACGCCTCATCAGGCCAAATCTGATTGAGTCTAGAGCTTCTGCTTTACGAAGTGTGGCCAGCCCAGAATTTTTTAAATCTGAATTTCTAATATTTGTCTTTAGGGGTCTATTCTCCCGAGCTGACCATCTGATGTCTGTTTATCGCTCTGAAGGGATCAAATTCATCTAAACAGATCCGTCCGCTATCTTGGGCAATCCAGCCAGTCGAAACGTCCACAAAGTATGATACATTTTTGTCAATCTTCACTTGGCAATATTTATCTCGAAGTGCAAAAAATTATGCGTAGTCAGTGGAAATTTAATTTAAAATTCAGGGCTACACTATTGATTGCTCGTGACCTCGCTTCTCGCGAATAATAGCCTAAAGATGTTCATAATGTTGGGCTAGTCCAATTTCTAGCTAAAAGACTTCTAGTCAATTAGTAGCCGTTCACATTACTGTTTTTGCGCATACCAATTATTTATCTCATAAATGACAGAAAAGTAATCAAACTGTAATGCCAGTGCCGTGTTCTTAACGTCTTACACCGTTAAAATTATGTTTAATTTAAAAGCAACCTTATTACTTTTTGTCTTGCTCCCGTATCGCCCCTAATCACTATGCAATTAGAGTCAAAAAATATGAATCTATGCAAATACAGAGCACAGAAAAAAGTTGAACGCGCAAAATTACACGACGGAATCTAAATGACAGCAACTCAAAAAGTTACCAAAAGCACAGAGAAAAACTGTTGTTGTAGCAAGCAAGCCCAATCCGCAAACGAAACTCCAAAGCTCAAAGAGACAATCAAACAGGAGCACAACATGCTAACCGAAACTCGATTTATAATTGAAGGAGCTAGTTGTGCCAGCTGCGTCAACAAAATTGAGGCGGCGTTAAACAATCTGCCTAGAGTTGATCGAGCGGAGATGAATTTCGCTCAGCGTGTTGTCACGGTAATCGGAGATGCATCGGTTTCAAATATTATAGAAGCGGTGGAAAAAGCCGGATACAAAGCAAAATTAGACGACAGTGATTCTGAGCAAGAAGCGCTAGACGAAAAAGAAAAAGCCGACTGGCAATACTACAAGAAATTAATGCGAGAGATGGCCGTGGCGTTATCGCTTGGTGTGCCATTGATGATTTACAGCCTGCTCGTTGGCGAAATGACAGTAACAACCAATACTGAAAGACTCGTTTGGTTAACGGTCGGATTGCTAACTCTTGGTGTAATGTTTTTTGCCGGTAAACACTTTTATGTGGGCGCATGGAATTCATTTAAAAATCATTCTGCGAATATGGACACATTAATAGCCCTTGGAACGGGTACCGCTTGGCTTTATTCAATGGTTGTTGTGTTTGCTCCCGATATCGTGCCGCTAATGGCCAGACACGTGTATTTTGAAGCTACTGCCATGATTATTGGTTTAATCAATCTTGGTTTAGCTCTTGAAATTAAAGCGCGAGGTAAGACTTCAGAGGCGATTAAGCGTTTAATTGGCCTGCAAGCTAAAACAGCCCGTGCTATTCGAGACGGTAAAGATGTAGATATACCAATAGAACAAGTGTTGCTCGACGATCTGATTCGAGTCAGACCTGGTGAAAAAATTTCCGTAGACGGCATGGTCGTAGAGGGACACTCCACAGTTGACGAATCTATGTTGACCGGTGAGCCGATGCCAGTAGAAAAAACACAGGGAGAAGAGGTCGTCGCTGGTACGATTAATAAATCGGGCTCTATTATTTTCAAGGCAACGCGTGTAGGCAAAGATACGGCGCTCGCCCAAATCATCAACATGGTAAAACGTGCTCAAAATTCAAAGCCCCCGATAGGACGTTTAGCCGATGTTATCTCAGCTTACTTCGTACCCGTCGTTATGATTATTGCCGTAATAAGCGCTTTAGTTTGGCTAAACTTTGGGCCATCTCCAGCTGTTGCTTACGCAATTGTGTCTGCAACGACGGTTCTTATCATAGCTTGTCCGTGTGCACTTGGTTTGGCGACACCGATGTCCGTAATGGTAGGGGTAGGCAAAGCCGCAGAAGCGGGTGTGTTGATAAGAAACGGCGAAGCGCTGCAAACAGCCAGTAAGATTACTACGATGATTCTAGATAAAACAGGCACTATTACCGAGGGAGCACCTAAGGTAACTGATGTATTGCTAGCACCGGGTCAAAATGAAAAACAAGTGCTAATGCTCGCATCGAGTATCGAAGCTGGCTCTGAGCACCCCCTAGCAATGGCGATCGTTGAAAGTGCCAAAGCAAAAAATATAGAACCTAAGAAAGTGACTCAGTTTTCTTCCATTGCTGGACAGGGAGTGGAAGCGAAGTTTGAGGAAGATACCCTTTTATTCGGTAACGAAAAGCTAATGAAGCAGCGTGATATTGACATTAGCGACTACATCGAAAAAGCCCAAGGCTTAGCCTCTGAAGCTAAAACACCAATGTATTTCGCTGTTAATTCATCGCTTGTTGCAGTAATTGCAGTTGCCGATCCAATTAAAACTGATTCTATTGATGCAATAAAGCGACTTCAGAACAACGGAATACGAGTAGTGATGCTCACAGGTGATAATCGTTCAACCGCAAAAGCAGTGGCTGAAAAAGCGGGTATCACAGAGTTTGTGGCCGAGGTTATGCCAGAGGACAAAGCAAATAAAGTCGCTGAGTATCAATCAATGGGAGAAATTGTGGGCATGACAGGAGACGGAATTAATGACGCACCTGCATTGGCTCACGCAGATGTAGGCTTTGCAATAGGTACAGGCACTGATGTAGCCATTGAAAGTGCTGATATTACCTTAATGCGGGGCTCTCTTCATGGTCTTGCTGATGCAATTGCGGTGAGTAAAGCCACTCTAACCAATATTAAGCAAAACCTATTTGGCGCATTTATTTACAACGTTGCAGGTATACCATTCGCTGCCGGTGTTCTGTATCCATTTTTTGGTCTTTTATTAAGTCCTGTGATAGCTGGTGCCGCGATGGCGTTTTCATCACTTACCGTCGTTACCAACGCCAATCGTCTGCGATTGTTTAAAGCAAAAGAACATTAGGAGAGTGTGACAATGCTATGGATCAACCTTACAGGAATTGTATTGATTGCTCTTATCATCTGGTGGTTTTGGTTATACAAAGAGCAAAGTATTCGTATCGCTGAAGGTTCGTTGGAGATCTTGGTGAAAGACGGTATTTATCAACCATCGCACATCAAAATTAGAGCGAATGAAGAAAGGCAAATCGTGTTTCATAGAGCTGATGCAACGCCTTGCGCAGAAATGCTTTCGATACCCGAATTAGATATTTCAGAACGACTGCCTTTAAATAAAAAGACAGTCATATCGCTTCCGAGGCTGCCAGCAGGTGAGTACGCATTTCACTGCCAAATGCAAATGTATAAAGGGAAGATAACTGTTCAATAGATGGTTAGCATTCAAATAGGAGAGTAAATATGAGCGACTCAAAATTATCATTTTGGAAAACACCTTCAGGCTGGGCTGCACTGGGACTCATTGCTGCGGCAAGTTACTTTTTATTTTTTGAGCATGGCGAGCATGTGTGGCCGTATTTTCCTTACCTGATCCTGCTACTTTGCCCCTTTATGCATTTTTTTATGCACGGGAGTCATGGACACGGCCATCATGATGGCGAGCAAAGAAAGACAGAAGAAGAGCAGATGACATTTACAGAAGAGCGTCAACAAAAGACAACTACCAACATTGAAGAAAAGAGAGAGAACGATGCACGGTGATTCTGACTATGGTCTATGGGGTTTAGTTTTCATAAACTCTGCCATTTTTATTTTTTTTGCATTCAGCTTTGTAAAACCACAATCAAAGACTGATTGGAGAAGCTTAGGAGCTTTTTCCGCTTTTATTCTTGCGTTGTTTACAGAAATGTATGGCTTTCCTCTCACCATCTATTTTTTGTCAGGCTGGCTAACAGAGCTTTATCCGAACATAGATTTTCTAGCACATGAAAATGGACATTTGCTACAAACGATTTTAGGTTTTGAGGGGGATGCTCATTGGAGCATACTGCATATCACTAGCAATATACTTATCATTGCTGGTTTCTTTATTTTATCTTCTGCATGGAATGTTCTTCATCGTGCGCAGAAAAGCCATTCGCTCGCTAATACAGGGTGGTATGCAAGATGTCGCCACCCACAGTATTTAGCTTTTATTATCATTATGTTTGGCTTTTTATTGCAATGGCCCACAATCCCAACGTTAATCATGTTTCCAATATTAACATTAGTCTACATTCGCTTAGCCAAACGTGAAGAAAAAACAGCGATAGCCGAATTTGGGGAGCGCTATTTAGCATATAAAGAGACCACGCCTGCCTGGTTACCTAAATTCAGCAGCTCAAACCTCCAATACGACAATTAGCGTTTTTGATAAATCGCTTCCGTCAAACAATTCAACATTTTAATAGGCAGGAGAAAACAATGAGTAATAAATATCATAGAGTTGGTGTGAATGAATTAAATTTGGTTATTCGTCACCTTCGGTTGACCGGGGTGACTTCCGACAATATAGATTTAATTATCAGAGATATCGATTCAACTATTGGTGTTGACGCAGTGTCGTTTGAGGAGTCATCTAACACCCTTCATGTTGGTTATGATGCCACACATTGTGAACTCGATGGTATCGAGAATATCGTTCGAATGCACAGAGCCGACATTTCAGACGATTGGTGGACGCATTTCAAGGAAGGTTATTATCAATTTGTTGACGAAAACATTCGTGAAAATGCTAAACACAAGCCATGGAGTTGTCACGTTACTGACCAAGGCAAGCGCTCTAAATAAAAAATACCTTTAATATCTTTCAAAACCTTTTGACCTTTAGGAGGCATTATCAATGCAGATTTCTAACAACACGCCAATTTATCAAACGATTGTGAATGATAAATTGGAAAAAAATCATCAAACATCAGAAGCAGAAACGTCCAACTGTAAGAAGAAAGAAGCTGAAGAGAGCACCATTGCAGAGGCGAATAAAGTGAAGGGTGGTGACCAGGCTGCGCCAAGTGAAATCAGGCAATCAATATCTGTGAAGGTGTGACGTTTAGAGCTCCTATCCACACGTTTATCGGACTAATTCAATTTTATAGAATTTTCAGGCCGATAAACGTGCATTTCCCAGACTTTTATTACCTCATAGTTATTTAATGCTAGCCCTTGTGGGTATGTTCCTCATCGTTATCCTTGTCGTCGCCGTTATGCCTTAGGAAAAAGCGCTCGTAGGCAAAAACAGCAACAATGCCAATGCCGGCAATGATGATAATCTGTAAATCATCACTGCCTTTGATCCAAATGAATGCTAGAAGAACAACAACATCTAACATAATTGCGGTGATCACCACCAGTGGGTTTGCTCCAACGTCTTTTCTAAGTACCCTCAATACGCCCCAATGAATAATAATATCCATTACTAGGTAAAAAATGGCCCCTAGAGAGGCGATTCTCGAAAGATCAAAAAAAGCGGCAAGTAAGCCCGCAGCAATTACAGTAAAGACCAATGTATGTTTTTGAATATTACCGGGCATACCAAAGTGCCGATGGGGGATCAAATTCATATCTGTCAACATTGCCAACATACGCGAAACCGCAAAAACGCTGGCTAGTAGACCCGACGCGGTCGCTATTATTGCAATACCCACCGTAAACCAAACACCGTATTGTCCGATGGCGGGGCGAGCCGCTTCAGCGAGTGCGTAGTCTTTAGCAGCAACTATTTGTTCGACCGTTAGTGTGGAGCCAACCGCATAGCACACTAATAAATAGACAACCAAACAAATTAATAAAGACACAATAATGGCTCGCCCAACATTTTTGTTTGGGTCGACCACTTCGTCGCCGCTATTGGTAATAGTTGTAAATCCTTTGTAGGCTAAAATGGCCAAAGCGGTACCGGCTAAAAAGCCACTAGCAGAGGCATTTTCACTCACATCAGCGCTGGCGGGTTGAAAAGCAAACCCCGCTGCCCAGAGAGCTACGAGGGCGAAAATCAATATGCCGCCAATTTTCAACACGGCTGTAACCTTGGAAACACTTCCAATTACTTTGTTACCTGCCACGTTTATTACAAATGCAAAAATGATAAGCCCGATAGCCAATATAGGAACGAATATGCTATTTTCTTGTATATCAAATAGCTGAAGGGTGTATGTGCCAAACGTTCGAGCCACTAAGCTTTCATTGATGATCATTGAAAATGCCATCAACAATGCGGCACCTCCGGTTATAGCACTTGGGCCATAAGCCTTTTTTAAGATCATGGCGATGCCGCCCGCAGATGGATATTTGTTTGAAACCTTTATGTAACTATAGGCACTAAACCCACTGATAATGGCAGCCACAATGAATGCCAGAGGGAATAACGACCCAGCATATTCCGCGACTTGCCCGGTAAGCGCAAATATTCCGGCTCCAATCATTACACCAGTACCCATAGCGACCGTACCAGTTAAACTCAAACTTCCTTTTTCGTAATCTTCGTTGTGAGAACTCATTTAACCTTTCCTTAATTGATAATAAGGTCTTTTTCACCAAATTTTTTACATTTTGTCAGTACGCTTCAATAGCTTTGTACTCACGCATCTAGGCAATTGCTTTAGAGAGCATCCATAATCCAGCTGCAATCATAAATAGATTTTCTGTGAGAGATACAAAGCCAAGTGGCACGCTGCTATCACCACCCACGCAGGCACATTTAAGTTCACGTTTATCGATGTATACTGCTTTGAATACAGAGATCGCGCCCACTGTCCCAATAAATAAAGAAACAGGGCCAACGAGATAACCCGACAGGCCAGCCAGCATTCCGATTCCAGCGAATGCTTCGGCAAAGGGGTAAATGTAGCCGTAGCGTATATTCCGCATTGCCAGCAAGTCATAGGTGATGAAGGAGTTCGTAAAGCTATATAAATCTTTGAGCTTTTGAATTGCTAGCAGTGTCATACTAAATGCGACAAAAAGCTCGATAACTTGGATAATGTAATTACCTGCGAGATACGCATACGCTATTGACAACGCCATCAGCAAGGCAACAGAAAATATCGCAATAACAGGTGTGTAGGTGGTGCCTGTTTGTCCAGCTTCGCCTAAGTCAAAGTACTCCCTTAGGTCGTCATATCCACCTATCCGCTCCCCATCAATGAAGGTTTGAGGGGTAGTCTCTACGTCGTGTTCTTTTTTGAACTTATCGGTTTCTTCGCGACTTGCAAGCTTATGATCATCTACTTGAAACCCTTCTCGCTCTAATAGGTCTTTAGAGCGCAAGCCATACGGACAGATGTGCTCATCGGTATGCATTCGATATAATTTTGCTTGTTTTGCCATGGTCCCTCTCCTGCTTTTTTAGTAAGGTATTAATGTTTTAGCAGTTTGCTTATTGTTGATTGAAATCGGGGACCGAGCGGCTAGTCGCTTCGGCGTCAGTTTGTGTTTCACCGTTCTTCTCGATATCATCTAATAACCACTTCATTTCTTTGATTTCGCGCTCCTGCGCAGCGATGATTTCATTGGCTAATTTAAGCACCCGTTTATCTGAGATATTGGCTCGCTCACTAGTCAAAATGGCAATAGAGTGATGCGGTATCATTGCTTTCATCCAGGCCTCGTCAGCGATGGTTGATTGTGAGCGAACTAAGAATAGTGAGACCAAAAAAACAAGTCCGCTACCTAGTAAAATTGTCCAGTTCTTGGCTTTGTTCTCATACATGTTGAGCATGAACAGCAACATAATGATTGCCATTATCGAACCCATATAGATAGCCATATAGAACCGCGTTTCGCTAAAGAAAATGTGGTCGAATGCATAAGTATTGAAATACATCATTAGCAGCATGGCCATAGTTGATGTGAAAATCATTGCTAAAAACTTTGTATATTTAGTCATCACGTTATCCTTTATGTCCGTTTAGGACTGATTCATTGTTTTAAATATTAAAGAAGCTGAACAGCTAACGAGTAAAAAGCCCGTCATTGCCTCTAAACCCGATAAGAAACTTAAATGCCCAATGGGCGTTAGTTGAGCCAATCCTAAGGTGGTTAAATTGATCAGTGAGAAGTAATAAATTTCAATAAAACTAAGAGAAGTTGATCCCTGCAAATCGCCTAAACCGATCTCTACAGATACCACAAACCCGACGGCGAACCAAAAGGCAGCTATTAACTGGCTAAAGGTTATGCCGTACACTACTGCAATGAGCTTTAGGTATGCAGAAAGGTCTGAGCTCACGACACGATTCTTTAACGCTCTGAGGCTTAAAAAATGACTCGTGGTTGACAATCCAATCGCTATTAAAGCTACTATCAACTGACTAATTACTTCCATTTACTGCTCCTTTCTAAAGCCCTTAAAACCAGAACCGAGCACCCACCACGAGACCAGTTTCACTTACTGACGCACCATTGTTTCGAGCGATATCAGCGCTATTACCAAGACTTCGACTCCAATAAATACCCGCGTATGGCGCAAACTCTCTTGCAAACTCATAGCGATATCGAAAACCTATGCGTATTGAATTGAAGCCAGAGGGCCGGTCGAACCTTTCAGATTCTGAAAGCGAACCAGACAAGGCAAGTCTCGGTTGCAAAAATGATGTTTGGGTGACTCTAATTTCATACTCGGCTTCTACTGAGAAACTGATTTCACCATCCTCATTAATGACAATGGAGTTATCCATTTCGAATTGATAAGGAGCGACTCCATATAAGCTTATGACTGCATAGTTCTCCATATTAGATTCGCTACTTAAGGTTCCTCTTGTGCCAACACCGGCTTGAAATTCCCAAAATGGCGCAATCAATTTACTTGCAAGAAGCTCGGCTCGCTCTAAATCTGTGGGTTCACCATCATCTTGCTTGTTTTCCCCTTCACTTTTGAAGTAAAGGCGATAGGTATCACCGCCGTACCATCCAATCATGTCCCACACTCCGATGTTTTCTTCATCGTTTGTGCGCGTATATTCAAGACGGTCAAATAAAACCATCCCCGTATTGTATTGTTCGACAGGTTGCGGCCAATCTGACGGTATCTCTTGCGCATTTGAGGACGCGCAAAGACCAACCAGTATAGTGCTGAAAACTTTAAAAGTGTTTTTCATAATATTCCCCTACGAGACCGATACGATTCTGAACATGCCCGCATCCATGTGATAGAGCAGGTGACAATGAAATGCCCAATTACCAGGGGCGTCTGCACTTATCAACAGCGAAACTTTTTCACTGGGTTTTAAACTTATCGTATGTTTTCGAGGGGGCGGATAATTCCCGTTTTCTAACTCCATCCACATACCATGCAAGTGGATCGGATGGTTCATCATAGAATCGTTTACTAAAATCAAACGAATTCGTTCACCATACCTAAAATGAATGGGGCCATCGACTTCATTAAATTTGAGTCCATCGAATGACCACATGTAACGTTCCATATTACCTGTGAGGTGCAGTTCAACTGTTTGCTTCGGCTCTCTGGTATCGGGCCATTCTTTGGCACCTGTTAAGTCGCTATACAGCAATACTCGATGCTTCACATTCTCTAAACCAACACCCGGTTCATCGAGTCGACTTGTGGGATTATTTGCAAGCATACTTGCACCAGGACCATGACCGTTTTCATCATGCTTTATATTAATGTCGTCTACTGGCAGTGCACGAGAGGGCATAGATGAGTGGCCATTCAAATGAGCCATGGAAGAGCCAGATGATGTTGCTCGGCTCTTAACGTCAGCGGCCGACGTGTCCATTTCATTCATTCCTTCCATTCCTGACATGTCTGAGCTCATCCCCATAGCTGCCATGCCCCGCTCTGGCATTTTGCGCAATGTTGGCACATGTGCTTCTTTTCCAAGTTCAGTACTTAGGGTTCCTCTAACGAAGCCACTTCTATCCATGCTCTCTGCGAAAAGAGTATATGTGTTCGAGCCGACGGGTCTTACAATGACGTCATAGGTTTCAGCAACCGCAATTCGAAGTTCATCGACTTTAACGGGTTTTATTGGTTGTCCATCAGCAGCCACTACCGTCATTTCGAGGCCCGGAATACGAAAATCGAAATACGTCATTGCGGAGCCATTTATGAGCCTTAATCGAATGCTTTCATTGGGCTTATAGAGCGCGGTCCAGTTGGTTTGAGCATCTCTGCCATTCATTAAATATGTATATGTGGAGCCTGTTACATCGAGAATATCTCTGGGATTCATCCGCATATTGGCCCACATAGCTCTTTCTTTTACTGTATTAACAAAACCTTGTTTTTTAATATCGTTAACAGTGTCGCTTATCGTACGTTGTTGATAATTGTAGTAACCCTCTGCTACCTTTAAATGTCTAAACACATCATGTGGATCCTCAAAGGTCCAATCGCTCAATTGAATGACATGCTCTCTGTCTGCACCTATGTCACCGTCAACAGGGTCGATAATGACAGGCCCCAAATGACCTAACTGCTCTTGCAAGCCCGAGTGGCTGTGATACCAATAGGTGCCGTTTTGTTCTATATCAAATTCATAGGTAAACGTAGAGTTAGGGTCGATACCAGGAAATGAAACGCCAGGTACTCCATCCATATTAAATGGGAGAATAAAACCATGCCAATGAATAGACGTGCTGTCTGGTAATTCGTTGGTAACATGAATCTTAACTTGCTGACCTTCTCTTAACCGGAGCAATGGGCCAGGTGATATGTCGTTGATGGTAATGGGCCTTGCAATATCGCCGGCAATTTTTTTTTGCTGACGAGAGATCGTCATCTTAATATTTTCCCCACCTACTACCGCATTACCGTAGTTGACTTTAGCAATACCGCTATGATTGTTGCTATTGCTATAACCTTCTGGGAAAGCCCATGGTGCTCTCATTTGACCTAGCAAGGCCAATCCACCAGTCGCATAGGCAGCATTTTTCAAAAAAACGCGCCGATTTTGTTTCATTCGATTATTCATAAGAACCTCATTTTATTTGCGACATGTGCCACAAACTGCATTATCGGTATGCAATATTGATATGTTTGTCCGTCGGTAAACTGAAAACTACTTAAGAAATCAAATGAAGTTTAGGTGGCCTCAGGAGGCTGAACCCCGAGTAAAAATGATAAAAATTGGAGAAATAAAAGTGCGAAGAGGACGGCGCACTAATTGATTTCAAATCATGCGCAACCATTGCTGTAAAATTAAAGCATGAGCCTAATTTACATTCACAAACACCGTCACAACACTTACTGTCGCACTCTGTATGATTTTGATGTTCCGACTGTTGTGTATTGTCAGATTGATGTTGAGTCGTTACGGACTCAATGAAATTGGCATTTGCGTCATTTTTGTCTGAAGGCTCACATGCAACACTAGACAATGATAAAACAAGCAAAGCAAGGCACCCAGCGCATTTTACAAATGCACTAAGTAATCCTTTATCTGTTTTATTTGCGTTCATAATGTTGCTCAAACCCCGTCAATATCGGGTAAAAAGTTCACATATATAGGTAAATATTGCAATCAACCTTACAGAAATAAAAATCGCTCTATTACAACAAACCAAGTCAAAACGCCCTAGTTCTTGGGAAGTAGAGCACAACTTAATGTTCTTATAGTCACTCTCCCCTAATCTTATTTGAGAGTAGTGCAAAAAGCAGTCCGACTATGAATAGTCCTGCCTAGATGAGAGTTTTAGCCTCATTCCCAATTGTAATAAGCGAATAAGTGGTGACGTATTCATGGCTTAATTTTTAATTTAAAGTGACCCAACGTGAAACACTATGTAAAAGAGCGGAACTGACAAATTTGTAATGCAACTGTAATCTAGCCGTTATGATTTTACGCGGTATATAATTTAAATTTCTGACTGGAATCTTTTTAATCTGTGCGGGATATCGAGAGTTAGTATGAAAATAGAAAGTGTAAGAGATATTTTAGAGTGGACCATCGATTTCCACAAACAACTAGCAAGCTGCCTCACGCATTGCGAACCAAATAATTCTGAGCGCTCAAAAATGGCAATGCAATATTTGATTGCTCATGAGGAGCACTTAGCAGCGCTTATAAAATCATTTTCAGTAAAAGCGGAATCTGGAGAGTTGGAAACGCTCTTTATAGAATATTTGGAGAAGAATCCGATTGTCTTGCACGACCACTGCGACGGTGCATTTGAACAAAAAACAGATTCAGAGATTGCAGCAATCGTAATTGAACAACATCAAGAAGTGATAGCACTTTATTCTTATCTAAGAGAGCAGGCTGTAATCCCTCATCATAAAGAACTTTTGGACAACTTACTGGCACTGGAAAATCAAGAAATTGTGCGGATGGCTCAAGGATTAAATAGATTTCAGGATATTTAATTTTATAACCCAATCGGTAAAACTAGCGTTTCATTGGAAATACTATTTATTGTGAGGCAACAACTTGTTATACCGTTCGCTAGCGAACGAGTCATTGAGGCTCAGTCATTACGTTTTGTAGGGCAGTGCGAATCTACAATACTATCTAACTGATGCAGTACACCGCATTCCTTGATTTTTTTGTCATCATCACAAGCGGCACGCATGGATTGCAGTGTTTTTTGTAGAGCGTTTAACTCAGATATTCGATGCTCAATATCATCAATGTGTTTGTCAATCGTAGCATTAACACTTTCGCAACTGCTCTCTGGGTTAGCTCGTGTTTCTAGTACTAAACTAATTTCTTCAATCGTCATATCGAGCGCACGGCATTGCTTAATAAACAGCAACTGCTTTAGTGCTTCGTCCGAATAACTTCGATAATTCGATTGCGTGCGCTCTGGTGCTGCTAACAACGCCTTTCGTTCATAAAAGCGAATAGTTTGAATACTTAGGCCTGTTTTATCTGCTAACTGTCCTATTTTCATTTTTCTTTACCTGACGCGCTTGACTCTATACCAAGTATAGAGTTTACACTTGTGTCATGAGTCAGTAAAGCGAGTGTTTTTTATGAGCGGGTGTGGGTGCGACATTGAAATCAAAGACCAAGAACAAAAAAGGGTGTTGTATTGGTTGTTAGGCATTAATGCCGTAATGTTCGTCGTTGAAATGAGTGTAGGCTTATTGGCTGACTCAACAGCGCTTATTGCAGATTCGTTGGATATGCTAGCAGATGCGGTCGTGTATGGTATTGGTATTTATGCAGTGGGCAAAACCATTATTCATAAAGCAAACGCGGCAAAAATTAGCGGCTATTTTCAATTAATACTAGGCCTCATTATTTTATTTGATATTGCTCGTCGTTCGATATTAGGCAGTGACCCAGAGTCATTGTTAATGATAGGGATGGGTTTTGTTGCCTTAATCGCCAACGTCATATGTTTATTAATCATTAGAAAACAGAAGAGCGGCGAAGTACATATGCGAGCGAGTTGGATTTTCTCTGCGAATGACGTCATTGCCAACATGGGCGTAATATTAGCAGGCGTGACGGTTTACTTATTTGACACTCGCTGGCCCGATTTAGTGATTGGCCTTATTGTGTCTATCATCGTTTTACGCGGTGCAATTTCAATATTAAAAGACGCTAAACAAGAGCTTCGTGATAACAGTCAATCTGCCGGAGAAGCATTATGAATTTCACTCAAGCAGCACAACCCTATGTAGATAAAAAACTAAGAGATGCACAACATGCGTTTTTACATCAAGATGATGAAGCAGGATTTAAAGCTTTAGAAGATGCACATGTGATTGGACAGCACTCTACTTATCACCATACCCGAGTGCATTATAAAATGCTGAAATTTGGATTAAAACACAAGGACATGAAAGAAGTATTCGGGCAAATATTTAGAATAATGGGTGCCTTAACGAAAACAGCGATAGGCTTGCTTCCAGACGGTAACACGGGTGGTGCAAATGTTAGCCCATTCAAGCCCATGCCAGTTTCGTCTGCAAATAAATCAATCTTGGATAAGATTAGACATGCACAGTCATAATCATTCACATAGTCATTCACACTCGCATGAAAATTCAAAGGATGCGTCAAAACGCATCGGTTGGGCATTCTTCTTAAATGTGGTGTTCACCATTATTGAATTTATTGGTGGTTGGCTAACCAATAGCACCGCTATTATGGCAGATGCAGTGCATGATCTAGGCGATAGTTTGTCAATTGGCACAGCGTGGGGATTGAACAAGCTTAGCGACAAAGATGCTAATCAAACGTTTTCATATGGCTACAAACGCTTTTCTTTATTGGGCGCATTAATTAACGGTTTAGTGCTCACGGTGGGCTCGATTTGGATATTGTTTGAAGCGATACCTCGTTTGGCAGAGCCTGAAATGCCCCAAGTTGAAGGGATGTTAGCATTATCGATTTTTGGTATGGCAGTAAACGGTTTTGCCGCTTATAAACTAAGTGAAGGAACGTCATTAAATGAACGCGTGCTTAATTGGCACTTGTTAGAAGACGTGCTCGGTTGGGTGGCCGTATTTATTGTATCGATCGTCTTAATGTTTAAGCCATGGGCGATTTTAGATCCCATCCTGTCCATTGGCTTTACTTTGTTCATTCTCTTCAATGTGTTTCGTAACCTAAAAGAAACCCTGATGTTGTTTTTACAAGCAACACCAGATGAGGAGCAAATGTCAAAAATCCGAAACGACTTGCTTGCAAACGATAAGGTAAGCGACCTCCATCATTTTCATATTTGGTCTTTAGACGGCGAGCGAAATGTCATGACAGTCCATCTTGTTTTACAGGGTGAGGTGAACATTGAGCACATCCAAACATTGAAGCATAGCGTACAAACATCATTAGCAAAGTACGACTTTGAACACACTACAGTCGAAATAGAATTTGCCGATGAACAATGTCGTGACGAAGTGAAATAGACTTGGTAGACTCGCGCTCATGAAAAATTTAAAATGTATAAGTTACATCATGATCTCGCTGATACTCTTTCAGTCGTTTTCTGCTGTGGCGAATTCCTTAGATTTTCATGCCATCGATACTCAACATTTGCAACATGAACACCAGCATTCAGAGCACAATCAAGCTTCAAACGATATGCCAACTAAAGCGCTTGGTGAGTCAGCAAAAGCAGACCACCACAACCCTGCCGATTGCCACCATTGTGGCCACTGCCACGGTACGCATGCACAGTGGTTAGGTCAGCACAACATCAACAATCTACAAGCTGTGGTATCTATTCACAATTTTAATTATTTGGATGCGATTATCGACGCACCCATCAACCGATTACTACGCCCACCCAAAACACCATCCTAATATCGCTTTCGATAGTGTCGCGCTAAAAAGCTTGCGACGCTGAATATTGATAAATTATTAGGATACTCTAATGAAAATGTTTCATATTTTTGTGCATGCACGCGCCATTACGTTTGCTTGCGCATTGGGCTTAACGTTTAGCCCACTTACCGCTCAAGCGGTACAAACTAATCGCTATATAGATGATGGTGTTCAAGCGCCTGTGCGAGAAACGCTGAACCTTGAAGATACGGTAAGACTTACACTTGCCAATAATCCAAGTTTATATGAGTTTGAATTTAGACAGCGAGTAATTGACGGCGAATCAAAAACCGCCGCGCTTAAACCCGCACTGAACGCTGGGATTGAACTAGAGAACTTTATGGGAACCGGCGAGGTGTCGGGCATTAAGGAGCTTGAAGTCAGTTTGACCTTGTCATCTGTACTACAGCTCAACGACAAGCCTAGCGCGAGGTTGAATGTACTCTCTGAGCGTAAAATACAACAAGAAGTGGAAAAGAAAATACGCACATTAGATGTCCTCGGCGAGCTGAATCGTCGTTACATCAAAGCACTCGTATTGCAGGCCACCTTAGACGTGCAAAACGACGCACAGTCGCTTGCACTCTATACCTATAACGCAGTTGCTAAGCGGGTTGATGCAGGCGCGTCACCATTGCTAGAGCAAAAACGCGCCCAAGCCGCGCTAGCCCAAGCAAAACTCGATGTTAAATTAGCTCAAGAAAGTCTTCAATTTGCAATGCGCAGTCTTGCCATCATGTGGGGCGAACAAACGCCCACTTTTAAGCGAGTGGAAGGTCAACTTTTTGCGTTTCAAGACATTGGCTCATTTGAGACGCTTTCGACCGCTATCCAAAGCAGTCCGCATATAGACCTGTTTGCAAAACAAAGCCGCGTTCAAGCGGCGCAGCTTAGATTAGTGCAAGCCAATAATCGAGCTGACATTGAATGGACGGCGGGTGTTCGACGAATACAAGGTATTGATGAAACTGCTCTAATAGCCGGGATCAGCATGCCATTGTTTCAACAAAAACGAAATCTAGGCGAATACGAGGCGCAAAAGGCACGCCTTGATGCAATAGAACTGCAAAAACAGAGCAATGTGCAAAGTTTATTGCATTCAGTTAATCAGGCCTTAGGGGAGCACACTCGTGCATTACTAGAGGTCGACGCTATTCAACAAACCGTCATACCGCCTCTTACAGAAGCCTTAGATTTAGTCGAAAGCGCTTATTTAGATGGCAGATTTAGCTATTTGGAATGGGTATCTACTCGACAAGAATTCTTAAATACGCGCCTGACATTAATCGAGGCGGCGTCTCAAGTGCACCTAAGCAAAACAGAAATTGAAACGCTTACCGGTCTTGCACTTAAGGCTCCACTAGCCGGCACTGCAAAAACTGATACTGCAAAGAGCAATGCTTCCAAAAAGCTAGAGCACAACATCACTATGCAGCAGCCATCAAACATTTCGATAAGAAGCAACGATCATGAATAAATTTACTCAATTAAAAACATTCACAATATTAAAAGCACTCGTTTTAAGCGTCACGCTAATGATGATACATGGGACGGTAATCGCAGGGGACAAACACACAGGTAGTGATTCTCATGAGGACGATAAACACGCTGGTGAAGTCGTTACGATGAGTGATGAGACGGCTATGCAAAATGGGATTACCACCACAAATGTCATCGCTGGCGACATATCACTTTCGACCACACTCTATGGCCGAATAAGCGCAGATCCGAGTTCATTGAGTCATATCAGAGCGCGTTTTGACGGTGTGATCAAAGATGTCAAAGTTAATATTGGCGACACAGTTAAAAAAGGAGATGTTTTAGCAGTCGTAGAATCAAATGAGAGCTTAAAAAGCTACTCGATTGTTTCTCCCTTTGATGGCAACGTAATAGCGCGGCATGCCAATAATGGTGAGTTATCAAACGGACAAGTACTGTTTTCATTAGCAAACTATAAGAATGTGTGGGCACAGTTAACCGTGTTCTCGCAGCACCTCGGCAAAATTAAGGTAGGACAAGCTGTTGAATTAAGACATGCAAACTTTGAACAGCTATCTGAAATTGCTTATCTGACGCCATCTGCCAATGGCAGTCCGCATTCGCTTGCCAACGTCACTGTGGATAATAGCAGTGGCTATTGGCCATTAGGCACTTTAGTAAAGGCGCAGGTAACCACCGCCACTAAGGCCGTAAGTCATATGGTGCCTGTTACTGCCGTGCAAGAGTATGAAGACAAGCAAGTGGTATTTGTTAGTTATGATAATGAATATAAACCACGCCCCGTGCAGCTTGGTGTGACGGATGGTCGCTTTATTGAAGTCATCAGCGGCATTGAATTAGGTGAGCTTGTTGTGGTTACCAATAGTTACCTGATCAAAGCGGATCTGGAAAAATCGGAGGCCGGTCATGACCATTAATGCCTCAATTCAATCCGAATATACATGTTTGCTACTGCAAGGCTTTAAAGGAGGCTTAACATGCTAGCTTCCATTATTCGCACAGCAATAGACAGGCGCGGTATATTTTTGATGCTGAGTTTTTTAGTCATTGGTTTTGGCTTATTTAGTTATCAAAAACTGCCTATTGACGCAGTACCCGACATCACCAATGTCCAAGTACAAATTAATACACAAGCAACTGGTTATTCGCCGCTTGAAACTGAACAACGCATCACCTTTTTGGTAGAAAACGCTCTAGCGGGTATACCAAACTTGGATTATACCCGTTCACTATCTCGTTATGGCTTGTCTCAAGTGACCGCCGTATTTGAAGAAGGCACCGACCTGTATTTTGCCAGAAACCTCATTAATGAGCGCATAGGCATTATTAAAAGTCAGCTACCAGAGGGTATTGAGCCAGAGATGGGACCGATTGCCACTGGTTTAGGTGAAATCTACATGTACACACTCAGCTCTGAGCCGGGCACATTAACATCCGATGGCAGAGACTTTGATGCGATGGCTTTAAGAGAGTTGCATGACTGGGTGGTAAAGCCTCAACTCGCTCTAGTAAAAGGTATCACCGAAGTTAACGCCATTGGCGGCTTTACCAAGCAATATCATGTGAATCCTGATCCTCAACGTATGCTTAATTATAGTGTGAGCACTGACGATCTGCTGCGGGCATTGGAGCGCAATAATGCCAACCAAGGTGCGGGATATGTTGAACGCAACGGTCAACAAATACTGGTGCGCTCTCAAGCGCAACTGGCCACAATTGAAGATATAGGTAATGTAGTGGTAACACTCACTAATCAATCTCCAGTGACCGTCAACGATATTGCCGAAGTGGCTATTGGTAAAGAGCTTCGAACGGGGGCTGCAACACGAGAGGGTAAGGAAACCGTCTTAGGCACTGCGATGATGCTCATTGGTGAAAATAGTCGTGCTGTGGCCTTGGCAGTGGCTGACAAAGTGGATGAAATCCAAGCTAGCTTGCCCGACGGTGTGGTAATAGAAACTGTCTACGATAGGACCGCACTGGTTGATAAAGCCATCAACACCGTTCGCAAAAACCTTGTTGAAGGCGCATTACTGGTGATTGTGGTGTTGTTTCTGCTGCTTGGCAACATAAGAGCAGCCATTATTACCGCCGCTGTGATACCGCTGGCGATGCTCGCCACAATAACAGGGATGGTGCAAACAGGCGTTAGCGCAAACTTAATGAGCTTAGGGGCACTAGACTTCGGGTTAATTGTGGATGGTGCAGTCATTATTGTTGAAAACTGTATCAGGCGATTAAGTGAAGCGCAGAGGCGAACCGGCTCAGTGCTGCCCATCAAGGAAAGGCTCGAAGTTGTGTATGAAGCAACCAATGAGGTTATACGGCCGAGTCTGTTTGGCGTGATGATTATTACAATCGTGTATATCCCCATTTTCAGTTTAACAGGGGTAGAAGGGAAGATGTTTCACCCGATGGCAGCCACCGTCATCTTGGCATTACTTGCTGCGATGGTGTTCTCAATCACTATTGTGCCAGCAGCCGTTGCGATGTTTATGTCGGGTAAAGTCAGTGAAAAAGAGAGCCCTATTATAGTGGGGGCGAAATCGGTCTATCGTCCTGTTCTGTTATGGGCGCTTAAGCTACGTTGGTTGGTAATAGGCTCAGCGACATTATTGGTCGTTGTGAGCGTTTGGCTAAGCATGCGTCTTGGCTCTGAATTTATACCTCAACTCGATGAGGGTGATATTGCCTTGCACGCTATGCGAGTGCCCGGCACTGGCATTGAGCAGGCTGTGGATATGCAAAAAAGGCTTGAAGACGTCATTATGCAGTACCCACAAGTAAGCACTGTCTTTGCTAAAACCGGCACGGCAGAAGTTGCCACAGATGCGATGCCGCCTAATGTGACCGATACGTTCGTGATGTTGAAACCTATCGACCAATGGTCAGATCCTACTTTATCCAAAGCCGAATTTGTCGAGCAAATGGAGCGTGAGCTTCAAAGCGTACCCGGCAATAACTACGAGTTTACTCAACCTATACAAATGCGGTTTAACGAATTAATTAGTGGCGTGAGAGCTGACTTAGGCATAAAGATTTATGGTGATGATTTAAATAAACTGCGCGATTCGGCCGGTGATATATTAGCGGTACTGCAAGATATACCCGGCGCTGCGGATGCACGCGTTGAGCAAGTTGATGAAATTCCCATCTTTACCGTGAATCCCAAACCTTATGCTTTAGCGCGTTATAATTTGGATATCACTGACCTGCAAACATGGTTAAGCGCATCGGTTGGCGGCAAAGAAGCAGGCTTGATATTCGAGGGCGACAGGCGATTTGAGATAGTGGTGCGCTACTCAGAGGATATTCGCAATAATCTTGACACGCTAGGCAGCATACCTATTATGACAAGGGATGGTAATTATGTGCCGATAGCAGAGGTTGCAACGCTAGAATATGCCAGTATACCCAGTCAAATCAGCCGAGAAAACGCCAAGCGCCGTATTGTGGTTACTGCTAATGTAAGAGAGCGCGACCTAGGCTCGTTTGTAACTGAGGCAAAAATGCAAATTGCAGAAAATGTTTCATTGCCAAGTGGTTATTGGGTCGATTATGGCGGCACGTTCGAGCAGCTTGAAAGTGCGAGTCAACGATTGAGCCTTGTTGTCCCAGCAACGCTTTTCTTAATTCTTGCATTGCTAGTCATCGCCTTTGGCTCGGTGAAAGACGCTTTGATAATTTTCACTGGCGTGCCTTTAGCGTTAACCGGTGGGATTTTTGCGCTTTGGGTGAGAGACATGCCCTTGTCTATATCAGCAGGCATCGGTTTTATAGCGCTGTCTGGCATTGCTGTGCTTAACGGTTTGGTTATGTTGTCGTTTATCCGCCAAAGACTAGAAGAAACAGGAGAGTTAATTAATTCTATTGTTGATGGTGCATTAACACGCTTGCGGCCGGTACTGATGACGGCATTGGTTGCTAGCCTTGGTTTTGTGCCAATGGCGCTGAATGTCGGGACGGGAGCAGAAGTACAGCGTCCATTGGCGACAGTGGTCATTGGCGGAATAATTTCGTCTACTTTACTGACATTGATAGTATTGCCTGTTTTATATCGACTTGTGCACGACAGAAAACTTAAATAAAGGAGAAGAGAACGGCAGATGTATTTAAAAAAGACATCTGCCATGCTAACACTGTGATATCAGGCTCTATATAGGCGACTTTAGGGTGTGACTGAGCATGACGACCAAGGGGTTGTGTCGTTTATACCGTTCGCTTTTGTCGAATTGCCATCATCAGTTATTGTTGATGCTCGTGATGAATTTATGCAAACTCGGTATAAATTATGATTTGATGCTATTTTTTGTTTAGTAAGTGAGTCAAACTATTTAGGGCTTTATATGTACACAATAAGTAAACTCGCAAAAGAAGCAAATGTGGGTGTAGAGACTATTCGGTTCTATGAAAAGAAGGCCTTGTTGCAGCAACCGATAAAACCATCTCAAGGTTACAGACAATATACTCCGCAAGCACTTTCAAGGGTGTTATTTATCAAGCGTGCTCAACACTTGGGTTTTACGTTGGCTGAAATATCGTCATTATTAGTGTTAAGCAACAGCAATTGTGAGGAGGTGCAGTCTCTTGCTGAACATAAACTGGATGTTATTGAAGAGAAGTTGAAAGACTTAACGCGTCTTAAAGGCAGTCTTGAATCCCTCGTATCAGACTGTAAAAATAATTCGAATAACAAAATTTGTCCCATTATCGAATCACTCCAGCCATCAAATAAAACTAACACTTGACTCCGTACCTAAGTACGGGAGTTATGCTTTAGACAGTTTGAATAAAATTGCTTAATAACATGGTAAAAAGTAGTCAGGTATCTATCTTAGGAGGTCTTGCCGCGGCAATCGGTGCAAGTGCATGTTGCGCGGGGCCGCTTGTACTTCTTTTGTTGGGCATTAGCGGAACGTGGATCAGCTATTTAACGCTTTTAGATCCTTATCGACCTATTTTCATTTTTGCCGTAGTGGTTTTATTTGGATTAGCTGGGTGGAAAACTTATCGCCCATTGAAAGAATGTGCGGAGGGTGAGTTGTGCGCGAGCCCTAAAGTAAGAGCGCGGAGAATAGTAATTTTTTGGTCTACCGCGCTGTTGGCTTTTCTTTTTGTCACCAGTAACTACTGGATTATATGGTTAGTATAGCTACTATCACTGAAATTTAATCGGAGAAAAAATGAAAAAATTATTATTCACGTCATTATTGTTAGTCAGCAGCACCGTAGCATTTGCTAAAGATATAACCGTTACTTTAGAAGTGCCGTCAATGGATTGTGCTACATGCCCAATAACAGTGGAAAAAGCACTAGAGCGTGTAAAAGGTGTAAAAGAAGTGGATGTTACATTCGAAAACAAACTGGCTGTCGTGATATTTGACGACGAAGTTACTAGCCCTGATACGCTAACCAAAGCAACAGAGAATGCTGGTTTCCCTTCAAGAATAAAATCTTAACTTACTCTCGAATCGCTTTTTTTAATCAAATTGGGAGCACTATCATTTGTCCGAAATAGAGCTTTTATCAACAATTACATGTCCTAAATGCAATCATAGCCAACTAGAGGAAATGCCAACCACTGCATGTCAATTTTTCTATGAATGCACTCATTGCAAATCAATACTGAAACCTCTTAGGGGAGACTGCTGCGTTTATTGCTCATATGGAACAGTGAAATGCCCGCCAATTCAAAAAGGTAACTGTTGTTGCGAGTAAAAGATGCAGAGAGTAGTTTATTACTTGCATTTTCTGACATTTCACTAAATGTTCGCGCTCTCGTGACTCATCACTTAGAAACAACATAAACCAAAGTCACTTCGTGTTATCAGACTGAGCTAATTTGATTGCAACTGATGCAGTATCGAGCATCCTTCAACAGTATGATTGTTGCACGATGATGCAAGTGACGCTAATGACTTTTCTAACAGGGCGAGCTCTTTCTGAGCCTCCTGAATGCGAATAAGTTGATTTTGAATCATCTCGTCGATAAAGGCGCAAGAAGCGTTTGGATTTTTCTGAACATCGAGCAGGCGCTTTATATCGATAATAGGAATATTAAGCTCTCTACAACGCCTTATAAACACAAGCGTTGCGATATCTTTTTTATCGTAATGCCTGTATCCACTTTCACCTCTTTTAGCTGGCAATAGCAGATTGACTTGCTCGTAATAACGAATTGTTTTAGCACTCACATTTGTAGCTTTCGCTAATTCGCTGATTTTCATGTTGACCTTCCAGTTACTGTAAGCTTTATAGTTATTGTACATTAACAATCTTGAATTGGAGCAGTTTTATGTTTTCGTTATCACGCATCGCCTCGCTAGTTATCTTGTTTACGTGTGCATTTGAGGCCATTGCCGGTCAAAAGTTAGTGATGGCGTCAAACGCCAAAGAACCCGCTCTAAGGTCTGGCAGCATGCTTAGCGAAAACAACGATTTGCAGCAAGAAGATGACGATGATGATGAAGACGTCGAGAAAATTATTGTACAAGCAACCCGATCAGGTCGGATTGCAGACGAACAACCAATGCGAGTAGAGATAATTAACCGTGAAGAGATAATGGAAAAATCAACCATGCGCCCAGGGAATATATCTATGCTTGTTGCAGAGACAGGAGGTGTGCGCGTTCAGACAACTTCACCCGCTCTTGGCAGCGCAAATATTCGTCTACAAGGCCTTTACGGGCGATACACTCAGTTACTTGCAGATGGATTACCTCTGTATGGAAATCAAGCTGCATCTATCGGCATATTACAGATCCCGCCTACTGATTTAGGGAGGGTTGAAATAATCAAAGGATCCGCATCTTCTTTGTATGGCGGCTCGGCCTTAGGTGGCGTTATTAATCTTGTCTCTAGACGGCCAGGCGAAGAGTTTAATGGAGAGACTATCGTTAATCTAACTACCCGTGACGCCCAAGATGTCACGGCGTACATAGAAGCTCCTTTATCAACAGCACTGAAAGCCTCCTTAACCGCAGGCGCTCACCACCAAAAAAGTGTCGATATTGATAATGACGATTGGATAGACTTGGCTGGGTATGAGCGCTACACCGTTCGCCCTAGATTATTTTGGAACGGGGACGAGGGTGAAAGTCTGTATTTTACTGCTGGTTATATGACCGAAAACAGAAGAGGGGGGACTGTGGATGGCGGTGTGGTCGCAGATGGTAACGCTTTTGAACAAACGCAGGATTCAAAGCGTTACGACAGTGGTTTGGTTTTTAGCATGCCCTTAGGGGACACTTATACCTTTTCAACTAGAGCTTCAGCCATGGTGCAAGAGCATAAGCACCTTTTTGGTGATGTTATTGAAGACGACAAACACGAAAGTTATTTATTAGAGAGTAGTTTGTCTGGTTATACCGATAGAAGCGATTGGGTAGTTGGTCTAGCGTATTTGTCTGATATTTATAAATCGGATACGTTTCCTACATTCGACTACTCTTACGAGGTGCCAAGTCTATTTGCGCAAGTTGACTATGAAATGACCTCTAAATTAACGACTTCTGTTAGCGCTAGAGTTGATGAACACAGTGATTTTGGTACCCAGTTAAGCCCAAGGGTTTCGCTACTGTATCGACCTGGCGATTTGACGATTCGAAGCTCTTACGGGCAAGGCTATTTCGCACCTACCCCATTCGTAGAAGAAATTGAAGCCGCAGGGTTATCTAGGTTGGCACCCATCCAAGGCTTGGTAGAAGAACAAGCAGAAACAGCGTCGCTGGACTTTACCTATACCTACAACAATATAGAAACGAGCTTTACATTGTTTGGGTCAAATGTTGAAAACGTAACAGAGTTAGAAGCTTTTTCGTCTCAGGAAAATATGACGCTAGACCGAGTGAGACTCGTTAATGCAGATGGAGAGAGTCAAATTCGTGGGTCGGAAGTGTTAGTACGATATTATTGGCACGATATTAAACTGACTGCTAGCTATCTTTACTTAGATGCTACTGAACAAGCTGCTGCCGACGGAGACAGACAAAAAATTGCACTCACACCGCAGTATTCAGCAGGTTTTGTTGCAATGTGGGAGGAAGAAGATGAATTTCGAGTAGGGTTCGAAGCTTATTATACAGGTCCGCAACGCGTGAACGATAATCCGTTTATTGATGAGTCGGCCCCTTACTGGCACTTAGGGCTTATGGGAGAAATTACGGTTGGTAGTGCGAGTTATTTTATAAATCTGGAGAATCTTCTGGATATCAAACAAACTGATGAACATCCATTGCTATTGCCTGCAAGAGCACCAAGTGGTCAATGGACAACTGATATATGGTCTAGGAATGATGGGTTTATTGCAAATGCGGGGGTTAGGGTGTCGTTTTGACATCAGAGATGATTTGATAAGCAGATGTGTCTGACTTTGTAGACTATGCCAATGCTCGGCCTCGTAACGAAATATAACCGATTCTAACAAAGCCCAATTGACTTCATTATTTCTGATGAACTCAAACCCTTGGTTTCTGAACTGTTTAATAGCAACCCCTCGGTCATATTTAATGAGCTTTGGAATATAGTTTGCTAAATCCTTTAAACGCTGCGTTTGAGTAATGTAGCTTGTGGAATATCCTAATTTGTTTTCGGAAATATCTATTAAGGTTTTAGCATCATCGCCAACGCTTGATCTGGTAGGAATGCTGTTATATATGTGACACCTTTAATTCGCCTTTTCATTTCATTCCTCTTTTAGATCGTTTTGCATCATCCTCAATCTTCTTGTAAACATCGGAGTAGATATCAACTACCCAGGCCTCCATTGCACCGTGTTTCCCGAACCCACCACTGACCGCAAAATCAAGATACTTTTGCGTAGTGTCAAAGTTTTCATGAGACATCAACACGATTAGCCGCGCCTTAATTTCTTCTGGCTTATATCCCTTTTTAATCATTGCTATTGCAAAATATGTTGCGAATGTCGCACGCAAATCATGAAAAGTACGTTTTAATTCAAATTGATTTTTGGCTCTTAATTCAGTTCGAATCAGTCGTATATATGTACCCGGTGTTCCTCGCTCCATACGTTCACCCTCTTTGTTTATGAACAATGGCAGTGGGTGCTTTTCGTTATTAACACCGTACTTTGTTTCATGCTTTATACGTCTTTGACGGTATATGTCCGTTTGGGTGTAGTCCCAGAGGATTTGCATCAATGTAAGGGAAATCGTTAGATTTACCGTCTTAGAAAATTTTCTATTCAATTGAATTTTGAAAATCGCTCTTCCTGTGTCATTTGGATTGGTAAGATCACTGTAATCTAGGGAGATGACTTCAAAATCTCGTAGCCCCGCGAGTAGCGCACAGTTAATCATTGCTTTACATGTTGGGTTGGTATAGTGTTCTGAATTAAAAGCGTGAAACAACTCTGTGCTGTTAAATGGTTGTAGTTCTTTAATACCGTCTGGTGCTTTTTTTTGTTTGGCTGTTCTTGGAATCTTAAAGTTGCTAATGTACGCTTCGATTGCTTGTTTATAGTTGGAGCTAGAATCAAGTCCAGGGATTGCGAAAAACGACTGTAACCCATCCTTCTTCTTTACATTTATTCCTCGGAGCTTGTAGCTAAACGGTAGGTTGCGGACATCCCCTCTCAAGTACAAATAGACGTAGAACTGGACCAGATGACGACATATTCTGTTTGCAAGATTGTAGGAGTATTCATTACTTTCGACACATTGGGTCAGGTATTTTTGAAATCTCCAAATTGGCAAAATTGCTTTCGACTCATCTATGCTATTTACATCATAACTCTTTGGAACGGCATATACTTCTTCCAACGAGCATCCGTCCGCAATGATCCAATCCACAAATGCTTTTAAGTCTTTTGCTATGGTCTTGATAGCTTCAACTTCAACACCTTCACTTTTTTTCTTAGAGGTTAGATAGCCTGACGTATGAACATGTTTTTCCGTCTCGCTATCTCTGTTCTTTCTCAGTGAATACTCACCAGTGTAACGTTCAATCAAATATAAATTGAATGCTAAACATAAATCCAGTCTTTCTGTGCAACAAATTAGATGGAATTGTTCGACAATCCTGTTCTCTTGATAAATAACATTTCGAAGACTATGACCTTCAACTTGTTGCTCAATAATTTCTCCCTTTTGGTTTCTTTCGAAATATGGAATCCTGCCGATATTAATGTTCGTTTTAATAACTTGTGCTACGCTTGGAACTTTCATTACTACTCCACTTAAGAGGTAATAAACGGTAACGCAAATTAGTAAAATGTCAATTACGGGGTCGTGGTAACATTTTAATTACGGGGTAAATCCGTTGACCTCTGGTTTAACTTATTTGGTAGAAAAATTTAAATTCTTCTCAGGGAGTTCAACCGTAAGCTTAGACGGCGTAGTAAGAAGCCGTTTGGCGGAATTTGCTGAGAATGAACTCTAGTATCTTTAATCTCGAATGAGTACTAAAGGTATAATTTATATTGTTTAATGCGCTTTGCGACAGATGGGGTCACCAAGGCTGAAATGTCCTCATCTAGGCGTATCTTTCGACGAACCAGAGTGGAACGAATGGGTTTTCGCTCTGGTACTTCTATCAAGGACCATCGCTGAGTAATTTCATCAGCCTTATAGAATTTGTGCCAAATTTTTGCGTTATCTGGACCAATGGCGAAGAACAGCTCATCCTCAGGAAAAACACTTGTAGAAAGATGATGCAATAGATCATAGGTAAACACAGGGTGATCATCTTTTGAAATTGTGTCTTCAATGGGCAAGCTATCCACTCTTGGGTCATCTATATCAGCCACAAAATCAGCTAGTAAATCTTTACGATAGTTGTAATCTAACATTTGCTTATTAAATGCGTGACGAAAAGAGGGAATAAGTAACACGCGATCAAAATTGTGTTTATCGGACAATAAATGAGAAATGGCGTCTTCATGACCCTTAGTGGGTGGATTAAAAGCAGAACCAAAAATAACTAATTTCACGCAACCTCCAATTTCTCATTGGCAAGATACCGTTAATGTAAAGACTTATCAATAAATGCTCACCAACATTCAAGATGTACAAATTAGCCTTAACCCTATAATGTATTGTGTATACTAATAAAAGGTAAAAGTTTGTATGGCACATTACACGCGAATTGGCACTGTGGCCCTTCGACAGATTCCATTTGATTTTAACGGAAATGTTAAGCGCATTATGCAAGCATATGAACAAGCTTTGTCAGCGAATGTTAACTTGTTGCTGTTCCCTGAACTCGCCCTTACCGGATATGGCTGCGAAGATAACTTTACTTTTCAGGAATTCAACGATGCTGCGGAAGCTGCGTTAGCTAGAGTCATTCAGGGGATACAGCAATCTTGTAATCAAGACTCCGCTAACAATATGATAATGGCATTGGGTATGCCAATCATGTTCCCTGGTGGTCAGGTATTTAACGCCATCGCAGTTATTTCACAGCAAGGATTACATGGTTTTTCGTGCAAACAGTTTTTAGCGCGAAATGGCCTACATTACGAACCCAGGTGGTTTGAAGCCTGGCCTCGAAAAAAGGTCATGAATCATCCAAAATTTAATGTGCCCATGGGTGATATTGTTATTGACGCTATGGGAATACGCATTGGTTTCGAAACCTGCGAAGATTCTTGGATAAGCAACCGCCCTGGACGAGATTTATACCAACGAAATGTCGATGTTATTCTTAATCCAAGTGCCTCTCACTTTGCAGTGGGTAAAAATGCAATCCGAAAACAATTTGTTAGAGAAGGATCGAGAGCTTTTGGTGTCGCATATGCTTATGCAAATTTAAACGGGACAGAAAATGGCACCAGCATATTTGATGCTGGATGTATGATTGCCTCTGAAGGTGACATTAAGTCATTCGGCGAGCGTTTTCATGTAGCTGAAGTGTTAATCAATCATGTGTTAGTGAATATAAGTGCTAATCGGGTTTCACGAATCAATAGCAGTGAATCTATTGCCAATATAGATGAAAATATCATTTCCTTACCGATTAATATTTGTTTACAAAGTCAAGGGTTTAGCAAACAAAATAAAGCCGTTTATGACAAAAGTAGCAATAGTACTTTGGCTGATTTTTGGGCCTCCATGGATAAAGACGATTTAGATTATGCGGAAATCTGTTACGCCATAGGCAACGGCTTATGGGATTGGATGTTGAGGACCAAGACAAAAGGCTACATGGTAAGTCTATCAGGCGGGGCTGATTCTGGTTTAGTGGCTTGTTTGGTTTATTTTAGTCAATTAATAGCGATACACCAACTTGGGATAACCCGTTATAAATCTATCATAGATGCTGCATTAGAGGTCACAATAGACGATTCCAGGCACAATGATCCCGTAGCTTTGGTGCAGAATGAAGTAATGCCACATCTGCTATGGACTTTGTATCAAGGAACGGATAATAGTTCTGACACTACGTTCAACGCAGCTCAAGGCATCGCAAAAGAAATAGGCGCCAGATTTGAACAGTGGAATATTCAGCCTTTGGTATCTGCCTATAATGATTTGGTAAATAGCTTAACACCAGAAGACCCGTTAGGGTGGGAAAAGGACGATATTGCGTTGCAGAATATTCAGGCCAGAGCGCGAAGTCCGGGTGTTTGGATGTTAGCAAATCGGTCCAATAAACTACTTATTGCAACCTCAAATTTATCTGAATCTGCGTTAGGCTATGCCACCATGGATGGCGATACATCAGGCGTAATGTCGGCAATATCGGGGATTTCGAAATCACGAATTAGAAAGTTAAATTTATGGCTGGAAAATCAAGGACTACCAATCGCTAGTAGTAAGTTCGAGAAAACCCAGATTAAATTACCATCATTGAAGTTAATTAACCAGCAACAACCCACGGCTGAACTTCGTCCCGAAGCTCAAACAGATGAAGAAGACTTAATGCCTTATGACATCTGTGATTTTATTATGGACTGTTACCTGATTAAACAGATGTGGCCGAAAAGTATACTGGTAGAATTATTGATAGAAGGTTACGGTGACCGATACGCATTTTCAGAACTAGCAAGCTTTATACAGCGCTGGTTTACTTTTTTCTGCCGCAATCCTTGGAAACGCTATGGGATCAGAGCAGGCTTTCATATCGAGCAAATATCCCTTGATCCTAAAACTTTTCATCGATTTCCGTTATTAAACTCAGGATTCTCCGAACAGCTTCGCGAAATGTGGGATTACGTGGACGAACAAAAAGATACAAAAGATACAAAAGGTTAAGCAGAAGGAAATATGACCGATAACACTAAAGCCGATTGCAGTTTAATCAAACATTTAATCACTTAGTTCAAATTTGTTGAACTATACTAAAAAAAGCTGTTAAATGAGCGACATATAATATGACGAATTCTGTAACCCGAAGACACTTTCTTAAATCAATGGGCGCGGGTCTGGCCGCAACTGCTTGTATCAGTAAAGCGCCTTATGTATTTGCAAAACAAAAAGTTACCTTGAGGGTTATGGGAACTCATGTAACCCTGCAAGAAGAACTTCGTCAATTAGCGATGAAAGAGTTGGGTTTTAAGATAGAGTTCACGCCAATGGGGAGTGCTGCTGTTTTGCAAAAGGCTGCAGCTGATCCAATGTCCTTTGATCTCTATGAACAGTGGTCAGATTCTATTAATATTTTGTGGCAAGCTGAGGCAATTCAGCCCATAGACGTTGACCGGTTAACATATTGGGATGAAATAAATTCTCTTTCAAAGACGGGGACCTTGCAGCCAAATGGTAAAATTGCTGCGGGTGACTCACCACATAAACTCCTTTTCGTTCAACCGAATCAAAGACTTGGAAGCAGTCCTACCAAAGCAATTAGTTTTTTGCCCTATGTCCATAATGTGGACTCTTTTGGCTATAACACCCAATACATATCAAGAGGTACGTCCTATGAAACTGAATCTTGGGGGTGGTTGTTAGACGATAATTATCGTGGAAAAGTAGCCTTGGTGAATGCACCGACTATAGGCATATTTGATGCCGCTTTGGCCGTTCAAGCTAAAGGTCTAATGCAGTTTAATAACATTGGCAATATGACAATTGAAGAGATTGATCAGCTATTTTCAATTTTGTTAGCTAAAAAAAGGGAAGGGCATTTTGCTGGTTTTTGGACATCAGTGCCACAATCGGTTGAATTTATGAAAACCGATAGAGTGCGAATTCAAAGTATGTTCTCTCCCGGTGTAAGTTCATTAAAAGGACAGGGTGTTCCTGTAGTTTATGCGGCGCCAAAAGAAGGCTACCGAGCTTGGCATGGGGTAATGTGCATGTCGAAATATACGCAAGGCCATGTCAAAGATGCTGCCTATGATTATATGAATTGGTGGTTATCTGGGTATCCGGGGGCTTTTATCGCTCGTCAAGGTTACTACATCTCAAATCCGCAACGAAGTAAGCCTCTTATGACGCAAGCTGAATGGGATTATTGGTATGAGGGTAAAGAAGCAGCAACAATGTTAAAAGGAACCGATGGCAATATAGCGGTTCAGTCAGGGCAGACCCGTGATGGTGGTAGTTACTTTAAGCGTTTTTCCAATATAGCAGTATGGAATACAGTGATGGATAATTATGATTACAGCCTGGATAAATGGTATGAGCTTCTCAATGCCTAAGGTTTTTCGTTAGCATGATTTCAGTACGCTCTATAGCGACCAAAATTCTAGCAGGAACTGGGTTATTCGTAGTTGTAATGCTAATTGTATATATCATTTTGCTAGGACGATTACAGCAAATTGATAAATCGGTAACTAGCGTAGTTGCGATTTCGAATACCTCTGTTGAAATCCTTCAGATTAACCGGGAAATTGTTGAATTACAAAGAGACATTACTGTTTATAGTGGTTCTGGCAATCAAGTAATACTTGATAAAATCAAAGTCAAACACAAAGATATTGAAAAACGTGTATTAGCATTGGAAGGCTATGCACAAAGCGAAAAAAATAAAGACGTCATCGCTTCTATGAAAGCTTTGGTTGACAGGTATGGTGCCAATCTATCGGTAATGGATAGACGCTTTGCTACAAAAAATGCACTTATAGAAACTCAATTACCCCAACAGTATCAACAAGTGAAAGCGATATTTAACGAACTGCTAGATAAGGTATCTAGTAAAGATGACCAGCTCATTATTTTGGATGCATTAAATACTTGGCATCAAGTAAATTGGTCTGCAAATCTGTTTCTGGCAAAGAAGGAATATAGCCATAGAAAAAATGTACAACAAGGATTGGATAGATTCCAAGACCTCATTCAATTACTGAGCCCACAGTTTTCAAAAGATAACCAAGGATCAATTCAAGAGGTTATAGAAATATCTGAGTTGTACCAAACTACCTTTGCTCAAAGCGTTCAGGCAAATCGTAATTACCTTACGCTTATCAATGTAGTTATGGCAGGAGACGCCATAGAATTTAGCGCTTTGGCTGATATCCTTCGTCAACAGTCACTACAAGACTTAGTTAATATCAAGAACCAAAGTGAATCTAGTATTAAAGTAACGCAAACTGTACTTAATGCAATGGCTATCACCGCGTTGTTGTTATTTGTTGGCGTTACCTTATTTTTCCATTTACATATAACACAGGCAATTAAACGTTTGACTGAAAGTTTTAAAGGTTTCTTGGAAGGCGATTTATCTGCTGATATTCATGATTTAGCACGAAAAGATGAAATTGGAGTCTTAGCTTCCGCTGCTCATGAATTTAGAGAGTTAAGCGAAGCTTTTGTGGAGGCAAAGCAACAAGCTGAAGATACCTCAAAAATTAAATCCGAATTCTTGGCCAATATGAGCCATGAAATTCGAACACCTATGAATGGCCTATTAGGCATGGTCGCCCTATTGCAAAAAACCGACTTGGATCCCCATCAAAAGAAAATGTTAGATGTTGTCAATTCTTCTGGTAAAAACTTAATGGTCATTTTAAATGATATTCTGGATCTGAGTAAAATAGAGTCGGGGAAAGTCGAGTTTGAACAAGCGCCATTTTCAATTGACACCATGTTATTCGAGCTTCGTCATTTATATGAGCCACTAGCGAAAAGAAAGGGGTTAGTTTTGGTGGTGGGCAATAGTCTTCCCAAGGACATTCATAGAGTAATTGGTGATGTTACACGACTCAATCAGGTATTAATTAATTTAATAACCAATGCGATAAAGTTTACCCCCGAAGGGCGTGTAAGCATAGATGTAAAAGGTCAGCGCACAGAACAGAATGAAGCGAAGATTTTGTTTAGTGTTGAAGATACCGGGATCGGAATTTCTAAGCAGCACATTAGCACCTTATTTGAGGCTTTCAAGCAAGCAGACTCTACCATTACGCGAAGATTTGGCGGCACCGGTTTAGGATTGACCATATCCACCAAGCTATTGGATGCTATGGGCAGTGAGTTAAAAATAGAAAGCGAAGAAGATACTGGGTCGCGCTTTTTCTTTGAACTGACACTCCCGGTTGCGCCTGCACCGGAAAATCAAACGGAAAATGCCAAACAAGATGAAGCTACATCTTCTGAATTTTCGAATTTACGCGTTCTAGTAGTTGAAGACAACGAAGTCAATCAAATTGTACTCAGTGCATTCTTAGAAAGTCAGGGCGTAGGGCAAGTTGAAATCGCAGAAAATGGACTTGAAGCCTTAAAATTAACTGGACATCATTCCTTTGATTTAATTTTTATGGATATGCAAATGCCCGTTATGGATGGTATAGAAGCGACGGAGCAAATTCGCAAACTGCATCATTATTTAGGGGTACCCATAGTTGCGCTAACCGCAAATGTGTTACCTGAGGATCAGCAAAGGTGCATAGAGGCAGGTATGAACGATGTGCTAACTAAACCGGTAGAAGAGGAGCAGTTAGCACAAATGTTACGAAAGTGGTGTTCAGAAAAAATGACAGGACCAGATTCTCACTAGCCCCCTTGTTCACCTAATTTTCTGAGCTACAGAGCATTAAGTTAGGGTATGAATCTACTATCACACCCAGCGTCTGGAATTTTTCTGCAACGCCTTTTGTAGTGTGGCATTCAGGCTCTTTCCAGAAAAATTAGTTTTTGTGACTATTTTTCCTGAAAAGAGTATGGCTTGAAGCTATTTTCCAGAGATTTTACTCTGGTTCTTCGCTAGGCTCAAAGCCCAAGTACTCGATATCTTCGCTAATGCGTTTTAAAGAGCAATCGCTTGGCGTGTAAATGTACCTACTAGTGACTTCCATTAATTTTGCATCGTTGGCAAAACCCCGGCTGAACTGTTTTCTACAAAAACGCGAAAATACCAAAGACTTACCAAACTTAGATAGGTAGCTATCTAAGGTGTCTTTCCTAATAAACAAAGAAGAATTTCTATCAATGTTATGACTAAACGCAGCCAAGTCTTGGTTTTCATCGAGCCATCCACTGTCTTGATCCCAGCGAAGGTTCATCTTCTCAATTAAGTCAGGACAAGGCATATTGATAGAGCTTTGTTCAACATTGCTTGAGTAATCGTACTCCCACTCCCCACCTCTCAATAGTTGAATGCTAGAGAATATTCGCTGGTCATCTGAAATAGTCGTATCTTGTTCAGTAATACATTGTTTGAAAGCTGGGCTTCTAGGGTACTCCGCCAAGTAGACACGGTAGCAGTGGTCATTACTATGATTGTGGAGTTCGAATGTTTCAGTGTTGCTCGGTTCAACAAAATAGCCGTGATAGCTAGATATACTAAGGAAGCTTTCTGCGTCGAACGAGACGTCGTCCTCATCTCGTTTAGCGTGAACCTCTGAATAAAAACTCAAGTTAATCCACGTTGTACCGCTCTCGTCATTCAAGACAAGTACGTTGCTTGCAACGAAATAATCATCAGTCTGCAACCAATAGTTTACATTGCTTTCTGGCAGCTCAAGATCTTGTATTATTAGGTTTCTAAGAGGGTACTTTTGCTTTGATGACAAATCTCTTATATCTGATATATCAACCTTTCTAAGTTCTAACGACCAGAATCTATCAGAGGTTAATTGTGGCTCCCAACGAGATTGGGTCGTTGCTACATTGGCAGCCAACAGACCTATCAATCGATGAAAAGCAACCCAATAACATTTCTTGCCGATGGTTTCTGCATAGCCGGGTTTTGCTCTTCCTCTTCCATATTTATGAAGAGTTGCCAAGTCATGTTTGAGGGCGCCATTACCATATCCGGGATAGCCGATATATTCGGCTTCTCTCATAATCCAGCAGGAAATATTCTCAAGAGTTATGTTCTGTGATTGTAGGTCAAAGGCCCTAAGTCTTGGTTCAACTACATAGCGCCAAAAGTCAGGACCTAATTGATCACCCCATAGGCGCATGTTTGAGGGCAAATTTTCTAGTTTAAGCAAGGTCTGCACATCGCTTAGAATAGGCCATGTTAATGGCAAAGAAGGAGTTACATATTGATTTGATATTCTGTCTTCTTCAATCCCTAGTTTCACAAGCTCCTGCCTCAATAGCTGGGAGTGCTCGCGAATTAAAATGTTATTTGAACCGCTATTTGCTCTAATATATCTATTTAATGGCTGTACAAAGTCCTCAGCTGACTCAGGTGAAAGCAAGCAGGACGTATACATAGCCTGAATCAGGCTTTCAAGTATGTAGTCGTCGTCACATCCAGTAAACGTGTTTACTGCATGCTGGCATATCACAGGGTATTGTTTAAAAAGCAAGCCAAGGCATCTTGTTGCTTGATCTCTGACTCGTCGATCCGTAGCTGAACAACACCAAAGTAAAGCTGAGGATGCTAATTTATAACTTTCTTCGGGCCAATTGGTTGCTTCTATTTTCTCCAAAGCTTCAATTAGAAACCAAATTGCACTTTTCTTATTATATGACTCTGATAAGGCGACAGAAAGGTAGGTATCTCTTGATGGAGAGTCTTGTCGCCATTGAAAATCTTTGAACTGTAGTGGCATAGTTAGTTTGGCCACCTAACAAGAGATGGTATGCTGTTTAGCATATCAGGATTAGGTGACAAAAAT
>CANMCE010000006.1 GCA_947496235.1 uncultured Glaciecola sp. | reverse complement strand
TGGCGGAGTGGACGGGACTCGAACCCGCGACCCCCGGCGTGACAGGCCGGTATTCTAACCAACTGAACTACCACTCCGCATGTCAAAATCGTCACTTCGGTGTTCAATCCGAAGTGCGGCGCAGATAATACGGTTCTGATCTGCTCTAGTCAACTTGTTTTTTTACAGTTTGGTGAACTTGGCGAATTATTGTCCAAACTTAGGCATTTTCAGCGGTTGTTTGCTCTTTTTTTCCAAATTTAAAGCTGATTTTTCCGAGTTTATTTTTCATTCGTTGCAGAATTGGATTGTCTGGGTTACGACGCTTATCAACAATAAAAAATATGATTACCCCCCCCACTAGCATCAGTGAAAAATTAATTATTAATCCAATCACAAGAAAATTTGGTTCTTCTTCGATTTCTTTTTCCACAACAGCTAATTCGCCTTCTGTTTCAGAGCCTTCTGCTTCGACAGGTTCGGGAGGTGGCGGTGGCGCTATAGTTTCAAAACTATATTCAGGCAACGTTAGCACTAAGTCTCTGCCTGTCATACTTTGCGCAAATACCGTCATGTTAATTCTATAGGTACCATAATCTGTGTTTTCAATATCAATAACTTTCTTTCCATCGGTCATTTCAGTGACTGAAAATCGTGAGATTTCACCCGTTGGATGTTTGACATTACCGTCAATAAGCAAAGTCGCCATGCTGATGGCTTCAGGATCGCCATCTACGGTCAGTTGATGAAATCCTGTTTCAGTTTCATTGGCAACATGAGAAACAAACAAAGGACTCTTTTGTAAAACGATTTTATTTAAGACCTTTTCTCTTGAATACAAAGGTGTTCGCACTGAAATAATAGGCTGCCATTCACCTGGCGCTATTTGTAGATTAAATTGTCCAGTAAAAACACCGTCACTGTTTTTTTCATCATACCCCATGCCATTATCTTCAAAGCGCGCAACATTGCGACTTCCTAGGCCAAAGTTTTCATAATTTGGATTGTTAGTGCTAGCGAAATCCACCGATAAGATAACCACATCTTTGAATTCGCTTAAATCAATGCTTTGTCCGCCATTACTTAATCTGGCGGTCATTTTAAGCGTTTCTCCGGAGAAAATAAGCTTAGGAATTGGATCCGTTTCTAACTGAATATCAGCAATAACCATGACCCGACTTTCAGGCAGAATGCGCCCTACGGCTTGCCATGGACCTGGCATCGGATTTTTCAACGCGATCATGTCGTATGTATCTGTTTCATACCAGGTGTAACTGTCATCGACACTATCGTTATCTAAATATAACTTTGAACCATCAGGGCGCACTAATACCACAGGGGCTGAGCCATAATCACGGAAAAACACTAAGGTAACTTCGGCAACATCGCTGTCGATTCTAAACCTGTTATTTAAAAGTGGGATACTATTGTGATATTGACTATCGATAGGCGTTACTTTTCGTAACACCTCTTCTGCGGATAAATCGTCTTGATTTGCCCATAACGGCGCCACGCCTGTGCTGGCAAACAACCAAACACAAGCGCACAAATAGGAAATGTATTTATGGGTTATCGCTACGCCAAATAACCTTGCTAGAACTTTTTTCAATGCTATCTAAATATGCTTCATGTATAGCTAGTTCATCGGCAGAAGCAGGCAAAACCTTTAAGTTTGGACGGTAAGAAAGTTTGGTTATTTTGGCTTCTTGTTGATGCCCATCGGATGATTCATCGTCAGATAATCCTAATTTGCGTTGGCCCCCTGTCATAAACAAGTAAACTTCGGCGAGAATCTCACTATCCATCAATGCGCCGTGATACGTCCTATGACTATTATCAACATGATAGGCTTTACAAAGTGCATCTAGGCTATTCTTTTTACCCGGGCGAATTTGGCGAGCTAATTCTAACGTATCCAATACCGAACAAATGTCATTGGTAAGGGGGAGATTTCTGCCACAGAGTCTAAACTCATGATCCATAAAGCCTACGTCAAACGCGGCGTTATGAATGACTAGTTCAGCGCCTTCAATAAAAGCGATAAATTCGTCTGCTATGGCGTTAAATTTAGGCTTATCTTCTAAAAATTCATTGGTTATACCGTGAACCTGAATCGCCTCCTCTTCAACTTCCCTATCGGGATTTATGTATTGGTGATAGGTGTTACCGGTTAATTTTCGGTCAATCAGTTCAACGCAACCAATTTCAATGATCCTGTGGCCATCAGCGGGGTCTATGCCGGTTGTTTCGGTATCTAGTACTATTTGTCTCATAGTTTTTTATTGTTGTGAGTTTTTATCAAAGTATACTCTTATGAGAATTTAAAAAAACCGCTTGTTGAGAAAGAAATTAAATAAATGAAAAAAGTTGTTATGTATACCGATGGATCATGTTTGGGGAATCCAGGTCCTGGCGGCTTTGGCGCATTACTCGAATATAAAGGTACTGAAAAGTCAATTGCCAAAGGGTTTAAATTAACCACCAATAATCGCATGGAGTTGCTAGCAGTCATTGAAGGTTTAAACGCATTAAAATCGCCCTGCCATGTTACTTTGTATACCGACAGCCAATACGTTAAAAACGGCATTCAAAAATGGATTCACAACTGGAAAAAACGCGACTGGCGCACAGCCGATAAGAAAAAAGTCAAAAATGAAGACCTGTGGAAAAAATTGGATCTAGTAGCCAATAAACACCAGATAGATTGGCGATGGGTTAAGGGGCATTCAGGCAACCCAGGCAACGAAAAAGTGGATACCTTGGCAAGAGACGCTGCAAGCGCAAGTAATCTGCTAGAAGACAAAGGTTACCAGCCAACTTAACGGGAATTTCTTGGCCAGATTGATAAATAAAGTCTGGCCTAATCTGTGTCTATTTGACTAAAGTGATGTAATTCTCTTAACAGCCAATCTTTGCTTTTAATTCGAGAGTTTGAATCACATTGCACCCAATAAAATTTTCCTGACATCTTGCTTTTAGTTGCGGCATATTTCACAAAATCTTCCGCAGTAACAATATCATCTTTGTAGTAATCATATTTTTTCTTAATATGTTCAACCGCCTCTGCACCCGTATGGATTTTGCCATTTCGTTCATACTTACAATTAGTATTTTCTACAAAAGATAATAGGTGATTTATTTCGTCTAAACTGTCTGTGTTCGCTATCGCTGATATGCTAAAAAGAGAAATCAATAACGAAAATAAGTACTTTTTCACAGAATTTTCCTATTTTTAAACACTGTCTTCTCTAAATAATTCTTTAAGCATGGGTTGAGGGTTATTTGAAAAAGCTCTAGTTATTTCATAATGTTCGGTTTCTTCATACTTGACTGGTTCAATACCATTCGAGCTTACTTGGTATATTTTTGCATTTGGGTAAGCCATTAGAATGGGAGAATGTGTAGCAATTATGAATTGAGATTGCAGTTCAATTAATTGATACATCCTACTTAACACAGCTAATTGCCGTGATGGAGACAACGCAGCTTCCGGTTCATCTAAAATGTATAGCCCATTCCCGCCAAACCTATTAACCATAAGTGCAAGAAAGGACTCGCCGTGAGATTGATGATGCAAAGACTTTCCTCCATAAGAGTCTTTCAGCATAGGTGTTTTAGAAAACCCTTCATCCATCTCATCTATATTAGTTGCGACATTGTAAAAACTTTCGGCTCGTAGGAAAAAGCCGTCTTTATACCTTTTAAACGATTTTGAAAGCAATAGGTATTCAAATAAATCAGAATGCGTTTTTCGTGTTTGGAAATTAAAGTTTTTGGACCCACCCTCTGCGTTAAATCCCATTGCTACAGCAATTGCTTCTAAAAGAGTTGATTTACCCGAGCCATTTTCACCAACAAGAATCGTGACCTCTTTGGAAAAATCTATTTCATAAAGCTCTCGTACCGCAGGTATAGAGAATAGATAAGCGTCAAAAGAGAAGATTTTTTCTCGTTTGAGTTTTACTTTTTGTAAATACGGTAATGCATCCATTCGTTATTTTCCTAACGTTGAAACTATTTAAGTAATTCTCTATTTCTTTATTAAATGAGTACAGTGAAACTTGCCACTTCAAACACCTAAGAACGTTTAGTAGATTTCCTAAATGAAGTGGTTAAAACCGCTTAACTAATCTTTAGATACAACAACATCATTTAATAATTTTGGCGTCATCACCAAGGGATCTATATACCTATAAAATAGACTTTGTGCCTGTTGACGAACTTTTGGTTCATTATCTTGAAAGCCGTAAAATTTGAGCATTGCCATAAGTTGCTGATGAGTTAATTTTGTCGTTAATACACCTGATTCAATACATTTCAAAAAAGGCATTAAACTTTTCCCTGCACCTGCTATAGCAGCTTGCCTATGTAACTCACAAGCATTAATTGATGGTAATTCAGGCTTGTCATTTATAGCTTCTGCTACCAAGGCTTGCCAATGCATGGAGTTTTTATCACCATTTTCGACGGCCTGTTTAAAATACTTCCTGGCTTGGTCAAAATTTTCATTTTGATAGGCGTTAACCCCTAAAAATTGGTTTGCCGCCCAAAAACCTTGTTGAGCAGATGCCGCTATTAACTTTTGAATTTCCTGCTCTTCAGGATTAATTGCTGATCGTTTATCCTGTTTGAGAGTTAATGCCATAGCCAAATTAAACTGCGCTATTGAATTCTCTTGCTTAACCAGTGCCTTTAGAATTTCCTCAGCTTTATCAAAATCTTTTGGTACACCAATCCCTTCTATGTAACCCGTTGCTTGAAGTAATTGTGCTCTTATCTCAGCAGACCCATTTATTTTGTCTAAAGCCTTAAATTCAAACTCACTAAGATATTGCCGCAAAATTTTACTTGTTGGATTATCTGCAGTCGCAAAATTCTCAATTGAATTCAAATAATCATCAGGGGTGTGTGCCGCAATAGAAACGAAGGGTTTTGGTTTGGATGACGAGAAAAATCTTTCATACCAAGGAGCATTGATGTCACACACATTTTGACCTAAATGATTCACCAACATAGGTGCTTGTCTGACATCTTCATCAGTTACTATCAGTAAATTTGGATCTATGATGCCAGAGCACAGGTTTTGTCTGACATTGTCATCAACTAACCAACCCACACTCCAAAATAATAACCCACCAAAATTATCTACGATCATGATATCTTGATCGTCATCAAACAAAGCGCCAGATGTAAAATATCTTAAATTGTGTTTGCGCGCCAAGCACACCAAACTGCTGATAGAACAAATAACTAGCTTTTGTTCTCCTTGCGGAATCATATACATAACGCGATCATCGTTAAGAAAAGCCGTTTTTTCCGACGAACCAAAACGCCAACCATCTGGCTGTAATTGATTTTCATTTAGGTCAAATATGCCATATTCGGCATGCAAAACCAGGGTGTTATTGTTAGAACCCTGAATCAAAGCGAGCTTACCATTTGGCGAATAGGTTATGTAGTCGATAGTCCAAAAACGTTCATTTACAGCATCAATATTGACGGGATCACCATCGGGTAGATGAAATAGCTTTGCCCCCTTTCTTGGCCCACCTACAAATAAGTATTGTGAAGATGGGGTAAACGATAGGAGTTTGACGTTGCTAGCTGAATCAAGCTTAAACGTATTGAGTAAATTGCGATTTGCCAGCGACCAAAGCCTAACTTGACCATCTTCGGTGCCCGCAGCTATAAACTTACCATCTGGACTTACGGCTACTTTAGTGTAGGGTATGGTTTCAGGATCTGAAGACGTTAACAGTGCTATATTTTCCCCATCAATAGTATAAACGCCACCTTTGGTCGCTACCGCCATCACAACTTTGTCCGTGTTAGCTTTTGCAATATCAATTACTTCTGGAATATGCTCAATAGTAGAAAGTTTTTTATCACCAATGATGGGAACCTCAATTATTTCACCGTTATTTACGATAAATCGCACATTGTTTTTGTCGTCGGTAAAATACCCATCAAGAATTTTAAATTGCGAACGCATATGAGTTGGCAAGGTAAACAATGATTTAGATTCAAAAGGTTGAATGAGTCTTTCAGGCACTGATGTTTTTACCGGTAACCCCATAACACCAATGGAACCTTCATTTAATGCCAGTACAGCTGACCTATTATGATTGAATTGTAAGCTTTTAATAAATCCATTCACCATACCATTCAGTGGTGCTTTATGGACCAGATTATCGTAACCCTTTATGTCCCACACCATAACATTACCGTCACTGCCGTGTGATATAAGCTTGTCTTGAGCATTGGTGAGAATTAGCTTGTTCAGGCCCTGTCCGTTATGGGCTTGAATTTTAAGTAAAGGCTTATCATTGGACATTTTACTGTAAAGCCGAATGACGCCATTTTCAGACCCAATCAACACAGATTCATTACTTCCGGTATGACTCAACAGCGCTGGGACGTTGCCATCAGCAAAATCAACCTGCCAATGTTTAACCTTATTACCTGAGGTAAATTCATAAAAATGTAGCTCTTTGTCCTTGGATACAATGCCGGCCAAACCGCCCCTATCGTTAGCTTCTAATCCCAAAAAATTATAAATATCATCGACAGAAGTTTCTAATTTCCTTTCGCCACTGGGCAAATCAACATAGGCTATTTTATAAGCGTATTCGCTATATTCGTTACCCAAGCGTTCATGAATCATTAAGCCCTTGCCTGAAGGTGGTAAAGAAAAAGTGCTTATTGAAGAAGCATCTCCACCCAATGTAAGAAGATCCTTTTTTTCAACCACATCACGAATTCTTAGGGACTGTTTTGATCCATACTCTTTTAAGATGGGCAACACTGCAATATTTGTCGACCAAGGAACCCAAGCAACGTCCATACTACTAAATTTAGGGTTTGATAAGCGGTCAACTAATTTACCCGTTGCCAGCTCCCAAACTTGATATGAGCTCCAACCTCGAATTAACAAATATTGCCCGTTGTCGGAAAAGGAAGTCGTTAGAATTGTTTGCCCTATTGATGGCGTTTTAAAAATAACTTTACGTGCATCTAAATCTAAGATGTAAGTAACACCTTCGTCATCAAATAGACCTAACCAATTTCTCGTCGGGTGCCAGGTGACGCCCCGAATTTTCGCGCTTAATCCATGAGTAATGCGTTCAATTATTTTAAAATCGTTAAGATCAACTATCAGTATGTCGCCTTGTACGTCGAGCTCTACCATGGCGAGTTTGGTCCGTCCATGGCTTAGCGCAACATTCCCAATGAGTCTATCAGGACTATTTAATTGCATCGCATCCGGCATGCTATGCAAGGTTTTAACAAGTTCATCTTGAGACTTATTTGTTACTGGATCGAGTATTCCTTCTCTTGTGGCCACAACGCCAAACCTAAGCGCTCTATCGTATTGCCCTTTATCTTCATCATTGCCACTATCTACAGCAGCATTTTGTAACTCAGCCATTTGGCCAAAAAACTGAGCCTTATCACCATTAAACAAGCGAGTTTGGTAAGCCAAAATCACGGCATAAATCATTAGCACGGAAAATACTAATAAAGCCCAACCTATTAATTGTTTAGTTTTTCTGCGCTGTTCGCGTCGCCATAAATCGTCAAAGTCAATTTTTAACAGGCCAGCAGCCAAGCGCGTACAAGCCCTGCTTTTACCATCTTTCAGTAAATCAATGGCGAGTGGCTCAATGGGCATAATGCCCTCTTCTTCTTCATAAGCACGTAAGCTTGGTGGAAAACACTCGCTATTGGGGTCCGTAGAGTTGGGTTCACCAGAAACAATTATTGCGAAAATATTGTCTGCTCTACCGGTTTCTCTAAAGTGCCTAATTTCAGCATCCACCCACTCAGATTTTGCTGAATTAGGAGAACAAATGACTATTAAATTTTCTGAATTTATTAAGGCTTCTTTAAGTGCTGATGCAAGATCCGATGACGCTGACATTTCATCATCATCGCGGAAAAATTTGCCTAATCGTCTATTGCTTTGGATTTGAATAAGAGCGCCAGCAGGCACTCGGTATGACTCAAGCCAACTATGAATTTTTGCAGCCCAACGTTTATCCTTTTGCGAATAACTGATAAAAGCTTTATATTTCTTCTGCGGGTTTTCCATAATCAGTACTTCATTCCAATTAAAACGGTTGAGCTTATTTTAAAGTGTTAACCAATGGCTAATTACTCTCTAGCCTTCAAATAGCTGAATGTCGGCAAATTCTATTCGCCAACAGGCGGCTCCCAAAGTTCTACTTTGTTTCCTTCAGGGTCCATAAACCAACCGAATTTTCCGAATTCAGATTCGTCGGTTTCGTCTAATACATTGCAGCCTTCTGCGCGCAGCGCGCTCAATAATTGATTCAGATCCGCAACTCGATAGTTCACCATAAAAGAGGATTCACTAGGTGCAAAGTTCTCACCTTTACCAACCATCCACGCGGTTGAGCCAGCGTAGGGCTTGCCTTCACTATCAACCCATTTAAAGAATGTTCCACCCCAAACTTGTACATCAATGCCAAGATGCGTTTTATACCAATTTTGCAATACTTCGGGCGCTTTAGCTTTAATAAAAACGCCTCCTATTCCAGTTACTCTGGTCATGCCTTATTTCCTTATGTAATTAACTTTGGTTGAGGTTTGTTCAGGTAAACTTCACTTTCCATGTTGTTAACTTCAAATATTTGACGAGGAACTGTTGATAAACAAACGACCAACTTTTAAATTTACACGCTTAATTCAGATTTACAACTACCTAAAGTTTAATTTATGGACAATTTTATCCGTCATTTTAATGCTTACTAAATCACTTGTTACCAATTAGCGTAATCAACCCCTTAGCGAGTGTATGACGCCAGGCCAAATGAGAATGCCCACCTTTATATTCGTAATATTCAACTTTGTAGCCTTTAAGCTGAAGAATGTCCTTCAAGCGACGATTTGTTCCTACTGCGGCCAAACCAAGATCATACAAGCCAACATCGAGATAAAACTGGATATTTTGAGTTGGAGCATCTTTATAACCAGGAATTAAAACACCTTCAAATTCCGGATAAATAGGCCAATTCGACTTGTCAGACTTGGTGTAATAAAAGGAACCAGATTGAGAAAGCACGGAACCGATAAGTTCTGAGTGACGTAGCGCAGTGTATGCAGCGGTAAACCCTGCTCGGCTTGGCCCTGAAAGCACAATATGTTTATTGTCAGATGAAACGTTGAAATTACTTTTTGCCCATGGCAAAACCTCAAGGGCGATAAAATCTGCCATTCTATCATCAATCAGATCTTTTGAGCGATTACCTTGATTGTGAACAAACACTGCAATAGTGGGTGTAATTTTATCCTCATTGATCAGGTTATCTAAAATAGTTGGTAATGGCGTCCAACCTCGCCAAGCTGGAGCTTGTTCTGCATCTGCTGAAAAGTTTTGTCCATCCAATTGAATAACTAAGTTATGGGCATGCGCTGGGTTATAGTTAGCGGGCAAATACACTTCAAGCTTGCGCTTTTCATCCATGTATTCACTCTCGATGATGACCTCCTTAATAATCCCTTTGGCCACATTCTTATGATTAACGATATAGTTAGATAAAGGTGCTTGTGGCCCTATTACCGTTCCATCGTAAATATGCGCCATATCGGTTTGGTATAGTTGTTCCGTTCCTTCCACTTTTTTGCGTTTAAATTCATTTACGCCATAAGTGAAAAAGGCATCAGTTGGAATTTTTTGGACACAAAAATAAATGTCAGTGTTACCTATTTGTTTGAACCTCAAGCCATAAAAGTCAGGACCACCTGATTGCATAATGTAGTCGGTATCCTCACTCCCCTTGGCAAAATACGTCACGGTGGCTGTATTAGGAGCATCACTACTGACCTCGATAAGGTGTTTTTGATCAAGTGTGTTGTAAAATCTTAGTGCTGCATTGGGATCGTTTTGATGGTCCTGCCAAAGTTTATATAGGATCTGTGTTGGATACTCTGTTTTTGCGATTTTAATTTGCTCGGGAGTTGCGGCTTTGGCACTGAAATAAGTAAAACTTAGCGCTAAGAAGAATAAAATAACGATTTGCTTCATTTATAAGACTCGCCTTTTTTTAATTGATACAACATAGTTTCACATTTCTCGAAGTGATTTGATAATGCGAACGTTATCAAAAGGTGCTTGAGTGGTACTTGGCGACAGCCATATTGCTTGTATGCCAATTGCTAGCGCTGGAACAATATCTTTTTCATAGCTATCCCCCACCATGAAAACGCATTCGGGTGTAACATTGAGTTTATCTAATATGCTTCGCAAGAATTCCGGTGAACCTTTTGAGATGCCTAGATTAGCCTTACAAAAGTAGCCGCTAATAAAGCGGTCTAAGCCTACGCGTTCAAACGCTGCTTTGATGTCAGACTCTGATGATTCAGCCGCGCCAGTAGCAATATAAATTTTGTCATCTGACGACAAGCGTTGCAGTAACTCTTTTGCACCCTCTACCGCTTGAACTGTTTCCCAATCGCACATCTTTCCTTTGCCGTTTGGGAAATCAACCATTAGGGTGTCCCCCCAATCAAAAAGATAAACTTTCATTTCGTATTACATTCCTTTGTAACGCATCAAACCTATAGTATTTACAGGTTAAAGTTCTTAGCATTTATCCATTTTAACTACGTCAACGGGTATTTGTAACCATTGTTCGTATTGTTCAAATACGTGTGCAGTGTAAGGCTGTTGATAATGCAACGTCAGTGCATTTTCATCTTGCCACTGTTCATATAAAAAGAGTTTACCCTCTTCACTATTTTCATGTAGTTCGAACTGAATACATCCCGGCTCATCTCTGGTTTGATCAAGAATACCTAAAATAGCTTGTTTAGCATTTTCGAAGAATTGTTTTTTCGGCGTTATCGTTGCAAATACAAACATAAAAGTCCTTTGAATTATTTTAATCATCAATTACAACGACCGGTCAATGAGCTAATTTATTGTAAAAAACTAATTGAAAATCTATTCGCTGATTACAAATTTATATAGCGCGGCACTTTAGACTTTAACAAACGCACGAGTTCTAGTTGCATGCGCTCGTAGTTATCTGGAATCGAACCATATAATAATCATTGCGCCCCGATGCTGTCATTCGCCCCGCCACCAAACGAAGGTTTACTGGGTTTATTATTGTCATCATCATCTTGGCTTTTGATAAGTAGCCAAATTCCAATTGCGCCTAACAATGGAATTAACCAGACAAGTAATATTTGCAGTATTTTTTGTATTTGTTCTAAATCATCCCTTCGTATTAAAAGGACACTGACATAGAGATTTAATATGGTGAAAAAACCAATTACGACCCAATAAATCAACATCAATCAACTTCCTTGATTTGTCTACAGCACTATTACATAGGAACAAGTACTTAACTTTTTGGCGTTAATTTTCCAAATTCCCTATGGAAGCCCTAATTAAAGGCTCCCATCCATCATCGTTTCCTTAATCCACTTTTGAATAGGAAGTTCTGGCGAAATTTTCAATGACACCATATCTATTCGTTTGAGAAGCAGTTTATATGAGTTTTCTGAGGGTACAATTATAAATTAGTAGCGGTATGAAATACCGCAATGCATTGTCCCTTGGCTTAAAACACTAATTTAAGCGGAGCTGGCCGCTCTTACCAATTTTCGTCTTTAGGCTTTTGGTATGTAAACTTTCTACTTTTTAAGCATCCTACTAATTCTCTCCCAGGACCGTTTAGCATTTTCGATATCCTTTTGTGTTGGCATTGGAATTGGATTTTCTGGGTCCTCAAATTTTTTACGCATCAAAGTAAACTCCTCCAAGCCCAGATACATAGGGTCTAAATCGTTATAAATCCGCCCAATCTCGTGTTGCAACTCAAAATTACTGCTAAGCAATTCTTTCAGCATTGGAGTGTACAATTTCCTATCTTTGATCTCAGTAAGGAGACCTAGAACTCTAGATAAGTTCTCAATAGCCGTCAAATTACGGGCAACTTGTTCCAACATCCGTACTGCAATTTCCTTCTCCAAACTACCTCCTTGTTATGCAACATTAGTCCAGTCTCTGCCTGACGTAGGTGACGGCAAAGGCTTGTTATCAGTTTTGTAGAGGGCTATTGTATCTTCTATAACTAAGCAAAGTTCGTCAAAAACCTTTCTCTGATCATCTCCATGACAACCAGCAAGCATTCGTCCGGGACTAGAACCCACATAGCAATTGTCATCTTCTGACCATTCGACAATTTTTATATATCTATCCGAATCTTTCATTTTTTTGACTCCTCGATAGCGCGCTTATGCTCAAACTAACTAGTTAACATTACAGCATTCTTACCAGAGTTTGTGGACACTCTTTATGATGTACAGAGAATTTTTAATGCTCTTAAGCCCAACTCTATGCGTCATTTACTAAATTTGCTCCGCAAAACGGACAATAATTTATTGAAATCACGCTGTGGTAAGTGACTTGCCCTACGTAGTCAGCCTCTCCCAATTTCACTTCTTCTTCCACCGCATAATGAATACCGTGTATTTGCCATATATTAAGAGGTTCATCATTGGCTTTAACACAGTGAATTATGCGATCAAATTTAGGGAACTCATTCTCAACGCAAGTATGTTCGCGATCATATTCACTGTCGCTTGCTTCACCTAATTCAACTAAATCCATAAGTTCTATTCGCTCATTTATTCAAAATAAATTATAAACAGATAGTAGCCATATTATTGTGGCCTATCTGAGGAGGTCTGAAAATCCGTAAAATCCTCTTTTAATCTATTGAGTTGACTTTCCTATGCGGCTTCGTTTTCATAATGTATTTTCGTGGATTCTTAATTTCCACCACTTTTCCTCTTATGGACTCTAGAGGTAGCGTTCCCCAGTAGCGACTATCATTACTTTGGTTTCGGTTATCTCCTAACAGAAAATAGTGATTTTTTGGAATAACTACAGGTCCATAATCCATTTTTATTTTATCAAACTCATAAGGTTCATCTAAGTTTTGTCCATCTATCAAGATTACTCCATTTTTAATTTCTATAGTTTCCTCAACCCAATAATTCTTTTAGCTTGAAATAAATTGTTACTGGGAACTATATGGCCAACGATACCAAACCTCTGAATACGGTTGGTATCATAATAGTCTTCTTCAATTTTGATCTTGCCTCCAGACATAATCGTAGGTTCCATCGAAAATGTAGGCACTTCATACCAATCAAAACAACCACTAATAAGAAGTATTAAAAAAAGTATACTGGATTTCTTCATAATAACCTTGTTAGCCCCTCAAACGAGTGTGGAATGTAATAATTCATTTAGCTTGTCCATTTCGGCAATTCTTTGTGTTTTAGGGGAAGATCAGACAGAGAAATAAGAGCAATTAGTATTTTTTTCATTTGAATACATCCATTTAATCTTGTGGAAAGGGTTTAACGCCGCAAACGCCGATGGCGAAACCAATGCAGAGCGGATGTTTTGGCATCCGAGTGATTTGCCTTGTTTTACGCTTCCTGATATTGTGACAACATTATACGCATAACTTATACGCATTAACTGTTAGGAGCAAGCCATAATGCCTCAGCTTTATGATTTAAAAGCCCCCAAGAAACCAACAAACTTGAGTATAAACAGTGATTTACTAACTAAAGCTCGGAAAAATAAAATCAACCTTTCCGCAACTCTCGAACGCGCATTGGTCCATCAACTACGCCAAACTGAGCGCGAAAATTGGAAAAACGAAAACCGAGATGCCATTGAGGCGTTAAATGAGTTAACAGAAAAACATGGCCTTTTCTCTGACTCTTTCCGTGAGTTCTAATGAGTCAGTTTACGGTTTACTTAAACAAAGATAAGGCTACAAAGAAAACTTACCCTTATTTTTTGAATGTACAAAACGATTTACTCGACGAACTCAATTCAAGAGTTGTAATACCTTTTTCCTCACCAGGTTCAATAAAGCATAGAGATGCAAAAAAACTCTGCCCGATAATACAAATCAAGGGAAAAGATTATGTCCTTTTAACCCATCAAATAACAACTGTACCAGAATCATTTTTATCCTCAAAAGTAGATAATGTTAATGCTTTCAGATTTGAAGTAATTTCAGCAATCGATCTATTATTTACCGGCATATAACACCACAATAATGAGTTAGCAGAGTATGGTGTGACATTTGCGAATGCAAGTGGCATGGCATGCACTTATAATCTCCATTAATTGATTTGGTACCATAGTCGCTTGTTAGGTTGTATGCTTACTTAGCCCTATGAACTTGCCAAGTTGAATACCAAATAACCAGACAATAATTAAAACGACTATCTGAAAGATGATTAAGAAAAATCCTCCATATAGATAGCTTAAATACAAATCGCCATCGATAACTCCTGATATCAAGAATGAAAGCATCCACGTGGTATTTATAATCAATGCAATAACAGCTCTGGGATTCGGAAACATGCCTTTGAACAATAATAGAAAATATACAAAAAAGATTGCGGGAGTAGTAACGTTAGAAATGTAAATTAATTCGGTTCCCATTTTTCGTAACCTAATGCTTCAATAATGTCCTGCCCTGATAATCTCGATTAATTGACTTAACACCATAGTCACTTGTTATGTTCTGGCATTCAAAAACTCCTGTAAAAATGGCTCAATTACTTCATCAATCTTTTTTAACTCTTTTTTGGGGATGTGATTGAAGCTCTGTGTTTGAGAGACTCTACCTAAAACTGCCAATTCTCTGAGAAATTCCTTCGCTATTTCCTGCCTAGTAAACCCCCTAGACAATATATTTATATCTAATAGTGCGGCGTGTCCAAAAACAGGTCTGTCGAATCGTGACTTATTAAAATGAGTAGAGCTAAGGACTATTTTATTCACATTTCGATACCAGTGCTCAGGCACGAGCCCCAGAATATATTTTACGTCCTTAATGCTGAGTGAGTGATAAGGCTCGGTATTTAACTTAGCTTTAATTACTTTCAAGTTAACCCCTGAAGAACATAACGCTTCAACAATTATTTAGCAGGGTAAAGCAAGCGGGCATTTTGCGCGTCCTTGCGACAAAAGAGAGCGAATTTGACCCGTTTATTAGAAGCCATTTTTTGCATATGCTCTATCCCAGATTTCTTCAATGTACTCTTTGTTGCCATATTTCCTTATCTGTTTCGCAGACATGCTGGGAGTTAGACTATGAAACCATTCAACACCCTTGGTCGCCACTTCGGATGCTATTGTTTGGAGAATGCAACTTGGATCTTCTTCTCCATAATTTATATTCGCCGTATCGTAATGCCCCAAGTTACAGCTTCGGTATTTGTATACAATTTTCTTTTTAAACACCCCCCTTTGAAAGTTATCCAATTTCAAAGGATTTGCTTTGAATGGATACAAAGCAGGATGATCAACAAATTCAGTTATTTCTCTTTCTTCCAAATCAGGCAGAAATTCTTGCCGGACAACTAATAGATACTTGACCTGCTGAGTGATGTTAGACCATTTATCTTTAACTCTTAACAAGGCTAGACAATTGCCATTTTCTCTCAAATAAATGTGATCACCCTTCATTTGAAATCCGATTGCCGCTAATGGCTCAAATAACAGGTCTTGTACAAGCTCACGGTATTCTACAATATTCATATTGGCTTCTAACGCCTGCATTTACGGCAGTTTGTAGGTGTTAAAATCTGCGAAAATTGAACGAAGCGAAAAGCAGATTTTAAAAAGTGCAAAATGTCCGAAGGAGCGACAGCGAATGATAAAATTCCCTTGTTAGGGGCCATACGCTGTCTTCCTTCTAATGATAGGGACCACATATGATTTTGAGCTTGGCTCTTCGGAAGGGTGCCCAGTAAAGCTAATATGATAATCCAGCCTTAAATTACCAACTGTATCACAGATATCCCTAATGCTTTTTTCACCAGAAGCTGTCAAATCATGAACCATGAAGGAATCAGTAGAACAGATACAGTCAGGTGAAACTGCGACATCTTTAAACATCCATGGCTCCTCATTTGGAAAAGTTAGGTAGCACCTAATATCTTTCAAATAAGCCGTCAAAGAAAAGGATTCGGTTGACTCGATCAAAAGGTGACTCCTTAGGCGAATCGAAACTTTTCCATTCTTTTTCCGGTATTGCCTTACAGTGGTATCAGATAAACTAAGCATTCGATAAAGAGCCCCTAACAGCTTATTAGCAAACATCTTGCATATACACAAAGCAACTGCAAGTTCATCGCCAATATCCTTTTAGCCTAAATCATTGTTATACATCATTTAATTTTGCGTGGTCAACTTTAGTTTAGGTTTATTAGGGCTCGATTTCGCGAGTCTGTATTTAGCGGGTTTTCCCTCTAGGTAAACTAATTACTCTTAACTATCTGATTTCAATGAATAATAGCTTGAGTATATAGTGAGTAAAAAGTCTGCTTTTTTGTTTTATAGCGAGCCTATAATCGAAAGCTATTAAAACTTTTAAATCGACTATTATTGGTTATTAAAAATATCGGATTAATTGCGGGGAAAAATATTAACCTAGCTGAATATTAAGGAATAAAAGTAAAATAAGAGAGAGCAAATAAAACTAAGCTCACGGTGGAATGATACTGACCTGTGAGCCCATTTTAATAGTTTGATACTAGAACAAACTATTTCATTTCGTTAATTTCTACGCCAATTAAGCAAGTCTCGTCCTCACCGTCTTCGCAACGCACAACCTTTGCTTTTGCTTCAAGAGATGGGATCTGATCATTGTTTGATTCAATGGTAATATCTAACAATGCGCCGAGTTCTACTGTAGGTAGATCTAATTCCAAAGACATGCCTGTCGCACTAATATCGCGGCACACTGCCGACAAACTAGACACCGAAGGTTGATCTAACAATTTTACTTCACAAGGCGAGTTAACCATCATGCGATAAAAATTGCGTTTATCATCATACCCTAACATCGAGTTACCTCTTTATTTTTATATTCGCGTTAAACTTTATAGAGACATGCTCCTACTCTGTCAACTGCAATTTGTTAACAAAATTGAAACATTTCATCGTTAATTACACAAACTACTAATATTCTTCGAGTTTATTTTTTATTCTTTTCAATGATATTGGAAATTTGGTGCCTAATTGCTGGGCAAATAGGGACACCTTATATTCTTCAAGCATTTCCCGCGCTTCGTGCAATATTACGTTTGAAGCGCTGACTTTGCTTAAAGCTTTCTCCTTATCGAGTATAGCACTTTCTGCCTTATCTACCTCAAGTTGATTTAATCTATCACGACTTGGATCAACTTTTAGCTTTTCGGCCCTTTGTTTTAGCGCTTGTAGATATCGATTCCAGTCGTTTAACCGGCCTTGACAAAAATCCAAGACAAAGCCCTTATACACTAACTTTTCTACGTTATCTTTTATGTGCGCAATGCTATTAATCAGGTTTAAAGGAATATTGCCTTTACACAAAGATTGAATTTTATGCGCAGTTGACAGCCCGTCTTCAATGCCCGTTGCCACTTCTAAGGCTTTGTCGTTCAAATGCATTCGACAATGTTCTCGCATTTGCTCATATACTTGCTTAGTTCTAGCCTGATCCAACGGTTGAATTTCTTCGCATAACAAATATAAAGCCGCCAGGATTATATCGTCGATAAGCACTGATACATGGCCGAAGGGCGTGTAATATAAGCTAAGCTTGGTTTTGTTTGGCAATTTTTGTTGTAAGAACTTCACAGGCGATGGAATGTTGTTTTTTATCAGGTGTAAAACACCTTCTTTATGGGACTCTTGCGCAGCTCTTTCGCTGTCGAACAAGACTAAATCGACACTTTTATTGTTAACCTTTAACGCTGGATAACCTGTGATTTCAAAGCCCGCTTGCTTTCGTTTGTACACTGCCGGAATATCTTTAATGCTCCAGTCAGTTAAGCTACTTTGTTCTATGTTGTCAGTAGCTGCCACTTTTTCTAAGGTATGTTTGAGTTTATGTTGAAATTGTTTTTTCAATTCAACAAGGGATTTTGCAGAGCCCAAAATCTTGCCTTTTTCATCAATTGCAGCAAAGTTAAAGCGCAAATGAGAAGGCAATTGCGTGCTATCAAAGTCCTCCCCTGTTACCTTGGTGCCTGTCATCCTAAATAATTTTAGTGCTAAAGCGTCCACTAAGGCGACATCTTGCCCATTTTTATCTTTAGGGGAAATTTCACCCGCACAAGCATCGGCAAAATTTGGGGCAGGCACAAAACTGCGGCGTAAGGCTTTTGGTAGAGTTTTAATGTACTGCACAATCAACTCATGACGCATGCCCGGCACTAGCCAATCAAATCCTACATCTTTTACTTGATTGAGAATGGTAACAGGTACATGCAAGCACACACCGTCTATCGCTTCATTTGGTTCAAAATGATACGACAGTTTTAAAGTCAATCCATCTTGATGCCATACGTTTGGATAAGCACCTTCGGTGATTTCCTCGGCGGATTTTTTGAGTAAACTTTCATAAGAAAAATGCAATAACTCTGGTGACTTTTGTGATTTTATTCGCCACCACTTTTTAAAAGTTGCTTCATTTACAACGTCATGAGGAATGATATTGTCATAGAATTGACAAAGGGTTTCTTCGTCAACCAAGATATCTCGCCGGCGTGCTTTCTTTTCGAGTAATTCAACCGCTTCAATTTGTGCTTGGTTATGGGTTAAGAAGGCATATTTAAGTTTGGTATGACCGTAAACCAAGCCTTCTCGAATCATCAACTCTCTAGAAATCACCGGATCTATTTTGGAATATTCCACAAGTCGACGATTAACAATGGGTAACCCTAATAGAGTAACGGTTAAATAGGCTTTGGTCGCCCCTGCATCTTTACTCCAATGGGGTTCTGAATAAGACTTTTTGCTCAGGTGTTCACTGATAGACTCTAACCATGCCACATCAATTTTAGCCACTTGGCGGGCATACAATTTAGAAGTTTCCACTAATTCTGTGGCCATTAACCATTTAGGCTGCTGTTTAAATACACCAGAACCGGGGAAAATCATGAAGTTGGTATTGCGACAACCTAAATATTGTTTGTTTTTGTCTTTCATACCAATCTGCGAGAGCAAGCCTACAGCCACACTGCGATGCACAGCTTCATAATCAGCCGGTTGCTGATTTAATCTTAAATTAACCGCCACCAGAGTTTGCTTGATTTGGCTAACAATGTCTTGCCATTCTCGCATGCGCTGATAATGGATAAAGTTTTGTTTACACCATTTTCTTACTTGGTTGTTACTGGTGGTTTTTTGTTGTTCTTTAAACCCTAACCACAGATTTTGTAGACTGGATAAATCTGAATCTTTGTCGACAAATTGCGCGTGGGCTAGATCCGCCTTTTGTTGTTTATCCGTTGGGCGTTCTCTAGGGTCTTGTACGCTCAAGCCCGCAGCGATTATTGCGATTTCAGACACCGCATCGTATTTTTCAGATTCAATAAGCATACGTGCATAGCGCGGATCTAAGGGTAATTTCGCCATCCGCTGACCTATGGCCGTTAATTGTAATTGCCGTCCTTTGTGTGCCACAGCATTAAGTTCTTCGAGTAATTTAATGCCATCGTTTATTTGTCGTTGATCCGGTGGCTGAACAAACGGAAAGCGCTCAATTTCACCTAAACCTAAGGATAACATTTGCAGGATAACGCTTGATAAGTGAGTGCGTAAAATTTCAGGATCAGTGAATGCAGGTCTAGCGTTAAAATCGTCCTCAGAATACAGACGTATGGCAATACCATTAGATTGACGTCCACAACGACCAGAGCGCTGGTTAGCAGAGGCTTGTGAAATTGCTTCAATGGGTAAGCGTTGAATTTTACTTCTTGCACTGTATCTGGAAATTCTTGCTTCACCGGTATCTATAACATATTTGATACCAGGCACTGTTAAGGATGTTTCAGCCACATTGGTAGATAAAATAATATGTCGCTGGTTATGAGGTGCAAAAATACGCTGTTGTTCAGCGCTCGAAAGTCTGGCGTATAACGGCAATATCTGGGTGTTTCTATATTGACGTTTTCTAAGTGCGTCTTCTGTATCTCTGATATCACGTTCACCGGATAGAAATATCAAAATATCGCCCAGAGGTTCACGCATTAACTCATCAACGGCCTTAATGATCATGCTTTGTTGATCATTGTCGTCTTCTTCCACAGGATCATGGTAGCGAATTTCAACGGGATAAGTTCGACCGCTTACCTCGATAATAGGGGCATTGTTAAAGTGCTTCGCAAATCGCTCAGGATCTATGGTTGCTGAAGTAATAATCACTTTAAGATCAGGGCGTTTCGGCAATAAACGTTTTAAATAACCAATAAGAAAATCAATGTTTAAGCTTCTTTCATGGGCCTCATCTATGATGATGGTGTCATAAGCGTTTAGAAATCGATCTTGTTGAATTTCAGCAAGTAAGATCCCGTCGGTCATCAATTTAATGTAGGAGTTATCCCCGACTTGATCATTAAATCTAACTTTATACCCGACTTTTTCACCCAATTGCGTGTTTAACTCATCCGCAATGCGATCGGCAACGCTTCGTGCGGCTAGACGCCTTGGTTGGGTGTGCCCGATGTAGCCAGTGGTTCCCCGCCCTAACTCTAAACACATCTTTGGAATTTGAGTTGTTTTACCAGAGCCAGTTTCCCCTGCAATGATCACCACTTGATTGTCTTGAATCAGTTTTTGAATTTCTTCTCGGCGATTTGACACAGGAAGATCCGGATATTCTATATCCGGAATCAATTCTTGCTTGTTAGTAACTTTTGATTGGCTTTCTTGAATATCTAGCAGTAGTTTTTCAAGTGCCTCTTGTTCAATGTTTTTTTGCTGGCTTAGGGTTTGAAATCGTTTTTGAAACTTAAATCTATCTTTTACTCGGCATTTTTCTAATGCCTTTTTAATATTAAAATCTATCATTTATAAATGGCTACTACTCGTTTACCTTGCCCATCTATACTGGCTCTGTACATACCTGAAGTGTTAAATGGCATTGCCACATTTCCTTTAGCATCAAGCGCGATTATACCACCATCGCCGCCTACTGCTTTTAATTCTACGTTGATTACTTGGTTAGCCGCATCTTGTAGCGATAAATGTTGATATTTCATGCGCGCACAAATGTCAGACGCTACGTTATAGCGGATAAAAAATTCACCATGACCAGTAGCTGAAACACCACAAGAAGCGTTATCTGCAAAAGTTCCTGCTCCTATGATTGGAGAATCGCCCACTCGACCATAACGCTTAGCTGTCATGCCCCCTGTAGATGTACCTGCGACTATATTTCCTTGGGCATCCAATACAACAGCACCTACAGTGCCAAAGCGCATATCTGCACCCAATTTATCAACACCTATACTGGAAAGTTTATCTATGCGTTGCTTGGCTTTTTGCAAGGCGTCGAAACGACGCTGCGTATCAAACATTGTGTTATCTATTTTAGCTAATCCGTGCTCATGGGCAAAGGATTCAGCACCTTGTCCTGACAGCATCACATGAACAGATTTTTCCATCACTAAACGCGCAGCTAAAATGGGATTTTGAATGGTTTTCACGCCAGCAACAGCGCCGGCTTGACGCTCCTTTCCGTGCATTATGGAAGCATCTAGCTCATGTTCACCTTCATAGGTATACACAGCGCCAACGCCAGCGTTAAACAGAGGTGAGTTTTCTAAAATAGTAATGGTTGCAACTACTGCATCCAATCCTTCACCCTTGTCTTTTAACACCGCATAGCCTGCATCTAACGCCTGATTAAGTTTAGCGTAATAAGCGGCTTCAACTTCTTTGGTCATTTTATCTGGCGAAATAGTGCCAGCCCCGCCATGTAAAACTATGGCAATGGGTTGATTAGAATAAGCATTAAAACATACGAATAGAGCGGTAACGCAAATCGCGATTGAACGAAAAATAGCCTTCATAATACCCCCTAGTGAGAAAGGCTATACACTAAGGGGTTTTTGAATTAATGTCTATTGTCTTACACAAGTATAAGCTTTATCTTCTCGCCGCTATGGTTTGCCACTTACTAAGTTCAAGTTGCGGCACTGTGGACGACAATACATTGTGTTTGAAAGCGTCGAAGTCATCATATTCAAATTCAGTGTTCCCCTTGAGCTCATTGTACACTAATCTCAATTGCCGCATTGAGAAGAAAGGCGTAACTATGCTGCCATACCGGCCATTATCAAGGGAATCTGAGGTATAAAAGTCTTGTGTTTCTAACATGGTAATACCCTCATATAATAACTGCTTCTTTTTTCCTGAGAAATTATATTACTCTGAAAATCGTCTCGTTTATTATTCTAAAGTAGCATTAAAAATATAAAAATAATTACTATTTTTTCATTGCATTTTTCGATCTCAGGCCAGTTATCGCTTAGGCTAGGCTGTCAAAAGATTGACACTTTTTGCATATTTCAAATTGATATATAAATAACTTTTTATATTCCTTTGTAGGTTTATTAAAAAACTTACTAAATCGACAATTTAAGGGCTGGTAGAATGTGATCTATCATTTGAACTTAAAGGTCCGAAACGTTAGACTCCAAGCTGTTGAAATATAACGAGTCGCCATATGTCGCAAACTATTCTTTGGCATGATTACGAAACTTGGGGTACAAATCCTCAGTTGGATTTCCCCGCACAATTTGCTGCCATTAGGACAGATCTTAATTTAGAGGTTATTGGTAAACCCAGTAATTTCTTCTGCCAAATTCCAAATGATTACCTTCCCCACCCTGAAGCCTGCTTAGTAACGGGTATTACGCCGCAATTGAGCTTACAAAAAGGCTACATTGAAATGCAGTTTGCACAAAAAATTTATCAGGAAATGACAGTACCCAATACCTGTGTAGCCGGCTACAACAGTTTAAAATTTGATGATGAAGTCACTCGACATCTGTTATACCGCAATTTCTATCCTGTCTACGATAGAGAATACGCCCAAGGAAATTCTAGATGGGACATTATCGATCTAGTTAGAGCAGCCTATGCGTTAAGACCGGAAGGTATTGAATGGTGCTATTACGACGACGGCAAACCTTGTTTTAAACTTGACCAATTGAGTGTGGCAAATAACATTACCCATGCTAATGCACATGACGCACTTAGCGACGTTTATGCCACCATAGGAATGGCCAAAATTATTAAAGAGGTTCAACCCAAACTTTACGACTATTATTGGCAATGTCGGGACAAACATCAGGTCGCTTCCCATATCAATTTAGGCAGTTTTAAAAGTTTGGTATATATATCTGGATTTACCTCAGCAAATCAAGGTTGCTGTAGCATAATTTTGCCAATCGCTCAGCATCCAAGTAATCAAAATTCGGTCATTTGTGTTGACTTAACCAAACCTATAGATGGCTTGCTACCGTGCAATGCCGAGCAACTACAAGACTTGTTGTATAATTCACAAAGCAACAATCGACCTGGGGTTAACCTGGTTAAAATAAACCAGTGCCCTTTTGTTGCTCCTATGAATGTTTTATCTTCTACAAGAGCAGAAGAACTCGGCATTGATTTGAGTTTGTGTGAGTCAAGGAGACAGCAATTGGTGAATAATCCACAAGTGATGGAATTTCTCATGAGTTTCTTTGCCAATAAAGACTATACATCTGAAGACAGCAATGTGGATGCAATGCTTTATTCTAGAGGATTTCCATCCCCTGCCGATAAATTATGGATGATGAAAGTTAGACAGGCCGACCCAATGGAATTGGGTGCTTTAAGTGCACAAACAGATTCGTCATTAAATAAAAGACAATTATTTAAGTATCAAGGACGAAACTTTCCGTCGTCTTTTGATGACCAAATGCAACAACAGTGGCAACACTATCGTGTTGACAGGCTACAAAACGGAGATGGCTGCCTCTCTTTGCAAGCTTATGGTGAGAGAATTTATGAGTTGGCGCAGCAAAATAGCTCGAACGAAAGACATCTGGCTATTTTGAAACAACTGGAAAACTATTTAGCAACGATTTAACGCTGATAGGAGATGATGTGAAAGGCATAACATTTAGCACAATTAATGATAACAAAGAACTTCAGGCGACAGTTGATCCTTTGTTATGTGATGCTGATCTCTCCCCTACTATGTTCATTGATTTCATCAAGTCGTCTGAATTTTCAGATTTTAAAGTTCGCGCCCTTGAACTAGATGATCTCATCAATGCAATTTCAAATGCAAAAGATGAAGGTAATCTAGATACGATTAAAGGAGTCATTGGCGAGTTTAATACCACACCATACACAATTACCGTAGCTGAAGATAAAATGTCGGCTAAATTAGCGCTGACAAAACCACAGAGCGGTAATCTTCCTAGTGTAGACAAACTGGTTGACGCTTTTCATAACCAAGGCGTGAAACGCGGTATAAGTAAAAAATCTATTCTCCAATTATTAAATAAAGTCGCCGAAGATAAACCTGGCGTAGAGCATGCTGCCAATGTAGCCATGGGTCTGCCTCCTAGGCACGGCAAAAACTCTCGACTTTTTCCATTAGTACCTAATGCTATCGATCGGGTGTTACAACCTCAGTTTAAGCAGGGCGATAAAGTCGATATGCGCAACCTTGGTGAAATTATCTGTGTACAAGCAGGACAACCGATAGCTAAACGCTTACCACCGAGTAAAGGCCGAAACGGTTTTAATATTCACGGTGATATTGTGAAGCCCGATGAAGGTAAATGGATCGATATAAAACTAGGTCCCAATACCCAATTAGACGAACAAAATGAAAATTTAATTATTGCGGCAGTTTCTGGACAGCCGAAATTCATCGATGAGCAAATGTCTATTGATGATACCTTTGTTACCAAAGGGGTGAATGTAAAAACTGGCAATATCAATTTTGATGGCGCGGTAATCGTCAATGGTGACGTCACTGAGCAAATGCAAATCATATCTAAAGGTGATATTACCATTAATGGTTTTGTTGAATCAGCGCTTATTCGCGCTGGCGGTGACATTATCATTACACAAGGTGCTACCGGGAAAATGGATATTACTGACTGCCAAATCTATGCTAACGGCAGTGTTTTTATTCAACATGGCCAAGGTTTAGACATTATTGCCGGCAAAGACATTAACGTTGGACGTCAATTAGCCTATTCTCGAGTGAAATGCCAAGGCAAAATAACCGTTGGCAATCCAGATCATCCAAACGGTAGTTTATTTGCTTCAAAAATTAATGCATATAGTACCATTCGCGCAGGCATCGTAGGTGCGGTTTCAGGTTCAGCACTAGAAATCGATTTTAGCGAAGGATTTAACCGTTTACATGACCGCTTAGAATCTGTGCATGAATTACATACTGAATTGCGCAAAACCAATGCTGATCATGTTATTCACGCAAGTGCAATTCGCCCTAAAGTGATTCCAGTAAAATTATGGGATCGCATGAAGCTACTTGAAGACGCGCTCGAAAAAGAAAAAGAGCTTTTAGAGTGGTTAGATAAAATGGAAACAGAACTCAGAGAAAAGTTAGCGCAATACGAAACAGATGCTCGAGTACTTGCCTTTCAAGAACTTTATCCTGGGGTATTTGTTAAGCTGAATAAGAAAAATTGGAAAGCCGAAAAAGAATACTTAAAATCTCGGATCTTTTTGAAGAATGGAAAGTGGGAATACGAACCTATTATTTAGATTCGAATTCCCAATCCAAATCAAGTTACAGCATTTCTAGTGCTAATGCAGTGCCCTCACCGCCACCAATACAAAGCGCAGCAACACCTTTTTTCTTACCTTGTTGTTTCAAGGCATGTAATAAGGTAACAACAATACGCGCACCAGATGCACCTATTGGATGACCTAAAGCACAAGCGCCACCTTTGATGTTGACCTTAGCAGGATCTAATCCTAATTTTTTAATACCCAGCATGGTAACCATAGCAAAGGCTTCATTGATTTCGAATAAATCAACGTCATCTACTGACCAACCAGCTTTAGACAGCGCTTTTTCTATTGCGCCTACTGGCGCTACGGTGAAATCTTCAGGTTTTATAGCATTGGTCGCATGACTTACAATGCGTGCCATGGGCGTTAAACCTTTTTCTTTAGCTTTCGATTCAGACATAACAAGAAGCGCAGCAGCACCATCGGAAATAGAGCTAGAATTAGCGGCAGTTACTGTACCGTCTTTTTTAAACGCTGGTCGTAACTGAGGAATTTTATCAACGCGCGCACTGCCGGGGCCTTCATCGGTGTCTACCACGACGTCACCTTTTCTTGAAGATACAGTAACAGGGACAATTTCATCAGCAAATGCGCCACTATCAATAGCTGCTTGTGCCTTGGTCAACGAACTTATAGCAAATTCATCCATATCTTCTCTGGTCAGGCTTTCACCGTCAGCCGTAGCTTGAGCAAAACATCCCATAGCTTGACCGTCATAAGCGTTTTCCAGCCCATCGAGCATCATATGGTCAAACATCTGTCCATGCCCCATACGATAACCAGCTCTGGCTTTCGGTAACAAATAAGGTGCACCAGACATACTTTCCATACCACCGGCAATTACAGCTTCAGCGCTTCCAGCTTTAATTAAATCATGAGCAAGCATAATGGCTTTCATACCACTTCCACAGACTTTATTGATGGTCGTTGCCCCAACAGCAAGCGGTAAACCTGCACCTAAGGTTGCTTGACGCGCTGGCGCTTGTTTTAAACCAGCTGGCAGTACGCAGCCCATAATGACTTCATCAATACTGTCTTGTAAGTTGTCTGATAATACAGCTGATATTGCGGTTGCCCCCAATTCCGGTGAAGGAACGCTAGACAAACCTCCCATAAAACCGCCCATTGGAGTTCGTTTAGCCGCTACGATAACTACTGAATCACTCATGGTATTTCTTCCTATTCTTTATGCTTTTTGCAGTCTCACTATAAACCAACCTTATCACACAAGTATCTATACTTTAGTGGTATCAGTTGACAGATGTAAAAAAATTTACAAATATTTCACACATAACGTTTACGTTAACTTGACTTTACGTAAACGTAAAGAGCATTATTATCACATTGCAGTATAGATTGTAACTAGAGTGAATAAATGAAGATAGAAAAAGAACAATTCAGTATTGGTGAAATATCTAAACTTTTTGATTTAACCACCCGTTCTATCCGCTTTTATGAGGAGCAAGGCCTCATAGAGCCCAAAAGAAACGGGCAAACTCGTATCTATACTAACAAAGATAAAGTTCGTCTTAAGTTAATTCTACGAGGTAAACGATTAGGGTTTTCTTTGGCGGAAATTCGTAAATTATTTGAATTGTACGATACTAATCACAATTCAGCCGAACAACTTAAAACCATGCTTCAGCTTACTGAACATAAACGCGCGATACTGCAACAACAGCTAGATGATATTCAAATGTTAATGAATGAACTGGATGAAGTTGAAACACGCTGTCGTGAAGAGTTGAATGACATAACAAGAGGTACAAAATGATTCGAGCGTCCTACCCTAGTTTAAATTTTGGTTTAGGCGAAGAAGTCGACATGTTAAGAGAACATGTCAACAGTTTTGCCACTAATGAGATCGCCCCACTGGCAGAACAAGCCGATCACGATAATCAGTTCCCAAACCACCTTTGGCGCAAATTTGGCGACATGGGGCTGTTAGGCGTAACCGTTAGTGAAGAATTCGGTGGCTCTGATATGGGATATCTTGCTCACACAGTAGCCATGGAGGAAATTAGTCGAGCAAGTGCTGGTATTGGCTTAAGTTATGGCGCACACAGTAACCTATGTGTTAATCAATTATTCAAAAACGGGACCCAAGCACAAAAGCTACAATATTTGCCAAAGCTAGTGTCTGGTGAACATATAGGCGCCCTTGCTATGAGTGAGCCTAATGCTGGATCTGATGTGGTAAGCATGAAATTACGCGCCGAACAAAAAGGCGATAAATTTGTGCTTAACGGAAACAAGATGTGGATCACCAATGGACCAGATGCCAACGTTTTTATTATTTATGCGAAAACCGATGTAAACGCAGGTTCTAAAGGCATTACCGCTTTTATTGTAGAAAAAGAGTTTTCGGGATTCAGCCAAGCACAAAAACTGGATAAATTGGGTATGCGCTCCTCAAACACTTGTGAACTAGTGTTTGAAAACTGCGAAGTACCCGCTGAAAACGTGTTGGGAGAAGTTGGCGGCGGAGTCAAAGTACTAATGAGCGGCTTAGATTACGAACGATTAGTATTGTCAGGCGGTCCCTTAGGCATTATGCAGGCCTGTATGGATATTGTAGTTCCCTACATTCATGATCGCAGCCAGTTTGGCAAATCTATCGGCGAATTCCAGCTAGTTCAAGGCAAGATAGCCGATATGTATACCCAAATGAATGCCGCTCGCGCTTATGTTTATACAGTAGCTAAATCTTGTGATCGTGGAGAAACCACTCGTAAAGATGCTGCTGGGGCAATTCTTTATTCAGCCGAATTAGCCACCAAGATGGCTTTAGATGCTATCCAACTACTCGGTGGAAATGGATACATCAATGAGTATCCAACCGGCCGCTTGCTTAGAGACGCCAAGCTTTATGAAATCGGCGCTGGAACATCTGAGATTCGTCGCATGCTAATCGGTCGCGAATTATTCAATGAATCAATTTAACACAACATTCAATAGGTAATTTTGTGAGCGAAATTGTAACTAAAATTAATTCTCAAAGCGCCGAATTCAAAGAAAATCAAGCGCATATGCAAGCGCAAGTAGATGATCTCTATCAGGTCGTTGAAAAGATTTTACTAGGTGGCGGCGAGAAATATAACCAACGGCATCAAGAACGGGGCAAATTATTAGCCCGAGATCGTATTAATGTTTTGCTTGATGACGAATCGGCCTTTTTAGAAATTGGTCAATTAGCAGCCTGGGAAGTATATGAAGATGTTGTGCCTTGTGCCGGTGTGGTTGCTGGTATAGGTCAGGTGTCTGGGATTACCTGCATGATAGTCGCAAATGACGCGACAGTGAAAGGTGGCACCTATTATCCTCTAACGGTTAAAAAGCATTTGCGTGCACAAGCCATCGCTGAGCAGAATCATTTGCCATGTATCTATTTAGTTGATTCTGGTGGTGCTAACCTGCCGCGTCAAGATGAGGTTTTTCCAGATAAAGAACATTTTGGTCGCATATTCTTTAATCAAGCCAATATGTCATCAAAAAACATCCCGCAAATAGCCGTCGTTATGGGCAGTTGTACCGCAGGTGGTGCTTATGTGCCGGCTATGGCTGATGAATCTATTATTGTAAAAAACCAAGGCACTATATTTTTAGGTGGTCCGCCTCTTGTACAAGCGGCTACTGGGGAAGTGGTTAGCGCTGAGGAATTAGGTGGCGGTGACGTGCATTGTCGAACGTCAGGTGTAGTTGATCACTTGGCAAACAATGATCATCATGCATTGGAAATTGCCCGTCGTTCTGTAGCACAATTAAATCGTCAAACAACATTATCTGTTGTTAGGCGTGAATCACAACCTCCAAAATATCCTATTGACGATATTTACGGCGTAATCCCTAAAGACGGCAAAACGCCTTACGATGTTAGAGAAGTCATCGCAAGAGTCGTCGATAATAGTGAATTTGATGAATTCAAAGCCCTCTATGGCAGCACATTAGTCTGTGGTTTTGCCCATATTGATGGATTCCCTGTGGGTATCTTAGCGAATAACGGCATTTTATTTTCAGAATCTGCGCAAAAAGGCGCGCATTTTATTGAGCTATGTTGCCAACGTAAGATCCCGTTAATATTTTTGCAAAATATTACTGGTTTCATGGTAGGCAAACAATATGAAGCCGGTGGGATCGCTAAACATGGCGCAAAAATGGTAACAGCGGTAGCTTGTGCGAAAGTACCCAAAATAACAATTCTTATCGGAGGTAGCTTTGGCGCTGGCAATTATGGCATGTGCGGTAGAGCTTATGACCCCAGGTTCTTATTTATGTGGCCAAATGCCCGGATTTCCGTGATGGGCGGCGAACAAGCTGCAGGTGTACTAGCGCAAATCAAAAAATCCCAAGCAGAGAGAGCTGGTGAACAATTTACACCTGAACAGGAACAACAAATCAAGCAACCTGTCATAGACACCTACGAACAACAAGGTCATCCCTATTACGCTTCTGCACGACTATGGGACGATGGGGTAATTGATCCTAAAGACACAAGAAAAGTGCTTGCACTCTCATTAGCTGCGGCACTCAACGCACCAATAGAAGATACCCAGTTTGGTATCTTCCGTATGTAAGGAAGTTAAGCATGCAAAATATTGAATTTTCGATAGATAAAAAAGGCATTGCTAAGGTGATTTTAAATCGTCCTGAAATGCATAACGCATTTGACGACGTTACGATAAACGAGCTTATTGAAGCATTTAGTAGCCTAGATCAAAATCCAGATGTTCGAGTACTTATATTATCTGCCAAAGGAAAATCCTTCAGTGCAGGCGCAGACATAAACTGGATGAAACGCATGGCTAGCTATTCGGTAGAAGAAAACCAATCAGACGCCATGCAACTTTCTGTAATGTTAAATAAACTCTACAATCTCAATATCCCGACGATTGCCCGAGTACAGGGCGCCGCTTTTGGCGGTGCTGTAGGTCTGGTCGCCTGTTGTGATATTGCTGTCGGCAGCAAACTCAGTAAATTTTGTTTCAGCGAAGTCAAATTAGGCTTAATCCCTGCAACCATTTCTCCCTATGTAATTGATGCCATAGGGGCTAGAGAAGCCAAACGCTTGTTTATGACCGCTGAAGTCATTAGTAGCAGAAGAGCTAGACGCTTAGGTCTATTAAGTGAAACAGTGAGCGAAGATGAGTTAGATTCAACCATTGATAGCATTATTACTCACATCTTAAAAAATGGGCCTAAGGCTGTTGCAGCTGCAAAAAAACTGGTGTTAGATTTGGCAAATTCGCCTATCAATGAAGAGCTTATGTCAGCGACCAGTCAAAAAATCGCAGATATAAGGGTATCTGAAGAAGGACAACAAGGTCTGAGTGCGTTTTTAAATAAAAGCAAACCTAGCTGGATTGGCGCCCTATGATAAACACCTTATTAATTGCTAATCGTGGCGAAATAGCCTGCCGCGTTATTCGAACAGCAAAGCAACTAGGCATCAAAACAATTGCGGTCTATTCAGACGCAGATAAACACGCGTTGCACGTCAAAATGGCAGATGAAGCGATTCATCTTGGGCCTGCGCCTGCCACCGAAAGCTATTTGAAAGCAGAGTACATAATACAAAAAGCCAAAGAATCTGGTGTAGATGCCATTCATCCTGGCTATGGATTTTTATCTGAAAATGCCCATTTTGCTAAGCTCTGTGCTGACAATAATATCATTTTTGTTGGCCCTAGCGAAGATTCTATTATTGCAATGGGTTCTAAATCAGCAGCAAAACGCATCATGCAAGATGCAGGCGTGCCCCTAGTGCCAGGTTATCATGGAGATAACCAAGATGCTGACTTTTTGCATCAGCAAGCCCAAGACATTGGATATCCAGTGTTGTTAAAAGCGGCAGCTGGCGGCGGTGGCAAAGGCATGCGATTAGTTTGGCAAGACGATGAGTTTTTCGATGCGCTAGAAGCGGCTAAACGAGAAGCTAAAAACAGTTTTGGCGACGATTTGATGCTCGTTGAAAAATATCTAACTGAACCTCGCCATATTGAAATACAAGTATTTTGTGACAGTCATGGCAATGGCGTTTATTTATTTGAACGCGATTGTTCAGTCCAACGTCGTCATCAAAAAATCATAGAAGAAGCCCCTGCCCCCAATTTTCCTGAACAGCAAAGAAAAGCCATGGGGGAAGCCGCGCTGCGAGCTGCTAGTGCCATCAATTATACCGGTGCAGGTACCATTGAGTTCCTCTATGATAAAGACGGTAGTTTTTACTTCATGGAAATGAATACTAGGTTACAAGTAGAACACCCAGTGACTGAAATGATAACCGGTGAAGATTTGGTTGCTTGGCAGCTTATGATCGCCGATGGTCAGCCTCTACCTAAAGCTCAAGATGAGTTATCTATCTCTGGTCACGCCTTTGAAGCGCGCATTTATGCTGAAGATCCTGAGCATGATTTTTTACCTAGTACAGGTCTGCTCAAACACCTTAAAACGCCTACCACAACCAAACAGGTTCGTGTTGACACAGGTGTTGTTCAAGGCGATGAAGTCAGTATGTTTTACGATCCCATGATCGCAAAACTCATTGTACATGCTGATGACAGAGAAACCGCACTTAAACAACTGGTCAATGCCCTTGCCGCTTACGAAATCGCGGGGGTAAAAACGAACATTCCGTATTTAATCCAAGTTGCAAAATCTCAGCCCTTCAGCCAGGCACAATTAACGACAGATTTTATTTCTCGTCATGAATCCTTGCTTCAATCAACGGCTGAGTTAGATGTTCAGTATGTGATTGCGGCAGGTTTGGTAGCGTTAAATAAAAACGTGCAAAAACCTGAATCCTTGACTAGCAATCCTTTCGCGAAATATGCCGGTTATAGATTAAATCACTGCAAAAAGACCCCAATATCACTGTTGATTAAAGATAATCAAGTTGATCTGGTATTTGAACATCTCAACCAAGGGGCTTTTAAAGTTCAACTAAACCAAGAATCTTATGCAGTAAAGGTTGACATGCTTGCAGATAGCATGAATATCACACTAGGTACTGCAACCAAACGACTTGGCTTTTATTTTGATGCAACTACCGGATTAATTAGTCTATTTACCTATGACGGCACCTTGAGTTTTACGCTGCCGCAAAACGTCTTAAATCACGCCGAGGATAACGAACTCGTCAGCAATATACTAGCGCCTATGAATGGCACTATAGTGGATATTCTAGTATCCCCAGGTGACAGCGTAGAAAGCGGACAAACCTTGGCCATCATAGAAGCTATGAAAATGGAGCAAAGTTTGAAAGCCAGTGCTGATGCCAAAGTAGTGAATTGCTATTTTTCTGCCGGTGATAGAGTCGATGGTGGTGCTACTTTAATAGAGTTAGAGAGTCTAGATGATTAATAGAGCTGATTTACCTGAATTTGTAGAAATCGTTGAAGTAGGCCCAAGAGATGGCCTACAAAACGAAAAAAGTCTAGTCAGTGTTGAAGACAAAGTCGCCTTAGTCGATCAGTTATCTGCCACAGGGCTTAGCAAAATTGAAGTAGGTAGCTTTGTTTCGCCTAAGTGGGTACCTCAAATGGCCAATAGTGATCAGGTCCTCGCTCAAATAAAACGACACCAAAACATTTGCTATAGTGCCTTAACACCAAATTTAAGAGGCTTTGAAGATGCTGTTGATGCCAATGTGGACGAGGTTGCTGTTTTTGGTGCAGCATCTGAGAGTTTTACCCAAAAAAACATTAATTGCTCCATTGCAGAAAGCTTAGAACGCTTCTCACCGATTTTTACTGAGGCTAAAAAACGCAATATACCTGTTAGAGGCTATGTGAGTTGTGTCTTAGGCTGTCCTTATGAAGGGCAAATTTCACATCAGTCAGTGATTGATGTCTGCGACAGTCTGTTGAACATGGGTTGCTACCAAATATCCCTAGGCGATACCATAGGTGTGGGAACACCACTTGCGACCCAAGCTTTATTATCAGCGGTATTAAGTCGCTTCCCAAAAGAAAAAATTGCGATGCATTTTCATGACACATACGGACAGGCATTAGCCAATGTCTTAGCCAGTTTACAACAAGGTATAGCTTGTTTTGACGCTTCTGTTGCAGGTCTTGGGGGATGTCCATACGCCAAAGGTGCTTCAGGAAATTTAGCCACAGAAGATCTGATCTACATGTTAAACAACATGCAAATAAATACTGGGGTAGACTTAGATTTATTAATTGCAGCAGGTCAAGACATTAGCCAAAAATTACAAAGGTTGAATAATTCGAAAGTTGGCCAAGCCTGTTCTTCATAGCGCCTACCTGACAAGAACAGTGGTTATTTTTCATTTTTTAACCAAAAACTTAACACAAAACCGACCGCAAGTAGCGCCGTCATCAATGCTAGTGTTGTGCTTAACGCGTGAGTTGAAACCACTGAATAGAGCGCGCCTAGCACCAAAATGACAGCGCCAACAACGGTGTTTGCGCCTGCTACAAATTCAGTTCTGTTTTGCCCTTTTGCAATATCGACCACATAGACTTTTCTACCAGTGCGAATACCGTTATGGCCTATAGAAAGCACAAAATATAAAGCGATAATAAAATAATGATTAGCTAACAAAGCTTGTTCTGCAAACATACCGAACAACAGCACAGCGTTAGAGAGTAAGCAGATAACAGCGCCAATTTGCATGCTCAATTTAGCATTATTGTCAGATAAACTTCCCCAAAGATAGGAAGAAACAAAACCAGCTGCTGACTGGGTAATAATTAAATAAGCAAGAATATTGACCAGATCACCATCAAAAGCTAATACAAAAATTGGCGCTAGAAGCGCAGAATGGGCCAACAGACTTCTCACTAAGACAAACTGAGTGAAATTTTCAGACCAGAGTATTTTGATCTTATTTTCTTGAGTATCTACCTTGGTAGTTAACTTAGTTAGCACTATAGTAGCTGTTAATTGGCAAAATACCGCGATTCCGCCGACGATCAACACAGAGTTAGCGTCTTTCGTCATGCTTCCGTACATGGAAAGTAAGGCAACAGCGACAGAGATAGCACTGGAAATGGTACCTGCACTACCCAGTAACTTTCCTCTATTTCCTTTATCAATATGCACGCCTTGGATGTCTTTCATAATGAGTGACGTAAGTGCTCTAGCAAATGAAAAACAAGTTAGACTGAGTAACATTAATACGCCGGCCCAAATGGCATCTTGCACGAATATCACAGAGAGCATGCCTAAGCTGGAAAAAAATTGAAGATACATTCCCAGAATCCAGTATTTTTGTCGCTCTTCTACTTTGGACAGTAACTTTGAATAACCTATTTGTGGCAACAAGGCGCCAGCTTCTCTTAGTGGTACTAATAATTGCACCATCCAACTAGGTGCACCCACAGCACTTAATATGGTAGTTAAGGTTGTTTTGGGCGACAGCAGTAGATCAGCCGATTTTGAAGTAATAAGTGAAATGCCAATGCGATGAGATTTTTTAACGTTCAAAGTGGTATGTCTTTTGTTTTTTTTATCCTACGCGTATATACAGTATTAAGTTTGATTTTTTTGTTTTCATTACAGATGTTTAATAAGTTTTCACGGAAAGCTGGTAATCGTGGTTCTGTTTAGATAGTCTAACAATTACAGTCACTTTTGCGTGTAATACATAGCCATATGAATAATAGATATATTAGTAATTTAACGCGTGATACTTATGCCCTAGTACTTGCTGGTGGACGAGGCTCCCGACTTCATGAACTCACTAATTGGCGTGCAAAGCCTGCGCTCTATTTTGGTGGCAAATTTAGAATTATTGATTTCCCTTTATCAAACTGTATTAACAGCGGCATTCGAAACATTGGGGTGCTTACTCAATATAAAAGCCACTCATTGATACGCCATATTGTGCGCGGTTGGGGACATTTCAAAAAAGAACTGGGAGAATCTGTAGAGATCCTGCCAGCGTCCCAGCGTTTTTCAGAAGACTGGTATCAAGGTACAGCTGACGCGGTTTACCAAAATATTGATATTATTCGAGATGAATTACCTAAATACGTAATGATTTTATCTGGCGACCATATTTATAAAATGGACTATGGTCCAATGCTCGCAAGGCATGTGGAATCTGGAGCAAAGATGACAGTATCTTGTATGTCAGTACCTATAGAACAAGCAAGAGGTGCCTTTGGCGTATTAACAGTTGATCAGGACAATCGAGTAACGGATTTTGTCGAAAAACCTGATGATCCTCACCCACTGCATGACGACCCCAACTATTGTTTAGCATCCATGGGTAATTATGTGTTCGATACTGAATTTCTGTTCGAACAATTAAGACAAGACGCAACTCAACCAAGTTCAGCCCATGATTTTGGTAAAGATATTATTCCTCGCATCATTAATAATTTTGATGTATTCGCCTTTGATTTTAGAAAAAGTGCCAAAAATGACGCTTATTGGCGAGATGTTGGTACCTTGGATAGCTTCTGGGAAGCCAATATGGAGTTGGTTGCCCCGGTTCCTGAACTAAATCTATATGATAAAACCTGGCCAATATGGACTTATCAAGAGCAACTTCCGCCAGCAAAATTTGTTTGGGAAGAACATGACAGACGCGGTGAAGCATTGAATTCCGTGGTATCAGGCGGTTGCATAGTGTCTGGGGCAACCTTAAGACGCAGCATTTGTTTTAGTAACGTGAAAGTTAAATCTTACAGTCTGGTTGAAGAAACTGTTGTCTTACCTAGCGTTAAAATAGGTGAAAGATGTCAGATTAAAAAAGCCATTATCGATAGAGGCTGTCAGATTCCCGATGGCATGGTGATTGGGCATGATCACGATCAAGACAGAAGTCGAGGATTTAGAGTTTCTAGCGGTGGTGTTGTATTAATCACCCAAGAAATGATTGAAGCACTGCCAAAAGAGTAAAACCATTCTTGCCTAAGGCGATATCGCTATATCGCCTTAGATAATCTCCCATGATTTTAATGTTGAATTGATGCAGTCTGCAATTTTAAGCGGCTGTTCTAGAGGAAACATGTGTCCCCCATAGTTCAAAGGTAAATGCTCCATAGTGGGATTGCCCTTTAAAAATGGCGTACGCAACTTATCCACACAGACTTGGGTATATTTGCCGGTTACCAGTTTTGCCGGCACTTTTAATTTTCCATAATAGTTGTTCAGATTATCTGGAATTGTCCTAAAAATTTGACATTCAATGTTCGGATCAAAGGTGAGTCGTTTAATCGGCGGCGCTTCATGAATGACTGCATCAATATAATCATGAATACAGTCTTTATCCATATTCTGAAACAAAGCTCTAGATGAGAAGTATTCATATAAATTTGCTTCTATTGGCCACTCGCGTTTTCGATTTGCGGTTTTCCCAGCCGGTGTGATTTTATTAATAAATGGGCTTCTTTTTGCCATCCGAAATAAATATTTGGAAAATCCAGTTACCAGCGGAGGATCGAGCAATATGATGCTAGAAAATAATTCCGGCTTTTGGCAACTTGCAATGTAGGTAATAACCGCGCCAAAACTATGGCCTACGCCTATGACAGGTTGATTACTAGATGCCTGTATGAAATTGATCAATTCATCGACTTGATTCTGCCAGTGGTTATTAGGTGGAAACCTTGGATCATGTGCAAATTTATCGATGGCAATAATGTCGATTTGATCGTCTATTTGGCTAAATAGCTTTTTATAACTTGCAGCTGGAAAGCCATTCGCATGAGCAAAATGTAGTGTAAGTTTTGGCTTCATTTACTTCTTAATCTAATAAACTCTATGGGTGAGCATTTGTACCAACGCTTAAATGCTCGTCTAAAATTAGCAACATCGGAATATCCTAAAAGCTGCCCTACTTCCTGTACTGAATACTGATACGATAGCAATAACTGTTTTGATTTACTTGCTTGAAAATTATTGACCAAAGCACTGAAACTAGTCTGTTCTTTTAACAATTCTCTATGCAGAGTTCGCGAGCTAGTATTTAATAAGTGCGCAATTTCATTCAAAGATGGAATACTCGCACCTGACGATTGAGAAATTAAATGCCAAACTTTTTGTGTTGTTAGTGCCGTCTCTAGATACGCGCGTTTTTCAAATTCACATAGTTCAATTGCCTGTAAAAAGCGTTCAGATTTGATTTTCCGCGTATTAGAACGGCGTGAACTTATGTGAATATTCATCGCACAGAATGTTTGTTCGAAGTATAAATCAACACCTTTATAAAGCTTATCATTCTGATTTTTTGACGTTTTTTCAAAATCAAAAGCGATATATTTAATACTAAGCTCAGGGAACTTCTCTGTAAGTGTATGAAGATGCCTAATCAACATGCTAACGACGACTTGAATTACCAATTGATGGAAATCTTGCTGCCAATAAAAGTCATCAATAAGTAACCTATATTCGTTAGTTCTTTTAACTAAGGTTATTTCTATGCCTAGTAGTTTCACCGTCAAATACTGGCTTATGACATATAACCCTTGTTCTATTGACTGACAATGTTGCAAAGCATTATCGAAACCCTCATGTTCTGCGTTTAGCACTTTCTGTGTCAGTAATTGACCTAGTTCTGACAAAGGCATTTCATTAATAAGCGTTAGTAGTTGCTGTCTAGCCTTCACATCATCGAAAAGTGCACTATCTGTTGGGTAAACATCTTCTAATGTCCGACTACCAAAAGCACTTTTAGCACCAGTATGGCGCTCAAGTAACTCTATCAAGTGTGAAACCTTTACCACAGGAATATGTGATCTTGCCAATCTATTAACCTAAATAATGAACAACGAAAATTTGCTCTACTAGCAGACTAGATACAGTAGAGCTTTTTTAATTGTTTGGCAATAAATGACCCATATCCCCTTTTTATTACATCGCTTTTTGTTTTGCTTCAGAATTTGCCCAGTCTTGACGTATTTTTAAACTTGACCAGTAAAAGGTAAGAATAGAAAGTAAATACGGCACCGTTAATAACATCAAAGAAAATCGCAATGCTTCACTGCTGCCCATGCTTTCCGTGAAATAATCACTGGCCAAGCCTACGAAAGTTGGTCCGCCACCTAACGCAATAATATTTAGCACAAAGAAGAATAAGGCTGTCGACATAGCGCGGGCATTTACTGGCGCTAGGGTTTGTGCAATTGCAAAACAAGGTCCTAAATACATGCCACTAGTGAATAGCAGTATGGTTAATAGTGCTAATGTGATCCATGGGTTTGCCACGTAAAGCGAAGCGACAAAACAAGGTACACCTATAAGCATCGATATCGTTGGTAACCAAGCGTAACCACGTTTATCTTTTTTACCCCATTTATCAGCAATAACACCACCTAACCAAACGCCCAAAGCATAAGCGGTACCATTAATAATTCCGAAAGTAATGAGCAGGGTTTGAACCGGCATATCAGTATGAATGCGCACGAAGAAGTCGATAATCCAGGCGCCTATTGCATAGTTACCAAAAGAGCCGAACGAAATACCTAGACACATTCCCCACCAGGTAGGAATTCGAAGTAAAGTGGATACAGCTGTCGTAAACTTCATTTGCGCCGGACCGTTGCCAACACTTGTGCGTACGGTTTCTTTTACCGTAAATTTGACCAATAACGCTAACAATACGCCGGGTATACCCACCGCTATCATGACAGAACGCCAATCAGCACTTCCCCCTTGCAAGAAAAACGCTGCAGCCAAATAAGCTGCCATGATCCCAAAAGGAATACCTAAAGAATAAATGCCAAGTGCTTTTGCGCGTTCATGAGGCGCGAATAAATCGGATAACATGGAATGTGAAGGAGGACTACCGCCAGCTTCTCCAATACCAACACCAACGCGAGCCAAAGCTAGTTGGAAAAAGTTAGTTGCAACCCCTGATAAGGCTGTAAATCCGCTCCATAGCGCCAGTGAGACACTGACAATATTTACCCGACTATATCTGTCTGCTAACCAAGCAATTGGAATCCCGACGATAGTGTAAAGCAAAGCAAATGCAAAGCCTTTCAACCAACCTAACTGTGCATCTGACAAACCTAAGTCTGCTTGTATAAAGGGAGATAGAATCCCGATGATTTGTCGATCAATAAAATTAAAGGCATACACTAAGGTCAGTATAAACAACACATAATTTCGGTAAGCACCCGACGGTGTTTCACCTTGGCTAATGGTTTCTGTTGCTGATTGACTCATGCATTATCTCCGATCACTTCTCGTCAATATTATTTATTAGACAGTCTAACTTTGCTGCTTACACAGCCATCCATAAGCTTAAGGTAATGTACATTGTTAATATTGTTCCACTTTATGTGAATTATTTGTAAATATCATGGGAAATTATAGTTTCTACACACTACTGGTGAGTTGTCTCGCAGCTTTAAATATTTTACATTCCATTCTCATCGGACCAGAAATTTAAGTAGAAGCATAATGACCATAGACCAACTTTTTGCTGTAATTGATGCAGCCCCAAATAAGCACTCAGTAGAAATATCGGTGTCCAAAGATTGGTCACAAGGTCGCACTGTATATGGTGGCATAAGTGCTGCTCTGCTCTATTATGCTTGTAAATTGAATGTTGATTCTGCAAGGGTGCTCAGATCACTTACCACGAATTTTGTGGGGCCGTTATTGTCGGAACAAAACTTTACTATTACAGTGGAAGTTCTTCGTGAAGGAAAAAATGTATCTCAACTTCAGGCTCGCGCTATTCAAGAACAAAAAGTGGCCGTCGTGGTTCAAGCTTGTTTTGGTGAACAACGACAGTCAAAGATTGAAGTAAAGAATGAAGAAGTTCATAACTTACCCTTGCCGGAGAAATCTAATTTTATCCCGCAGATACCCAAAATAACGCCAAAATTCCTGCGCCATTTTGACTTATCCATAGAAAAAGGAGGAATTCCCTTCACAGGCAAAAAACAAGCGCAATATTATGGTTGGATGCGTTATAAAACTGCGCCGGCCGAAATCACTGATGCACACATCGTGGGGATTATAGATGCTTGGCCGCCAACGCTACTACAAATGTTAAAATGGCCGTCTCCCGCCAGTACCGTGAGTTGGAATTTGGAATTTATTCACCCTCATCGCCCTATCGGGCCTACGGATTGGTTTGCTTATAAAGCAGAAACACGACAAGCAGCGGGCGGTTATGGACACACCGAAGCCACCATTTGGGATAAAGACGGCGAAGTGATTGCCTTGTCGCGACAAACGGTAGCTGTATTTGACTGAACGTTCTCTAATGATCAACAAATAAATGCACAGTTTTTTCTGTTTCTGTACGTACTTTGTTGATAACACTGTCTATTTCTTCGGATGAAATATTCAAACTGGTGTAAAGAAATTCAGGTACAAAGAGCTCCAAATCATATAGATCTGGATAGGTAATAATCATCGAAAGCGTATAAGCCAGTTGCAATATTTGAATCTCTTGGGTTACGGCAGGCGATTCATCATGGTGTTGCATTGCGACTGTGCTAACGATGGAATCTGGCAATAACCATTTTTGTAACAATGAGGCAGAAATTTCCGCATAGCCAAAGCCTAACAGCTCCTGCTGCACTGTTTTAGGAAATTTTGTCGCGTTAAAACGTCCACAGTCACGCGCTAGAGTTGGATTAATGCGTAATACAGCAAGTTCACCAATATTATGAAACAACCCTGCCATGAAAAGTCTGGAGCCATCTTTTTCATGACATATTTTGGCTATTTCTCGACAGAACAATGCGCAGCTTAATGACTGAAACCAGTATTTTTTTACATCGATATATTTGTAATGTTCTTTGGTTAGTGAGTCTGACACCGCAAATGCTAAAGCAAATTCGTAAACTGAATTAACCCCAATGATTTGAATTGCTTTTTCCAGATCTTCAATCTTTCGCGAAAATCGATAAACAGCTGAATTTGCGAGTTTCAGTACATGAGCGGCTAACCCAGGATCTGAAGACACGACCCTAGCAATATCACGCATCTGCGCTGAGCCAGAGTCTGAAAGATGTTTTATCTTAGTTGCCGTTTCAGGAACCGCAAATAATTTTGATGCTCTGTTAGCATATTCAATTGCGTTCATAAGAACTTCGCCACTCCAATCCTTTTTTGTCAGCGCGATTTCAATAGCGCACTGAAGCGTTTTTCTAATTCATCATTTGTATCTTGCTTACCCTGCTCTCGCTTTTTTATCAATGCAGTCACTAAACGATTCGCAGGTACTGAAATATCAAACTTTGCCGCCTCATCCACCACTTTTCCGTTGATGAAATCAATCTCGGTTTTTTTCCCGTTTTTAAGATCCCAATACATGGATGTTCTAACTTTGGGGTCTATTGCTAGCATCTTTTGCGCAACAATATTAAATAACCAATTGGGCAAGCGTAATACCTTTGGTATCCATTTATTCGGCAAATTTGTAACTTTCGGTAGTTTTATTTTCTGTTTTTCGGTAATTTTTAGTAATTCATCCATCATTAACGCAATGATGAGTCGATATTTCTTGTTCTCCAACATGGCTTTTACTGGCATATCGACCAGTGCATTCATGGCATTGCCTAAATTTAATTGCAGTTTCGCCCATTGTAGAGCTGTCATATTATGGCTGATATCAACCGGTAACAAATCACAATCAAGTTGTCTTGCCAGCCAAATCACAGTATTTTCCATCGGCGCGGTAATTTCTAAGGTCATGTGCCCTTCTGAGCCTCTGAAAAAATCCCCAGGCGAATCAGAAACAACGTTAAACGGGATCATCGCGCGGATCACCTGATTTTGTGGAAACGCATTTTTGATAATTTTATGATTACCCACCCCATTTTGGCAGCAAATAATAATAGTGCTTTCATCCACTAATTGACTTAATTCATCGATTACTGTGGTTAAGGCGGTGCATTTAACCGTCAACCAAACAACATCCGCTTTTTCAACTGTGGTTTTCTGTTCAATCGACGTCATAAAATGAGGTAATTGAGGTACTGTATAATGATGTCCGGAATAGTCAGCAATTTTAAAATTGTGTTGTAGCTTAGAAAACAGTTCCTCTCTACCATACAGGGTCACTTGCTGTTTTGCTTTAATTAAACAAGCCCCTAGATAAGACCCTATTAGACCTGCGCCAAATACAATGTGATGAGCATCATGTTGTGGTATCTTTGGCATTTACCCTGAACTCCAGTAATTAAAAGGCGAAAAAGATTAATGGCTGACCAAAAGCAAATTGTATTTATTGGGTATGTTTGGCCAGAATCTCAAACCACAGCCGCAGGTCAAAACATTCTCAGCTATCTCAAGACATTTCTGGAAGATAACTGGGTCGTACATTTCTTTTGCGCCGCAGCAACAAGTCAATATTCTGATAACCTACTTAAACTTGGTATAAAAATTCAACAAGTTGAATTAAATAATGACAGTTTCAATAGTTTAATCAAGCAGATTTCACCACAAGTTGTCATCTTTGATCGTTTTCTAACAGAAGAACAATTTGGCTGGCGAGTTGCCCAACACAGTCCGCAAACAGTAAGAGTATTAGACTGTGAAGATTTGCATTTCCTACGCACTGGACGTAAAGATGCATTAAAAGACCTTCCCTTGCCCCGTTTTCAAACCAGTGACTTTGTGCTTTCACCGGCACATAAAAAATATCTATTAAATGACAAATGTTACCGAGAAATCGCCAGTATTTTGCGTTGTGATCTGAGCATTGTATTGTCGAGCTTCGAACGACAATTGTTAATTTCCGAATTTAATGTGCCAGATACCCAAATCAGTCATATACCCTTCATACGGGATATCAAAATAGCACCTTCGAGGGAGTTTTCTGAGCGCCAGCACTTAATATCTATTGGTAGTCTGTTGCATGAACCCAATGTGATTTCGACAGAAATCTTAATTGATTTGGTAATGCCTGTGATACGTAAACAAATCCCAGATGTAGAGTTGCATATTGTTGGGCGCTATGCTCCCCACAGAATTACCCAGCGTTTAAATGCCAAAAAAGGCATTTTGTTAAAAGACTATGTTGAAGATCATTTAGCTGAAATTTCGCAACATAGATTATTAGTCAGCCCACTGACCTTTGGGGCTGGAATTAAAGGTAAAATTATTGATAGTTTCGCCACCAACACGCCTTCAATTACCACGCCTATTGGCTCTGAAGGAATCGAAGTAAAACCTTGGCCGGGTGCAGTGGTAGATAATATTGATGCTTTTTGCCAAGCCATTATAGATCTTTACACAGACGAAGATGCGTGGAATAAAGCGGCAAGTGATTGTCTACAAGCCAAAACTGATAGTGGTGTGAACTTACAGCAAAACAAAATAAAATTACTTAATGACATCAAATACATTCAAGAGAATTTACAACAGCATCGCAGGCAACACTTCTTGCAGGCTTTATTAACCCATCAGAATTCTTATGCGTCTAAATATATGGGTCAGTGGATAACCGCTAAAAACAAACTTAAAGATTTGATGTCAGACGCTGAATGATTTGGTTTACCCCATTGCGCCGGCTTTCACTGAAATAATGCGCAAGGCCAATCTCTTGTAGAAACTGCACATAGTCTGACGGAGTAGAAAATTCGCCACTCTTGCTGATTAACAAGGTTAAAATCCCGCGAATGACTTTGCTGTCGGAATATGCTTGCCATCCCTGAATAATATCTTGCTTTAACCAAACCTTAGCTTCACAGCCAGAAATGTAATATGTATCTTGTCGATCATTTTCTTCAAGTATAGGTAACAGCTTGCTCATCAAGAGTAAACTTCTATGTTTTGCAGACCAGTCATTTGCTTTGTTAATCGCCTGAATATGCTCAGAAACACCCTGGCTATCGATGGCTACTTGCTCTCGATGTTGCTCTAACTCTTTGTCTTGATTATTTGTAAAGATAGTCTGTAATGCTATTTGTAACTTCTGCAAATCATCCTTGTTACTGTAACAAGCCAATGAAACTCGCAAGCAACCAGAAATACCAAGAGACGCAATCAAAGGCATGGCGCAATGTTGACCATAGCGTATAGCGACATTTTGTTGCCACAGACTAATTGCGATTTGATAGTTGTCTGCGTCTTCAAAATAAAAACTCAGCACGCCTACTGTTTGTTGTTCTATGTTTCCGAGCAATCGAATGTTAGGAAACTGACTTAGCATAGTCACCAACTCAATGTTTAATTGATGTTCATGAGATGCGATGCTTTGCATATTTGCCTGCAAAAACTCAACCGCAGATTTAAACGCCAAAATGCCGGTGATATTGGCGGTTCCTGCTTCAAACTTGGTCGGCGGCGGCATGGGGACATAATGCTGATAACTGACCTGAGAAACCATCTCTCCGCCAAGTTTGCTTGGTTTTAGCTGTTCCAACATAGCAAATTTTCCAAACAGAACGCCCACCCCTGTCGGGCCATACATTTTATGCGCACTAAAAACATAAAAATCGCAATTCAAATCGGAAACGTCCACCGACATATGCGCCACAGCTTGAGTACCGTCGATAACGCTAATGGCGTTAATAGAATGGGCTAGCGCACAGATATCTTTTACTGGAAATATATTGCCTAAAACGTTCGACACATGGGCACAGGCAACAAGGCATACATCTGGGGTGAAATACGATTGCCATTGGTCAAATGTACTAGCCGTAAATTCACCATTTGCTGTTAAAGGCAAAATTTTAATGGTGAGTTCCAATTCATTTGCTAATTGTTGCCACGGCAGCAGATTAGCGTGGTGCTCGGAAGCGCAAATTAATATGGTATCGCCATTTAGCATTTGTCGGTTTATGCCTCTGGCTACTAGGTTAATACTTTCAGTAGCGCCACTGGTAAATACAATTTCATTTTCATTGGCATTGATAAATGTAGCTAAGGTTCTACGAGTATCTTCTAGTTGCGCGGTTGCTTTATTTGCTAGGGCATAGTCGGCCCTGCCGACAGTGGCATATTCGTTAGATTGAAATTGCGTTTGAAATTCAATTACCGAAGCTAACTTTTGTGTAGTCGCTGCGTTATCGAGATAGCAAACAGATGAATTTTGTGAAAAAAATGGAAATTGAGATCGCACGACAGTTTTCAAACTTTTGGTATGTTGTCATTATACGTTGTCATTTTTTTCAAACAATTGCTTTTTAAGCACTGTCAGTAGAGCGCTAAATTGATACAATACTGGAAAAGATAATAAGTAAAATACAACAAATGAAAGTAATCTCCTTTAATATCAATGGCATTCGTGCTCGTTTACATCAACTACAAGCCATCATTGATAAACATGATCCTGACGTCATCGGGTTACAAGAAATCAAAGTGCATAATGATATGTTTCCGGTAGAAGATGTGGAAAAGCTTGGTTATAAAGTGTATTTCCATGGGCAAAAAGGACACTATGGTGTTGCTTATCTATGCAAAGAAACACCTAATAATGTGCAGTTAGGCTTTCCTACAGATACCGAAGAACATCAAAAACGCATGATTATTATTGACTACCCCACTCCAAACGGTAGCAGTATTCGTATGCTTAATGGATATTTCCCGCAAGGTGAAAGCCGCAAACATGAAACAAAATTTCCTTATAAAGCGCAGTTCTATGCGGATTTACAAAACTATTTAGAAAATGATTGCGACCCAGAACAACCGCTTCTCATTATGGGCGATTTCAACATTTCCCATACTGATCTGGATATTGGCATTGGCGAAGAAAACAAAAAACGCTGGTTAAGAACAGGCAAATGTAGCTTTTTACCTGAAGAAAGAGAATGGTTGAATAAGATTATGGATTGGGGATTGATCGACTCCTATCGGCAACTACATCCTTCGGTAGAAGACAAGTACAGCTGGTTTGACTATCGTTCGAAAGGCTTTAATGACAATCGAGGGCTTCGTATTGACTTGATTCTCACAACGCCATCGTTAAAAGATGCAATAGTGGAATCTGACATTGATTATGAATTACGCGGTATAGAAAAACCTTCTGATCATGCGCCTGTTTGGACAACATTTAAGGGTATTTAATTGAGCACTTTGCAAACAATAGCGCTCATTTTAGCCATTCTTATATTGGTCTTTGTTATTTCAAAAACCGACTTAAATGCTTTGGTATCAAGTAAACGCCTGCAACACAGAGTGTTTGGTACATCTACAGCGTTATTTGTACTTTGGCTATTTAAAGTCAGTATCCACGAAGGCCTAGTAATGCACTTTCTAGGCATTACTGCTTTTACTCTGATTCTAGGTTTTAGATGGGCGATAATTTCAGGCATTGCAGTGTTATTGTTAAGCACCGTTTTTGGATACGATAGCTTTGCAAAATTCGGTGTTAATGCACTATTGGGCGTAGTCGTGCCTGTTGCTCTAAGCTATGTATTTTATATGTTTAGTTTCCATAAATTACCAAAACATATATTTATCTATCTGTTTATTTGTGCTTTTTTTCCAGGGGCGTTAAGTATCGGATTGAAAATGGCCTTGATGAGTGGATATTACTTAGCTGAGGGTAGCTATACTTGGAACACTATAATGTATAACTACGCGCAAATGACGATTTTGCTTATGTTCCAAGAAGCTTTTTTTAACGGCATGATGATGACTTGTCTTATCGTGTATAAACCCGATTGGGTTTATACCTATAGCGATAAATTTTATTTAGACGGTAAGTAAATTACCGTCTTATTTCACTTGTAACATATCAAAAATATCAGCAAGTTCCGTTTTTCCCTCTCGAATTTCTTCTTTAGTCAACCCCGATAATTCATGTGGAAACACCAACCACTCATTACTTTCATGCACGAAATAATCAGGAATGATGCTAGTTTTATTGTTGGCAGGCTTATACCAAGGCGTAGCAATTCTTATATCTTTAGGCGCATTTAAACGCATGAGTACATGAATTTGATTGATCAGCGCCTCAATGGAACGACCTGAATCGAACACATCATCGACAATCAACAATTTATCGATAGCATTGGCATTTTCAACTAAATAATGAAGGCCATGTACCCGAATTTCTTTCGATTGTTGGTTTATTCCATAATACGAAGACGTTCGTACCGCAATGTGGTCGGTAGGCGTATTTTTATATTCAAAATATTCTTGAACAGCGATACCTATAGGCGCACCACCTCGCCAAATACCAATAATAAAATCAGGCCGATAACCGTCTTTGAACACTTTATCAGCTAGGACAAACGAATCACGCAAAAGTGAACTTGCATCAATATAGAACTTGTTCACAAACACCTCTTAACAAATAAATTAACAATATTGTAGCACTATTCAGCCGCCAGACCATTCGCTGGACGAATTTGTGCTGCTTTTCGCGCGGGATAAATCGAAGCGAGCGCACAAAGTATCATAGTCAGCAAAACTATGGATACGCATTGAATTAGACGAACATCTATAGGTAAACCTTGCCCGTTTTCTCCAAACGCCAATCCTGAATTAAACGCGTCTAACAATGGGTTTAGCCCAAAAACGCCGAGTATACCTAAAGCTGATCCTAAAAGCGCCCCTATTGCACCATTGAACACACCATTGAGTAAAAAAATCTGCATAATTTGATTTGGTAGCATGCCTTGGGTTTGTAAAATCGCAATGTCCTTGGTTTTTTCTGCAACTACCATGACCAAGGCAGACACAACGTTAAAGCCAGCGACTAGAATGACCAATCCTAACATCAAGGTCATCATATTTTTTTCCATTTTAACCGCATCAAACAATGCACCTTGTCGAGCCCGCCAAGTTTGTACTTGTGAATATTCTTGCTGCAGATATTCAGTGATAGTTTGATAGTCAAAAGCATCCTTAAGGTATAGTCGTGTATGCACTGCATCTTGTGGCTTTTGGCGAATTAGCCGTGCCGCATCCCGATAATCTACAATGACGACCTTGTCATCCATTTCGGACACCACATTAAATATACCACTGACCTGAAACAACCGCTGACTTGGTATACGTCCAAGCGGCGAATAAACACTTGCTTGGGGGCTAACCAATCGCAATTTATCGCCTATTGAAACGCCTAGTTGATTGGATAAAGCACTGCTGATTATTACATTATAAGAATTTGCGGTAAGGCTGGCATAGCGCCCTGCTACCATTTTTTGAGCAATAATTGAAAAAGGAGCATCAGTTTGCCCATCAACCCCTTGCATTATGACACCTTTGAGTTCATTTCTTGACTGCACTACCACTTCGTTTTCGATGTATGGAGCGGTAGCAATTAAGTTATCTTGGAACTCTGGAGAAATATTGACATCAGAACTATTCACTACAATGTGCGGTAAGATGCCGAGAATACGTGATTTTAATTGCCCTTCTAGGCCGTTCATTACCGACAATACTATGATCAAGGCCGCTATACCTAAGGCGATACCTGCGATGGAAAAGCGATTGATAAAAGCAACAAAGCTTTTTGAACTCCCAGATTTTGTATATCTTAACGCGATATACTGAGGTAACAACATGAATTACTTATCCATTTTTTAGACTAATACGTAAAGTTTACTATCATTTTCAGGTTAATGTATGAGAAAATTCACCCAGTGATTTACAATAGGAAATAATTTTGCATTCACTTGCCGACAAACAAGCACAATTTGCCTCGTTTTTTTTAATTCAACATCCGCTTCCCATTAATTTGATTCCAGTGGAAAAATCCACTGTTGACGTTGATATGCAAAGCTTCGAACGCGATATGCCTTATGCATTTAGAATAGCATCAGAAATGTCAGAGATAGAGTCAAGAGCCCTTAAGCCTTTTCGTAATATGGGTGAAAAATTTGAAGAACTGGTGGATTATCTACAATTACAAGCAAAAAAGATGGACTTAATGATGTCCTATATTTTGCAACAGCAAGATGATGAAAATTATCGCCTTTGTGCGCAAAAATTTGGCGGCGGCGGTATTTCAGTTATTTCAGATACCCCAGTGGAACAAGGTCAACCCGTCATTATCAAGATGTTTCTAGAAGAGGAATACGCGGCTGTTTTTACCTATGCTGAAGCGATTAATTGCGAAAAATCCGAGAATGACACTTACGTCACAGATTATTATTTCACTCACATTCGCGAAATTGATCAAGAATTATTAGTAAGAGCATCATTACATCTACAGACTAAACAGTTACGCAAAAACAAAGCCTCAAAAGCGGAATAACAAATAATAAATGAGTTTATTTAGTCCTCGATTACCTATCATCAATGAAACAAAAACTGCTGATTCTATTTATTGGACTCAGCTTGGTGGAAGCAGTAAAGCGCTAGCGATAGCAAATGCAGCCAAACAACACAAAGGCTCAATTCTGGTCATAACAAATGACAGTAGCCAAGCATATCAACTAGAAAAAGAAATCCGTTTTTTTTGCAAACAAAGTAAAACCGATGTTCATTTGTTTCCAGATTGGGAAACCCTAGCCTATGATGCATTTAGTCCCCATCAAGACATTGTTTCGAAACGTTTAGAAACCCTATATTTACTGTCTAAAAATCACCCTAGCATTTTTCTACTACCTGTAAATACAGTGTTGCAACGACTCGCGCCATTAGACTATGTCGGCAAGCATTTATTGTATTTAAATGTCGGCGAAAAGCTTATCCCTACTGAGTTTAGAAGAACCTTAGAGAACTCAGGTTATTTACATGTCAATCAGGTTATGGGTCATAGTGAGTTTAGCATTCGAGGTTCCATCATCGATTTATTTCCTATGGGCAGCGACCACCCTTTTAGGATAGATCTGTTCGACGATGAAATAGACTCAATTCATGTATTTGACCCCTCTAGCCAACGTAGTTTAGAAAAAATACAGCAGGTTAGATTACTGCCTGCAAGAGAATTCCCCACTGATAAAGAGTCCATTAGCGAATTTAGAATCAGGTTTTTAGATAAATTCCCAAACGCCCACAATAGCGACCAAGAATCGATTCTTTATCAAGCTAGTCGCGGCACCATGCCAGGCGGTATTGAGTATTACCTTCCGTTATTTTTTGAAAAAACCGCGACATTATTTGATTATTTACACCAAGACAGCTTGGTCATCTTTAGTGATAATCTAGAGCAGGTTGCGGAAAAATATTGGCTTGATGTTCAAAAACGCTACCAGCAATATCAATTTAATTTAGCGCGTCCTTTATTGCCGCCAGAAGATCTTTTCATCAATAAAGACGAGTTATTTAGTTCGTTAAAAAACACGTCTCGCATTCAAATCACAGATAAACAAGGCCGAGAATCTAAAGGCTATGCAGATTTTGCCTGCCAAACGGTTGAGAATATTGGCATAAATCTCACCGCTTCTAACCCTTATCAAGGAATTCAAGCGCGTGTAAAACAAGCGCTTTCGGAAAAGTCTTCTGTGTTATTTGTTGCAGAATCTACCGGTCACAAAGAGGCCTTGTTAGACATTCTATCTAAGGCATCGATAAAAGCGTCAAGTATTGAATTAAAGAATCTGGATCAACTGGAAGCTAAATCAATATCAATCGCGGTTGGCAGCGTTGAGGATAGCTTTGAATGTAAACTCAAACACAGCCCATTGTTGCTAGTCACGGAAAAACAGCTACTGGGTCATAAAGTTGCAAAACGAAGAAGCGCTAGAAAATCTAAGCAAGTTGATGAAAGTGCCATAATTCGTAACTTAGCCGAGCTAAGTGAAGGTTCACCTGTGGTGCATATTGAACACGGCGTCGGTCGCTTTTTGGGTATGCAAACCTTAGATGTTGCTGGGGTAACCACAGAATTTTTAACCATAGAATATGCCAAACAAGCCAAGCTATATGTTCCAGTGTCTTCATTGCACTTAATTAGTCGCTATAGTGGTGGTGATGTGGAGCATGCCCCCTTACATAATTTAGGCAATGACACTTGGAGCAAAGCGAAGAAAAAAGCGGCTGAGAAAGTACGAGACGTAGCGGCGCAACTGTTAGACATTTACGCTAAGCGTGCAGCCAAGCCTGGTTTTGCCTATCCCTTGGAATGGCAAGATTATCTAAATTTTAAAAATAGTTTCCCTTACCAAGAAACCGAAGATCAAGAACGCGCTATCAACGCAGTGATTCAAGATATGGGGACTGATAATGCCATGGATAGATTGGTCTGTGGTGACGTAGGTTTTGGTAAAACTGAAGTTGCTATGCGAGCGGCTTATATTGCAGCATCTTGTGGTAAACAGGTTGCTATCTTAGTACCTACTACGCTTCTTGCTCAACAACATTTTGATAACTTTAAAGACAGATTTTCGCAGTTTCCCTTTAAAATCGAAGTGATATCAAGGTTTATCAGCGCTAAAAAGCAAAAAGAGATAGTACAATCCCTCGCTGAGGGTAAAACAGACATTGTTGTAGGCACCCATAAACTGCTACAAAAAGACGTTAAATTTGCCGACTTAGGCCTAGTTATTATCGACGAAGAACATAGGTTTGGTGTTAGGCAAAAAGAACAATTTAAAGCCTTAAGATCAGATGTCGACATCTTAACCTTAACCGCTACCCCAATTCCTCGCACATTGAATATGGCCATGAGTGGCATGCGTGATCTGTCGATTATCGCCACACCGCCAGCCAAACGTCTTTCGATTAAAACCTTTGTTATTCAACGCAATAAAGAGGTGATCCGAGAAGCCATAATGCGGGAGATTTTACGCGGAGGACAAGTTTACTTCTTACACAATGAAGTCAAAACCATAGAAAAAACAGCCGCCGAAATCGAAGAAATTGTACCAGAAGCCCGTGTCGCAATTGGTCATGGCCAAATGCGTGAACGAGAACTGGAAAGTGTCATGAATGATTTTTATCATCAAAGATACAATGTGTTAGTTTGTTCAACCATAATTGAAACGGGTATAGATATCCCTACTGCAAATACTATAATTATGGACCGCGCTGACCATCTGGGACTAGCGCAAATGCACCAATTGAGAGGACGAGTTGGTCGTTCTCATCACCAAGCCTATGCCTATTTGCTTACTCCACATCCCAAACGCATGACAAAAGATGCCACCAAGCGATTAGAAGCAATCTCTTCATTGGAAGGTTTGGGCGCTGGTTTTGCCCTAGCTACCCATGATCTAGAAATTCGTGGTGCTGGAGAGCTTTTAGGTGACGAACAATCCGGACAAATCAATGCAATCGGGTTTTCCTTATACATGGATATGCTAGAAAAAGCCGTAGAAGCGTTAAAACAAGGGAAAGAACCTAGTTTAGCGGACACCCTAGTTGAACAGACAGAAATTGAATTACGTATTCCCGCATTGTTGCCAGAGGATTATATTGGGGATGTTAATATCCGATTGTCTATTTATAAGAAACTAGCAAGTTGTCAAAATCAAGATGACATCGATGAGTTGCAAATTGAATTAATTGACAGATTTGGACTTTTACCAGATGCTGCTAAAAACTTGATTAAAGTGACTTGTTTTAAACTTAGAGCAGGCAGTTTGGGTATAAAAAGAATAGAGTTTACCGAAATTGGTGGCGTTTTTGAATTTACGCAAAATACCACTGTAGACCCGGGGTATTTAATTCATCTAATTCAAAAGCATCCTTCACACTATAAATTTGAAGGCCCAGAAAAGCTACGCGTAACCAAGAAGAGCACATCAAGTGATGAAAGAGTTGCATCGGTTGAGGACTTGTTGAGTAAATTTGAAAAGGAATCAAATGGAAAATAAACTTTTTGCAGTGCGTTTGTTTACCCTGGTAATTAGCGCCGTTTTTTACATTTCCTCTACTGGATTTAATTTAGCATCCGCGCAGCAAGATGAAGAATGGTGGTTTGACGTTGAGATCGCAATATTCAAACGTAGCCAAACATCTAATTTAAATGAAGACTTTAGTGCTGGCAATTTTGATTTCCAACAAAATATTGCGACCGATTTACTTAGTTTACCCATATTACGTAATTTAAACCCGTTGCACGGCATTTATCTCGCTGTTCCTAGTTGTAATCCTAGCACTGAACCTGACACTCTTGTTGATGTGGAAGAATTAACCTTATTATCTCCACAACACAACGTACAACAAGCGTTAGATGACGCAGATACAATGACATTTGATAGACCTATTGATGAGATAGATTCAGCGGAACCAGAAACTACAGAAACAGCGAACATCCAAAATGAGACAGAGACAGAATTAGAACCCAAACAAAACTTAGCGTTATTTTCAATTCCCGAAGCTATTACCGATGACATATCCATAGGTTGTGTAGATGACTATGCAGTACAGGGTTTTGAATCAGTGCCTACCCGTGTCTTCAACAATCTCGCCTATGTCGTTGGACAAAACCTAACGGTTGGTGAGTCAGATTTACACATGCAGAAATACGTGGATCGCGTTTTTAAACAGCCCGATGTTAAACCTTTACTTTACACCATATGGCGACAACAGGTGGTGTTTGGAGAAGATAATGCAGATTTTATAAAGGTGTTTGCTGGCAATAAACTTAATTTATCTCCAGCAGATGAGGTTGCCACAGAAGTTGATGAAACTTTTTTAGAGGCTGAAGAGCAAAGCATAAGCACAGTTCTAAATGACATTGCTCAATCTTTGGAAAACGCGCCTGAAATCGATTGGTTAAGTCTAGAGGCTAAACAAGAGGATTTATCAACCGAGCAACAAGTGTATTTCAATGATTTTGAATTGTCCGGATTGTTTAAAGTCTATCTAGAGTACGTGGGTAGTATTCCCTATTTGAATATTACGGCTGAATTTAAACATTACAAAGTGGATATTGACAGTCAAGGTCAAGCCTATCTAGAAGTCTATCCGTTCAAACAGCGCCGCCGTATCATTAGCCGTCAAATACATTATTTTGATCATCCTGCGTTTGGAATTGTTGTTAGATTAAACCGATATACCCCACCTGTTAACCAAGTTGAAGGTTTGTCTGAATAATGAAAATTTACACTAAGCAAGGCGACGCCGGTCAAACCTCTGTTTACACCTCCCAAATACTGAAGGTAGACAAAGACCATGTCTTACTAGACACCTACGGCAGTTTTGATGAACTCAATGCAAATGTAGGCTTAGCGATTGCTCAACTAGTCACCGATGACAATAAGCATAAAATATTGGTTGAAACTTTAACCTTTATTCAAAATAGTATTTTTAACATTGGGTTTGCCTTATCTGACGAAGATAAATTAACCCAAGACATGATTGAAAGGCTCGAGTTTTGGATAGACGAAATGTCACAGCAACTAGCCCCCCTGACCTCTTTTATATTACCTGGAGGCTCTATAACGGCTGCCCAATTGCATGTATGTAGGACCATTGCTCGCAGAGCTGAAAGGCATTTAGTCAGTTTAAAAAAAAACCATTCGATAAATCCATTGGCACTAGCTTTCACCAACCGATTAAGTGATTACTTTTTTGTTGCTGCAAGGTTTGTCAACATGCAACAAAATAAACCAGACATAAAGGTAGCTACATGAAGGCACTTAAATGGATAAGCATAAGTATTCTGTTGTTAATCGTGCTGGCATTTACAACAGTGTATATGGGTTTGTGGTTAAGCCTACCCGATTTAGATAATGATTTAACAGCAACTCACATAGAAAAAGATGTGCGAATCTTAAGAGATGATTTAGGCACTGTCACCATAGAAGCTGAATCTATAAATGATGCAGCATTTGCTCTAGGATTCGCTCACGGCCAGGATAGATTATTTCAAATTGATTTATTAAGACGCAATGCCGCTGGTGAACTTTCAGAAATTATCGGTCAACGCGCAATTGAGCAAGACAAAAAACATAGGTTTCATCAATTTAGAAAACGTGCGTTTAACATTTTTAATGCTTTTTCAGCGTCTGAAAAGTCTTTGTTAGTGGCCTATGCTAATGGCGTTAATGCCGCCGCAGCTCAATATTCAGTTAAGCCTTTCGAATATTGGTTAACCTCTTCTGAATTTTCCCCTTGGCGACCTGAAGATTCGTTGTTGGTTTCATATTCTATGTATTTAGATTTGCAGCAAGGTCAAATCAATCGTGATTTTAACTTTACTGGTATCAGCCAATTAACCTCTCCTCACTTATTGGCGTTTTTTACTCAACCTAGTACTTATCAGGCGACAATGGATTTTAGTATTGAAAGGCTTTCAAGCACTCCTGAAATACCCATGCCGCCTCCATCTGAGGATAGCGTAACTTATTTGCCTTATGTCCCTGAAGAAGAGCCTGCTGATATTGGCAGTAATAATTGGGCAGTTAGCGGAAACCTTACTTCCAATGGGCAAGGTGCTTTGTTAAGTAACGATATGCACTTGGGGCTAAACGTGCCAGCGTTATGGTATAAAACACAGTTGAAGTATACGCAACAAGGTCAGGATATTCGCATTACAGGGGTTAGTCTGCCGGGTACACCTGGTGTTATTGTTGGCGCAACAGATAAGATTGCTTGGGGATTTACTAATTCAAACGTTGATAACGTGGATTGGGTAGCCTTGACTGATGACGACGCTATCAGAACTGAAATCGAAGCTATCTATGTTGCTGGGCAAAATCCCGTGCAATATGAAATAAAAATGAGCGATTTTGGTCCTGTGCGTTACATCGATAACAAACCTTTTGCATTAAAATGGGTGGCACATACTGATTACGCTGTAAATATGGGGTTTAGCCAGCTTCCGTTAGCCGCTAATGTGTATGAAGCATTAGAAACTGCAAAGTTGATTCGAATTCCTGTGCAAAACATGGTAATTGCTGATCACTTAGGAAATGTTGCATGGCAATTGACTGGGGCTATTACAGCTCGCACAACGCCATCCAAGGTTGCTATACCCTCTTCTGAATATAGTGCGTTATGGGATCGCAATGAAAACTCACCCGCGAATGTGATTAACCCAGCGCATGGCAGAGTCTGGTCAGCAAATGCCAGAGTAGTAAGTACCAAAGATTTGCCTCGATATGGGGATGGTGGTTACGCGCTAGGCGCGAGGCAACAACAAATCGCCGATCAATTAATGCAAGGCAACGGTTTTACTGAACAGGATTTTTATAACCTGCAATTGGATAATCGCGCGTTATTTTTAATGCCTTGGCATAATTTATTGTTACAGACGCTGCAACAAAACCCTCAGTTGTACGAACAAGACATAATAGAATTAGAAAATTGGCAAGCTTGTGCTTGTTCTGATTCGGCTGGATATAGTTTGGTGCGCATTTTTCGCAACCAAGTAATTAATGAAATTATTCAACCTATTCGAAGAAAAGTTGAGCCTTCTGGGATCGAAACCGGTGTTTTAATACGCTCCATAGAGTCTGCCATTTGGCAATTGTTACGAGAGCAACCCATGAACTGGCTAGATGATAAGTACGCTAACTATGATGAGATGCTAAAAGCCGCTTATCTTAAAGGTAAAGACAAATTAATCGACCGTTATTCTACACCAGATAAGCCGTCATTTAGTGATATTACTTGGGGTAAAGTAAACGCTTTAAAAGTTAGACACCCGTTTTCCAGCGCCCTAGGTCCATTAAGCGGTTTGGTTAATATGCCTGAATACCCAGGATTTGGCGATAGTTTTATGCCTGCCGTGCAATCAACTTCTTTTGGTGCTTCTGAAAGATTTATTGTGCAATTAGGCAATTTGGAAGATGCTATATTGACCATACCTGGCGGTCAATCTATGCACCCGTTATCTAAGTATTTTGACAGTAATTTCAGCGGTTATGTGGAGCAGCAATCTGTACCATTGTTACCGAGAACGACTGAACATCAAATTACCTTAAAAGCGCAATAGTTAATTCTGTTGCGCTTGCTGCATAAGCTGTTGCCACTGGCGTTTAGCCTCAGCTTCGGCGTCACCTTGAAAACCATTTTGTTTGAGTTTTTCCGTGGCGTTTGAAATTAGATTATCCCGCTGCTCGACTAAATCCTGACTTTTTCCATGCAAAGATTCAAAAGCTGGATAGTCCAGATAAACCTGTTCTACATCACCAAAGTTAAAAAACGCTTGTTCAAAGTCCCTTTGGTAATTTACTTTCATGCCTTGAAAAGACAAAAAGATGATACCTTGCTCCCCTTCAAGCAATTTTTTCTCTGATTCTAGCAAGTATACTTCGTCAGCGGCTTGCAATAACCTATCTTGCCATTGTTTTAAAAGCATCTGATCATTAGTCTCGGCCGCTGAGGCTAAACCATCTTTTACATCAGTGGCAGAAAGTAACTCAGACAAAGTTAACAATGGCTGTGCAGGTGTTTCCGACGGATTTAGTGTTTCTGGGGAAGACTCTTCAACTTGCTGACTGCAAGCAAAAACAACGAAAAAAGCGCACAATACTATTGTGCGCCTCAGAATACGATTTACAGCTTTAGTCATTTTGAGGTGGAATACTCTCAACTCGACTTTTCAGCTTTTGGCCTGGACGGAAAGTAACCACGCGCCTTGCTTTAATTGGAATGTCCTGACCAGTTTTTGGGTTGCGTCCTGGTCGTTCATTCTTAGTCCTCAAATCGAAGTTTCCAAACCCGGACAATTTCACCTGCTCTCCAGATTCTAAACAAACTTTGATTTCTTCAAAGAACAATTCAACTAAGTCCTTTGCATCCTTTTTATTGATGCCGAGCTTTTCGAACAAGTGTTCGGCCATTTCCGCTTTGGTTAATGCCATGTTGCCTAATCTCTCAATGTTGCACCGAAGTGTCCCTGTAGATGAGTAACAACCTTATCGACTGCCAGTTGGATTTCTTCATCTTCTAGAGTACGTTCACTACTTTGTAACCACAAAGATATTGCGATGCTTTTTTTACCATCCTCAATACCCTTACCTTGGTAGATATCAAATAAGTTTATGTCAACTATCTCTGATATGCCAATTTTTTTGATACTTTTTAATAGTTTACCTATTTCTAGCGATTCGTCTATAGTGAATGCAAGATCTCTTCGATTCATTGGGAATTTTGATACTTTAGTTGCCCATGGAAGTTTTCTCACATTTAACGCACTTTGCGCCACTTCAAACACAAATGTTCGACCATTTAAACCTAAGGTTTTTTCTAGTCTAGGGTGAATAGCGCCGACGAAGCCCACACATTTTCCGTCCACATAAATATCAGCGCTTTGTCCAGGATGTAAGGCGGACCTTTCCGATACTTGGTAATCAACGGATTCGTTGGCATCAGATACGTCAAACAATGCCTCAACAGCAGCTTTTACATCGTAAAAATCAACTGCTCTACTTGCTATAGTCCAGTGTTCTCCCGTCAGATTCCCCGTCATTACCCCTGCAATTACAGGAAATTGCTCAACACCCGACGGTTGAGTTTCATCAGGTATAAACACCAAACCGGTTTCAAATAATTTAATATTGGCTTGTTGTCGATTCTGATTGTATGAAAGCGCCTGCAACAAACCCTGCACAACTGTCATCCGCATTACTGACATATCAGAAGAAATTGGATGGGGTAAATGTAAACCATCAACCTCAGGCAGTAAGGCTTTTTGTATTTTCGGATCTACAAATGAATAGGTAATAGCTTCTTGAAAACCGGTATTTAATAGTACCTGCTTTAATTGCGATAGATTTACCGAAGTCTCAGGTGTATCCAGCATGTTCAAATGGGACAAAGGTGCCTGATTTGGAATATTATTATATCCATAAACACGAGCAACTTCTTCCACTAAATCTTCTTCAATCGCGATATCAAAACGGTAGTTGGGTGCCGTTGCCGTCCAACTTTCACCATCAAACTCACAGCTTAAACCGAGTCTATTCAAAATATCGGTAACCCTATTATCTTCGATGTCATGTCCAAGAATTCTTTTTAATCTTGCTTTTCGAAGACTTACTTTTGCGCGCTGGGGTAAATATTCTGCAGCTACGGCTTCAACAATTTCACCAACTTCTCCACCCACGATATCGACTAACAATGCCGTGGCTCTCTCCATAGCTTCACGTTGCAATGTGAAATCAACGCCACGTTCATAACGATGACTTGCATCTGTATGCAAACCATAAGCTCTGGCTTTACCTAACATAAGGTCAGGGTTGAAAAACGCCGATTCTAAAAAGATATTTTTCGTTTGTTCGGTAACACCAGACTCTAAACCACCAAAAATACCGGCCAGTGCCAAGGGTTTAGCTTCATCAGCTATGACTAAGGTGTCTTGTTGGATTTCAACAGTGGTTTCATCTAACAAGGTAATTTTTTCATTTTCGTTGGCCAAACGAACATGAATATCGCCAGATAGCTTGTCATCATCGAATGCATGCATAGGATGACCGAATTCCATTAGCACATAGTTGGTGACATCCACGATAGGATCTATGCTTCGAATTCCACTTCGACGCAACTTTTCTTTTAACCATAACGGACTAGGCTGGGTTAAATCGACATTTTTAATTGAGCGGCCAATGTAGCGAGCACAAGCTTCTGGCGCATCAAGGTGAATTCTTCGCGACGAGGATGTAGTTGACGCTATGGCATGCACTTCTGGATAGCAAACATCAAGTTGATTTAGCACTCCAATTTCTCTGGCAACACCTCTGATACCTAAACAGTCTGCTCTATTCGGAGTTAAATCAATTTCTATAATTTGATCATCTAACTGCAAATATTCTCTGATATCAGTGCCAATTGGTGCATCCTCAGGTAATTCAAGAATACCCGAGTGGTCTTCACCCATGCCCAATTCTGAAAAACTACATAACATACCAAAAGATGGCTGCCCTCGAAGTTTCGCTTTCTTAATTTTAAAATTACCAGGCAGAACAGCGCCGACTTTGGCTACAGCGACTTTCAGTCCTTGACGACAATTAGGTGCACCACAAACAATATCAAGTAATTCTTCTTCGCCAACATTGACTTTGGTTACTTGCAATTTATCAGCGTCTGGGTGTTGACCGCAGGCTACAACCTCTCCTACAACCACACCTGAAAAATCACCTGCGACAGCCTCAACGCCATCTACTTCTAAACCAGCCATGCTTAACTGTTCACACAATTCATTTGTGTTTAAGGCTGGATTTACCCATTCTCTTAACCAAGATTCACTAAATTTCATTCTTTACTTTCACTTATTTGAATTGCTTGAGGAAACGTACATCATTTTCGAAAAAAGCACGTAAATCGTTAACGCCATATCGCAACATGGTTAATCGTTCAACGCCCATTCCAAAAGCAAAACCTGTGTACTTCTCTGGATCAATATTGACTGCTTTCAACACGTTTGGATGCACCATTCCACAGCCTAATACTTCTAACCATTTACCGTCTTTACCCATCACATCAACTTCTGCAGAGGGCTCAGTAAAAGGAAAATAAGAAGGTCTGAACCTGACTTTCAAGTCTTCTTCAAAAAAGTGATGTAAGAAATCGTGTAAAATACCTTTTAACTCAGCAAAACTCACATCAGTGTCTACCATCAAGCCCTCTACTTGATGAAACATTGGGGTATGCGTTTGGTCGTAATCATTTCGATACACACGGCCTGGCGAAATAATCCGCAAAGGTGGTTTTTCGGTTTCCATGGTACGAATTTGAACACCAGAAGTTTGGGTTCTGAGCATTACATCTGGATTGAAGTAAAAGGTGTCGTGGTCCGCTCGAGCAGGATGGTTTTTAGGGATATTTAACGCATCAAAGTTGTGGAAACCGTCTTCCACTTCAGGACCTGATTTAACCGCAAAGCCTATATCACCGAAAAACTTTTCAATTCTGGCAATGGTGCGGCTAACCGGATGTAAATTACCTGCCTTAATCATTCGACTCGGCAAACTAATATCAATAGCCTCTTGGCTCAATTTTGCATTGAGTTCAGCATCTTTTAATGCTGTGACCTTATCGCCAATTAAACTTTGCACTTGCTGTTTAATTTTATTAATTTCTTGACCGGCTTTAGGGCGCTCTTCTGGCGATAATTGACCTAACCCTTTCATTAGATCAGTAATCTTACCTTTTTTGCCCATAAAAGTTACGCGCACATTGTCTAGTTCTGCAGCTGAATTCGCTTGTTCAACAGCCTCTTGTGCTTCTTTTAAGATTGCTTCGAGCTCCATCATGTCCTCATTTTTGAGCTATAGATTTGTCGATGACTTTCGACTAAGTGTTCCCCTGCTATATTTGCTGGATTTCAGCACTTTGACTGAACGAACTACCCTTTAACAAAAGCCCGTTAGTTTACATGAAAAAGTTGTTGGATTCTAAACAGAAATTGTAGTTTAACTGCGAATAAAGTTGATTTTTTTCGCTAAAACTCAAAATTTTCGAAGTATGTCGGTTAAAAAGGCTTTAAGACGCTTAATTTTAAGTTTTTAGATAAAATCAAGCGCCTATAGGAACGACATAAATTATATGGTGAAATTGCTAAATGCCTACCAAGTATGCTCTTTAGTTATTGGGTTAACTTTTCGTATTCTTGACATTCAGGCGTATTAACTTCTCCGTCGTCTTCCAAAAATTCCGAACAAGTTAAAGCTGATAACGAATCTAAACAGGCAATGGCTGCATCTTCAATTTCCGATGTAAAAGCATTATCAGCCCACTCATAAGTACTTCTGCATTGAGTTTTTATTTGATCTACCATCATTTTAAACATTTCAGGGGGTAAATCTGATTGTTCGATTTCAGGAATTACACATTGTTCAACTTTGTCACAAAGCTTATTGATACTTTCTTGAATGTCTTTGGCATCAATTTTTTGCGATAACGCACATAAAATGACTAAAAATGAAACTATAGCGATTTTTTTCATAGCACTTTCCTTGTGAAATTTTTAATACAATAAAAAGAGCTAGTAGAGTAGTAAAGCGAATCTAGAGTTGCAAGTTAAAAAATAAGCATATGATATGAATTTTTTGATTGTAAGCTAAGTTTTCCATACTTGGTCTTGTTTAGGACTTTTAATGTAACTAAACAGGATTTAAATAAATGAGTAAGTTTACAATATTTGATGCAACAACAGCCCCAGAAAAAGCCAAACCATTGTTGGAAAATTCTATCAAGGCATTTGGCATGATTCCAAATTTACATGGGGTTATGGCAGGTTCTCCTGAGTTATTGGAGGGTTATCAAGTACTCCATGACTTGGCACAAAAAACTGATTTTACCGTTGAACAACTTACTGTAGTTTGGCAATCAATTAACGTTTTTCACAACTGTCACTATTGCGTTCCAGCGCATACCGCTATTGCAACCAGTATGAAAGTGTCAAAAGAGGTTAATGAAGCCCTGCGTAATGAAACCCCCTTACCAACGGATGAATTAAATGTGTTAAGAGAAACCGTGCTTGAATTAGTGGTAAATCGCGGTGTGTTAAGTGATACCCAAAAACAAAGATTTTTAGATGCTGGTTTTAAACCTCGAAATATTTTGGATATTATTTTAATTCTTGGTCAAAAAGTGTTGAGCAATTACGTAAATCACGTAGCTGAGACACCTGTTGATAAACCTTTCCAATCTTTTGCATGGACAAAAGCTTAAAACGAAAAAAGACCGGAAGTTGATTCCGGTCTTTTTTTACGTATAAAAAAAGCGAGCTTCCTGCTCGCTTTTTTCAAAGAGCTTAATCTTTGTTAATAAAATCTAGCTTACGCTAGTGCGCCTTTTGCTGCATCCACTAAAGCAGTGAAAGCTGCTTTGTCGTGTACTGCGATGTCAGCCAATATTTTACGATCGATTTCAACAGAAGCTTTTTTCAAGCCGTTGATGAAACGAGAGTAGCTGATACCATTTTGACGTGCAGCAGCATTAATACGAGCAATCCATAATTGACGGAATTGACGTTTACGCTGACGACGGTCACGGTATGCATATTGACCAGCTTTTGTTACCGCTTGTACCGCTACGCGATACACACGACTACGTGCGCCGTAGTAACCTTTAGCCTGTTTTAATACTTTCTTATGACGTGCGCGGGCGATTGTACCGCGTTTTACTCTAGCCATTCTTTAGTCTCCTCAAGTTACTTATACGTAGGGCAACATACGTTGGATAAGAGCTGTATCACTAGTGTGAACTAACTTCTTACCACGTAAATGACGTTTACGCTTAGAACTCTTCTTGGTCAAAATGTGACGCAAGTGAGACTGTTTGCTCTTAAAGCGACCAGAGCCAGTCTTACGGAAGCGCTTAAGTGCTCCGCTGTTTGTTTTCATTTTAGGCATTGCTAAAACTCCGCATTTATTAAATTAAAACTGATAGTTGCAGACCAATCAGTTATGACATTATGCAGCAAGGTGACATTGAGTTGTGCAGACTCTTTGTACTTTAAAAAACCTTAACTACTTCTTACTTGGGGCGAGCACCATGATCATTTGGCGACCTTCCACTCTATTAGGGAAAGACTCCACAGTAGCAACGTCTTGCAAATCGTCTTTAACACGTGTTAGCAAGTCGATACCTATATCTTGATGCGCCATTTCACGTCCGCGGAAGCGAATTGTGACTTTGGCTTTATCACCACCTTCTAGAAAGCGACGCAGGTTGCGCAGTTTTACCTGGTAATCGCCTTCATCAGTGCCAGGGCGAAATTTAATCTCCTTGACCTGAATTTGCTTTTGTTTTTTCTTTTGCTCTTTCTGAGCCTTGCTCTTTTCAAACAAGAACTTCCCGTAGTCCATCACCTTACATACGGGCGGATTAGCATTAGGACTGACTTCTACTAAGTCAACGCCGGCTTCAACAGCTGATTCCAGTGCTTCTTCGATGGATACAACACCAACTTGTTCTCCATCTGCCTTTATTAAACGTACTTCTTTAACAGTAATTTCTTCGTTAATTCGAGCTTTATCGCTCTGAGCTTTAGTAGCGCCGCTTTTAATATGCTAATCCTCCAAGATTATTAAAAAAACAATGTAATTTCGCCGAATTTACAATATTCGTAAATTACAATGGGCGGTATTATACCGATTCTTTCAATTCATGCTATTGAATTTTTTTAGAATTTATATCTTCTGACACAAAATTAATAAATTCTTCTACTTTCATGACGCCTAAGTCAACCCCTTTTCGGGTTCTAACCGCTACTTGACCGGCCTCTTTCTCTTTGTCACCCACGACTAAAAGATAAGGCACTTTCTTCAATGTATGTTCACGAATCTTAAACCCAATCTTCTCATTTCGAACATCAGATTTAACACGAATGCCTTTACTTTTCAGTTGCTTATTAACATCAGCCACATAATCGGCTTGGCTATCGGTTATGTTAGCGATGACCACCTGTGTCGGTGCTAACCACGTTGGGAAAGCTCCCGCAAACTCTTCAGTTAAAATCCCAATGAAGCGTTCTAGTGAACCTAGTACAGCCCGGTGGATCATTACCGGCACTTTTCTTTCTCCATCTTCGTCCACATAGGTCGATCCCAATCGGTTGGGCATAGAGAAATCAAGTTGAACCGTTCCACATTGCCATGCACGGTCTAAGCAGTCGTACAAAGTAAACTCAATTTTAGGACCATAGAATGCGCCCTCACCCGGCTGATATTCAAATTCGATATCATTTGCTTTAAGTGCATCAGCCAATGCTTTTTCTGATTTATCCCAGACTTCGTCTGAGCCAACACGTTTTTCTGGACGGGTCGATAATTTAACCGCAATTTTTTCAAAGCCAAAAGTGCCATAAGTATCGTAAATCATCTTTATACATTTACTCACTTCGCTTAACACTTGAGACTCAGTACAGAAAACGTGGGCATCGTCTTGGGTAAACCCTCGCACTCGCATCAAACCATGTAATGACCCAGATGGCTCGTTTCGGTGACAACAACCAAACTCAGCCATTCTCAGCGGTAGATCCCGATATGATTTCAAACCCTGATTAAAAATTTGTACGTGACCTGGACAGTTCATAGGTTTGATTGCATATTCGCGCTTCTCAGATTCTGTGGTAAACATGTTTTCAGCATATTTGTCCCAGTGGCCTGACTTTTCCCACAAACTTCTATCCATCATCAATGGGCCTTTTACTTCATCATAGTCATATTCATGTAATTTATGACGAATAAAACGCTCCAACTCGGTATAGATTGTCCAGCCATCATTGTGCCAAAACACCATTCCAGGCGCTTCTTCTTGCCAATGAAATAAATCTAAAGTTTTACCAATTTTTCTGTGATCGCGTTTTTCAGCTTCTTCTAAGCGATTTAGATAAGCTTTTAATTGCTTTTTGTCTGCCCATGCAGTGCCGTAAATACGCTGCAACATTTTATTATTGCTGTCACCGCGCCAGTAAGCGCCTGCAACTTTCATTAATTTAAAATGTTGGCAAAATCGCATGTTTGGTACGTGTGGACCACGACACATGTCGATATATTCTTCATGATGATAAAGACCAGGTTTATCAGACTGTTCAATATTTTCATCTAAAATTTGAACTTTGTAATCTTCTCCACGATCGACAAAAGTTTCTCTAGCTTCTGCCCAACTGACTACTTTTTTCACCACATCATAATTGGTTTTAGCGAGTTCAAGCATTCGCTTTTCAATTTTATCCAGCTCTTCTTGGTTTAATGGTTCGTCTAAATCGACGTCATAATAAAAACCATTTTCGATCACCGGCCCTATTGCCATTTTGACCGACGGATATAGCTGTTTTATCGCATGACCAATAAGGTGAGCACAGCTGTGACGAATGATTTCAAGCCCTTCATCATCACGGGATGTAATGATTTGCAATTGTGCGTCATTGTGAATGAGGTCGACAGCATCGACAAGTTCACCGTTAACCTTTCCTGCAATGGTTGCTTTGGCTAAACCAGGGCCAATATCATTAGCAACATCTAGAACAGAAACGGGATTTTCGAAAGAGCGTTGACTTCCGTCAGGGAGAGTAATTACAGGCATAATTTTCCTTTTCAGTGGTGACGCCTACCATGCGCCACTTGATATATTGTAAAGTGTTATATGTAATGGTAAATAAACCGCGCAAAATTATAACGACAGGACAAGCCCAGTTGCAAATAAAACCTTCGTTATAGTGAACTTTGTTATTATCTAAAATCGTAATATCGGCGTTGGTCTCAAATGCTCCAACATTCTGTTGCGAAAACTCTCTTAAATTGAGGTTGAAAAACTTGCTTAGTATTGAATTTAGATTTTTACAGGTCAATCGATGAACAAATGGCAGGGATTTTTTGCATCTTTTATATCTTTGGTATTTTTATCTGCTTGTAATCAGCATCAAAAAATTGAGGGCGATTTGACGGATTTACATCGTCGTCTAGAAAGTTTTGTCGAATTTGAAACCCCTATTCCTTCATCACCTATTTCATTAAATGCGCCAGACAAAGTCGATATGCGAATTTCGGTGGACGAGATCCAAATAAATTTGCGGGAGTTTTATGCGCTAGACCAATGCGAGTTAACGAAAACCGTTGCTCAAAGAAACACGGCTTTGGGCAAAATGCAGCTCCCTTCTATTCGTTTCGCCTACGAAAAGACCATTTTAATCCAGTTGAAAAATTGTTTAGCCCAACTTGATGATAATCAAGTGATAGGTGACAAACTATCCGCTTGGTTGGAAATTAAACAACAAAATCTAGGCTATAACTGGGCAAACATGTTGACCCAAAGTAATGAAACCTATAATGCGTTTTCCATTGCGGGAGATTTCATTTCAGCGGCACCAGCAGACAACTTTAATCAAACTAAAATGGCGCTTAAAGCACTTCTTGAATCGTTAGAACAAGATGCCATCGATTTGCTAACGCTTGAAGAGCATTTAAAAGCATTGGACAACAGCAGGTTATTAGCGCGCATTTGGCGAACTCAACAACTGTTAAACAAACGTTTAGATGCAATGAATCCTATACTGATTGCCTTCAAACAAAAAAATACTTGTAGAAATGCGTCGGAAAAAGAAGATGTGACTATTATGCGCAATATATTTACAATGTTTTTTGCTGAAAAAATTCAGCCCCTCGCTAGTGAATTAAATCGATATCATTATCAACTTAGTCCTATCTTAGAACAACTCATTGACTCAACATATTTACCCGACAACTTTACACATTATGTGCATAAGAAAATAGTTATTGATTATCAGAGCTATAAGCAAAGCATGTCCACCCATGTGACTCATTGGCAAGAAATTTTTGCCACATGCGACTAGAACCTGTTTATCTTTATTCGTTATTTAACTTTTGGGGTATTTCTACCCGAGACAACCCTGTTTGTTTACAGTATGATTTGTTTATGGAGCCGCCTTTATTACCATTTTTGTTAAATTATGATTGATTACAGTATTCCCGAATTAGATGTAAAAAATAAAGTCTCTGATACCGAATGGCAAACCAGAGTTGAATTAGCCGCAGCCTATCGTTTAATGGTGATGCACGGATGGGATGATTTAATTCACACCCATATCTCAGCACGCATTCCTGGTACAGAAGCCTTGTTGATAAACGCTTTCGGATTGACATTTGAAGAAGTAACAGCGTCGAATCTAGTAAAAATAGACATAGAGGGCAATATTTTAGATCCCGATTGTCCGTTTAACATTAATCCTGCTGGCTTTACTATTCACAGTGCGGTGCATAAAGCCAGACATGATGATCAATGCGCGTTGCACTTGCATCATCCTGATGCCATCGCTATCGCGAGTTTACCCCAAGGATTACAACCCTACTCTCAATATTCAGCCTTTGCTCTTGCAAGTATGGCTTATCACAGTTACGAAGGTTTGGCGGTAAACCATGATGAAATCAAGCGGCTTCAAGATGATTTAGGCACCGCTAATTTTATGTTATTACGCAATCATGGCGCGCTAACCATGGGTAAAACTATTGGTGACGCTTTCATGCATATGTACGATCTAATTATGGCTTGCATGGTTCAAGTAAAATTAATGGGTTCGAACGAAGACATTATTAAAGTTGACCAATCCATTATTGATGGAATAAAGGCTCAAGCAGATATAGTACATACAGGACAAACTGGAGGACAAAAAACCTGGCCAGCCATGATGCGAAGAGTTAAAAGAGTCTACCCAAACTTCGACCAGTAAAAAGAACATAATATGAAAATAAAACAAGTTGAAATATTTGATATTCATTGCCCTGAGCGCCCGCCTTGGAATCCTATCTTTGTGCGTATCACCACTGACGAAGGCATCACTGGTGTCGGCGAAGCCGGTTTAGCCTATGATTGGGGTCACAGTGCAGCAGCGGCCATGATTAAAGAAATCGCAGAGGCGGTTTTAATTGATTTTGATCCTTTCAAAACCGAACTCCTTTGGTCTCGAATGCTTAGAGAGAGTTTTTGGGGCTTAGGTGGCGGGCCTGTTTTATATGCAGCAATGAGCGCTATAGATACGGCATTATGGGACATTAAAGGCAAGGCCTTAAATGTGCCTGTCTACCAATTACTAGGTGGTAAAACCAACGATAATTTACGCACCTATGCAAGTCAATTACAGTTTGATTGGGATGAAGATTGCACCAAAATGCTAACCCCATCTGATTACGCAAAGGCTGCTGAAAAAGCATTAGCTCAGGGCTATGATGCGGTAAAAGTGGATCCTATTGTGTATGACGAAAATGGCGATTCCAGTTTTGATAGAACTAAATTATTTACCCCTAAACAAATGAAACTCTTTGGAGACCGACTAAGAGCCATTCGAGATGCAGTGGGTAACGAGGTAGATATCATATTCGAAGCTCACTCTTTGATGGGCTGTGCATCTGCTATCCAGATGGGCAAAGTCATTGAAGAGGTTAACTGTATGATGTTTGAAGAGCCAGTTAACTATTTAAATTCAGCTGTGCATAAAAAAGTCGCAGAAAATGTAAAAGTACCTATTGCTGGTGGTGAAAGACTCTATCACCGATGGGATGCTAGACCTTATTTTGAAGATCAAAGTATCGATGTTTACCAACCAGATGTGGGTCTTTCAGGTGGCTTTACCGAAACTAAAAAGGTTTGCGACTATGCTGACATTTATGATATTCGCATTCAAGCCCATGTTTGTGGTGGTCCAGTAGCTACAGCGGCCTCGTTACAATTAGAAGCAGCAATTCCTAATTTTCTCATTCATGAACACCATACATATGCAATAAAAGCGTGGAATAGAGAATTATGTGTTCAAGATTATCAACCTGAAAATGGTATCTTTAAGGTGCCTGACTTACCAGGTATAGGTATTGAGCTAAACGATAAAGTCGTTAAACGCTCGCCGAATGTCACGGTAAAATAGACAGTTGAAAGTACTTAAAAGAAGCGAAAGGTACTGTTTATCAGTACCTTTTTTATTTATTCGGTGACAGTGTGGTTAAGCTATAACGTTCTAGGGCATTGGAATACATTAGCTTGTTGACATCCAAACCAAGTGAAACAAGGGCTCTGAACACCATATCCCAGTAGTCTTGATATGAATATGAAAAGAGAACCAACGGGAAATTACTCGCAAAAAGTACTTGCTCTTGACTTAACTCAGAAAGCGCATAATCGCAATACTGCTTTATGCTATCTTCACTAAATGCTCTATTTGTCATTTCAAATCCGGACACTTTTACAGCTAGCGCTTTAAATTGTGTTAATTGTTTGAAATTAGCTTGCCAACGTTTGAAGGGCAAGGTCCCGGCAGATGGCGGGAAGCCAAGATGATTAAGCACAATTTGAAGCTCACCAACCTGCTCTAAAATACCAAGCGTCCAGCGACACAGTTCCTGGTCTGCAAGGTCAATTTGAAGTTCAAACAACAACTTCATTTTGCTTAAATACTTAAGATTTTTTATTACATTTTGAGAATCTTTCGCTGCCATTGGTGATTCAATAATATGTCGACCACCACGAAAACTTTTTCGGCTGATTCCTTGGGTAATATTATCAATAAAGTCATCAGGATGTTCCGCGAGGTTCAACACTTGCATGCTCGCCATAGAAATAGTTGCTGATGATTCCCATCGTTCAATTTCCCGCCATCCCTGATTGTTATCATAGCCCGCTTCAATATGTACATATCCAGCTAATTCAAATTGACTATCTAGTTGAATATTCGATTCATTAAAATCGTTAAAAATGATATTTTTATCTGGCCAAAATGGTGGATTATGAGGTTGTAACCAATGATAGTCTCCTTTATTAAGGTCAAAGAAATGTAAATGAGGATCGATTATTTTTTGCATCATATTATCGAGCAGTATATCCGCCATCCAAGACTTGTAAGCTACCGGTTATGAATCCAGATTTTTCGGACGCTAAAAACAGCGCGTATTCAGCCACTTCTTCTGGTTGCCCTATTCTTCCCACAGGTTGGCATTGAGCTTCTTCTGCATGAATTTTTTCAGGATCGGCACCTGAACGTTGGCAATAGTTATTTATCGCATTCTGATACAGAGGCGTGTCTATTGTGCCGGGGCAAATTGCATTTGCAGTGATACCAAATGACGCATAATCTAATGCTGTCGTTTTAGCCATTGACGCTAACGCATGTTTAGTGAGGTTATAAGCAAATGAGTTGGGCTTACCTACCAACGCCTGCTCAGATGCAATATAGATCACACGGCCAAAATTAGCGTTTTTCATATATGGGAGTACGCTCTGAGTGGCGGAAAACGCGCCTTTAACATTTAGATTAAATAAGTCGACTAAATCTTGCTCACTAGTATTTTCAATGCTTGCTGAATAGTGTTTTCCTGCATTGCAGACAAGGGTATCAACGACTGTATCTTGATAAATTGCTTCAATTTCTTTTCTAACCTGAATGTGGTCAGTTACATCACAGTCTATCCACTGACCAATTTCCCCTTGATTGCAGTCTAGATTAAACACTTTATAACCACTTCGTTCGAATAGTGAACAAATAGCAAGCCCAATACCAGAGCTGCCTCCCGTGACTATTACTGCTCTTCTCATGCGTTTTCCTCAAGAGATTTTACTAAGTACTGAATTTAACCTAGTCTAACCATTATTAGCAAAATAAAAATAATTAATTGTTATTTAAAAACATCTGGTCGATAACCTTAAATAACAAAAGTAATCATTTTTAAACCTTTTAAGGATTTTTGAGCAAATCGTGAGAAAACTGATTTTATTATTAAGTTTAAGTTTGCTGATTAGTTGTCATCCATCGAAAAAAACTGAACCTCTTACCATGATCATGGGGACTTGGTATGGTTTTTATCCTGTCTACTACGCCATGGAAAAAGGCTTAGATAAAAAACACGGCATAAGATTAAAAGTCTTAGAGCCAACTAATATGCCAGATTACCGCAGAAGTTACTTACAATCTCAGGTAGACATAGCCGCTTCTTCTATGCTCGAGTTTACCAATGCGGTCGCCTTAACAAATATGCAGCTCACACCTATCGTAATTACTGACTATTCCAACGGTGGCGATGTGGTGATCGCGGATAAAAAATTTCAAACACCAGAACAACTTAAAGGTGCAAGAGTTGCCGTTCCGTCAAATGGAATCGGTGAATATGTACTTTCTTTGATGTTTGATTCCCCCGTACCTACCCAATTAATAAAACAAATTTCTATCTCCGAAACCCACTGTGAGCAAGCCTTTAAAGATGGTGGCATTGATGCCTGTGTAACATACCCACCAATTTCTACGAGGCTTCTAGCCAATCCAAAGGTACATAAATTATTTGATACGCAAAACCATCCAGACCAAATTTTCGATATAATTTATGCCAAACCCCATATTTCTGAACAAACCAAAGTTCAATTTAGAAATTTTTGGTTTGACGCCGTCGACCTGATGGAACAAAACACCGACGAGTTTTATCGTTTTGTCGCCAGTGTTGCTGACGTGGATGAAGAAAGCGTCAGAACATCAATGAAAAGCATTAAAATGTTAAATCGTCAGCAACATGGTGAATTATTAGAACAACGAGAATTGCTAAACAATACCTTGGTAAAATCTTGTCGCATTGCAACTGATAGAAACTGCCAGCAATTTCAACAAACCTTTGTGGATTTGTAATATGCGAATAGGTTTAGTGGCAAAACTTTTGATACCGCTGGGAGTCTGCTTTGCGGTTATCACTTATTTTATGACTAACGCTTTATTAGAGCTGTATTACAAAGAATTATTTGAGAATACCAAACAGAATTCTTTGAACATTGCTAGCCAAGCGGCAATGCAAGTTGATGAAGGAAGTAGTTTAGAGCGCCTTAAACGTATAGTCACTGTTATTGGATTAAATGATAATATTCTAAAAGTAGTGATTCTGAATCCCGAAACAGATGAGGTTGTAGCTTCCAGCCAATACAGATTAGCAAAGCAAAACTACGCATATTTGCCAGCGCCAATGCAAGAGGCATATCTTGCCGCAAAATTCGGAGATAACTACTCTTTCACCCAAGAAATAAATAACACATTCGCTCTATCTTACCCTGTGACCACCATCTCCGATGATTATCAGAAAGAACTTAAATTTGTTTTGGTTTTGTACTTTGACACCTATTTAATAGATAAGCGTTATCTTGCCTATAAGCAAGAAGCTATTATTATTGCCTTCTGTTTCTTTTTAATTATCAGTCTATTTACTTACTTACTCATCAGTAAGTTTGTTCGTACACCTTTGGACGTTATCGAAAGAACCATTCAGCAGCAAGCAGACAACAACACCTATCAAAATATTCATCTAAAATCAGGTGATGAGTTCGAACATATCGCAAACGAATTCAACCGATTAAGAAATATTGAAAAACGTAGTTTGATCAATGCTAGAGAGGCTCGGGAAGCGGCGGAAGATCTAGCCACTAAAAAGTCGCAATTTCTGGCCAATATGAGTCATGAACTACGCACACCATTAAATGGGTTGTTAGGGTTGGCACAATTGAGTTTAAACGCCAAGAACAATGCTGAACGCAAACGTTTCTTGCAACAAATGAATAGTACCAGTCAATTGGTACTTTCGGTGATAAATGATGTTTTGGATTTTTCCAAACTCACCGAACAACGTTTAAAACTGAGTGAATCTCATGCCCCTGTCAGTAATTTGATATTAGATGTTTGCTCAATAATGCAAGTCTTAGCCGATCGGAAGTCAATTGAATTTAGAGTAAGCATTCAACCCCAAGTGCCCTTTGCTGTCACAATTGACAAATTACGTGTCCAGCAAATTCTAATTAATTTGCTTAACAATGCTGTCAAATTTACCCAGCGTGGATTTATCCATTTAAATGTCGATTTTAATCTAAACTCTAAACAACAAGGAGAACTTCTTTTAAGTGTTAAAGACAGCGGTATAGGCATACCTCCAGACAAAATCGATATTTTGTTCGATCCCTTTGAACAAGCAGATCCAGCCACATCGAAAGACTATGGCGGTACTGGGTTAGGCTTGTCAATTTCTAAACAACTGGTTGAATTAATGCAAGGGAATATTCAGGTCACTTCAAATGTTGGAGAAGGAAGCGAATTTTTTGTATCTATCCCTTGCCAATTCACTTCATTGACCGAACAAGTTGATAACACACTTGGTGCTACTAAGATCCCTCAAATTGTCTGTGATTTAGAGTTAAATCCTCGTATTACCTATATTTTAGATTTACTCAATAGACAATCTTCTGGTGATACAACAAAGGTTATTGCATTACAAAAAATCGACGATACCTTTAAATTCCCGCCATTTTTATTAAATGAAAAAGCCTTTTTCGACAGTTTATTGCTTAGTTTATCGAATAATTCGACAGAAACTATTCAACAGAAGGCAGAAAATAGGAAGCCCGCGAAAATTCTCTTAGTTGAAGATATCGAGATAAATGCAACCGTCGCCATTAACATGTTGAAAAACTTTGGTCATAGAGTTGTTCATGCATTAAATGGAGAAGAAGCCATAGAAGCATTTAAAAAACATGAGTTTGATATGATTCTAATGGATATCAACATGCCAGTTATGGATGGTTTTAAAGCAACAGAAATTATACGCCAGATGGACAATGATATTATTATTGTTGGATTAAGCGCGAATGTAATGTCAGAAGAAGTCCATAAAGGCTTATCCAAAGGGATGAACGCCTATTTGCATAAGCCTATCGTTCTGCAGGAATTAAAAACTTGTATCAACGAATTATTAGGGACTAAAACCTCTCAATAAGAAAACAGTTTGATCATTGATTTTAGCCTATTTCATGGGACTTTTTACTATGGGTTATGCTAACATCTGCGCACCTTTCTGGGAGAGATGGTGAAATTGAGATGAAAAAAGATGTCTTAGAATTCCTATCAACTGTAGACAATGCTCGTAGAAAAGCCGACGCAGAGGTTTTACTGACTTTATTAGAGGAGGCTTCTGGTTACTCTCCGTATATGCATGGCAGTATGATTGGTTTTGGTCAATATCACTATCAATACGATAGTGGCCACCAAGGGGATTTTTTTGTCACGGGTTTTTCCCCCAGAAAACAAAATCTAGCGGTTTATATAATGCCTGGGTTTACTCAATACCAAGAGCTGCTTGATAAATTAGGCAAACATAAGCTTGGTAAATCTTGTCTATATATAAACAAATTGGATGATATTGATTTATCGATTTTAAAATCATTAGTAACCTTGTCTGTCCAAGACATGCAAAAGAAATATGAATGCAAAGCTCACCCGTAAGTTGGTTTAGTACTGTCCGTATAAACCATGAAACAGAAAAACCTAACGCAAAAATGTTATTTCATATAGCTAAAAAATGTGATGGGTTTGAGGTCATTTGAAGGATCCATCGTGGTATTCTTTGCTTATAAATACACACAACATTGTCGTAGAAGTTTATACAAAACTGCTAAGGAAAATTGAATGAAAGAAAAGTCAGATATTGGATTAGTTGGTCTAGCTGTTATGGGGGAAAACCTCATATTAAACATGGAATCTAAAGGATTTACAGTTACAGCATTCAATCGCAGTTATTCAAAAGTTGAAAAGTTTATAAATGGTCGCGCGAAAGGTAAAAACATCCGTGGCGCTGACAGCGTAGAAAACTTGGTTAAATCATTGGAAACGCCCCGCAAAATTATGCTGATGGTAAAAGCTGGCGCAGCCGTTGATGACTTTATAGAACAACTCATTCCATATCTTGAGCCGGGTGACATCGTAATCGATGGCGGTAACACCCACTTCCCTGATTCAAACCGCCGAACTGAATACCTCGAAAGTAAAGGTTTCTTGTACATAGGTACTGGCGTATCAGGCGGTGAAGAAGGCGCACTTACTGGACCTTCAATTATGCCAGGCGGATCTAAGAAGGCTTGGCCGTTAGTTAAAGATATCTTTCAAGCTATATCAGCCAAAGTCATTGACGAAAATACTAAGCAAGAAGTACCGTGTTGCGATTGGGTTGGAGATGCTGGCGCAGGCCATTTTGTCAAAATGGTACATAACGGCATCGAATATGGCGATATGCAACTTATTTGCGAAGCATACCAATTAATGAAAGTTGTTTTAGGATTAAGCACTGACGAAATCCAAAAAGTCTTTGCTCATTGGAACACCACAGAATTAGATAGCTATTTAATTGATATCACCAAAGACATTTTTGCTTACAGAGATGAAAACGGCGAACCTTTAGTTGAGTATATTTTAGATACTGCGGGACAAAAAGGTACTGGAAAATGGACAGGTGTCACCGCCCTTGATTTAGGCGTTCCTTTAACTCTAATTGCCGATTCAGTATTTGCCCGTTGTATTTCTGCTAAGAAAGAACAACGTGTTGCCGCTTCTAAAGTGGTTTCAGGACCAGAGGTTTCATTCAGTGGTGACAAAGAAGCCTTTATTGAACAACTTAGACAAGCTGTACTAGCAGCAAAAATCGTGTCTTACGCTCAAGGCTATATGTTAATGCATGAAGCCGCGAAAGAATTCGGTTGGGCCCTAAATTACGGTGGTATAGCGCTAATGTGGCGTGGTGGTTGTATTATCCGCTCTGCATTCCTAGGCAAAATTAAAGAAGCCTATGACCAAGAACCCGAATTACAAAACTTATTACTGTCTCCTTATTTTAAAGACACAGTAGAGTCAGCCCAAACAGGCTGGCGAAGAGTGATAGTCACTGCGGTTGAAAATGGAATTGCAGTACCTTGTTTAAGCTCTGCCCTAACCTACTTTGACGGTTTTAGAACAGCTCGTTTACCAGCGAACCTATTGCAAGCTCAACGAGATTTCTTTGGTGCTCACACCTATGAAAGAATCGACAAGCCAAGAGGCGAGTTTTTCCACACTAACTGGACTGGCCGCGGTGGTGATACAGCATCTACCACCTACGATGTGTAATTACGTCTGATATATCCCTTCAATGGTTAAGTAGGAATTACATGCTTTGTAATTCCTACTCACTCAAACCCTATCTTATTCAAAGATCACCTTAAACTCCTATTAAAATAATTTATATTTTTCATACAGTTAGCATACGATACTGTAACCTTTAAACTGGCACACATCTCGCTTCTCCTATTTGTATAATTTATTTTTTATCAGGTAAGGAGAAATCATGACGACTTTATCAAACAAACGCGTAGCCATTTTAGCCACCGACGGATTCGAACAAAGTGAACTTGAATCACCTAAAAAGCATCTACAAGCGTCTGGTGCTCAGGTTGATGTTATTTCACTTGAAAGTGGCACCATTAAAGGTTGGGATGGCGACAACTGGGGGAGCGATGTTAAGGTTGATATTCGATTGCAACATGCGAATGCAGATAACTATGATGCCCTAGTTTTGCCTGGAGGCTTAATCAATCCTGACACTTTGCGTACCAATGACAAGGCAATTGCCTTTGTTAAAGCATTTTTCAAAGATAACAGTAAACCAGTAGCTGCCATTTGTCATGGTCCATGGTTATTGGCCGAAGCGGGTGTAATTGAATCTAAGCAAATCACCTCGTTCCCAAGCATTAGAACCGATGTGGAAAACGCAGGCGCTTTTTGGAAAGACAAAGAAGTGGTGCAAGACGGCCAAATTATTACCAGTCGAAATCCAGGCGATTTAGACGCCTTTAACTCTACAATCGCAAAAGCCCTAGCGGCCTAATACAAATTTATTATTTGCATAGTGAAGTTGGTCGGAAAGTGAATGCTTTTCGGCCTTTTTTATGGCCTTGGGGAGATAAATGGTGCGTCTACCCTGACTCGAACAGGGGACCTCTACCATGTCAAGGTAGCGCTCTAACCAACTGAGCTATAGACGCATGCTGTGAAAGCGCGTGAATATTACCAAGTTAACTTTTTTTCGCAAGTATTTTTGTAATATTTATCGCTTCAAACGGATCGGTTGTACAAATTCTGCCACATTGTCGCTTTGAATTTGATGAAAGAAGGATTCAGCCAAACGATCAGACTCAGAAATGACCGTTTTCCAATACTTAATTCTGTCTTCTGCGGTTAATTTTTTAAAGTCATCTCGGTCCGTTATTTTGCCATAAGGTAATTTTGCAACAAATTCAGCCGAAGGTGCCAAAAGCACAACATTGTCGTAGCTAGTTGCATGGCATTGTCGAGACTTAATATTCTTATCAAACCAGCCTGGCACTGGTGTGGGGTAAAAATGGGGATACAGAACCAGACCCGGCGTATTGATCTTTAAGTCAAAATGATAATCAATTATCCCACCGTCTCGGAACATACCTGGTGCAACACCGGGAATGTTTTCTACACCTTCAATGACCATTGGAATAGAACCAGATGCCATAAGCGACATATGTAAATTATCTTTGGTCAATTGGGCATATTCGGTAGAAAACTCAGCTTCATCAACAAAAGACAAAGGCTGCGTACCGGTTTGAAATATTACCCTAGAAAAACTTTTCTTCAAAAACTGGCGTCCACGCATATTTCGAAAGGCTGCTAAAAGCAAACCTGAACCTTGCTGCAAGCGAGGCTCTTTTGCCACTAATCCATGACAGCGCGCAGCAATAATATGAACTGATTTGCGAGGATTACTTAGAATTTCTTGAACACTGTCGTCATTCACCATATGGCGTAAAACCTCAACGCCTTTTTGGGTGATTTCTCTGGCGTTTGGTTTGGGTGAATATACAGTTGTACTGTAACGCTCTGCTAATCGACTTATCGCGGCACCGGGATCGTTTTGTGCAAAGCAGGCTGTTCTAAATGCCCCTACCGAAGAGCCAATGATATCAATGTGCTGTTCAGAATGATCTAAAAACTCATTAAAAATGACTTTATCAAGTCCCGAGAGCACAAACCATTTCGGTCCTCCAGAAGCACCCAAAAAAGCGGTAAACATCTGCGGGGTTATCCCCTCTTTTTTTATCGTTTTAAGCGCACTTGGCCCAGCGAAAATATCTAAAGCTTGCATCTAACTTCCTTTTTTACCCATTATTGCAAAGAATTCGCATAAAAGGGTAATAAGATTTATCTATCTGCTAACATAATCGTCAATAGGCTGTATAATTGACTATATGTTCAACAACAGGTATTTAATTAGATTATCATATACTTAGTTGTTTGAAAGCATTCAATACACAAGGTTATCCACAGAAATTGTGGATAAACAAAAGTGTGGATTTCGCAATTTAGTTTTAATTACAGATAAGGTGTGAAAGTGTCAAAACAAACATTACAGGTACTAGGTGAAACATTCGCTATACACACATTAGAGCCAGAAAACGACATTCCCGCTAAGGTATTACAATGTGACGTGTATTTTATTGGTAAAACCTATGATGAATTATCATTAGTGGTACCTCAATCTGTGACCATAGATGCGTTAGAAACTGATTTTGATTGGCGGGTTCTTGAAGTGCTCGGCCCACTAAACTTGACAATGGTAGGTATAATGGCCGAAATCGGCGGTGTATTAGCAAAAGCAAAAATCAGTATATTTGTGGTCAGCACCTTTGAAACCGACTATTTTTTAGTCAAAGAAAATGATTTAGAAAATGCTATTTCCTCGCTTATAAAAGCGGGTTACAAAATACAAAAATAAAATAATAAGAGAGAACACATGACAATAATGTACGGCATCCCCAATTGTGACACAGTGAAAAAAGCCAGAAAATGGCTTACTGAACACAATATTGAATATCGGTTTCACGATTATAAAAAACAGGAGGTTGATACCAAGGTGCTAATGCAGGCTATTTCGGCATTTGGAAGCGATACTGTGGTAAATAAACGTGGTACCACATATCGCCAATTGGATGATCAGGTTAAAGCAAACATAAATGACAAATCTGCTATAGAAATACTCACAAAGCATCCCTCTATGATAAAACGTCCAATCTTAGTGCATAATGATACCTTGTTAATTGGCTTTAAAGTCGAGGAATATGAGCAGGTGTTTACGGGTGCGTAATTTAATTAAACTCACTCAAAATCTAATCCAACGGCCTTCTGTAACGCCCGAAGATGCGGGTTGCCAAGACCTTTTTAAAGAGATTTTGCAACCCCTTGAATTTACGTGTGAAACCATGGTGTTTGAAGATACCACTAACCTCTGGGCTCGCCGTGGTACACAAAGCCCTGTATTTTGTTTTGCTGGCCATACAGATGTTGTACCCACAGGCCCAGTTGATCAGTGGCAATATGCACCATTTGATGCGGTTGAGGCGGATGGATTTATTCATGGCAGAGGCGCTGCGGATATGAAAGGCTCTCTGGCAGCGATGCTTTGCGCGACCGAGAGGTTTGTTAATCAATATCCAAATCATAAAGGATCGATTGCATTTTTAATCACCAGCGACGAAGAAGGCCCATTTATTAACGGTACGACTAGGGTGATTGATACCTTAGAAGTGCGTAATGAAAAAATTACCTATTGTATTGTAGGCGAGCCCTCCTCTACGTTAAAAACAGGCGATACCATCAAAAATGGCCGACGCGGATCATTAACGGGTATTTTGAAAGTCAAGGGCATACAAGGTCACGTCGCCTACCCACATTTGGTAAAAAATCCCATTCATTTATTTGCACCGGCTTTAACTGAACTGGCAAATACTATTTGGGATAAAGGGAATGAGTTTTTCCCGCCAACCAGTTTTCAGGTGTCGAATTTAAATGCAGGTACAGGTGCTACTAATGTGGTGCCAGGTGAAATTCATGGGAATTTTAACTTTCGTTTTTCTACCGAAGTAACCGCTGAAGAATTGCAGCGTCGAGTCATTCATATTTTGGATAATCATGGACTAGACTACGAATTAGATTGGATAGTCAATGGACAACCTTTTATTACCTCCACTGGCGCACTAGTGGATGCATGTCGAGATGGTATCAAACAAGTGACCGGTATTGACACTAATCTTTCCACTGCGGGAGGAACTTCTGATGGTCGATTTATTGCCCCTACAGGAGCGCAAGTCGTCGAGCTAGGCCCAGAAAATAATACGATTCATAAAATTGATGAAAAAGTTAGTGTCGATAACTTAACATCATTAGAAGCTATATATTTTGACATTTTAAAACGTCTTCTGGTAGATGAATAATGCTGACTAATGAGCAAATAATGGGAATTGATGAAGCGCATTTATCCCCTATAGGCGAGCATCGTTTGCAACTTGAAGTTACTCAGGCGTTTCAAGCAATGCGGGAAGAAGCTTCGGCTGCAGGCGTTGATCTTCAGATTTGCTCTAGTTTTAGAAGTTTTGAGCGTCAGCTTTCTATATGGAATCGAAAGTGGCAAGGGCAACTCCCGTTAAATACTTTGGATGGCAAAGTGCTAGATGCAGCTTCCCTCAATGACGAAGAGAAAACCCATGCTATTATGCTTTGGTCAGCACTGCCAGGTGCTAGCCGACATCATTGGGGTACAGATTTTGACGTCTACGATAAAGCTAGCGTTGAGCGTCATCAACATGATTTTCAATTGATTCCTGAAGAATATATTGGGCAAGGACCTTGTGCCCAATTGTCAAATTGGCTTAATGAAAATGCTAATTCTTTCGGGTTTTATTTTCCCTATGCAAAATACAAAGGTGGCGTTGCTGCAGAACCTTGGCACATGTCTTATAAGCCAATAGCGCAAAAAATTATAGATACTTTTGACGTTGATTGTTTAGCTCGCCAACTGAATAAATCAGACATTTTAGGCAAAACATTCGTGATCAACAACCTAGACTACCTAGTACAAAGATATACCTACAATAAGGGGGAAACATGTCAATAGGTTGGATTCTGGTCGTAATATTGTTAGTGATAGGCGTGATAGTGGGTAATATTTTGCTACTCAAAGATTCGGCAAAATTTAAATTACCCAAGGATTTCAAAAAACGGCCAGATAGCGAATATGATGGCGATGACGACGACAATAGAGGCTTTTAGACCTCTATTCACTCGCTATTTTTATTTAGGCGACTTTTACAGCCGTTCCGCTAATACTCACCATTAACATGCTTCCGTTTTGACCGACGACTTCGTAATCTAGGTCAACACCAACAATGGCATTCGCCCCAAGCATTTGCGCTTCTCGCTCAATTTCAGCGAATGCGACTCTTCGAGCCTTGGTTAACTCTTCTTCATAAGCTCCTGAGCGCCCGCCAACAATATCTCGGATGGATGCGAATAAATCTTTAAATACATTCGCGCCCATTATAGCTTCGCCAATAACAACGCCATAATAGTGCTCAATTTTTTTCCCTTCTATGGAATTTGTAGTGGTTATAATCATTACTCTATGTCCTTTAATTGCGATTGAATCTGCGCTATCAGCGCTTGGCTACGTTTTTGTAATTCATTTTTTGAATAGGCTTGCATTGGAGCAAATCCCCACACAGGTTTTGGCCAAGCGACATCATCAGTGTAGCGTGCAACATGATGAATATGCAATTGCTTCACCATATTGCCTATACTGGCAATGTTCATTTTATCTGGAGTAAAAACCGCTTGCATCGCCAAACTTAATTGATTGGACTCACTGCACACTTGAATATAGGTAGCATAAGGTAAGTCTGACAGCTCTGTGACATCATTGATTCTTGGTACCAGCAAACACCATGGATACTGACAATCTAGTATTAAGCGTACTTGTGAAATTTCAAAATCACAGACTAATTCACTGTCTTTGGCTAATTGCGGATCTAATTCAAAGCTCATAAGGTTTTACCGTTAAAATTGCGCGCTGTCCAATAGGTACATTCGCATTAGGAAAAACGATTGCTTCATCATCAACTTGCGCCACAAATTCTTTGCCACTTTCAGTTGCTATGACCTCACCTTTTTTAAAAGAAGTAAAATTAGGTGCGGCATCGTCAAAACACAATCTAAAATCGTCCTGTCCTTTATTGATCACCTGATTAACAGTAAATATTTGTAATGGGCATTTTTCAAACGGCGTAACTTCAACCTCTTGTTGCTGAATTAATTTTCTCAGCATATTGTCTACTTTGACGAATTTCTGCATATCATTTTCGCCGAAAGGTTTCACTTTGCCTAACTCAACGGTAAATGCCTCTGCGTTGTGATGATAAGAAGAATAGTAGCTAAAGGTGGTGGTCGGTGATTGAGATAACAATATAGTATTAACATCACAATCGGATAAAAATGCTAATTGTTTTTTATTATATGGCTTGCCATGAAGATAAGGATACACCGCAAATTTTTCATTTATTGACGGGCGAATAGCGGTATGTAAATCATAGTGAAAACGTTTATCAGGATTTCCATTTGCAAAAAAGTCGTTTAACTGCTGCATCAATACCTTGGCTCGCTTACCTTCTAAGGTATCACTTGTTAAATCTGGATTGAATAATCGATTTAGATTCTCCTCAACAAAGCGTTTTGCAATAAGCATTGAAGGCAGATTACCAAAAATGAACAACACTCGATGTTTTGTTGTTATACGCTGCGCATGCAAATCGGAGACAATTTGCTCACAAATTTCGATGGGTGCTGTTTCATTTCCATGAATACCGCATGACAACACTATAGATTTTGTATTTTCGTTGGTGTCCGAAGGCTCGAAACATATGATGCCTTCCTCTGAACTATGAACAAGGAGGTTACTTAGTTGATATGAAAATGGTGTCCATTTATCTCTATTATCGAGGGAATATTGCAAGAAACTCTGATTATCTAACAGCACTTTTTATCTGAGGATTAATTTAACTTATCCCTATACTAGCATGCTTAGCCAGCGTTTAGCACATTTGGATCCTTATAGATCACAGTTGCAAAATTTCCTTCTTTCAATTGTTCGATAAATTTAGGTAATGGTACCGCTTGAGAAAATAGGAAACCCTGCCCTTTGGAAATTCCCATAGATTTCAGTATGGCGAGTTGTTGCAGATCTTCAATCCCTTCGGCATAGGTTTCGCAACCTTTGGCATCACATATAATTTTGGTTGCTTGAATAATGGCTGAGTTTACGGGTGATTGTGTCAATCCAAAAACAAAAGCCTTATCGATTTTGATAGCATCCAAATCAAGATCTCTTACAAATGATAAATTTGAATAACCTTTTCCAAAATCATCCATAGATAACGAAATTCCTAGACTTTTTATTTCATCTAGCTGACGTTTGACCAACAAAGAATGGGTAAGCATTACGTCTTCTGTAAGTTCAATTTCAACTAAACTTGGTGACACTGCATATTCATCAATTAACTTTCTTAACGCAGGCAATAACCTAGGATCATAAAGCTGAGTAGGCGATAAATTAACAGAAATTGGCACATTAAAATCTGCTTGTTGAAGCTTGGATAAACTTTGGAAAGCACTTTCTAGCGTCCAATAGCCTAATTCATTCATCATATTGTAGGATTCAGCGGCCTTAAGCAAAGTACCAGGGAAAACAACACCGTCTAACGGGTGATTCCAGCGTAATAGACATTCTCCGCCGATAATTTCATATGAATTAAGATCAACCTTAGGCTGAAAATAAAGCTCAAGCTCTTCGTTATTTAAAGCGCGGGTCAAATCCGCCTTTAATGCAAGGCCTTTTCCGTGATCCTGATTAATATCATCTGAAAGTAAGGTAAAGTTTACGTGTTGATTAGATTTAGACTTGCGTAACGCACTTTCCGCAAGAGAAATAACACTGTTGACACAACTGGTTTCTTTTTTCCGAATCGCTGCACCCACGTTAAAATCAGCAATGAACGCGGTATTATTTACCATCAGTGGCGCTTTAAAATGGGAAATTAGACGAGCATGCTCGTTACGAATAGATTTGTCGGTAACAGCATCGGTAAATACAATACCAAAGATGTCACCACTTAATCGGCCAACCGCTTTTGCATTAGTGAAAATAGCACCAATTCGATTGACTATTTGCAGTAAAATTTCATCTCCAGCTTTGTGATCAAAGGCTGCAGAAACATCAGAAAAGCGCATAACATCAAGAAACATTAAACTAAATCGGCCTTCCTTTTTGGCGATTTGTTCAATAATCTCAATGAAATGATACCGGTTAGGGATCTCATTTAAATGCTTATGTTTACTCGTAATCATAAAGTCCACTAGTTTATGTTAAGCAGGCGGCTTCTTCCCAGAATCCTGTTATTATTCTGCGTATATAATCTTTATCGTATTGTTTATGAAATACTTTACAAAAAAGCCGGTAAAAACCGGCTTATTTGATGATAGTAGAAAAGAAAATTATTGCACGTTGCAGGAACTCAATTTCCAAATTTTTTCTACATAGTCCGCAATTGAACGGTCTGACGTGAACTTGCCCATTTTGGCGGTATTGAGAATTGCCATTTTTGCCCAAGTCGAATTATCCCTATAAGCCAGGTCTAATTTTTTATTGGCATCACTGTAGGACGCAAAATCAGCTAACACTAAATATGGGTCACCACCATCAAGTAAACTGTGTTTTAAGGTTGATAACTCGCCAGGATTACCTGGGGTAAAATAATCTGTATCTAGCCAGTCCAAAATTGCCTTAATTTCTGCGTTTCCGTAGTAGTAATCGTATGGGTTATACCCTTTCGCTTGTAACGCATTTACTTCATCAACATTTAAGCCAAAAATAAAGATATTATCATCCCCGACTTCTTCAGCAATTTCTATGTTAGCCCCATCCAGTGTTCCTATAGTAATAGCACCATTTAAAGCCAGCTTCATATTTCCTGTACCCGATGCTTCTTTGCCTGCTGTACTGATTTGTTGGGAAACATCTGCGGCGGGAATCATTTTCTCCGCTAGAGAGACGCGGTAGTTAGGTAAAAACACCACCTTGATCTTATGATTAACCCTATTGTCATTATTAATCTTATCCGCAATCTTATTGATCGCATAGATAATGGTTTTAGCCAATTTATAGCCAGGAGCCGCCTTGGCACCGAAGATAAATACTCTAGGATGCATATCGTAATCAGGGTTTTCTAATAGTCGACGGTATAAGGCTAAAATATGCAATAAATTTAGATGTTGTCTTTTGTATTCATGCAGGCGTTTTATTTGAATATCAAATATCGCTTTTGAATCGACTTTAATATTGGTTAATTTGTATATTTCTTCTGCCAGTAAATCTTTGTTTTTCTGTTTTACTGCCATAAATTGTTTTTGAAAGGTTTTATTAGTCGCAAATGCTGACAACTCATCTAACTTTTTCAGGTTTAACACCCAGTCGCTGCCAATCTTGCTATCGACTAAGTCTGACAACAATGGATTACATGCTTTTAACCAGCGACGAGGGGTTATTCCGTTGGTAACATTGGTCAATTTACCCGGATATAACTGGTCAAATTCTGGAAACAGCTGCGATTTAACTAACTTGGAATGTATTTCAGCCACGCCATTGACGGCGAATGAACCAATGACGCTTAAGTTACCCATGCGCACCATTTTTCCATTATTTTCTTCTATTATCGAAAGCTTGGATTTTATTTGATTATTCCCCGGCCATTGCTTTTCAACTTCCTGTAAGAATCTGTGGTTGATCTCATAAATGATTTCAATGTGACGCGGCAACACTTTTTCCAGCATACGCACTGGCCATTTTTCTAACGCCTCTGGTAATAAAGTGTGATTGGTGTAGGCAAAGGTTTTGGTACAAATGCCCCAAGCCGTATCCCAATCAAGTTCTGCTCTATCCACTAATATTCGCATCAATTCAGGAATTGCGATCGCAGGGTGAGTATCATTTAACTGAATTACTACTTGGTCTGAAAATCTTGACCAGTCGTCACCATGGACCCGCTTATATCTGCGTATGATGTCTTTTAGAGAACAAGAGCTAAAGAAATATTGCTGAATTAATCTTAGTTCCTTACCTGCTTCTGTCTCATCATTTGGATAAAGGACTTTGGAAATTGTTTCAGCTTGTACATTTTCGCGCTGTGCATCCACATAACCGCCAGCGTTAAATACGTCCCAGTTAAAATACCCTGAAGATTGACTTTGCCACAAACGTAAAACGTTGACCGTATTACCGCCATAGCCTACGACAGGAATATCCCAAGGAACCCCTTTGACTATTGAGCCTGGATGCCATTCTTTCTGGATTTTTCCATTTGCACCGTATTTAGTTTCTACATATCCATACAACGAAATTTGCTGAATAGACTCTGGGCGACAAATTTCCCATGGATTACCATAATCGCGCCAACTATCAGGTCGTTCAATTTGATAGCCATTTTTAATTTCTTGTCTAAATAGACCATGCTCATAATGAATACCATAACCAATCGCTGGATATTCCATAGTCGCGAGTGAATCGATAAAACAGGCCGCTAGTCGCCCTAACCCGCCATTTCCTAATGCCATATCCGGTTCTTCTTCAAGAACATCGGTAAGTTCCATACCTAATTCTTTTAACGCACTTTTAGCCGTATTAAACAAATCGAAATTGTGCATATTGTTGGACAATAATCGTCCCATCAAGAATTCAGCGGAAAAGTAATGCACCGCGCGAGTGTCATTTAAATAATGTGTACGCTGGGTTTTACGCAGCCGCTCGAGCACTAGCTCTTGGATAGCAGCACTCGTCGCTTTCCACCAGGCATGTTTGTCTGCTTTATTTTCATCCGTGCCTAACGAGCAATGTAGATGTCGGACGATAGCATTTTTAACATCGTCCTTAGTCAAGGTTTCAGTTTCAACCTCAACAGATTTAGTTTTTGATGTTGCTTTACTAGATTTTGTAGTACGAGGCGCCATGATTTTCCCTCTTATGCTGTAATTAACTCACTTAATGAAAGTTTATTACAGCAAAAGAGGTAATACTACTTTGACTTAGGCGTTACATACGTATGTTTGTTAATATTCAGTTAATTTTTAAGATGCTTTTATTATATCCTTATTTCAAATGTCATATATTTACTTTATATTTACATTTAATACACCTTTTGATCACTTCTACCCGATAGTTGAGGTAACTAAAGATTGCGCTTCTTCTATAAGGGCATCTAAATGCTTGTCATCAACAAAGCTTTCAGCGTAAATTTTATAAACATCTTCGGTACCAGAAGGACGCGCTGCGAACCATCCGTTTTCGGTAGATACTTTCACACCGCCAATTGCCGCATTATTACCAGGTGCATGTGTTTGAATATTAGTAATCGCATCACCTGCAATGGATGAGGCATCAACGTCCGAAGCTTTTAACTTCGACAATCGCTGTTTTTGTTCTAATGTAGCTGCCACGTCAATGCGTTTGTACACAGGTACGCCAAAAGCATCCGTTAATTCTTTGTAATGTAAGCCAGGGTCTTTTTCGGTTGTTGCTGTGATCTCGGCGGCTAAAAGACTCATGATAAATCCGTCTTTGTCTGTTGCCCAGGTTTGACCATCTTGCTGTAAGAATATACCGCCAGCGGATTCCTCACCCGCAAAACCAATAGATTGTTCCGACAATCCACCGACAAACCATTTAAATCCAACAGGCATTTCTAATAATGGCCGTCCTAGACGATTTACTACTCGATCAATCATACTGCTGGATACTAGGGTTTTACCCACACCTATACTGTCCGACCACTGAGGACGATGAGTGTAAAGGTAGTTAATTGCCACTGCTAAATAATGATTTGGATTTAACAAACCGGAAGATGCCGTCACAATGCCATGACGATCAAAGTCAGGATCATTTCCAAAAGCTACATCAAACTGTTCTTTTAGTTTTATCAACCCGGTCATAGCAAAGGGTGATGAACAATCCATACGGATTTTTCCATCTCGGTCACAATGCATAAATGCAAATCGTTGATCGAGCTCTCGGTTTACAACATCAATATCAATCTTGTATTTGTCAGCAATAATGTCCCAATAAGCTAGACCAGAACCACCTAAAGGATCAGTGCCTAACTTCAACTTTGCATTAGAAATTGCTTGCATATCCACAACGTCAATCAGCGCATCAACATAATCTTGTGCAAAGTCAGTTTCAGTCAAATATCCTGATGATTTAGCGGATAGAATACTTTGTCTTTTAATTGTACCTTTGTTAATCAGAATTTCATTGGCTCTGTTTTGAATTTGGCTAGTTGCTTTTGTATCAGCTGGACCACCATGCGTTTGGTTGTATTTAAAGCCACCGTCAGTTGGCGGATTGTGAGAAGGGGTTATCACAATACCATCAGCAAAACCTGACGTTCGACCTCTGTTGTAACGAATAATACGCTGAGAAATAACCGGGGTAGGTGTAAATCCCTCGTCCGATTGAATAACCACATGCATTTCATTTGCAGTTAACACTTCAATTGCAGTCAATAGCGCAGGTTCAGATAAGGCATGGGTATCTTTGCCAATAAAAATAGGACCATCTATTCCCTGTTCAATGCGATACTCTGCCAACGCTTGGCAGATCGCGGCAATATGCCCATCGTTAAATGAAGAAGATGAAGAACAGCCTCTATGACCCGAAGTACCAAAAGATACTTGTTGTTGAGCTATCTCTGGATCAGGAGAAAGACTGTAATAATCAGTGACTAATTTGGCGACATTGATCAAAGATGATTGCTGAGGCAACTTTCCAGCGTTTGGGTGTTGAGACATGAAAACTCCGTTTAATAAAAATGACTTAAAAAGTCTACGACATACTTAGGTATTCAGATTGATAATTGCATGTTTTATTTAATCATCTAATATGCAAGATTGAAAGCAAACTATAAAACTCTACTACCATGCGCCATGACATAAAACAATGCATAGAACAAGTCAGTAGGCTTGTTAAAGGAAAGGAATCACAAATAGAGTTAAGCCTCATTTGTATTATTTCAAATGGGCATCTATTGCTCGAAGATTTGCCGGGTATGGGAAAAACCACGCTTTCTCATGCCTTAGCCAAAATCTTTGGGCTAGAGTATGCACGTATTCAGTTTACTTCAGACTTACTGCCTGCAGATATGTTAGGCGTTAATATCTTTAATCAAAAAGATAATTCGTTTGAGTTTCATCCTGGCCCAGTGTTCAACCAATTAATTTTGGCTGATGAAATTAATCGGGCAAGCCCCAAAACCCAATCAGCACTTTTAGAAGCCATGGCGGAAAGGCAAGTTACTATTGACGGTGTAACTCACACCCTACCGTCTCCATTTTTTGTTATTGCTTCTCAAAACCCGTTGCATCAATCTGGGACTCATCCTCTTCCAGAGTCTCAACTTGACAGATTTCAAATGCAACTATCCTTAGGCTATCCGAATGCTGAAGCTGAAAAAGCCATGCTAATGAATAACAGCTCGGTAGATGAAATTGATACTGTTATGAGCGTTGACGAATTACAAGAAATGCAACGTAAAGTGTCTCAGGTGATGATGAGTGATTCAGTGGTAAATTATTTACTCGCTTTGGTTAATCACACAAGAACCAGCAACGATTTCCCCAATGCACTCTCACCCAGAGCGAGCAAAGCCCTATTCAGTGCAGCTCAAGCAGCAGCCTTTGTCAATCGCAGAGACTTCGTAACGCCTGAAGATATCCAATTTATATTACCCTCTGTCGCCGAACATAGACTTCGTGGTCAGTTATTAAATTCCACAGGCTCTAGTTATAGCGAACACTTATTACAGCAAGTTGATCCACTGGCAGCATGATTTACAAGCTAAAAAAGAGGTATTGGACTTGGCATTATAACTACATTATTCAGCGTGCAGCAGCCAAGCAAAATAAAGGCTTTAATATTCACAATACCTTTGTATTACCAAGTAGCTTCGGATGGGCAACTATTGCGGTAGGTATATGTTTATTTATTTTAGGCACTAACTATCAAAATAACATTGTTTTAAGTATGTGTTACCTGCTGATGGCCTTAGTTTTACTGTCTTTATTTCATAGTTATTTTTATTTTACGCAGCATAAACTGCGCTTTTTACCGGTTCAACCTGACTTTGCCAACCGTCGCCTGCACTTAGAATTTGAACTGGATAGCATGCAAAGATATGAGTTCGGTCAACTTGATATTAGTTTAGGTAAGCTACACAACAAAATAAATGTCACTGCCAGTGGCGAAAAATCTCAACATATCTCTATTCAACTACCACAGTTAAAACGCGGGATACACGCTCTACCCGGCGTTTGTGTGCAAGCAACTTATGGATTAGGTTTATTTAAATGCTGGAGTTATCTTGTTTACCCTGACAAGCTGATCGTGTATCCCAGTGTAATTAAACATCCGCCTAAACTTCACAAAATGGCCAGTGATAGTGGTGGTGCAAGTTCTTCTGATTCTCAAATGGTAGTTTCTGATAATTTACAAGGGATCCGTAGTTACCAAAAAACAGATCCATTGCATCATGTCTCATGGAAACATGTGGCCAAAGGGCAAGGCATGCTAAGTAAAGACTTTACTGAAAATGCGGGCGTTTCTGGCTGGTTATTTTTGGCAGACTACCAACATTTGGATACAGAAAAAGCGCTCAGTATTTTATGCTTCCAAGTACAGCAATTACATCGTGATAAAGTAAAATTCGGCATAGATTTAGGCACTACTAAGGTACTCCCAAACCTGGGTGATAAACATCAATTAGAATGCTTATCCTTGCTGGCGAGCTTTAATCAGTCACCTTCTACGACTAGCTTTTTGGGTTGATCATTATGGTGACAATTTTAAGCCAAAAAGCTCTTAAACTTCCCTCAATATTATCCGCTATATTATTTACCATGGTGTTGGCACCGTTGTATGAACCTATGATGGGCTGGGTTTGGGTGTTATTTGTTTGCGCTAATTTAATTTGTTTGGCCAGAGCCTTCAAACCTATTCCTGCGTTAAAAAATAGAACCTTAAATGTATTTGCACTTTTTTGTCTTGTACTTTTAATTACCTTTGCAGGTGAATATGGCTTATTGAGCACTATGGTAAACCTGCTAGTTGTGGCCTGTAGTCTAAAATTCTTAATGCTTAAAACCACTGCTGATTTTCATCTAGTGCTTATTGTACAAATCTTTTTAATCGCCTCAGGTTTTATCTTCCATCAGGGATTAGGTTTTGCACTTTATTACAGCATCGCAGTATTTTTGGTTTTTTATATCGCCTTCTTGCTTAACATGGGGAATCAAACGAGTACTGACGCAGCTAAACAAACCGCAAAACAATTGGCTCAAGCAATTCCCATCGCAGCATTAGTATTTATTATTGCGCCGCGTTTTCCGCCGTTTTGGGAAACCCCTGTCGAAAAGAAAAACGAGACTGGATTAAGTGAGAAAATAACCCCCGGCGATATTGCTAATTTAGCAAGGTCCACTGACCTTGTATTTAGAGCTGAATTTACCGGTGATATCCCTGAGCCTGGTGATAGATATTGGCGGGCTATTATTCTGGACTATTTTGATGGACAATCTTGGTCCGTTGGTCCACAGCAAAGCGTGCAAGTCCAACAACAAAGTGTCAATTATTTTGGGGATTTCTGGCGATATTTAGTCATTGCCGAACCAAATCAAACTAGATGGCTGTACTCTCTAGACATTCCGCTTGTAACCGATGTTATGAGTCAACAAGAAATTAACCAAACTGACAACTACCAACTGTTTACATCGACACCTGCGAAAAACAATAGTTTATATATTGTGAATTCCTACTATCAAATGCCCCTGGATAGACAAAAAGTACAACATAATTTTGAGCGATACTTGCAATTGCCTTCCTCTGGTAACCCTGAGACCAAAAAATATATTGAGTCTTTAGCCTTAGATTCTCTGAGTAATTTTGAAAAAATGCATAAAATTGCTGAGATATTCACGCCAGAAAGCTTTAAATACACCTTAAAGCCACCTTTAATGCAAAATGAACCCGTGGACCAGTTTCTGTTTTCGTACCGTAGAGGTTTTTGTTCACATTATGCTTCTGCATTAACCTACATGCTTAGACTAGCCGGCGTTCCGTCACGAATCGTCACTGGTTATCAAGGGGGATTAGAACAAGCAACGTCAATTTTAACCGTAAGACAGTACGACGCTCACGCCTGGGTTGAAGCATGGCAGGAAGATATTGGTTGGGTCCGCATCGACCCTACCGCTATGGTAGCGCCAGATAGAATGACAACTGGCTTGTTATCCGCAATATCAGAAGAAGATAATGAATTAGTGGAAGGCAATAGTTTCTTAAGAGGCATGGCGAGTTTACCGGGATTAAAACATTTGAGCGATTTTATTGTAATGGCTAATCATAATTGGTCGCAAATGGTCTTAGGCTATGACCAAGAAAATCAACGAGATCTTATTGAACGTATCTTCGGTGAAGTTAATACCAAGAATCTAATCACATTTTTGCTCGTGAGTTTCGCTATTATCGTGGCCATAGTGGCGTTCTTTTTTGCTCCTTGGCGACGTTGGTTTAAAACCGAAAAAGTAACGCCCCAAGTGATTTTATTTGAAATCTTACGTAATCGAGGGTTCAACAAGCAGACCCAAGAAACCATGAAAGACTTTTTCGTTCGAATTAGCGATAAATGCACAGAAGATGAAAAACAGGTATTGTTTACTTTTGCTGATGTTTATTATGAATTTGAATATGCCGATGTGGCTCTACAAGCGCCTAATCAAAAACGCCTTGATGAAGCATTGGAAGAATGCATCAAAATTATTAAACCTAAATAAAGATACTTTTGTTAAGCATAATAAAAAAAACCCAGCATTTGCTGGGTTTTTTCATTTCGTTTTGAAAGCGTTACTTACTTTTTAGCAGCTGCTTTACGTGCTTTTGCTTCTTCAATAACTTTATCAGCAACGTTTTGTGGACATGCACTGTAGTGAGCAAATTCCATTGAGAACTGACCACGGCCTGAAGTAATTGTACGTAAGTGACCGATATAACCAAACATTTCTGAAAGTGGTACATCTGCTTTAATACGAACACCAGTTGCGCCGGCTTCTTGGTCTTTAATCATACCACGACGACGGTTAAGGTCACCGATTACGTCACCAACGTTGTCTTCTGGAGAGAACACGTCAACTTTCATGATTGGCTCAAGAAGTTGTGGACCCGCTTTTGGCATTGATTGACGGAAAGCGCCTTTAGCAGCGATTTCAAACGCGATTGCTGATGAGTCAACTGCGTGGAATCCACCGTCGTACAATTCAACTTCAACGTCAAGTACAGGGTAACCAGCAAGAGGACCCTCTTCCATCATACCCTTAAATCCTTTCTCGATAGCCGGGAAGAATTCTTTAGGAACGTTACCACCAACAACAGTAGAAACGAATTTGAAGCCAGAGTTTTGCTCTCCAGGACGGATACGATAATCGATTTTACCGAACTGACCAGAACCACCAGACTGTTTCTTATGAGTGTAGCTATCTTCTACTGGAGTAGTAATAGTTTCACGGTAAGCAACCTGAGGTTGACCAACTTCAAGCTCAACACCATAAGTACGCTTCAAAATGTCTACTTTGATGTCTAAGTGTAATTCACCCATACCTTTAAGGATGGTTTCACCTGAATCTTCATCAGTTTCAACTTGGAAAGATGGATCTTCTGCTACTAGTTTACCAATAGCGATAGACATCTTCTCGTTAGCACCTTTATCTTTAGGCTTAACAGCAATAGAGATTACTGGCTCTGGGAAGATCATTGGTTCTAGCGTACAAGGGTTCTTTGGATCACATAATGTGTGACCAGTTTGAACATTCTTCATACCTACAACTGCAATGATGTCACCTGCTTGTGCAGATGTTAATTCTGTACGGTCATTTGCGTGCATTTCCACCATACGACCAATACGCTCAGTTTTACCAGTTGCGCTGTTTAAGATGGTGTCACCTTTGTTTAATTTACCAGAGTAAATTCGGATAAAGGTCAAAGCACCAAAACGGTCATCCATGATTTTAAATGCTAATGCACGGAATGGCTCGTCAACAGATACTGTCGCTACTTCACCAGTAGGTTCACCGGTTTCTTCATCAGTAAGTTCTTGTGGATCAACTTCTGTAGGTGAAGGCAAGTAATCAACAACAGCGTCAAGTACTAACTGAATACCTTTGTTTTTAAACGCAGATCCACAGAAAGTTGGGAAGAACGCTAGGTCACGAGTACCTTTACGGATACAACGCTTAAGGTCTTCAATAGAAGGTTCTTCACCGTCCATATAAGCCATCATAAGGTCGTCGTCTTGCTCCACTGCAGTTTCTACAAGCATTTCACGGTATTCAGCTGCTTTTTCAACTAAATCAGCTGGGATATCAACTACTTCGTAGTTTTCTGGTAAACCAGAATCATCCCATACATAAGCTTTTTGCTCTAATACGTCTACAACACCTTTGAAGTCGTCTTCGATACCAATTGGTAAGGTCATTACCAATGGGTTAGCAGCAAGTACTTTTTTCACTTGACCAACTACACGGTAAAAATCTGCACCCATACGGTCTAGTTTGTTTACGAAGATAATACGTGCAACTTCTGATTCGTTAGCGTAACGCCAGTTTGTTTCAGATTGAGGTTCAACACCACCTGAACCACAGAATACACCCACACCACCGTCAAGTACTTTCAATGAACGGTATACTTCAACTGTGAAGTCAACGTGTCCAGGAGTATCGATGATGTTCATTCTGTGATCTTTCCAGAAACAAGTAGTCGCAGCAGACTGAATGGTAATACCACGCTCCGCTTCTTGTTCCATGAAGTCTGTAGTTGATTCACCATCGTGTACCTCACCGGTTTTATGGATTTTACCGGTAAGTTTCAAAATTCGTTCTGTCGTGGTCGTTTTACCCGCGTCTACGTGGGCAAAAATACCTATATTTCTGTATTGCGATAAGTCTGACATATTTCCACTTTCGTTGGTTCTAAAAAATTGCTGGCGGATTATATAGATAATTGAGTGAAATTACACCATCTTTGCCGTGTTTTTTTTGGATTTTCCCCAGTTTTACTCAATAAAGTGAAGATTCTGGGTTTCTTCGAGCTGAAAAAGGCTTGGGTTTAATATAATCACGCAGGTGACTTCATCTCTGTCGTGATACAAATGTTTGCATCCTATGTACACAGAAGCAATTCTAACCAGCCTTGCTTTTAGGGCTATTAATTGCTCTTGAACAGTGTCGAATCGCTTTTTCATGGGTAATTTCAAGTTAAAGATAGCCCCTGTAGCTTTGCGCTTTTCAAGCCAATCCCCCATCAATTGTGCCACTTTATCTGGCTTTTCAATCATATCGCAAACTAACCAGTCTACATGGCCCTCTTTCGGTTGGTATTTAAAACCATCCACCTGATAGTGTTCAACCAAACCTGAGTCCATTAAGGCTTGATCGATCATGCCATTGTCGATAGCTTCTACTTTAATCCCTCTTTTTACCAACTGATAGGTCCAGCCTCCTGGACAAGCGCCTAGATCAACTGCTGTCATACCCGCACTGAAAAGTTGGGATTGTTGATCTGGTGTAAAAAAGTGCTTAATTGCTTCTTCAAGTTTCAAGGTTGAGCGTGAAGGAGCTTCATGAGGAAACTTCAGTCGCATTATACCCATAAAGTCGTTATTTCTATCCTCAGGGTCTGAAACACAAAGAACCGCTTGTCCACTGTGTTCAAAAAACAAGTGTAAAAAGGGTAAGCTTTCATCTCGTGATTGACTTAACACCTTATTTTTGCGTAACGTGACACGAAGCGGTACGACAAATTTTTTGCAAAAACGAGCGATTTGTTTGCCGTCTTCTGTATCTGCATATTCAACTAATACATCCCCAAACAATTTCTGTTTTGAATCAGCGAGAGCCTCGCAAATAACACTAATGCGATCAGAGGCTCCATCAAAGGAAAGTTCTTGTTGAATGAGTAATTTTTGGCGTGCAAAGATTAAATTTTCATAGGCCGGAAAACGCCCTTTGTTTTGTTGAGAAAACTCTATAAAACCTGTTTGACGTCCAAACCTTGCGAATCCATAGCCATTTAACTGGGCGAGCTTGTATTCTATTTCACAGGCTAGATCAGCTTCGTATCCTTGTCGACAATACAAAAGATATTTAAACATTTGTTATCTTCTTTTTTGTACCTACTTTGACTGCTAGCGTTATCCAAGCAAATAACCAAATGGTGCCACCAATAGGGGTTAAGAAGGCAAACCCTTTAATGCCAGTCATCGCCAGAGCATATAAGCTACCACTAAATAATAAAATACCAGTAACAAAAGCCCATCCAATGAAATTAAAAGAGAACTCTAATTTCTCTGCTAAAAACGGCAGAATCAACAATACCAGGGTATGGAACATTTGATATTTGATGCCAGTATCAATAATACCAAGGGCATAAGCATCCAAAATATGTTTTAACCCATGGGCGGCAAATGCACCTATGGCAACACACAAAAAACCTGAAAGTGCGGCTATCTGCACCCAAGTAAATTTATTCATTCGACTCATCCTCTACTTGGTCGAGCATCCAATCACGAAAAACTTGGATTTTACTTTTATCAGCATCAGCTTCGCGACACACCAGATAATAGCTGTGTTTACTTTCAAGTTTTTCCGGAAACGGGCAAATAAGCCGTCCACTTTCAATTTCTGGCTTAGCTAACACAGTATCAGAAAGTGCAATTCCCTGCCCCATAGCAGCAGCTTGCAACACCATCATGCTGTGACTGAAAATCGGCCCCTGATTTACATTTACGCCTTTAACGTTGAACTTGTTAAGCCAATTTTTCCAATGGCTGCGCGCACTGTCATGTAAAAGTCTATGGTGAGATAAATCGTCTAAGGAATTTAGTGGATTATCCATGTGCAATAACATAGGAGAGCACATAGGTGTTATATATTCCGGCAGTAATTTTGTGGCATGTAAATCAGGCCATTTACCTTTACCGTAATACACTGCTATATCAACAGAGTCATCTAAAAATCCATCATCCAAATCCACCGCTTTTAAACGCACATCAATGTCGGTATATAACTGTGAAAATTGATAAATCTTGGGAACTAACCATTGACTGGCGAAGCTTGGCGGTGTTGCTACTGTAATCGCCCCTTTTGCGCCCATTGCCAACAGGCGTTCGGTAGCCTCTTGAATTTGAACAAAGATTTCTCTTAAATCATGAAAATAAGCTTGTCCTTCTTCGGTCAATAACAAGGCTCTGTTTTTTCGATGAAACAATTTAGTCGATAAAAAACTTTCCAACGACTTAATTTGATGACTTACCGCGGCTTGGGTCACAAACAGCTCTTCAGCCGCTTTAGTAAAACTCAAATGCCGAGCTGAAGACTCGAAGGCTTTAAGGGCGTTAAGTGGTGGTAATCGTTTTAACATTGAAATTCAATCATCCAATGTCTGGCGTTTGTTGCTGACGCAAAGTCAACTCGTATAAAACCTCGATTGGATGTTTAGGTCTAAAACCTGCCAACCGCTTAACCTGACTACGACAAGAATACCCCGTCACTAATACTTGCACCGGATTAGCTTGGTCTATTTTGGATTGCCAACTCAAATTGTAAATACCCAGCGAATTGTCCAAATGTTCAGCTTCATGACCATAGGTTCCCGCCATTCCACAACAGCCTACAGAAGCCACATTCATGACCAATCCACTGTTAGCAAAAACCTTTTGCCATGTTCCTTCTGTTTTAGGTAAGGCTGTCTTTTCGGTACAATGGGCAAACAGGGTAAACTCGGTATCACTTTCTAGGGTTTGAGTAATATTTTGTTGCGAGAGCCATTCAAGCAAATTTAATACAAGGTATTGTCCTTTCTTATCGGCCAAAATCTTACTGTATTCGTCCCGATAACAAAGCACTAACGACGTATCTAAACCAAACATTGGAATATCTAACGCCGCTATTTTTGATAAAAATTGATCTGTTTTTTGCGCCGTTTTTTCAAAGGCATGTAAAAAGCCCTTCACATGTTGCGGTTTACCATTAGGTGAAAATGGTAATAACACCGGCTTCACGCCAATCAGGCTCAAGTATTTTATTGTTTTTTCAACCAGTTCAGCTTCATAAAAGCTAGTAAAGGGATCTTGAACAATAAGCACATAGTCCTTTTTCTCAGCATCAGAAAGCGCTGCCAGTTGTTCGTAGTCATAGTCACATGCTAATTGCTTAATTCGATGTTTCAAGGTGGGGACTGATAACGCTGGTGTATCAACATAACCAATATTGTGCTTCAAAAAGCCTTTAACTAGACTGGTATCTGTCATCCAGTTGGCAAACTTGGGAATTTTCGCCATAAAAGGCGCGAGACTTTCCACATGCGCCACAAAATAGTCTTTTATGGGGCGTCTATATTTACTGTGATAAATAGACAAAAACTTAGCTCTAAAATCCGGAACATCAACGTTTATGGGGCATTGACTAGTACAGGATTTACACGCTAAGCATCCATTCATTGCTTCATAAACTTCATAAGAAAAGTCGTCTTTATCAATTTTTGCGCCGAAAATTTGCGGGCTAAACTGCCTGAAATTCACATCGGTAATAGGTTCATCCGCTTTTTGCAATTGATACAACCATTCTCTAATTAAGCCCGCTCGTCCTTTGGGACTGTGGCGACGATCCTTGGTAATTTTACTAGACGGGCACATAGGAGAATTAACGTCATAGTTGAAACATAGACCATTGCCATTACAACTCATTGCTGGCAAGAATTCATCCTTAACGTTTATAGGGATTTGTCGATCAAAACTAGCACGTTTGGTATCTGCTACTTTCACTAACTGATGCGATGAATCGAAAGGCACACATATCTTACCGGGATTCATCTTATTTAGAGGGTCAAATGCAGCTTTTATTTTACAAATTTCTTGGTACAACTCTTGGCCAAAAAATTCAGGCGCGTATTCGCTGCGATAGCCTTTACCATGTTCGCCCCACATTAGGCCACCATATTTAGCGACTAAACTAACCACCTTATCGGAAATTGTATTCACTAAAGCTTCTTGCTCAGGGTCACATAAATCAAGCGCAGGTCGTACATGTAATACACCTGCGTCAACATGACCAAACATACCATAGGTAAGCTTATATTCGTCTAATAACGCCCTGAATTCCATGATAAAGTCGGCGAGATTTTCAGGAGGTACTGCGGTATCTTCAGCAAAGGCGATAGGCTTTTTCGGGCCGTCAGCTTTACCAAGAAGACCCACGGCTTTCTTGCGCATACCGTAAATTTTTAGAATATCATTCTTATCAAAGGTAATTTGATAACCAATAACACCGTTTAGATTGTTTTCAATTTCGTTATCCAAACGCTGTGCAAGCTCGCGAATTTTTTGTTCAATTTCATCCTTATTTTCGCTGTTGTACTCCACCATGTTTAACCCATCCATGGTTTTGTTTTCAACGTCTTGAATCAAATCTGAAACACTGTGCCAAACAATGTCTTGGCGAGCTAAATTTAAAACTTTACTATCAACCGTTTCTACTGAAGTCGCATTGGCCGCAATCATAGAGGGAGCATGACGTAAGGCACTTTCAAAATTATTGTATTTTATATTTACCAAGGCCGTGCAAGTAGGTATAGGTGTTATGTTTAGCTTTGCTTCAGCAATAAAACCTAGGGAACCCTCAGCACCCGCGATTAACCTACCGATATCAATAGTTTTTGTTCGCTCATCATAGGCATGTTCTAGATCGTAACCGGTCAGAAAACGATTTAATTTTGGAAATTTAGCCAATATTTGCTCACGTTTGCCAACACAGGTTTCAATGACCTGTTTAAAGATATTACCTAGAGTATTGTCTTTTTTGGCAATGAGCTGCGCTTCATTTACGTCCACCTTTTCTGATTTGTATAGGGTGCCGTCTGCGAATACTTGGGTCACAGATAGCAGATGATCAGATGTTTTTCCGTAAACTAAAGACCCCTGACCAGAAGCATCAGTACTTATCATGCCGCCAATTGTCGCTCTATTACTGGTAGACAAATCTGGCGAAAAGAAAAAACCATAAGGACGTAGAAAATCGTTTAGAGCATCTTTCACTACACCGGATTGTACTTTTACCCAGCGTTCTTCGACATTTATCTCCAAAATGCTCCGCATGTGACGAGAAGTATCCACAACAATACCCGGCGTTAGGGATTGCCCGTTAGTGCCTGTACCGCCACCTCTGGCACTAAAGGTTACCTGAGGGTGCTGTTGAGAAGTTTCAGCGACAATAATAAGGTCGTCAATACTTTTTGGGTGTAGTACAGCCTGAGGAATTTGTTGGTAAATCGAGTTATCGGTAGCCACCGCCATTCGACTACCGTAACTCATTTCAATATCCCCTTTGAACTGTGAGTTTTGTAACGCATGGAGATAATCTTTTACATGAGGTGCAATGGTATTTTCAGGCGATAATCGTGGTAGTACAGCCAAAATAGTATTCCGATCAGGTAGCGTTGGTGACAATAATCGCAATGGTCTTCATTTCTGACACAATTTTCAAGTGGAATTACAGATTTTACAGAAAAAGCTTATTCGAGGAGTACAGGTTTTGTAACACTTTTTTAATTGTAAGAATAAATTGAGCCAATATACTGTTATTCATTAATAACGGAGGCTGCTATGAAAACCATTCGAACCACCATTGGTATTTTGCTTATTATTGCCAGTGTTGTATTTGCAATAATTCCAGGTTCAATTTTTATCACAATTGCGGGTTTAGTGCTGTTGGCAATGGATTATCCTCGCGCACGAGGCCTGTTAAAATGGTCACAAAAACGCGCAAGTAAATTATCGATTTTGCTAGATGCTTGGCTACGTAATCGCAAGCATAGTAGGTATTAGTTGAAAAGGGACTGAGAATACCTCAGTCCCTTTTCTTCACATTAGATTACCCGTGTTTCTCAGCTAAATATAACCAAGTTTCAACCACTGTATCTGGGTTTAAAGACACACTGTCAATACCTTGTTCCACTAACCAAGCAGCAAAATCTTCGTGATCTGATGGTCCTTGACCACAAATACCAACATATTTACCGCGTTTTTTAGCCGCACTAATGGCCATGGATAGAAGGGCCTTAACGGCATCGTTTCTTTCATCAAACAGATGCGCTATTAAACCTGAATCTCTATCAAGACCGAGGGTAAGTTGAGTTAAGTCGTTAGAGCCAATAGAGAAGCCATCGAAGATGTCTAAGAACTGGTCTGCAAGTAACGCATTAGATGGCAATTCGCACATCATGATTACGCGTAACCCATTATCACCACGTTTAAGCCCTTGTTCTTCAAGCAATTCTATTACCTGACGACCTTCTTCCAAGGTTCTAACAAATGGAATCATAATTTCAACGTTAGTTAGACCCATGACGTTTCTAACACGCTTAATAGCTTCACATTCTAAGGCGAAACAGTCTCGAAAATCTTCCGAAATGTAACGAGATGCACCTCTAAAACCTAACATTGGGTTTTCTTCATCCGGCTCATATTGATAACCACCAACCAGGTTAAAATACTCGTTCGATTTGAAGTCTGACATCCGCACAATGACTTTCTTAGGTGCAAATGCAGCACCAATAGAAGCTATACCTTCAACCAGTTTTTCAACATAGAATTCAACCGGTGAAGCATATCCGGCGATAATCTCACTAATTTCAGTTTGCAAATCTTCTGGTTGAGAAGAGAAGTTTAACAATGCCTTAGGATGCACACCTATCATTCGATTGATGATAAATTCTAATCGAGCAAGACCAACACCTTCATGTGGTAATCTCGCAAAATCAAACGCTCTGTCAGGGTTACCCACGTTCATCATGACTTTAAGCGGTAAATCAGGCATAGAATCGATAGGCGAAGTTGTGACTTCATAGTCAATAACTTCGTTATAGATATAGCCCGTATCACCTTCGGCACAAGAGGCTGTGATTTGATCACCGGTTTGAATAATACTGGTAGCGTCTCCACAGCCTACCACTGCTGGAATTCCCATTTCTCTGGCAATAATAGCAGCGTGACAGGTTCTTCCACCTCTGTTGGTAACAATAGCAGAGGCTTTTTTCATGATAGGTTCCCAATCTGGGTCAGTCATGTCAGTGACCAGTACATCGCCCTGTTGTATTTTGTCCATCTCTTCGATGCTAGCCAGAACTTTTGCTGTACCAGCACCGATTTTATGACCGATAGCGCGCCCTTCACAAATGATTTTGGCGGCACCTTTTAAGTGGAAACGCTCAATGATTTGCATATTTTCGCGGCTACGAACAGTTTCTGGACGAGCTTGTACAATATAAAGTTTGTTATCAATGCCGTCTTTGGCCCATTCAATATCCATTGGACGTTTGTAATGTTTCGCGATGATAACGGCTTGCTTGGCAAGCTCCATCACTTCATCATCTGTGATAGAGAAGGTTAAACTATCGGCTTTATCAACATCGACAATTTCAACTTGTTTGCCATGAGACAAATCGTCTGAGTAAATCATCTGAGTGAGTTTGCTGCCTAAGTTTCTTCTTAATACCGCAGGCTTGCCTTGCTCCAAGGTAGGCTTATGTACATAAAACTCATCCGGGTTAACAGCACCCTGCACCACCATTTCACCCAAACCAAAAGAGCTGGTAATAAACACAACATCTTCAAATCCTGATTCTGTATCAATACTGAACATAACCCCAGAAGCTGCTTTATCACTGCGCACCATACGCTGTATACCTGCAGATAGTGCTACACCTTTGTGATCATAGCCTTGATGCACACGATACGAAATAGCACGGTCATTAAACAGAGATGCAAATACATGTTTAATTGCGACTAAAACTGAGTCATAACCTTTTACGTTTAAAAATGTTTCTTGTTGCCCAGCGAAAGATGCATCAGGCATATCTTCTGCAGTTGCTGAAGAACGCACTGCAAATGAAGCTTGATCCCCAACTTCGCCGCACAAGGTTTCAAACGCCTTTTTAATTTCTTGCTCCAATTCGGCTTGGAAAGGCGTGTCTAGAATCCATTGACGAATTTGTTTACCCGCCGCAGCAAGTGCATTCACGTCGTCAACGTCTAACGCATCTAAACATTCATAGATTTTGGCTTCTACACCACTTTTTTCGAGAAATTCATTAAAAGCATATGCTGTCGTTGCAAATCCTCCTGGCACTTGCACACCTGCATTTGACAGATTTGATATCATCTCACCAAGAGATGCGTTTTTACCACCCACGCGATTTACATCGTCCATGCCCAATTCTTGATACCAAAGAACATATTCCTGCACTTTAAAGCCCCCAGCAAACTAACAAAATTTTTGTGTGTACTTTCTGAAATTTTTCACCAACAATTACAGATGTTTTTAAGATGCATTTTTAAACGCACAGCTGGATTTTAAATTGGCTTACAAACGAAAGTAAAATTTAATTTTTTTCGTAATTAAATTACAACAATGTTAAGGAGATGTTGTGAGAACTGCTTTTTACATATCTGATGGGACAGCAATAACTTCAGAGGTATTTGGTCATGCATTACTGTCATTATTTCCAGTAGATTTTGAACATGTAACCATTCCATTTGTTGAAACAGAACAACATGCAAAAAAAGTTTTAGACCAGATTAAAGTAGCTTTTGAGGAAAGTGGAGAGCGTCCACTGGTTTTTTATACCATGGTAAACATTGATATTGGTCGAATAATAAGCAGATCAGTTGGGATCAACTATAATTTTCTCGATCAATTTGTACCGCCGCTTGAAAAAGCCATCGGTATTCATGCGATGCCGAAAAAACATCGCACTCACAGCATGCATGAACAAACCTATGACATACGTATAGAAGCAGTGAATTACGCCCTTGCTAATGACGATGGAAGCAATCTCAAAGATTATAATGAAGCAGATATTATCCTTGTGGGAGTCTCTCGTTCAGGGAAAACACCAACAAGCTTATATTTGGCGTTACAGTTTGGTGTTAAGGCCGCCAATTACCCCTTTACCGAAGAAGATATGGGGGATATTTTAAAACTTCCACCTCATTTAAAACGTTTTAAAAACAAACTTTTCGGTCTTACCATTGGCGCAGATCGATTGCATCAAATTCGCTCTGAGCGCCGAGCAAACTCTAGGTATGCATCAATGCAACAATGTCGCATGGAACTGCGAGAAGTCGAAAACCTGTATCGAAAAGAGAAAATTCCATTCCTTAACAGTACACGATATTCAGTAGAAGAGATTTCGGCAAAAATAATGGCTGAAACTGGGATTAAACGGCGCCGTTATTAGAAGCTGCTTATTTCGTTTTAGGTTTGCCGCCTGTGACTTTATCGGCTCGACCTTCATCTTTCGCTTTTTGCGCACGAAGTTTGCGGACCTCTTTGGGGTCTGCAATTAACGGGCGATAAATTTCTATTCGATCACCATCAGAAAGCTCACTGTCAAGTTTGCAAGCTTTTGACCAAATACCGACTTTGTATTCGTTTAAATCAATGTCTGGATATAAATTTAAAATGCCAGATTGTTTAATAGCAGACTCAACTTGCGCATCCTCTGGTACAGTCAAAGCTATCAAAGACTGTTTTTCAGGCAAGCCATACGCGACTTCAATGGAAATATAATCAGACACTATTTGTACACCTGTTTAGCGCGTTCAGTAAAAGCCTGAACCATATTATTGGCCAAAGACGTAAATATTTTACCAAAGGCCATCTCTGCCAGTTTATTTTTGAAAGTAAAATCTAAATGAAGTGCCACTTTACAAGCATCATCAGCCAGCGAAGTAAATGTCCAGCCGCCACTTAATGATTTAAAGGGACCATCAGCCAACGACATATGAATTGCTTTATTCGGTTCTAATTGGTTATGAGTAGTGAGCTCTTTTTCTATTCCAGCTTTACTTAATAACATTCGTGCTTTCATATGAGATTGCGTCTGTTCCAGCACTGTACTTCTTTTACAGCCTGGTAAAAATTCTTGATAAGCGGCTACGTCATTAACCAAGTCGAACATCTGCTGCGCACTGTACCCCACAAGCGCACTTTTATTTATTTTTGGCATTATCTCTTTAATTTATTATAAACATCATCATATAGTACGCAGCATTCTAATCATTCGATCGATTTACCACAACTCAAGAATGCGGATTTATTAACGTTGTTTGTTGCTAACTAGAATAAAACAAACAACTTTTTATCAGCAATATTCGCAGGTATACTTACGCGCATGAAAAAGAATAAACAATCAAACTCAAATACTATTGCGCTCAACAAGAAAGCGCGCCATGAATATGAACTTATAGATAAGTTCGAAGCAGGTATTCAACTCGATGGCTGGGAAGTAAAAAGTATTCGTGCGGGAAAAGCGAATATTACTGACGCTTACGTGTTCCTAAAAGATGGTGAAGCCTTTGTCACTAACATAAATATTACCCCGCTTAATCAAGCCTCTACTCATGTTATTTGTACGCCAACGCGGCAACGAAAGCTATTATTAAACCGACGTGAACTTGATCAATTGGTCGGAGGCTTGGATAGACAAGGTTTGACCATAGTCGCCACCGCCATGTATTGGAAAAAGAGCTGGGTTAAACTAGAAATCTGTTTAGCCAAAGGTAAGCAAGCCCATGATAAACGTGACACTATCAAAGATAGAGACTGGGCACGCCAAAAAGAACGTATTATGAAACATGGCTAGATGATAAAGCAGAACCTGATTCCCCATCAGATTCTGCTGAGTCTGCACGTTAAAACTGATAAGAAACATTCACTCCAAAGTTTCGTCCGGTTGCAGGTAACTTTTCACCCACCGCTACGCTTTGTCCTGATACCCTATTCACTCCCCCTAAATGATCAATATAGGCTTTATCCAATAAATTATGAATCGACAGAGTTAATTGCCACTGAGAATTAATGAACCACTGGGCGCTGGTATCTATAACCGAATAGCCTGGGGTGATGCTTTCGTTTTGCAGTTCTGCGACATATTTTTGTTCTGAAACCAATTTTGCACTTAGGTTGGCCGCAAATTCACCTTGCTGCCATTGTACTTGAACCTGCCCACTTAGGGGGGCTAAACGATAAAGATCATCTTCCACCGGCGTGGTTTGCTTACCTCGCGCATATTGTAAACCAGCATGCAAACTCAGAGCTCTATTGACTTGATATGACACACTTGCATCAACGCCTTTGATAGTCGCGTCTATATTTTGCCACTGTAAAGGAATTGCCTGATTGTTCATCGTAGCAATATTTATTGCTGCATTATTGGTAGTTGGTAAGCCTATTATGTAATCTTGAATGCGGTTATAGAATAAGTTTAGCAACAGGTTTGTATTTTTTTGTTGATACACAAACCCTAGGTCCATTCCTTTTAGGCTCTCTTTTTGTAAGTCCAGATTACCAAGATAGTTTCGCCCATCTGCTAAACCGGCGGAAATACCCAATGGGAACCAAGTAAAGTGTTGCTGATAGCTAGGAGCTCGTTGTTTAAAACCGGCACTAATTACAACATCTAGATGCGCAAAGATTGGTATCGAAGCTTTTGCCACAACATCGTATAGACTGTGAGTAATGTTTTTGTCTGCTAAATTGAATTCACTGGCCAGAGACGCCACATTCGGATTCATCATTACCATATTGGAGTTGATAGCATCAGCATGCATATTCACTTTCGAAATTCTCACTCCTGCACTGTAATTTATCTGTTTTACTTTATTCTCATTTGCGACTTCCAAAAATACACTCTGTCTATCTCTTTTGACATTGTTGAAATTGAGCAGAAAGAAAGCATCATTTATTGGATTTTCAATTAAAGAATCGTGAGTTTGATGCTGGACAGATAAACCAGCTTTAAAGACGTGACCAGCGTTATTATATTCAGTATCAAAAGTCAGGCCATTTGCACTGCTATCAACAGTATTAAGCCTAGACATGGCAGGCATTGGGGGATTTCTCAACTGATAATTATCCATCACATGAGCATTTTGATTACCAAAAAGTTTAGTGCTAAATACAAGCTGATCGCTATGCTGGTAGCTATGTTGCAATCTATACCAAAGTGAATCAATAAAGATAATATCCATCGCTAATGCAGGTGTACCAGACTCATTAGTGTTGCGTTGGCCGATTAAAAGATCTAGCTGATGATTTTGTTGTTTATATCCTGCTTTTAGTTTAACTCCAGTTCTCTCATAAAAAGTGTTGGGAATAATCCTATCATCAGACGCTTTTAGATTATTACTTTGTTGACTATCAGCGGATACAGCTAGATAAGTATCGTTATTTTTAATATCTGCATTAAATGACACTAAACTCCCCTGATTGCTATAAGCAGATAGATGTAAATTGCCATTACTGACCCATTTACCAGAAGAAAATCCTACATTAAAATCGTTAATTTCTAATGCGCCGCCTAAAGCTTCTGCCCCAGCACTTACTGGTGCAATCCCTTGATATAAGGTCACCTGTAAATTTGCATCACTGATGATGTGCGACATAGGGCTATCCATTGCATTGGGACCAGCGCCAATGATTTCGGCACCATCGATATTCATCAAAACCCTGTCACCGAATAACCCTCGGTACTGTACTATGCCTGTTACACCGCCATTTCCGTTAATAGAAACACCAGGTAATTTAGATAATTGTTCGCGAAAATCTGCTGAAACTTGTTCACTAAGATCAAGTTGTTTATCCACCGCAAGGGATGATATTTGTCCTTTTACAGTGATTCTTTCGACAAGTTGTTCATTTGTTTGTTGTGCATTAGCCGTGTTTAGCGCAACACTCACGCAGCATGCAACCCATGCCATTTGCATTCTTGTTTTCATTAATATGTCCTCTAGTTAAAAATATGTGTATGTATTTGCTAGAGAAATATAGGAGGAGCTCGGGTTGCTGGTGTTGTGAAGTAATGTGAAGTTGGACTAAACCAAGGTAATACAAACCGCTTGGCAACATATACAGCAAAAATGGAGGCTAGATTAATACCATTAGGTGTAATGGAAAAGCAATGATCATAAACGGTTGCATTGGCACAAGCGCGCTGATCGGCTTTTAGTGGATTTCCTGATTCATCAGTATCCAAGAGATCAGATGAGGTAATTTCGACTATTTGGCCGGTATTAAAATAGACATCACTGTCTATCCATTTAACACTGGTTCCTGTACAAATGAGTAAGGCGTTTTCAACCTGAAGGCTTTGCTGTTGAAAATGCATAAAAGCAGAAACACCATTTAATGTGCCCTGCAATGCTAAACAACAAAGTAACAGATAATGAAAAACTCTCATGCCTAACCAAATAATTATCAACCGGGCATAGCCTACTCAAATTTCTTTGCGTTGCCTATTGATTTCTCAAATAAAATACCCACTTTTGATATTAATCAACTAAGGCTAATCTGTACTTCATAATTGCTTATGATATACTACGCCGATATCTCGGGGCTGCTCTGGATTCGACAGGATTCATTGATGCTGGAGGTGCATGCAGAGGTGCGGTTTGCCTCTTTAAAAAGCCGCAAAAAAATAGTCGCAAACGACGAAAACTACGCTTTAGCAGCTTAATAACCTGCTAGAAGCCTTCTCGCCCTAGCTTCCGCCTGTAAGACGGGGATCACGAGGAGTCAAACCCAAACAGGATCGTGTGGATGCTCCCGCCTGAGAGTTGAAACACTAAACTTAATTCAGGATAGTCTTATTATCGCGTGTCTGTCCGCAGTGGTAAGGTGAATCTAAAGACTGACTAAGCATGTAGTACCAAAAGTTGACGCTTTCTGGACGCGGGTTCAACTCCCGCCAGCTCCACCAATTAAACGAATAAAGACGCTCAAGGGCGTCTTTTTTTGTGGGAAATTGTTATGTGCTTTTTAATGCTACTTTTACTTAATTGGTTAATTAATCATCGTCTGATTTCTTTACAATTGCTTCCTACTCCGCGTCACGCCCCTTCTAACCAATTGTTTTTACTGCAATTAAATTTTGGTTCAATATTTGCTTAGGGCCAAGCAGGCAGTTGTATCTATATAAAAACAACATACATAGATGCCTAGTTTTATTTTTAAATACTTAAAGGACTACAAATGAAAAAGCTGTTTTTATCTTCTTTACTTGTACTTGCTACAGCGAGCGCAAATGCAGGTGTAATCTCTGTACAATCTAGTTTTTCAGACGTTAGTGATTGGCAGTTGAATGGCACTGCGGCACAAAATGGAAATCGCTTAGCTCTTACCTCAACCACGTGGCAAAGTGGCACCGCATTTTTAACAGACGCGGTAAATCTAAGTAATGACGTGTCTTTTAGTGCATTTTTTCAATTCGAAATCACTAATCCAACTGGTACATTTGACAGAGGCACGGACACTCTACAAGGCGCTGACGGCATAGCTTTCGTTGTTCAAACAAATAGTAACGATGTTGGTAGTTCAGGTGGTGGAATTGGCTATGCAGGTGTTCAAAACAGCGTTATCGTCGAATTTGATACTTGGAACAATGGAGCTTCAGACAATAACAGCGGTAATCACGTTGGTATCAACTTAAATGGAAGTACTTCTTCTGTAGCCTTGGCGCCAGAGGCTGACCCTTTTAACGTTGGTGGTATTTGGTCTGCTTGGATTGACTACGATGGCGTTAATGATTTACTTGAAGTTCGTTGGTCTGACACAGGTACCCGTAGCGCATTGGCAGGCTTATCTTATAATGTAGATTTAACAGGTGTTTTGAACAACACTAATGCATTTTTCGGTTTCACTTCAGGAACAGGAACTGCTGGCGGCTTACACGAAATTTTAGCTTACGAATTCCGCGATGACTTTTCACCGGTAGTTCAAGAAGCGAGTGCTCCAGCTACCCTAGGTATGTTGCTTTTAGGTGGTTTAGCCTTAATGCGTCAGCGTTGCAAATAAGCGCTAATTTAAATAAAAAAACCGTTCAATTGAACGGTTTTTTTATGCTTATAATTTTAGTTTACTGACTTTTCGGCCTGGTCCAAGTTAAAATATTGAGCTTCAAATTCAGCTTGCTCAAGAGGACGACTAAAATAATACCCTTGTAGTAACAGGTTACCCTGTAACATAAGCCATTCGACTTGAGCTTGGGTCTCCACCCCTTCGGCCACGGTAACTAGATCAAGATTTTTTGCCAGTTGTATAATGGATCTTACCAGCTTCTCATCTTGAGGGTCATGATTAATATCATTAATAAAAGAACGATCGATTTTGAGCTTATCAACATCCAAATCTTTTAAATGACTTAATGAACTGAAACCTGTACCAAAATCATCGAGAGAAAAACTGATTCCCATTTTCTTCAAGCGTTCAATCTTACGAATCGTATCTTCTTTATTATCCAAAGCAACGCTTTCTGTTATCTCAAATTCTAAATTTTCACCTTTAACACTGTGTTTATTCATAATACGAGATACGGTTTCAATAAAATCTAATCTTGCTAATTGCTTATTACTGATATTTACCGCAATTTTAAATTTGGAAGGCAGTAATTTGCGCTTTTTCAAATCGGCTAAATACTTACAAACACTGTCTAATATACGTTCGCCTACTTCTACTATCAGTGCGCTTTCTTCTAAGAATGGAATAAACTCTGCAGGACTAATAGTTTTGCCTTCTTTTCGCCAGCGCATTAAGGCTTCTGCACTAACTAATTGGTGGGTTTCTGAGTCGACTAAAGGCTGCAATACAAAGTAAAACTCATCTCGGAACATGGCTTTCATGATATCGCGTTCAAGCTTTAACAACTCAGCTGCTTGTGTCGCCATTTCATTTTTAAACAGTGTTACACGGTTACGCCCCGCCTTTTTCGACTCATACATCGCAGTATCTGCATATTGCAAAATCTCGTCTGCTGTAGAATGCCCTTTTCTAAATACGATGACACCGATTGAGGCGGTCAATGCATAGCTGTGCAAGCCTATATCGATTTCTTTATTTATACAGGCTCTTAATCGCTCTCCGAGCACTTCTGCACCGTTGGTAGCGGTATGGAGATTGTCTGATACATTATCTTCAATACATAAGAACTCGTCTGCACCAAGGCGTGCCATAAGATCAGAAAAGGAAAATTCTTTTTGTAGCCTTCTTGCCAATTTAACTATTAACTGGTCGCCAACGCTGTGGCTCAACGTATCATTGATACGCTTAAATTGGTCTAAATCAGCAATGGCAGCTATACCGTACATGCCATTTGATGTGACAACATCAGTGGGGCGGCTTAACACTTCATATACTTTGTTTCGATTTGGCAATGAAGTCAGCGGATCATAATAGGCCAAAGACTCTATTTTTTCTTCCGCCTTCACACGTTTGGTAACGTCAGTGGCAGTCACTAATATGCTGTGCTTTTCAGGGGTTTTAAATTTAACCAGTGTCATTTCAACATAACAGTCTACATTATTTGCATTTTTTATCTGCATGGTGCTGCTTTGTTGATTTTGTTTGCAACTGAAAAACTCTTCGATAAGTGCCATAAAGTTTGGATCTATGGTCTTAATAACGTCGTTAGCGGAGCGACCTTTTAGTTCGTAAATAGAGAAGCCATAAAATGCAGCTGTGGCTTTGTTGGCAAATACGAATTCTAAATTTTTGTCCAAAGAGAAAATAATTGCAGGAGCTGTATCAAGAATTAATCTAAATCGTTGCGAGCGTTCGGTCAAAAGTACCTGACTGGTTGAGATACGCGACAACATATCATTTGCCGAATTTACGATTAAACTAAACTCATCTTTTTCGTGCTTTTTAATGTGGTTGATTTGTTGGGTCGCAATAGACTTAGTATTCACATTTTGAAAACGTCTCGCCAAACGCATTAATGGCGCCGCCAGCATGTAGTGATATACAACACTTAACGCAATGGTCAATAAGATATAACCACCAGAGGCTATTACAAATGCACGAACGGCTCGGTCGTAAACGCCAGACAAGGCTACATGGTTATCAATTGTATAAACCAAGTTGCCATACACAGTGTTATCAGGTTGGATACTGTTATCTCTTTTAAGGACAATGCTGGAGCGAGTTTTCCCCTCTGTCACAAGAGATAAAATAGGGTTATACGAGGATTCTACGCTTTCGGAATCTCGTACCATACGTTCTTCACTGCGATTGAATTCAGCCAGTAAATCGCCGTTATCGTCAATGATAGAAACATCATGGAAAAAATTAAAGAAGGATAATCCGTCAACAACGTTTTGCGCTTGTTCTTGGTCAATCAGCCATACGGCGTTCACAGCACCGCTTTGTGCTGATTCTAAAATATGCTCAATGCTCTTTTTGACTTCAGCTTGTCGTTGCTTAAAATCAAACAAGGTTTGTACGAAAGCCATCATAAGACCGAGAAAAATTAAAAGTACGAGGCTACGTACCCCTAATTTAAATGATAACTTTTGACTTAACTTCATATAAACCGTGCGTTTTACAATGTAAAATCATCATAAGGTGTATTATTACCTTTTGCAATTTTTTAACTTAGATAAAGGGGTTTCGAGTATTTCTTAAGCAATCAATCTAGTATTCACTAAGGTTTATCGCTTATTGCGAAGAATCTTTACTCTTTCAGTAAGTTTGTATCGGCGAAAGAAAAGTATTATTGATAATTAAGTTTTATAATTTCCCATTGATCAACTTTCTGATACCTTATCGTAACTAATAAATAATTGCTTATTATGGATTTATCCGGCGTATTTAGGGTTAATTCCAAAAAGCTTCGAACAAAAATAAATGATTTAGTGGATTTTTATAATGGCGGACAATAAAGATAAAGATTTTGCCCCTATCAATGTTGATGTAAACGATAGAATAACAACCAGTTCTCAAAGAAGGCCGACACAAACGACTATAGTTAAAAGTAATAACTGGTTGGTTTCATCATTAATATTCGTAAGCGTCGTCGCGGTCGCTGGATGTGTTTATTTGTTTATTCAATTGCAAAATGCAAATCAAACCATCAATAGCAATATAGAGCGATTATCGTCGTTAGAAAGCCGTTTATCAGCCACCGGTGAAGAGATGGGAGAGTCCACGGTTGCGTTGCAGGTAAAGGTTGGTGAATTATCAGAAAAAGCCAACGAACTCTGGGAGCAGATGGACAAGCTTTGGGCCAGCGCATGGCGCCGCAATCAGCAAGAAATTAAAGAGTTATCTAACTCTGTTGGTAACTTCAAAGGAGATATTAATAAGTTAGTCTCTGTCTTGGACAATAAAACTAAAAATTTGGAAACCCAAGCGCAACAACTTGCTGGCAGAATATCGACTTTAAATGCTACCGTGAATGAACAAGCAAATAGTATGTTAGCCGCATCAGTAGAAAGAGAATCTTTATCCGAAAACGATACCGCAAACGCTTCCAAAGTCCGTGATATTAATGAAAAGCTTATTTTGCTAGAACAACGCAATACCAACCTACTTCGACAAATCAATGAATTGGAAACTAAGTTAGAAGAATTAATTAAACGCTCAGTTTAATTCAAGACCAATATTCTCAAGTAATAAAAAAGGCGCTTCAATTGAAGCGCCTCTTTTTAATCTAACCCATCGAATTAACGACGTAGACCTAGCTTTTTGATCAGATCTTGATAACGGCTAAGATCTTTACGCTTTAAATAATCAAGCATTTTTCTGCGCTGAGAAACCATTCTCAACAAACCACGACGTGAATGGTGGTCTTTTTTATGCTCTGAAAAGTGGCCTTGAAGTTTGTTGATGTTGTGAGTCAACAAAGCTACTTGTACTTCAGGTGAACCTGTGTCACCTTCGCCTCTAGCGTGTTCAGCAATAATTGCTGCTGTTTCTTGTGTATTTAGTGACATATATACCTCGTTAGTTTACACGTTAAAATGTGCCGATCACTAATTCAGCGACATTTGAAGAGCGCGCATTATAATGTGCACAGTAAAAATTACAAGTTATTTTGTTTAATTGTAGACCACAACCCTACTAGGCTGTAATTGTTGCTGCGCATTAACTTCTGCAACCCCTAAAAATTGCTGATTAACTTTATTGTAGACTCTTAATTTAGCGCCTTGAATAAAGTCTGGCCCTAATGGCAGTTGCATTCCGTGATTAAATTTTTCAGCAGCCTCTGCATCTAATTCGATTTTATCCAATGAACCCACTTGTATATCCATGGGTAACAAAAGTGCATCAAGCTCGCTAAAATTGCCCTCTTCTTTATTCGATTGCATGTTTGTTAGGTCATCAACCGACAACATTTTCGATGCTTGAAACGGCGTCACACTGGTTCTTCTTAATTCAGCCACGTGAGCGCCGCAACCTAACAGCTCTCCAAGGTCATCTACTATGGTTCGAATATAAGTACCTTTTGAACAACTGATTTTCATGGTGAGTTTATCATCTTGCCAAGAGAGCACTTGAATATCGAATACTGTGATTTTGCGTGTAGGCCTAGGAACGTCGATTCCCTTGCGCGCATAATAATAAAGAGGTTTGCCCTGATACTTTAACGCTGAATAAATCGACGGCGTCTGCAGAATCTCACCTCTAAAGGTCTCAATCCCCTTATCTATCTGCTTGCGTGTAATGCCCTGGGTAGTTGCTGTAGCGACAATTTCGCCATCAGCATCAGAGGTATCTGTTCTTACCCCTAAATGAGCTACTACTTCATAGGTTTTGTCTGCATCTAATAGAAACTGTGAGAATTTAGTTGCTTCGCCTAAACCCACAGGTAGCATGCCAGTGGCAAGTGGATCTAATGCGCCTGTATGCCCAGCTTTTTGTGCATTAAAAAGGCGTTTAACTTGCTGCACAACGTTATTCGATGATTGCCCCTTTTGTTTATTAATCAGGAGCACACCATTAACTGGTCTGCCTTTTCTTTTTCTGGCCATTTAATCGTCTGAGTTTCTATTTTTATCTGATGCAATTGCCTTATCCACTAAGGCACTAATTCGCGCACCTTCCAGCATAGACGTGTCCCACATAAAATGCAGAGCTGGCGTGCTGCGCATTCGAATACGTTTGGCCAGCAAGCCACGTATAAAACTGGCGGATTCTTTTAATGTGTTAAAATCGGCTTTATTTTTTTCTTCATCATCCAAGAAAAAACTAATAAAGACTTTAGCATGACTTAAGTCTTTTGATACTTCGACTTCAGATAGCGTTATCATTCCGACCTCTGGATGACGGTGCTTAAATTCATGTTGCAGTATCAATGCGATTTCTTTATGTAACTGCTGACTGACTCTGTCAGTTCTTGAAAATTCTCTAGCCACAAAAGTGCCTCTTAATGTTTAAAATTTTTCCGTTAAGACAAAAATGGAGGCCTGATGCCTCCATTTCAAGCTTTGGAATAAATGTTAAATTTCGCGTTTAACTTCTACTATTTCGTAAACTTCGATTTGGTCACCGACTTTTACATCGTTATAATTTTTAACGCCAATACCACATTCAAACCCTTTCTTAACTTCTTGAACATCGTCTTTAAAGCGGCGAAGTGATTCTAGCTCACCTTCATAAATAACCACGTTTTCACGAAGAACACGAATTGGGTTACTGCGTTTAATGGTTCCTTCAGTGACCATACAACCAGCGATAGCGCCCAATTTCGGTGATTTAAATACATCTCTTACTTCCGCTAATCCGATGATTTCCTGTTTAAACTCAGGTGCAAGCATACCGCTCATGGCTTGCTTAACTTCATCAATTAACTCATAAATGATGCTGTAGTAGCGCAAATCAATTTCTTCAGCTTCAATTGTTCTTCTCGCTGCTGCATCCGCACGTACGTTAAAGCCGATGATAATGGCACTTGACGCTGCCGCTAAGGAGGCGTCAGTTTCTGTAATACCACCTACGCCACTACCAACGATATTGACTTTTACTTCGCTGGTCGACAACTTGACCAAACTATCCGCGATGGCTTCTATTGAACCTTGAACATCGGCTTTAAGCACTATGTTTAAATCACTAACTTCACCGCTTTCCATGTTAGCAAACATGTTTTCAAGTTTAGCTTTTTGTTGTTTAGCTAGTTTAAGTTCTCGCTTCTTAGAGTGACGTTTAGCCGCAACTTCTTTTGCTTTACGCTCATCTTTTACAACAAGTGCATCTTCACCAGCATTTGGTACACCAGATAAACCAAGTATTTCTACCGGCGTTGAAGGCCCAGCTGATTTAACTTCATTCCCGTTTTCATCGCGCATCGCACGTACACGGCCATATTCTTCACCACAAAGGAGAATTTGCCCTGGCTTTAACTCACCTTCTTGTACCAAGATAGAGGCTACTGGTCCTCGACCTTTGTCCAAACGAGACTCGATAACAATGCCTTTTGCTGGACCATCTTTTACCGCTTTAAGTTCAAGTACTTCAGCATGTAAAGAGATAGCTTCAAGCAATTCATCAATACCTAACCCTGTTTTGGCTGAAACATTTACAAATTGGTGTTCACCGCCCCACTCTTCCGGAATGACTTCTAACTGAGATAATTCAGTTTTCACTCTTTCAGGATCGGCAGTTTCTTTGTCCATTTTGTTAACTGCAACAATGATTGGCACATTGGCTGCTCTAGCGTGTTGGATCGCTTCTTTGGTTTGTGGCATGACACCATCGTCCGCTGCGACTACAACGACAACAATATCAGTTGCTGTCGCACCCCGTGCACGCATTGCGGTAAACGCGGCGTGTCCTGGTGTATCTAGAAAAGCAATTCTACCATTCTCTGTCTCAACACTATATGCACCAATATGCTGAGTAATACCGCCGGCTTCGCCATCGGCAACTTTAGCGCGTCGAATATAATCTAGTAGCGATGTTTTACCATGGTCAACGTGACCCATAATGGTGACTACAGGTGCTCTAGTTTCGCCTTCGCCTTTACCTAGATCTGCGATTAATTCATCTTCTAGTGCGTTTTCATTCACTAGTTCATATTTATGTCCCATCTCTTCTATAACTAAAGAAGCTGTCTCTTGGTCCAGTACTTGGTTGATAGTTGCCATTTCACCCATTTTCATCATGGTTTTAATGACTTCTGTCCCTTTAACTGCCATACGACTTGCTAATTCACCCACAGTGATGGTTTCACCCAGCTTAACAACACGCTCTACAGGCGCAGCTGGCTTATTAAAACCTTGCTTCAAGTGCTCTCCGGCATTTTTCTTTGATTTTTTGCGACGACGGCTACTACGCTCGATTTCCATATCTTCGCGATCTTCTTCTTCCTGAGCATAGCGATTTGAGTACATGTGCACTTCTTCCGCTTCTTCGCGCTTACGTCGTTCTTCTTCTTCTTTCCAGCGGCGTTCGTTTTCTTCTGCGAGTTTTTTCGCATTTTCAGCCGCTTTTTTGGCTTCTTCTTCAAGCTTTTTCTGAGCTTCTTCTTCTTGCTGCTGCTTGAGGCGCTCTTCTTCTGCACGCGCTTTTTCTAACTCAGCCTTTTCTTCTTCAGTTAGGCTAGATTCAGATTGTTTGCGCTCTTCAGCTTCTTTTTTAGCCTTTTCTGCTTGCGCTTTACGTTCAGCTTCTTTTGCCTTGCGCTGCTCTTCTGCTTGACGCGCTTTTTCTTCAGCAATGCGTTTAGCTTCTGCTTCAGCTTTCTGTTCCGCTTCACGTCTAGCTCGAGCCTCTTCTTCTTTACGTTTAGCTTCTTCTTCCGCTAAGCGTTGCTCTTCAATATCTGTACGTTTCACGTAAGTGCGCTTTTTACGCACTTCAACTTTTACAGCACGTGACTTTCCTAAACTGATGGTACTGGTTGTCTTGCGTTGCAAGGTCATTTTTTTCGGCGCTTGAGCACCTTCTCCACCATGTTGCTTATTCAGAAAATCTAGCAGCTTCTGTTTTTCATCTTCTGTGACAGATTCGCCCAATTTCTTGGGCATACCAGCGTCGTTAAACTGTTGTAACAGTCTATCAACAGAGGTCCCGATGCTGTCGGCGAGTTTTTCTATTGTTACTTCTGACATACTATATTTGACTCCTTGACCTAAGCTTCGTTAAACCAAACAATGTTTCGAGCGGCCATAATTAGTTCACCGGCCTTTTCTTCGGTCAGTTCTTCAATATCACTGATATCGTCAGTGCCCTGTTCAGCTAATGCTTCAAGATTAGTGATACCTCGGCTAGATAAAACATATGCTAAATGTCTATCCATACCTTCAAGATCTAACAATTCTTGCTCTGGCTCAGCACTTTCTAACGATTCTTCATTGGCTAACGCTTTAGTTGTTAAAGCTGCTTTTGCTCTATTTCTAAGCTCTTCTACAATATCTTCGTCTAAACCTTCGATATCTAACAACTCAGCTACAGGCACATAGGCGATTTCTTCTAAGGTTGAAAAACCTTCGTCCACCAAAACACCGGCAAAATCTTCATCAATATCTAAGTGCATGGTAAATAATTCGAGCACTTTGGCGTTTTCTTCTTGGTGTTTATTATTCATATCATCAACAGTCATCACGTTTAGTTCCCAGCCTGTTAATTGGCTTGCTAAACGCACGTTTTGACCGCTACGACCTATAGCTTGCGCTAGGTTATCACTTTCAACTGCAACATCCATGGTATGAGTATCTTCATCTACTACAATGGAGGCTACTTCTGCTGGCGCCATCGCGTTTACGACGAAAGTCGCTGGGTTTTCATCCCATAACACTATGTCTACTCGCTCACCACCTAATTCGCTCGATACAGCCTGTACACGCGAACCACGCATGCCCACACAAGCACCTACTGGATCAAGGCGTTTGTCGTTGGTTTTTACAGCAATTTTTGCCCGTGCACCTGGATCCCTTGCGGCAGATTTAATTTCTAACGTCTCTTCGGCAATTTCAGGTACTTCTAAGCGGAATAATTCAACTAACATATCCGGATGTGTTCGGCTAATAAATAGCTGTGCACCTCGAGCTTCTGGACGAATCACATAAAGCAATCCGCGCACTCTATCGCCTGGTCTAAAGGTTTCACGCGGCAACATATCGTCTCGAAAAATAACACCTTCAGCATTATTCCCTAAATCGATAATTATATTGTCACGATTCACTTTCTTAACTGTACCTGTAACCAATTCACCGACTTTATCTTCATATTCAGCGATCATTTGTGCGCGTTCTGCTTCTCGCACTTTTTGTACGATAACCTGTTTAGCCGTCTGTGTTGTGATTCGGTCGAATTGAATAGATTCAATTTGCTCTTCTACATAATCCCCTAGCGCAATATCAGGATCATCAACCTGTGCAGCAGATAAGGTAATTTCTGCATAAGGGTTTTCTTGCGGCTGATCATCTTCAATTACTAACCAACGTCTAAAAGTGTCAAAATCACCAGTATCACGGTCAATTTCAATTCTTACTTCGATATCACCATGATTCTTTTTCTTGGTTGCACTTGCTAACGCATACTCAAGGGCTTCAAAAATTTTTTCTCTTGGAACTTGTTTTTCGTTAGAAACTGCTTCAGCAACTAATAAAATCTCTTTGTTCATTTTATCCTCATTACCCTTTCGGCAATCTAATTATAATTCATTGAAGTTTGGCACCAAGTTAGCTTTTCCAACGTTTGCGTATGCAAGGGTAAAGCTTTCTTTATCCACCAAAATGGTAAAATCGTTCTCGTTTGCTGCCTGCAGCATGCCTTTAAAGTTACGTCGTCCTTGTTGTGGCATATTTAATTTAACGCTTATTTCTTGGCCAACCACATTTTGAAAGTGGGCTGGTTTGAATAAAGGACGATCCATACCAGGAGATGAAACTTCAAGGTTATATTCTGTTGAAATTGGATCTTCGACATCTAATACAGCACTCACTTGATGACTCACATCAGCGCAATCATCCACATCGATACCATTTTCATGATCAATGTACACGCGCAAAGTACTGTGCTTTCCTGCCCTTACAAATTCAACGCCCACTAATTCAAAGCCTAGAGCTTCTACCGCGGGTGATAACATAGTAGTTAAGCGATTCTCTAATTGAGACAAAGCTAACGACCTCCAAATTTAAATATAAAAAAAGGGCATTAAGCCCATCACGCAGTGCCGTATTTAGCTAAATCGACACCAATAAAAAAGCCCCGAACCAGCGGAGCCTCTAAAAAATACTTTCACCATTATTCAACACTTTAATGGTGGACATTAGCTATTATTACAACAGAAATGCCGCATGGTCTATGACTATGAAAAAACAGGGAGTCACAAAATGAAACCGGATTATACCTCCATAACCATTGATGCGCAAATTTTAATACAAGAACCACTAAAGAAATGAATAAGATAAGTCGATTCTGTAGTATTATTAAACTAAAACCAATATAGGGCTTTTAAAAGGATTACGCAGTTGGCCATACATGCTTTTATTCTCACGCGGCACACTTTAGATTTAAATAGACGAAGTAAAACTTCTATTGGTCATTTTATTGATCTACTAGATGCATGCGGCTATTCGGCTAAAATTGGCACAATTCAACCTTCTAACCAAACCATAGCGAAAACGGATTTTTGTTTTATTGATGCAGAGTTTTGTAATCATAATGTGTTATTAAATCTGCCGTTAGTGAGGCAATACCCAAAGTTAAAAAAAGTCATTTTTAATGTGGACGAAAAAGATCAAGATTTCCAATACGCTGCTTTGAAATTAGGTTTGAGTGGCGTGCTGATAAAAGATGAATCTCTTGATTTAACCGTAAAAGGGTTACAACAGTTAAAGCAGGATAACAAATGGTTCAGCCGAAAATTATTGACCCGTTTTATCAACGATACTTTACAAAATTCACCGAACCTAGCCAGCACTAAAATGGTTGCGGAACCATTATTAACTAAACGTGAATTGGCTATAACAGAGCGCATTGCCGATGGTGCTCAAAATCAAGAGATTGCAGACAACTTACATATCAGTGTAAATACAGTAAAGACGCATATTTACAGTATATTTAGAAAAACGGAATGTCGAAACAGAGTGGAATTAATAAAGTGGTATAACGAGCGCATTAGCTAATGATACCACTTAGTTATTACAGATAAATTAAGCCTGCTAGGCTTCTCTAGCGCGCCAAACACCTTTATTTATGCCTTCCAATATTAGTTCGGAAACGGCTTTTTCAATGCTTTGTTTAACACACTCAAACATTGGCTCATTGGTGGTGTATCCAGCTTCGGCTTCAAGTAAACGCCTAAAAGACACATATCTAAATAAGCCAGCTCTCACTTCTTGGCTAAGTACTTTTTTACTTGTGGAAACTGAAACCAACACTTGCCCTGTACGAACATCAACAGCGCGCATGTAAATCGAAATCTGATCTTCTCGGAATAATTCGCTAGCGCCGACTCCAAAGTACTCGGCCCCCATACCACCCGTTCGAATATTAGTATCATAACTAATAATACCACCTTCAAGGATGATTCGAGCAGTGGTCAATGGAGGTAATTCGGGTAAATTATTCTCTTCGTTTGCGGCTCTAACAATTTTTCGTTCCGTTAATATATTTTGTAAACCTTCACGTTCTACCGGTAAAAACCAATCAGTTTGACTCAAAGTTTGCACAAGGATTGAGGTTGCGCCCTGTGTTACCGCGGTGGAGAAAGAACTGGCACCTGAAGACGGTTTATATTGTCCCGTTTGGTCACGAAACGAATAAACGGACACCGGAATCTGTCCCACAGGAGAAGGTAAGGATTTTAATTCACTTAACGTATCACTGATTTCAATGACATTTGCTTGTTCTTGATAGGGTGGTATGGTATTCGTTATTGATTGACAACCTGTTAATGTGATGGCCCCTATTACTGCTAAGAAACTTCTCATTATGCCAACCCTTAACCAAATCTCGGAATTTCAACAATTGTCACTTCGCCGCTAACAAGATTGGTTATATTGACAATTATACTGTCTGGATTTGACGTAATTAATTCGACTTGAAAATCACCGCTGGTAAAGATACTGTCTTGGTCGAAAATACTGTCTATTGGGTTGCCATTTTCATCAACTTCTTGCTCACCAAAAGCTAAATCAGTAATTTCTCGAACAATTCGGTTGATGTAAGCACGCTCAAGAGATTCTTGCAGTCTCTCATCATATGAACGCTCAGTTAATGGCGCTGAATGCCGATTTTGTGAATTCGCTTTATTGAGTAAAAATGACCCATTTAACGGGTTTCCCCCGAAACTAGGATTAATGGGTGTATATACCAGTTCTGTGGCGGTAGCCGTTGATGCTAAAAAGCACCCTATCACTCCCGCTGCTATTTTAAATTTTTTCATTACCATTCATCCCCTGCAAGATCTGGACTACGTTGTTCAAATTGTGAATTCGCTACTGCATCTAACACTAATATTATTGCTTGTTGCACCTTTTCATTCATAGGTGTTTGTCTGCGCCCCATATAAGTCCTATACACCAACTTATCGTCATAGAGCACTGAGAGCATAGTCCCTGCTTGAGGCACTATAACTTCCTTGACTATTAAGTTTTTTCCTGACGCGTCGGGTACTTCTCGCCAATACTGGCTCAATTGACTTGCAAATTCATGCCCTTGCCGACTGATAGTGTTATCCAAGAGTAATCCGCCTAACTCTATTTCTTTCGCTTGTAAGAAACTAGATTGAAGCAATAGGAAACTTAAAAGAAGAATTAACTTATGTGTTGTTTTTGACATTGTAAAAAAAGCCGAGAACAAAAGGTTCTCGGCATTATCGTCTTTATTACATTTGTGTCACAGTAGCGACATTGTAATCGCCGATTTGTGTCACACTGATAGTGCCACCTGTACCAGTCATACTGCCGACTACAAGGTTGTCATTACCTGTTTGTGTAATACTAAGAGTATTGCTGTCACCAGTTAACATGAACTGACTACCATCTTCAGCAGTGACCCAGTTAGACGCACCTTCCTGCATGATAGTTACCAAATTATCATCACCATTTACTAGTAAATCAATAAGGTTGAGCTCACCAGACTGAGAAGTTTCAATCACGTTATATGACGTATTGTCAGAACTAGCTAACTCAACAGAAGCATCGTTCATTGAACCTTCTTGTGTCATCATAATTTCGTTGCCATCAGCATAAGCTGCAACATCACCGATTCCAGCTTGTGCTAGGGCTAGGTTTTCATCACCATCTTGTTCAATTTCAACGATGTTGCCGATACCGTCAAAGTTAACCGCGCTAGCTTCGTTTGCATCACCAGTTTGCGTGATATCGAAAACATTAAGCATGCCAATAACACCAGCATAAGCGTAGTTACCATCACCAACCTGATTGATTTCAAATTCATTGGCCAAACCATCAATGGTTTCAACTGTTGCTTCGTTCAGATCGCCAATTTGATCAACGTTTACTTCATTTGCGTCACCGATAAAAACACCAGTAGAGATGCTGTTGTCATCACCATCTTGTTCAAAACTAAGTTCGTTACCTGTACCTTCTAACGCCCATGAGAAACGGTTATAGTCACCATCTTGGTCGATTTCTAATTCGTTTTCATCACCGTAAATTTCTGTGATGTCTGCAATGTTCCAGAAACCATCCTGAACAACTTCTACACTGTTAGCATCACCAATCAATGCGTCAATATATTGCTCGTGCCATTCTCCAACTTGGTCTACCACAACGGTGTTTTCGTTACCCATCATGGCATTATTTGCCCAATGACCACCATCACCTTGGAAAACTGTTAAGGTGTTGTCACTACCAATGATGGTATCGATAGATCTGTTGGTAATCCCAAACAAACCACCGTCACCTAATTGTACTAGGTCAACTAAGTTGCCATCACCTTCGATCCAGATATCACCGGTGCTATCGTAACTAAACTGGTCTGCCGTTACTACGTTAGCGTCGCCGATGATATTAACTAATAAAACGTTACCTTCTAATGATTGAAGGGCCACTACGTCGTTGCCATCACCCACGATGTCAACAATCATAGTATTTAAATCGCCTTCCTGAGTTAAGATTGAGGAGTTTCCAAGTTCGTTACCTTCAGGTGCGCTTTGGGTTAAAGTAATGCTATTACCAACTGCCGTTGCAATTAAATCTGCCGCAGAATCGAAAACTACATCCTTGCCTTCAGGAAGTTCATTCGCTACTGAAAGGCTAGCAGCTGCTGCAAGTAAAATAGCACTAGCAACTTTTGTTTTTCTCATTTTCACAGTTTTCTCCATATGATTATCAACCCACTATTATTCTTGATATTGTGTAATGTTGATGACCATTTCATTCCCTATTTGCTGAACAATAAAAGATTGCTCTCCAAGTTGATTTACATTAGCAACGTTATCAAACCCGTCCTGAATAATTTCAAAGCTGTTATTATTGTTTTCCTGTAACAAATTGACAATATTACCAGCACCGAGCTGAGTAATATCAGCAGTATTATTACTGCCTGCTTGAATTACATTAGAAAGATTAGATGCGTTACCGGTTTGGATTATGTTGGTTGTATTGTTAAGTCCAAACTGACCTATATTAATGATCGACTGAGATTCACCATATACAATCACTTGAGGACTGAGACTTAATGAAAGAGGAGATTCCACCAAATCGTCTGTTGATTTCAGATCAGAGGTTTGTGCATACAAATTATTGTTGTGTAAACAGCACAACACCACAAAGGCAAACATACCCTTGATACGAAAGAATTTCGTATTTGTTCCACTGTTAATATACTGCATGACGTCCTTGACCTTTAACTAACAAGACAACTCTATAACACCCTTTTCCGTGGGTTTAATCTATCACCTTTAAGTTGTATTTATATTGTTAACAAAAACATTAAACCTCTATTATTCAGAATCTTACATAATTTTAGTAGCACTTTGGTACTAGATTTTTATCATCTTAAACTAAAGATTAAACGTTTCATCTTACTTCAAATTCTAAAAACAGCACTTTAGGACCAGTTAACATTAAACTTATCACGTTTTCATAGTAATAAAGTTGCATTTTCTTTCTTGGGGGTAGCGATTTTTTTCATATTGCATATATGCTGAGATTGTTGGTTATTGGAAAAGACTGAAAGAGAAGATTCCGTAAAACTTCACTATGTTGAATAAAACTATGGAATCTTAAAATGAAAGCAAAGTTATCTGCTCTAACTTTAGCAATGCTTCCAGCGTTGGCTGTAGGAACAGCAAATGCTGCACAAGCTGAGCTATTTGATGATACTGTTATTGTCAAATACAAGGAAAACGTCTCTAAGGTTGAGAGGATGCGTGCGCGCTCTTCTGTTGGTGCAACTATCAGCGATAAAAACAGAGACGAAATAGACGACAGATTTTCTAATCTGCTAGATGGCCGTCTTGCAAACCTAAAACTACGCGGTAAGTCGGTTAAAGAAGCACTTGAAGTTCTAAGAAAAAATCCCGCTGTTGAATATGCAGAACCTAATTATGTGTGGCGTAAAGCTGTAGTACCAAATGATCCGGGATTTGGCGATCTTTGGGGATTAAACAACACTGGCCAGAATGGCGGAACTGTTGATGCTGACATCGATGCCCCTGAAGCTTGGGAAATTACCACTGGTGATAGCGATGTTATCGTAGCTGTCATTGACTCCGGTGTTGACTACAATCACGAAGACTTAGCTGACAACATGTGGCAAAACCCTGGGGAAATCCCTGGAAACGGCATCGACGACGATGGTAACGGTTATATTGATGATATTTACGGTATCGATACAGTAAACGGCGACGTTGACCCAATGGACGATGATTCTCACGGTTCTCACGTAGCAGGTACTATAGGTGCAGTTGGTAACAACGGTATAGGTGTTGTTGGTGTAAACCACGATGTTTCTATTGCGGCTTGTAAATTCCTAAGTGCTGCTGGTACTGGCTCTACAGCTGGTGCTATCGAATGTATAGACTATTTCACCGACCTTAAAGTTAACCGTGGTGTAAATGTTAAAGCTACCAACAACAGTTGGGGGGGTGGTGGTTACAGTGAAGCATTATTAGACTCTATTAATGCAGCTGGTGAAGCCGGAATTTTATTCTTAGTGGCAGCGGGTAACTCAGGTCAAGATAATGATGCCTCTGATAACTGGCCCTCAAACTACGAAACTACAACTAACAGCTTGTTAGCAGTGGCCAGTATTAATAGAAATGATGGCGATAGTACCTATTCTTATGGTTTAACCACGGTTGACATGGCTGCACCAGGCTCAGCGATCATTTCAACTGTACCAGGTAATCAGTACGCTTCGTTTTCTGGAACATCAATGGCCACGCCTCATGTAACAGGTGCAGCTGCGTTAGTATGGTCGATTAATCCTGATTTAACGCCTTCTGAAATGAAAGAGTTGTTAATGTCGACTGGTGACGACAATGCTTGGGCAACAGGTCGTACAGTGTCTGGCAAGCGCTTGAATGTCTACAATGCACTTGAAGAAGCTGATCCAACTCCAAGCTTCAAACTAACAGTAACGCCTGGATTCGTTGAAATCAGCGCTGGCGATACCTTTGTGTTTGACATAGAAGTGGGCGCTATTGCAGGCTACGACGAAGAAGTAACTCTTGAGCTTGCTGATGCAAGCGGCTTAGCTTCTTTAAGTAGCACCACAGCAATGCCAGGTGATATTGTTAGTCTAACTGTTACCACAACTGAAGAAACCCCATATGGTGATTATTCATTTGAAATAACTGGTACCAGTGGCGATATAGTTAAATCAAAAACTGCTAGCGTATATGTTTTACCTGCAGATTTAGCGACATTCCCATATGACTACTTAGGAGACCCAGTACCTACCCTTCCAAACGAAGAAGATCCGGATAATGTAGGTGTTGACGTTGTTATCAACATTCCAGATCCTATTACGGTATTTGGTGTAGAAGCTTCTGTAGATATTACTCACACTTATAGTGGTGACTTGGTATTAACATTAACATCTCCAATGGGCACAGCCGTAACTTTACGTGCTAACCAAGGTGGTGGTACTGACGATATCGTTGAATCATATCTAACAGATGCATTCAATGGTGAAGTTGCTACGGGTGACTGGGTATTAAATGTATTAGACGTTTACAACGGTGATAACGGTACTATTAATACTTGGGGACTAGCAATTACAGGTATTGGCGATGTTGCCCCAGCGGCACCAATGGCTGACTTCTCATTTGAAGACGATGGTTTATCTGTGGCCTTCACTAACGAAAGTACAGACGTGAACAATGACCTTGAAAGCTACTCTTGGGACTTTGGTGATGGCACTACTTCTACTGAAGAAAATCCAACCCACATCTTCCCTGCTACAGGTAGTTATGAGGTAACCTTAACTGCAACAGATGCTGAAGGTCAAACTGACAGCACTACACAAACAGTTTCAGTTTCAAGTTCTGTGATTGAGGTTGAAGTAGATCGCGCGATGTTATCTAGATTTGGTAGCCTTCGTGTCGACCTTTCTTACTCTGGTTCTGGTGCTGATACTGTAATGGTTTACCGCAACGGTGAATTGTTAGGTGAAGTTGAAAACACTGGTAAATACAGAGATAGAGAACGTCGTGCATCTGGAACATCTTTCACTTATATAGTGTGTGATGTAACAACAGCATGTTCAGACCCAGTAACTGTAAGCTTCTAAGCTAACAGATACAATCAATAAAAAATAAAATAGAGCCGATAGCGGCTCTATTTTTTTGTCTGGAATATATTCGATTTAAAAATTTACGACAATTTAACCCTTGGTAGAACCGCCCTCATTGAAACCCATTTTTTTTAATTTGAATTATCGTATTTTTAATGATGCCAAGGGCGGAAGATTCCCACTCGCCTTGACTGCCAGGTAATTGGCCATAACGCTTTAAGAGTTTTTCAGTCATTTTTAGCATCTGCTTTAAATAAACTTTGGAATTCAAATGCGTTGCCTCAATTTCATCAAATGCCTCTTCTGCCACGTAGACACCTGTTTTTAAACCCGGATAGGCAACAGCATCATGGTGCCATTGCTGCATATTATTATACGCGGGTGCTATTACAGCCTGCTTTAATTGATCATAGAAGTCTTCAGGGTCTTTACAGTCAGTGTTTTGTTCAGATTTACCTTGCATATTCGTAACTTGGTCGATTTTATGTTGTGATGATAACTAGACTAGAATAAAAACTATTTGAAAGCCAATCACCGGAAGCTGACTTAACATTATTGGACGTAAAAAACAAAACCCCAAAAGCATAAGCGTTTGGGGTTTTAATTTTGGTTGCGGGAGCAGGATTTGAACCTACGACCTTCGGGTTATGAGCCCGACGAGCTACCAGACTGCTCCATCCCGCGTCTGAAACTTGTAACGACCTGTGCGTCGAAGAGGTGCGTATTATACATAGGCGATTATATCTGGCAAGAGCTAAAACACATTTTTTTTATATTTATATTCTAACTGCTGTTTTAATCTACAATTACTTTCAATAACGCCCTATTTACTTAGCATACAGCTCCATTTTTTCAGCTAATTTGAAATCAAGTTCACTTATTCCGTTTACATCATGTGTGACTAAATCAACTGTCACACTGTTGTAAACATTCGACCATTCAGGGTGATGTTTTAGTTTTTCTGCCCAAATAGCCACCTGCGACATCCAACCAAATGCCCAAATAAAACTTTTAAACTTAAAATTTTTATGCAGCTTCCCATCTTTAATGATCCATGCAACTTCTTGGCTCTCATTCAATTCAGCCAGCTTCTCAATAATATCAGCTTCGGTTAATCGTTCTATCATTCTCACTCCAAATAAAAAACCCCTTACCTAAAAGTATGGGGTTTATTCGTTCAAACTAACTATTTAGTTTAGAATTCTACAGCAAGCCTTACATATAGCTGTCTACCACGAGGGTCGTGAACTTTAGAATCAAAACCAGCATTAGTGAATACCTGAGGAGGTTCTTCATCAGTTAGGTTAATGCCGCCTAAGGTCAATAGATAATTGGCTTCAGTTTCCAGCAATGCACCTAAATCAATATTAAACTGCGCATCGTAAGTAACATGACTATCGATTTCTTTCAGTCCAGAAGCTGCGCAACCAGGTACAGTATCCGTTGGATCTGCACAGTTTTGATCATCATCATAAGCACTCACATAGCGAGCAAAGATATTTGCGCTGTAAGCATCCATTGACCAGCGCAAGCCTAGGTTAGCTCTAAGCTCTGGTGATGAAGTACCAATGTTGGTGAAGTTACGACGTCCAGCACCATCAATTATGCCAGCCTGAGGATCATCAAGATCATACTTAGTAATGTAAGTAGCATTTATGCTAGGCACAAATACCCCGACTTCAGTATCAATAAGGTAGCTACTGACAAAGTCTATACCGGATGTTTCCAAAGAACTCGCATTCACATAAGTGTTATTGACTTGCACCAATGGTCCATTTAGTGGGTCGCCAGCACGTATAATACGGGTAGTATCTTGAGGATCTAACGCCAAAATTGCTTGCGCACTTTCTTGAATGATTAGGTCTTCAAACTCGAAGCTCCAATAATCAACTTCAATAGATAGCTCATCAACTGGCTCTATAGAGAACCCAACATTGTATGCGAATGATTCTTCTGGGGTGAGATCTTCGTTACCCGTCGTTCTTACTGCAGCAAACGCATCTGCACCAATTAATGGATCTCTAAGTTGTTGTAGCGTAGTTGCACCACCAAACTGCATGTAAACTGAAGGTGCTCTGAAAGAAGTTGAAACAGAGCCACGAACAGAGAAGTTATCAGATGCTCGGTAATTAAACGCCAATTTAGGATCTAAGGTATCACCAACTGAACCGCCGTAATCTTCATAACGCAAAGCAACTTGGATATCTAAGTCTTCAGTAACTGGCACGGCAAGTTCTGCAAACGCAGCTACCACATCTATGCTGTCTTTAAAGTCTGAGTTACCAATTACGAAGGTAAATGAATCTTGATTAGACAATGCATCATAATCTTGGGCTAGCTTTTCTTCTCTGTATTGCATACCAACAGCCAGTGCAGAGGTACCACCTTCCATATCAAACAGGTCAAACGAAGCAAAGCCTTCAAATACTTGCAAATCAGCATTGGAATCTATGCGCTGTAGGCCATTGAAAGAATCAATCACATTTTGTGAATTAGGTGCGGTAGTAAAACTGGTAGCAAATGGATTGAAGTATTCACAAGCTCCCTCACCAGGTGTTCCACTGATTGGATCACAACCTTGTCCGCCTAAGCCATTAAGAGCAAGAATAAATTCAGATTCAATAACATCTTCAAGACTAAACAAGAAGTCATTGGTCGCTGTTGTATAGCTGATTTCCCAGAAACCATTATCCATTTCACCCTGTAAAGCAGTATTGAATCTAAAAGTATCAGATTCGGTGTTTGCCGGATCAGGCTCATAACCATTACCTTCAGCACGTCCGAAGAAAGTCACTGGGGCGCCAAATGGATTGTTAGGGTGAGACGCTGGAACCACTGGACCAGTCAAAATTGGGAAACTGGGTGCACCACCACGCTCCGCTCTATTGCGCGCAAAGCTGAATTCAGATGTCCAAGTTAAATCATCTGATAATTCATAAACAGATTTGAAATAAGCACTAACTCTGGTTTCTTCTGGCACATAAGAATAACCAGGTCCAAAATCGTAACGACACAAACCAATGTCAATTGCTCCAAGCGGCATTATAACATCTCGAATACCACCAAACTGTTCACAACCTGTGGGATCAATGACTGGAGCTGATGCAGGTAAGCCTGGCACACCAAAAAACGAACCTGGGTTACCTAGAGCTGATGAATCATCAATGGGACGGCTTAATCTACGATCACGAATAAATAATGGCGAACGATTGGTATAGCTTACCGCCCCCATAATATTGCCCTTATCGAAGTTAGCCCCCCAAAGACCTTGAAGGATATATTCTTTGTTATCCCCATGTGCGCCATCTTGATAATCAGCAGAAATCTTTACACCTTCGTAGTTTCTTTTGGTAATAAAGTTCACTACACCCGCCACGGCATCCGAACCGTAGAGCGCGGATGCACCATCTTTGATGATTTCCATGCGGTCAATGGCAATCATAGGCACTAAGGAGCTGGTATCAACAAAGTTTAAACCAGCATTGTTTTGTTGAGCATTTACCACTTGACGACGATTGTTTAACAGTATCAAGGTAGATGAAACGCCCAAACCACGTAAGTTGATGTTAGATGTCCCTGCCGTCGCATTTTGGGTAAATGCATCTGGTGTATTCTCTGCACCGGTGTTAATTGTCAGTGTTTGAGTAATATCTGCAATATTCTTCGCACCAATGGCATTGATTGCAATACTATCTACCACTGCCAAGGGAGACGGCGACTCGTAGTTTTCACTACGTCTAACGTAACTTCCCGTGACTAAAATTAATTCAACATCTTCTGCCTTGCTCTCTTCTTCTTGAGCATATACAGTAGAAGACAAACTCATAAATTGCGTTGCAATGAACGCCGCGAGAGCGGTCTTTTTTGCAGTAAACTTCATTGAGGATCCCCTAATAGGTAGCATGTCATTATTTTTTACAAATGCGTTTATGATATTAGGTAAATAGACCTCATATGTAAATATATTGTTATTTATATGTAATGATTAGTTTACCTTTTGGTCCGACCAGTCAACATTTTTATGACAGCATTACTGCACTAATAACATTAAAAACTCACCTATCATGGCTGGTGTCTCAGAACATTGGACTTCGACTTGTGTGTCAAAGCAATACAAGATTCCTGAAGACTTCTGTTGCTTTTCTTTTAAACTAAAATGATATTTAATGCCTTTCCCCTCTCTAACAGGTTCTAGAAATCTCAGGTTGTTTACCCCGTAATTAATCACTGTTTGAGTGGTTTCATCCACTTGTACCAACTGGGCAAAATGTTGTGGTAGTAAGGACACGGTTAAAAATCCGTGGGCAATTGTAGTTTTAAACGGGCTCTCTTTTTCGCATCTAGCTTTATCTAAATGAATCCATTGATAATCGCCTGTTGCCTCGGCGAAAGCATTTATTTGTGCTTGTGCGATTACAATCCAATCTTGTGACGTAAAACTATCGCCGATATTCACTTGCGTAATGTTCATATTAATCCTACCTTTATTAGTATTGTGTATAGTATATACTTTATACTATTAATTATGTTTATTAACTTTATTCGTTATAATAGACGAATATAGATATTCTGAATAAATAAATAGGGAGATTTAATGAATCTGCACCGTATCGATTTAAACCTATTTGCTGTATTTGATGCGATATATACCGCAGGAAGTTTAACCAAAGCAGCTGATGTCCTTTGCATTACACAACCAGCCGTAAGTAACTCGTTAGCCAGACTACGTGACATGTTAAACGATCCTCTTTTTGTCCGAACGGGCCACTCAATGACACCCACTCCTGTTGCTCAAAATATAATTGGTCCAGCAAGGGAGGCATTAGGCCTGCTGCGCAAAAGTGTGCAAGAAAGCCATGTGTTTGACCCTGCTACCTCTGCAAAATGTTTTAATTTTGCTAGCCGAGATTTGCTTGAGGTCATAATAATGCCTCGATTAATGTCCAGTGTGCAGAATCGTGCACCCAATGTTACCCTGACCAATTATGAAATTAGCAGAACTCAAGTTGTATCTGCTATGGCAAGCGGTAATCTGGACTTTTTCGCCGATGCAAGTACCTTTACCGACCCTCACTTAAAAAAACATAGGCTCGCGACTGACCGCTTTGTTGCTCTAGCTCGCAAAAACCACCCGCTTCTGCAAAATGGTTTAAGTCTTGATACCTTCTTAAAAGTTGGCCACATCAACGTTTCTCACCGTCAATCGGGCCTAGGTCCCATTGATATCGCTTTAGATAAAATCAACAAGAAACGTAAAATCGCTATGCGTGGACAACATTTTCTTACGGTTCCGAGCACCCTAGTTAAAACCGACCTTATCGCTTGTATCCCCTATCATTTAGCAAAACACTATGATTTAGCAATGTACGAACTTCCGTTTGATATTCCGCCCATAGAGTACTATTTGTACTGGCATATAAGTGCAGACCTCGATAGTGCCCATAAGTGGATGCATGACCAAATTATGGAAGTAGCTCACAACTATAAAACAAACTAAACGCCCTAGCCTGTTACGCTAACAAAGCTATCTATTTTACTAGCAACCTCATTTAAACGGCGATGATGTAACCAATGGTCATCGTCGTCGAATATCTCAATTTGCAGATTATCGATCCACTGTTCCATGCCATTTAACACTTCATGAACAAAGGCAGTATCTTTCATTCCCCACAACACCATGGTCGGCACTTTAATATAGACTCGTGGAATCTTAATCGCTCTTTCAACATTGGATTGAGACTGGCTCGGCATATTTTTGTAATACGAAAATGCGTTTTCCATACTTTTTTTATGCTGCCATTGTTTAACAAAACTTTGTTGTTGTTGTTTGGATAAATGATTAAAACATTTTCCGTAAAAGCCTTTTAACATCTGATGCTGGTTTTTACTTGTTGCATCAAATCCATTATCAGACACTAACGTTGAAATATATGAACTCGCCTGTTGTTGCCTTTCGTTGGAAAGCATTTCTCTGGTAAAACAACTTGGATGAGCTGCGTTTAATATCGTCAGGCTGGCAATATTTGTTGCATAAAAAGCTGCTAAAGGCCATGCTAAAACACCTCCCCAATCATGAGCAATAACATGTATTGGCTTCTGCGCACAACAAGTCTCTATAAACTCATTCAATACATTAACTAAATTTTCAATCGTATAGTTTTTTGCTTCTCCTAAACCAGGAGAAAAGTTGTAACCAGGTAAATCTGGTGCATACAGATTATATTTATCGGCAAAATAATTTAGATAAAATTCCCAACTCCAACTGGTTTCAGGAAAGCCATGTAAAAATAACAGAGACCTATCTTTGTGCTTAGATTCTACAGATAAATAGTTAATTGTGGTTGAGGAAAGCGTAGCGCTCTTTGACTGAATCAAGGGAAATCATCCAAAAAAGGGACAACTTAACAAGTTGCCCCTTCACTCTTGGTTAGTAAGATAAACCAAATAGGCTTTCATCCATGCCCATTAGATTTTCAGAGCCAGTAGCGATTGCAGAAACCAAAGAACGGGTTCTAGTTAACATGCGGTCGAAATAGAATTTGGCTGTATGTAGTTTCGCTTGATAAAACTCAGTTTCACTAGTGCCAGCATCCAGTTTTTGCTGTGCAGTTACTGCGGTTTGTAACCAGAAATACCCAACCACAACGTAACCTGCGTACATTAGATAATCAACCGATGCAGCGCCTAATTCTTCGGGCTTGTTTTTCGCAATTTCAGCAATATCACGACTCATTTGTACCCACTCATCCACATGAGAATCAATGGCATTAGTCCATGCACTGAATTGGCTGAGGTTGCGAATAGATTTACAGTAAGTCTTAATCTCAGTGGCAAACACTTTGAGTAACTCACCATTTGAGCCAATAACTTTACGGCCTAACAAATCTATCGCCTGAATACCGGTTGTACCTTCATACATGGTACAAATTCGGGTATCTCTGGCAAGTTGCTCCATGCCCCACTCTTTTATGTAACCATGGCCACCATATACTTGCATGCCGTAACTGGTAGCCTCTTGTGCTGACTCTGTTAGAAACGCTTTCACTATAGGCGTCAACAAGGCTAACTTAGCTTCGGCCTCTTTTTTAACATTTTCGTCTTGTGCATAAAGGGTTAGATCTACTAACTTCATACAGTAGGTACTCATTGCACGATTACCTTCTGCCAAGGATTTTTGCGTTAATAGCATACGGCGTACATCTGGATGCACAATGATTGGATCAGCTGGACCATCAGGGTTTTTAATTCCGCTTACCGAACGAAACTGTACTCTGTCTTTGGCATAAGCTAACGCCCCTTGAAAAGCAGCTTCAGTGGCTGATAAACCTTCCATACCAGTACCAATTCTCGCCATATTCATGAAGGTAAACATGCAGTTTAATCCACGATTAGGTTGGCCAATTAGGTAACCCGTAGCGCCATCAAAATTCATAACACAGGTTGCGCTACCTTTAATTCCCATTTTGTGTTCAATAGAGCCACACTTAACTAAGTTTCTGTCGGTGATATTACCCGATGCATCAACGTTAAATTTAGGCACAATAAACAATGAAATACCCTTAGTCCCCTTGGGCGCATCAGGTAATCTTGCCAGTACAATATGAATAATATTGTCTGACATATCATGTTCACCAGCACTGATAAAGATCTTTGTGCCTGTCAATTTGTAGGTGCCATCTTCTGCAGGTTCAGCTTTACATTTAAGCATGCCAAGATCAGAACCACAGTGCGGTTCAGTTAAGCACATAGTGCCTGTCCATGAACCTTCTACTAACTTATCTAAAAATAAAGATTGCTGCTCAGGTGTACCATGCGCTTTCAATGTTTCCATACACCCTTGGCTTAAACCTGGGTACATTGCCCAACTATGGTTTGCGCCAGCAAAATATTCTGCCATGGTGGTCGCCAATGAATAAGGTAAGCCTTGCCCACCAAATTCAACCGGATGAGCCATAGATGGCCAACCGTTCTCAACATATTGGTGATAAGCTTCTTTAAATCCTGTTGGAGTTGTTACTTCACCATCATTGTAAGTACAACCCTCATCGTCACCTGTTTGATTAATTGGCGCTAATACGTTTTCAGCAAATTTAGCGGCTTCACTATAAATCGCTCTAACTAGATCATCACTGGCGTCTTCGAAGCCTAGCGCTTGATAATGTTCTTCAAATCCAAGTAGTTCTTGGGTAACAAACAAAGTATCTCTTTGCGGTGCTTTATAATTTTGCATGAAAACCTCTTATTTTAGTTGACCGTTATAACCACTGAAAGACGAGCCTTCAGTTGCCAATCTTTCAAGTAACGCACTAGGTGTAAACCAATGTTCACCATAGTCACCTAGGGTATCTTTATAGTGCTTTAATCGTTCTACAATAGTTGCTAAACCTATTTCGTCTGCGTATTGCATTGGACCGCCACGATATACGGGGAATCCATAGCCATATACATAAATCACATCAATGTCGCTAGATTTGCTGGCTATGCCTTCGTCCAATATTTCAGCGCCTTCATTAATAAGCGGATAAATACATCTTTCTAGAATTTCTTGGTCGCTTATTTGACGTTGTTGAATACCAAGCGCTTTCGCTTTTTCTTTTGCAATTTCGATGACTTCTGGGTCTGGCACAGGAACTCGACTATTTGCTTCATATAGATAAACACCTTTTCCTACCTTCAAACCAACTCTACCTTGCTCGACAAGGGCATCTGCAACAATACAGTAGCTTGGATCGTGTTGAATAAAAGCTTGTCTAGATTGACGCACAAAATAACCTATGTCTAATCCTGCCATATCCCCCATAGTGAAAGGTCCCATGGGCATACCAAAATCATAAATGACTTTATCAATTTGCTCAGGTGTTGCACCTTCTAGTAATAATCGATTTGCTTCACGCGCGTATACTTCAATCATTCGGTTGCCGACAAAACCAAAGCAAACCCCCACAAGTACACCAACTTTTTTAATCTTTTTAGCAAGTTGCATGGAGGTTACTATTACGTCGTCAGCAGTTTTATCTGCACGCACAATTTCAAGCAATTTCATCACATTTGCGGGTGAGAAAAAGTGCAATCCAATCACATCTTCCGGCCTACTTGTGGATTCAGCTATTTCATTTACATCTAACGTAGAAGTATTTGAAGCTAATATAGCGCCAGGTTTACACACCTTGTCTAACTGACTGAAAACTTGTTTTTTCACTTCCATTTTTTCAAAAACAGCTTCGATAACCAGATCAACATCAGCTAAATCTTCATAAGATGTTGTACCCGAAAGTAAATTCATACGAGTTTCCACATCTTGTTCACTCAATTTACCTTTACGTGCCGAATTTTGATAATTTTTATGAATAACCGACAACCCTTTATCCAAGGCTTCTTGTTTCAATTCTAACATGGTGACCGGAATGCCAGCGTTTGCGAAGTTCATGGCGATACCTCCGCCCATGGTACCTGCCCCAATAATCCCGACTTTAGCAATTTTTCTAGAAGCAACGGATTTATCTATACCCGCTATATGTGAAGCTTTTCTTTCTGCGAAAAAGAAGTGTTGTTGTGCTCTGGCTTGGGGAGTTTGCATACAACTCATGAATAACTTAGCTTCTTGTTCCAAGCCTTTTTCAAACGGCAAAGTGAATGCTGCTTTAACCGCTTCTACACATTTTACTGGTGCAAAGAAGCCTCTTGTGCTTTTTGCTACCTGTTGTGAATATTGTGCAAATAAAGATTCTGTGTCAGCATCCATTTGTAAATCAACATCACAAACCTTCTTGGTAGGTTGATCTTTAATTGACTGAATAAAAGCAGTCACCTCTGTCATAGCATCGTCACTATGCTCTATAATTAAATCGAACAAACCATCTAGGACTTCAACTGGTGTCGGCTTTCCTGTCACGATGACATCTAACGCTAATTTAGCTGAAACTAGCCTTGGTAATCTTTGTGTTCCCCCTGCACCAGGCAAGATGCCTAAATGTACCTCAGGCAAACCTACTTTGTTGCCTTTAAACGTAACGCGGTAATGACAAGCTAATGCTAATTCTAAACCGCCACCAAAGGCGCCACCATTAACTAAGGCTACCACTGGTTTTTTGCAATTTTCAATTTTATCCAAGACTTCAGGCAACATGGGAGATAGATCTCCACCCGAAAATTCAGATATATCAGCACCAGCACTAAACAAGGCAAATTGGCTTGTAATTAATATGGAGTCTACCTGATCATCTGTTTCAGCTTGTTCCACTGCGTCAATTAACCCTACTCTCACACTTTTTGATAGTGCATTAACAGGTGCATTATGCATCGTTATTACAGCTGTGTTTGAAGTGACCTTTATTGAAACGGCAGAATTTATTTCACTCATATTTTTACCCATATCTGTTTTGATAATGAGATGTTAATAAACACAAATGAATAATCCCAATTTATTGGTTTGATATTTTAAAATAAAATAAATGTATATTTGTGCTAGACGTTTTGCCCTGTGCTATCCAGCTTGGAAATAAAAAAATTTTATCCTCTAAATAATATTGTTTTCTTTTAAACATTATGTTTAATATGTAAATTATTTGTTACTTTTTTGGTTTTCATGGCAATACTTAAAACTCCCGAAGAGCGATTTCAACAGTTACCTGGTTACAGTTTTCAACCGCATTATTGCCAAGTTGATACCATAAATGATGTCCCTTTGCATATGCACTATGTTGATTTTGGCGACGCAAATGCTCCTGTTGTGTTGTTAATACATGGTGAACCTACCTGGAGCTATTCATTCAGGAATATAATTACTCAAATTGCAGATATTGGATTGAGAGTTATAGCGCCTGATTTAATTGGTTTCGGTAAATCTGATAAATTGACAGACCCGCAAGATTATAGTTTGAATAGTCATTTTATTTGGCTAAAAGCACTTTTAAAAAGTCTAAATTTACAAAATATAATGCTTTTTTGCCAAGACACAGGTGGACTTTTGGGAATGCGGCTAGTCGCTGATGATATCAATAACTTTAATACAGTTATTGCGGTTAATACCATGCTGCCTATTGCTGAATTACCCATCAATTCAACAACAGAATCATCACAAGAAGAAAAATTTAATATCGCAAGTCAAATTCAGCAAGGCTGCAAGAACTTGCTCATAGATGAAATTTTACAAGGTTATGATGCCCCATTCCCCAATCAAGATTTTGTGGTTGGTCCTAAAGCTATGAAAAATATGCTTTTTAATGGTAATAATGCTATTGAACTAACTATTAACAACAATGCATGGAATGTGCTAAAAAGTTTTAATAAACCCTTCATTACGGTTTTTAGCGATGAAGACTTAATGTCTATCGGCATTCATGATCATATTAAAGAACACATCCCTGGATGCAAAAACCAACAACACTATTCTTTTTTTAATACTGGACATTTCATCCAAGAAGATGCGCCTGAAAAGCTGATAGCTATCGTCATTAGGGCTTTTGCCTCATTACAGCTAGAACAACAGAGCTAACATTAAAAGGTACTAACCTACATACCTAAGTATCGTTATTCTATCTTCACAAGATCTTTTTAACCTCTAACATGAGCCTCGATATTACTAACTGAGAGGCTAATTATCATGTTGAAAAAAATAATTGCGACATCAATCTTTGGAGCGGCGTGCATCGCATCAGCGCCAGCAAATGCTAACTTAGAAGACGCACTGGCAAATATCTGTGAAATCGTTGCTACAGATGATAAAGGTGAGCTACGTAAGAAAATGAAAAACGTCCAATCCAATTACAATATTCGCTTAAAAGATTATTACAGCGGAATCACTTGTAGTGGAAATTCACTTATCAAACTGGCGATCTTAAATAATTCAGTTGAAGCGGGCACATTGTTGGTTAAAAAGATGCCAAAAAAGCTTTTGGCGGAACCTGAACACGACGGTTCAGCATTAACCGCTTGGATTAATGAAAAAGGCCTTCAAGATGCACCTCTTGTTAAGGTACTTCAAGAACGCCTTTAATAATGATTTATCAACCCTGTTGATTAACGATTCAACATGGTAGGCAGAGGCAACTTTGCCATTTTGGTGACCCCTCCCCGGGGTCACTTTTTTATGGAATTAATACGACTTTTCCTTTCACTTGCCGTCCAGCCACGTACTGCAGAGCATCTACGGCTTCGGATAATTTAAACGCCTTATCGATGTGCACCTTGACTTTACCTTCTAGGTACCATTTGACCAGTTCGTGCATGTTTTCAACAAAATCTTGAGGTTGATGTTGAACAAATGAGCCCCAAAAAACGCCCACCACAGAATAGCCTTTTACCAACGCCAAATTAACCGGGAACTTAGGGATTTCGCCGCCTGCAAAGCCTATGACGAGCAATCGACCGGCCCAAGCCATAATTCTGCTACAAGCATGGAAAGTATCGCCTCCGACACACTCATATACGACGTCAACACCTTTACCGTTCGTCATTGCTTTAACGGTGTCTTTTAAATCACATTCAGAGTAATTTATTGTCTCATCAGCACCTTGTTGACGGGCAACTTCACACTTTTCATCGGTAGAACAACACGCAATTACTTTTGCCCCCATAGCTTTACCAATTTGAATAGCTGCTAAGCCAGTACCGCCCGCTGCGCCAGTCACTAAAAGGGTTTCCCCTGGCTTAATCTGAGCTCTTTGTTTAAGCGCATGATGAGCTGTGGCATGGGCAGTGGCTAACGCTGAAGCTTCCTCTAGGGGAATGCCTTCTGGCAAAGGCATCACTTGATTAGCTGGAATGACGACTTCTTCCGCATAACCGCCAAGACGACAAATCCCAATAACTTTTTGACCGACTTTTACATGTTTAACGTTTTCGCCAACAGATAAAACTTCACCGGCAATTTCACTGCCCGGCACAAAAGGAAAATCAGGTTTTATTTGATAGAGTCCTTGAACAAGTAGTCCGTCTGGAAAGTTAACACCCGCGGAAGCAACCTTTACGACTACTTGATTTGCATTAGCTACAGGATTAGGAAAATCTTCATAAGCTAAATTTTCTATCGCAGAAAATTCATGACATACAATCGCTTTCATTTATTCACCTTTATTTTTTACGCTTGCTTCTTGGATTAAAGTACGCCCCAATTGCATCATGTGCACTTGATCTGGTCCATCTGCAAGTCTGATAGTTCTTGCATATGCATACATCGCGGAAAGCTCTGTATCTTGCGATGTGCCTAATGCACCGTGCATTTGAATAGACTCATCAATAACTTCACATGCCATTCTTGGCGCTACTATTTTAATTGCTGCTATTAAGTTTTTCGCAATTTTATTGCCATATTTATCCATTTGGTCTGCCGCTTTCAATGTTAACAAACGCGCCTGTTCTATACGACAATACATAGTAGCAATACTCTCTCTAACAGACTGCTGTTTGGCAAGAGGTTGACCAAAGGCAATTCTGCTTTCTACTCGTTCACAAGCCATGTCTAGCGCTCTTTGGGCACATCCAATCAATCGCATACAATGATGAATTCTACCCGGACCTAATCGACCTTGCGCAATTTCGAATCCTTTACCTTCCCCAAGTATAAGATTTTCAGCTGGGACACGCACATTTTCAAACAGTACTTCAGCATGTCCAATTGGTTCGTCTAAATATCCCATTGCCCCCATTGGCCGAACTACAGTTACTCCGTCTGTGTCAATGGGAACAAGTATCTGAGACTGTTGTTGATGTCTTGGCGCGGCAACATCTGTTTTTCCCATTACGATAAGGATTTTACAATTTTCGTTCATGGCGCCACTGGTATACCATTTTCGCCCATTAATTATATAGTGGTCGCCGTCTCGTGTAATTGAGGTTTCAATATTGGTAGCATCAGAGGATGCGACTTCTGGTTCGGTCATGGCAAAGGCAGAACGAATTTTCCCAGCTAATAGAGGCTCTAACCACTGTTTCTTTTGATCATCACTGCCATATTTTGCCAACACTTCCATATTTCCAGTATCAGGAGCGCTACAATTAAACACTTCCGCAGACCACAATACCCGTCCCATTTGTTCACACAAACTGGCATATTCTAAATTAGTTAATCCAGCGCCATAAGGTCCATATTCTTCAGGTAAAAACAGGTTCCATAAGCCCTGCTCTTGCGCTTTTTGTTTAAGTTGATGCATCAACTCTGGGGTTTGCCACATATTGTCTGACGATTTAAGAAGCTTGTGATATTTATCCTCATTTGGATATATATATTGCTGCATAAAACTCTGTAATTTATCCAACATATCTAAGGTTCGTTGGCTATGATTAAAATCCATAGAAAGACTCCGGTTCTGACTTAGCTATAAGTTATTTTTTCCATTAGAGACAAGGGTTCTAAATGAGGGATACTATTAAAACTGCTCATTTGAAATCCTTCTTTATTGAAATAAAAATGATGTAAGCTGCTATTTTTGATCTGCAAATTAAAATTCACCGCTTGTGACGGCGTTAAATCGAAAAGTTGTTGGAGAAACACCGCGATTGCGCCCCCTGAGCTCACAACCAACACTTTTTTCTCCGTCCCAACAGCTATTTTTTTACTCGCTTGTTTAACTCTGCTTTGAAAATCTTCCCATGTTTCGGGCAAGTTTTCGTTTATACGGTTTTCCGACCAAGCTACCATTGCTGCTTTGAGCACTCGGTACCATTGTTTACGGCTAGAATCTTTTGCTGGGGTTAGTTCAGGATGCTGCTTTAAAAAAGCATTTATCACGTCTTCGAAAGCAAATTCGTTCCATTGGTGATTAATTTCAACATTTTTAAATGCCCCTGTGATGCCTGTTAACGTTTCCTTGTGGCGTTGCATATCGCCGCAAATCAATTTATCAAAGGTGATTTCACGCTCTTTAAAATATTGACCCAATAGTTGTGACTGCTCGTGACCTAAAGGACTCAGTTGATCATAATTTCCAGACCCGTATGAGGCTTGCGCATGTCTGACTAAAAATAATTCTGCCATCTATCTCTTTTCATCTTTATATTGTTAATAAGATGTTATGAGCAAATGAAGTATTTTAGTAATTTATTGTGGTGATGAACTTTCATTAATCTACAAAATGCCAATCAGTTAACCGAGATCAATATTTCCCCTCTAAATTGTTTGCATAATAGCCTCAGAATTTTTGCGAGTTACTAGAGTTTCCACTTACTATGCAATATACAAACACCCTAGCATTAGATGAGTTTTTCGACCGAAAAGTGTTGACCAAATACAATACTGCCGGACCTAGATACACCTCTTATCCAACGGCAATTGCTTTTCATGAAGATATCAAGGATGAGCAAATAAAAACTGCAAATAAACGTTTGATTGACAGCAAAAATCATCAAAATATGTCGTTGTATGTACATATTCCTTTTTGCCATCAGCTTTGTTATTACTGCGGGTGTAATAAAATAGTCACTCGTCATCAAGATAAAGCTGACAAATACTTAACTTATCTTGAAAAAGAAGTTGATTTGGTTGCACCACTATACAGTGCTGGGATAGTAACAGAATTACATTTAGGAGGAGGAACGCCAAATTTCCTCACCCAAACGCAATTAGCGCGTCTAATTGACATGCTAAAAACTAAGTTTCACTTTGACACTGACGCTCAATTAAGCATTGAAATTGACCCTCGCACGGTCGATGAAGAATATCTTACTTCAGCTTATAAGCTAGGATTTCGTCGCTTAAGTATCGGCGTTCAAGACACTGACGTTGAAGTGCAAAAAGCGATTAATCGCGTGCAAAGTACACAACACATAGCTTCATTAATTAAGTCAGCAAGGCACTTGGGTTACCAATCAATTAACCTTGACTTAATCTACGGTTTACCCCATCAAACTCAAACGACCTTTGCTAAAACTTTAGCCGAAGTAGAGAAAATGAATCCTGATAGGGTTTCGTTATTTTCCTACGCTCATCTACCCAAGATGTTTGCTGCTCAGCGCAAAATAAAAGATGACTGGTTACCAAATGCCGACGCAAAATTTTCGCTGTTTCGTCAGGCAATTCAATTTATGACCAATATTGGTTATGACTTTGTTGGAATGGATCATTTCGCTCGCCCTGAAGATAAGCTAAGTATCGCTCAACGTGAAAAATCCTTGTATCGAAACTTCCAAGGATATACAACAGGTGTTGCAAATAGTTGCATCGGTTTAGGCGCGTCTTCAATTAGCAGTATTGAAAATATCTATCTGCAAAATGCAAAAGATTTAAAAGACTATTATCAGCTGTTAGATCAAGGAAAACGTCCTTTAGTTAAAGGCATTCAACTTTCACGAGATGATGAAATTCGACGAGATTTAATACACCAATTAATGTGTAATTTTGAATTAGACATTAGACACTTTGAATTAAAACACCAAATAAATTTCACTGAATATTTTGAGCAAAGCCTAGCGTCATTAGATACCTTTATTGACGATGGCCTTATCAGTCTTAATCAAGATAAAATTCTAATTCATCAACGCGGACGATTGATTGTGAGGAACATTTGTATGAGTTTCGACCAGTATTTGTCCCAGCCTATGCATCAAATGCGCTATAGCAGGGTGATATAAAAAAGCGAACAATTGAATTGTTCGCTTTATAAGTTTCTTATCTAAATAGGCGAGCCTGGTGGCATTGTTTTAGGTGTTACAAGCTTAGGAATTTCACCTGTCCGCCAGTAATTATTGATGTGAAAGTTAAGCACCTTTGCCTTCTTATTTCGACTATCTTTATCCAGTTTTTGCGCGTATTCCATCAAAGCAGCTTCAATATCTAATTTAACTTCTGGAGCTAGGGTGTCATCTTTAAGCGTTGTGAAAACTTGCTGTAATGCAATCAAACCTACGCGTCCAGCTAGACCATCTTCAGTTGCATCAGAAATCAAGTCGTCAAACAATTGTTCCAATAAGTCAGCCACTGCGGGTATTTTTTTGTTTACTTGATGTTGATAAGACAGTCTGTTCAATCGCTCCGCAGTAAGCAAATTCTTTAAGCTATACGCACTGGCTGATTCCGCTAATGCATATGGATCAAATGCTATCCCCATGCGAGTAGCCGCACTTTCTCTGGTTCTATCACTTCCATAGGCTTTTGGTGGAATTAATGCTGCAATTTGCTCGGGTAACTCAAGAAACTCTGCACTTGCTGACCTTAACATTTGTGTAATAGCTTGTTTTTGAACATTGGGGGCCACAAAGCTCACAACAGGCAGTTCAGGTGTAGCCGTTTTTACAGAGTACTCATAGTCTAAGCCACCAATTTGTTTTACCACAGCATCTAGTTGATATCGATGAGAATAATACAAAGGCACTAACCTTTCCTGTAAATCTGACCATGGGGCATCCATGGGAAGACTATCGATCCCAAATTTATCCAAAGCAAAGGCTCGAACTTCAAGCATTCTTTCAAACTCAATTATAGGATCTTTTCCATTATCCCATAAATGCCCTTGCGCTGAAGGACGGTGCGCCATTCTGGCATCTGGATCTGATTTGTACCTATAAGTCTTTTGTGCATCCGCTACCATATCCGTTAACATCTGGTGCTCATTTTGCTCCGCAAAGTCTTGATAGCCATAAGCAATGGTATATTTATCCCATTCTCCAATGCCATCGTCATAGGCATTTGCCAGTACAATTTCTCCGTTTTCCAAGGTAATCATTGGATGCGGATAATCCATTACTGATGCCCTATTGTTTTCGCTAGCGGCAAAGTTATGCGCCAAGCCCAATGTGTGCCCTACTTCATGTGCTGATAGCTGTTTTATACGGTTAAGGGCTAATTGCATTTGTGGCGTAATCTGTGTCTTACCATCTTTAAATGGACTAGTTAATCCCAAGGCGATTAATAAATCTTGTCGAACTCTCAAAGAACCAAGTGTTACATGACCTTTTAAAATTTCACCGGTTCTTGGATCAAACACAGAATAACCATATGACCATCCTCGGGTGGCTCTGTGTACCCATTGTATGATGTTATATCTAACATCCATGGGATCAGCACCTTCTGGTAATTTTTTAACTTGAAACGCATTTTTAAATCCGGCCGCTTCAAATGCTTGATTCCACCAAGATGCACCCTCTTCAAGCGCTGAATAAACAGGTTCTGGGATACCAGGATCTAAGTAGTACACTATCGGCTCTTTGGCCTCGCTTAATGCTTGATCTGGATATTTTTTTTCTAATCGATGACGACGAATCATCTTTTGCTCAAGTTCTTCATCTATGGCAACCGAGTAGTCAAAAAAGCTATGTTTGAAGTAACCTGAGTAGGGATGAAATTCTCGCGGCTTGTAGTTATCATCCGGAAGCTGAATAAATGAATGATGTTTGTGAACGGTAACGCTTTGTGCATCCGGCGTCACTTGTCTGATGTATTCACCTTCTGGCTGACCTCTGAATGTCACCACAGCTTCTAGTTCAGTGTTCAGCGGGAAGGCTTTTGATTTAGGTAAATACACTGCACTGCGAGCTGTATCTACACTGAAGTTTCCCTGCCCCGTCGCTTTTAAACGTTGCTGAACACCATGAATATCACTAAACAAAAAAGCAGTATAATCAAAAATGATGTAGCCGTCGGCTTCTGATTCAATTACAAACCCAGCAATAATAGAATCCGCAAATGCCTCATCAATACTTTGAATTTCAGCCTGATTATTTGAAGATGATTGATATTGGGTATTTAATTGTTTGAGCATGATTTTGTTGCCGTAGCGCTCAAATACCGCCAATCTAGTGTCACCCAATTGTCCTCGGTCTAAACCAATATCGTTAGAGCCTACACCACGAGGTAAACTGCTTTGAAAAATAAAAGGCTGGTCCAACATAGATTCTTTTAGTTGGATAAAAATCTTATCGCTTTGCTTTTCATATCGAAAATCGATAAACCCTTTCTGCAATTCAGCTATAGATTTAGGGCTAGTGAATAACACTATGAATATACTGAGTATTACCAACAAGTGTTTGTTAAAAACCAAAAGTCATCTCCTTCTCGCGTTTACTTGATCTGTATCAGTACAGTTTTTTAATAATATCTTAAGATTAATCTCGCTTATGTACATCTAATTTTTCGGGATTAAACGTGGCTACAGTCAAAGTGTCAGATGATAATGTGATTTCGTATCCAATGAAACAAAACACTTTATTATCTCTATTGGTTGACAATGAAACCGATGTCACCATTGGGGATAAACCTATTTTTGGGATTAGTGTAACCATTGATCAAAAGCTTCTTGAAAATAAAAATAGGTTGCTATCATCAGGCACTATTATTGGTTGGGTAAATTATATCGGTATTAACAAATTTGCTTGTGTCACAATTGACAATCATTATGTTGATCCTAGCGATTATTTCATTATCGAAGAAAACACAATTAAACTCGCTCGCCCTGCGATAATTTTGTCAATTGACGCTGATATGTCCAAAAGTAAACATTTATTTGAACTAAAATTTGATTAATTTGGCGGTATGCCAATGATAAAGAAAAACTGCACGGATTGAGGACACATCAACCCGTGCAGGAAACTTTAGCTAGCAGAAATCCATATCCGCGATCACCAAAGCACACACAACATCGGTATAAAAGAATCAAAAGATTCAACTAACTGGAGTTAGCTTACTTTTGTACTGCAAATTGATTGCCAACTTTAATTATTCTATATTATTCATATATTTAAGTAATAATTAATGATTATTTAGTTAATATTTTGATTTAATTTGCACTGTTATTGCTCGGGTTGCACCAATAAAAACATAAAAAACCGCACAGGCAATTGACCGGTACGGTTTTTTAACTATAAAGCAAGTGTTAGAACACGTAGTTCACACTAGCTCTAACAATAGTGCTATCTTCTGAAGCGCCTCTGATACCAACGCCAGCATCTAACTCGTTATCATATCGACTGATTTCGGCCTTTATCGCGATATTCGAATCAAAGTCGTACCTCGCGCCTACCGTAGTGACCGAGTATTCTTCCATAAAGGGCATTTGAATAGCGGTAAGGGTGCCCGCAACTACTGGCTGATATTCTGCAGGGAATGCAGCCACACTTTCTAGAAATTTGATATCAGCATTACCGTCACGAGTTTCATAGGTAAAATGAGGTGTCCATTTACCTGAACGAATACCCGCGGTGATATACCAGGCTTTGTCTTCTGGTGAAAAAGAATCTTCAATATCAATTGATGTAATTTCACCTGAAACAAACCAATCAAAATTGTCATATTCAAATCCAGCGCCTAAAAACACGCCTCTATCGTCATTCATGCGAAGTTCTTCAGCCAGTTCCGGCGAAAGTGCTGCAAACTGATCAAGAGAAGCATCAAGTTGTGGTAAATGGAAGTTATTGTCACCTTGTCCATAAACAAAACGCATTTTGAAACTTTCATAAGTAGCTTCAAAGCTGGCTGTAATAACGTTGCTACCGTCACTGCTTCCACCACTAACTTCTTCTTTGAAGTTGCCTAAACTTGCCTGAAACATCAGTTCCCAATCACCGACAAAACTAGAATAGTCGTAACGAACACCATCTAAGTTATTAAAGGGTACGTCATATACTGTACTAGGCGCTGAAATCCAATGATAGCTATAACCTACATCTAAAGAAGAAGAATAGCGGAAAATAGGTAATCTAAAACGGCCAGCTAAAATGCTTTGTTCAGAATCTATATCATATTTGATATAGGCCCATTCAAAATCTGCGCTGTAGCCATTATTACCTTTTGAAACGATTTGTGCTGTTGCCGACATTTTATCATTTATTTGACCAGACAATTGCACTGCAAACAGGCTTTGCTCACTAAAATCTGCTTTATCTGAATATCCCAATGCCTCTGATTCTTCACTTGAAATGCCAGCAGTAAAGTTTGCAAAACCGTTTATTCTAACTGAATTTGCTTCTGCCACTGGGGAAAGGCTCAGCGCAATAAGTGATAATGGAAATAGTAATTTATTTTTCATCATGACCACCTCTATAAGTCTATTGCTTTTACTGCATCAGTAAGTGAAGAAGAATCCACATAACCGATAACACTTGGATTTTTAGATACCAACTCTATTACTTCAGCATCGTTCATAACTTCTTTAGGTGGAATTCCTTTCCCAGTAAATACCAACTTTGACCAGTAAGCAGATACCTGACTGGTGTTCCTACCTAAAATAGTTTCATCAAATTCATGCCTCAACGCATTATCAGGTGATTGATTTACTGGAATAGACTCTGTACCGCTAGCAAACTTTTTTTCTTTCCCTAAAAAAATACGTTGAACCGTTTTTTCATCTAAAGGGTCAGAATTTGCTGGATTAACGATAACAGTAAGCTTTGCAAATGCGCTCCCGCTGAGCAATAAGCACAGCAAGCACAGCGTTGCACCTAGCAACTGTTTATACATGAGTTGTACCTTATTAATTGAAAATTGAGCAAATGGAAAACGCTGTGAATAAAGGCGTCCGTTCAGTCTTGATATCGACCTAACAGGTCTAACCTTTAATTTTTGTTATACTTTTGGCTATTTTATTAAAAGTGATAAGGATAGTTTATGGATCGAGTTACAAAAAAAAAACTGCTCGGACATTCGAAGCAGTTTTTTTGTTCTTACTTGAGATTTGCTTAACTTCTATTGCCAAACAATTTTATCTTTAAATTTGCTGTGAATAACGTCACTAAATCTTTCTTCGATCACATGACGTTTTACTTTAAGTGTTGGTGTTAACAGGTCGTTTTCAATTGACCATTCTTGCAAGAATACAATAATTCGGTCGAGTCTTTGATGGCTTTCTAAACCAGCATTCACTTGTTCTAATGTCGCTTGCAACAGTTGTGAAATTTCTTCCTTAGATTTGGTTTGCGCCTCGGCTGATAGCACTAATAGCGCAATAGGTTGTGGTAAGTTAGTCCCAGTCACACAGACTTGTTCTACCACTGAGTTTTCCATAATTTTGGCTTCAATTGGCGCAGGCGTTACGTACTTACCTTTCTCTGTTTTAAAGATGTCTTTTAAACGACCAGTAATTCGTACATAACCGTCGCTATCTATTTCACCTTTATCGCCGGTTCTTAAGTAGCCATCATTTGTGAAAACGCCGCTGGTTTTTTCTTGGTCCTTGTAATAGCCAATCATATTACATGGAGATTTAACCTGAATTTCTCCATCTTCGGCTATTCGAATGTCGACACCCTCGTAGGCTTTGCCTATGCAACCAATTTTATCCAATCTGAAAGGAACACTAGAAGTACCGTACGCTGAGTTTTCGGTCATGCCCCAACCTTCAGATATATTGATTCCAATTTTACTAAACCATTTGATAATAGCAGGCGCTAAAGGCGCTGAACCAGAAGCCCAGAGCCGAGCATCATTAAGGCCCAATTCTTCACGAATTTTTGCAGCTACCTTCTTACCCACAAAGGGTATTTTTAATAAAACATTTAGCTTTTTCTGGGAAACTTTTACCAAAACTCCCATTTGAAATTTGGTCCATAACCTTGGTACGGAAATAAATAAGGTGGGACGGCAATGTTTGACATCTCTGGCAAAAGTTTCTAATGATTCAACAAAATGCAGTGTCATACTGGAATAGAAACTGGCTAATTCTACCAATACGCGTTCAGTAATATGCGCTAAAGGTAGATAACTCATGGCCCTATCTGCATCAGATATAGTCAATGTGTTCAATGAGTTTTGCGCCGCCCAGCAAATAGTTGCATATGTGTGCACGACGCCTTTAGGCTGGCCTGTACTGCCTGACGTATAAATGATCGTCATAATCGCGTTCATATCAGGCACAGGGTTTTCTTCTAAAGGTGCAACGTCAATAAAGTCATGCCACTTGTGATCGGCACTGTAGCCTTCGTATGGAAAACCTACAGTAGTGACTTTTTCTAATTCACATTGATTGATGGAATCGTAATTGTCTAACTTTCCTACAAATAATAAAGGGCATTCAGCGTGCTCTAATACGTATTCAATCGTATCTTTACCGGCGGTTGCAAAAATAGGTACTGAAATGTGACCTGCCATCATAATAGCAAGGTCAGTGATCACCCATTCGGCAGTATTTTTAGCCAACACCGCGATACGCGTTCCGGGATGATATTCATAGGTTTTTAACCGGGCAGCTAATTTACGCACAGCGGTAGCAGTTTCAGCCCATGTATAGGTTTGTGATTTGCCATCTACAGGTTGAGTCATATAGTGTTGGTCCGGCTTTTCTTGCTCCCAACGATATAACATGGATAAGGGTGAATGGATTGTCTGATTATCCAACTGATGAGTACTTTCTGACGACATAAGCAACCTGAATCAATTATTTTATTTACATATTAGTTACATACGCATAATGTCGCAGGATCGATTGAATAACACAACCGCTTTTTGCTTAGGAGACTCTCAGAATTTTGTATAGAGAACAATAACCAAAATAAATACTGGTCATACTTGTTACCAGTAAGCCTATAATTCTAGCCTATGTACGTTTGATTCTTGCACGTCAAACCATTGTTTATTAATTAATAATTTAGCCTCAGCAGCATCCACCGCTTTTGAAAAAATGAAACCTTGTAAAAAGCCACAGCCAGAACGAGCAAAATATGCCAGTTGCTCTTGGGTTTCTACTCCTTCGGCTATGGTTTGAATATCCATTGCTCTGCTCATTTGAAGTGTAGAGCTCACTATAGATTGAGTACTACGATCTGAGTCAATATCATCAACAAACGACTTGTCTATTTTTAAAATATCGATTGGAAAATCTTTTAAATACTTTAGCGAAGAATAACCAGTACCAAAATCGTCCAACGCAATTAAGAAACCTTTATTTTGGATCTCCTGCATATAACGAGTCACTTTTCTAGGCTCATCAATAAGGACACTTTCGGTAATTTCAAAACGTAAACTAGACACGGGCAAATTATGTTTTCGTAACATTCCACAGATGGTTTCAAGCTGAGGTCGCCCATTGAAGATCAATGGTGATAAATTTATTGCTACATACCCCCTAAACCCGCTCAAATACCAATTTGCCATATCATTAATCGTAGCTTCTATGGCATCCATGGTAATATCGACGATACATCCTGTTTTTTCTGCGATAGGGATAAATTGTGCTGGAGAAACTTCTGTTTCGCCGTCTCGCCAACGTAGAAGTAATTCGAAACCTGCTGTGTAACCAGTACTTGCATCAATAATTGGCTGATAATGGTTAATAAACTCTTTTTGATTCGTTGCGACCCTAATTTTATTGCGCATAACAACATCCCAATGCACTTGTTCATTCATCGCATGATTAAAAAAACTGTGTTGTCGATTATTTACCGCTTTAGCATCGTACATTGCAATATCAGCATTGCGTAATAGATTTTCTGCATTATCCGCATCTTCAGGGTACATTGCGGCGCCAATACATGCAGAGACGGATACTGTGGTATTTCCCAAAGAAATAGGCTGAGATATCAGATCACAAAGCTCCTGCATGATTCTAGAAATCTGTTGATTGTCGGCTACCTCATCAAGCACCACGACAAACTCATCTCCTCCCAACCTGGCAACGCTATCTTGTTCCCTAAAAGTGTTCTTAATTCGATTGGCAATTTCTATTAGCAACTTATCGCCGGCTTGATGGCCAAATGAATCATTAACAGGTTTAAACCCGTCTAAATCGATGAAAAGAGCATAAACTTTTGTTTGGTGGCGTCGCGCAAATTGTATTGAATGACGCATTCTTTCTATTAATAAGGATCTATTTATCAACCCAGTGAGAACGTCATAATTTGCTAACTTTTGTAATTCAGATTGGGCTTGAATTTGTTGGGTAATATCAGTCCCAATTACCAAAAAGTAATCCGGAGACTGACTGTTTTTATGCATCGAAATTGCACTGATATCAACTAAAAATGTCAGTTGCCTTTGATTGACATTTAATCTTACTTCGTCTTTCCAATGCTCTCCTAATTGGAGCTCTTTCATCCTTTTGATTAATAAGCGGTATTCATTGTGATAGTTATTAATAATCTGATTCAACGCTAAATCGTTCTTTTTACGACCTGATATACCAAAGGCTTTGATCATAGTGGGATTAGCAACCACAGGTGAATAATTGCGATCAAAGATAATGACCCAATCTCGCGTTGATTTAAATGCATTACCAAATAGTTTTAACCGCTCTTGAGCTGCCACAGATTGGGTAAGATTTGAATATGTTCCTTTTATAGAAAGCGCTTTATTGTTGTTTTCACTGTCAATTAGACTACCAATATCTCGGTACCACAAAATCTCGCCTTCTCGATCCACGAATCTATAGGTGATGTCAAAGTGATCAATTTTCTTATCTAAAAAAGCATTCCAATGATTTATGTAGTCTTCAACATCATCTTTGTAGATACGCGCAATATAATCTTCAAATACTATCGAAGCGTTTTCAGTGCCAGTGAATTCCTGTTTTATTCGCTCTCCGACCAGTAAATTTGACTCACTCGACCATTCCCAAATGTGTGAATTCGTGGCTTCCAATGCATCATTTAGACGCTTATTGTATAGACTTACTTGTTTATTCGCTTGGGTTAACGCCAGTTCCATAGCACTTTTTCTATGCAAATAAAATGCTAATAAACTTAAAAATGTTAACACATAAAGCACTATTGCTATTGGGGTTAACATAGGGTGATAACTAACGTTTACAAAAAGCACTGCAGGCTCAGATTGATTTCGAGACTTATTGGCGTTGTAAACTTCAATTTTATATTTGCCCGCAGGTAGCGTGGGAATTGTAATTTTGTTGTTAGCAACAACGGGATAATTAATCACGTTCTTGTCATTAATTATCCGATATCCAAATCTCGGTGTGTAAGTGGTATTAAAAGATGGAATAGAGAAGCTGATGCTAAGACCAAAATCATCGTAGTTTAGATTTATAGTCGTTCCTGTAAGATCCGTAAGCGGCGAAATTAATTCTCTACTGGCTAAGCTGACCGAAGTAATAATTGGTTGATGTGGAGTTCGATCTGCTTCTTCGCTCAATTTATCTGGGGAAAAGATAGTAAATCCAGAGTTACCTCCATAAGCAATATCACCACTAGACAGCACAGTGTAAGCCCCTTGATTAAATTCTACAGAAGATAGGCCGTGGGCATAGTGAAATGAATTAACACTCGAAGAAGTTGGAGATAATCGATGTATACCTGAATGTGAAGAAAACCAAAGGTTGCCATCGTGATCTACATGTAAGCCATATAAAATATTGTCTGCTAAAATATTTGAATCATTGTAATGGTTGCGTTCTTTAAACGATTGGCTATCGAGTTCAAACAAGCCTACTCCCAAATAAGACAGCCAAATCCTTTCTGTTCCATCTCTTACAAACGCATTTGGGAGAGAATAAAAATCAACTAGGTTTGAGTGGATCTGATGCAATACCTTCCAACTTAAATCATCGATATTAATCCCGATTAATTTGCCATAGCTAGCCACTAGCATCATATTTGTTATGGCATCATATCCAACCATATCAGCAACTTCTGGCGTCGGAAATTCTGGCGCAATTGTAGAAAAATTGATGACCTTTTTATTTTTTAAATCTATGTAAAAAAGGTCAGATTCTGGATTTACCGACCACAAATTCCCTACGCCATCGAACCTTATAGCATGAGGAAACCCATCTAAGGTTTGTTTTATTTCTTGGCTGTATTTTTCCGCAATATCAACAAAAACAGTCTCTTGGGTATCGAACAGTCGCACGCCTGTACCTGTAGATAACCATAGATATCGTTGATCAAAAGTTTCGATTAGCTGGATGTCTGATTCAGAAAAATCAGTGAACCTACTCGGGCTTTGATTAAATATTTGTATTTTGCCTGAATCTAAATCGTACTTATTTAAGCCGTTAACTGTACCCACCCACAAAGTATTTTCAGTGGTTTGATTTAACGACCAAACAGAATTATTACTCAGATTATTTTCTGAACTATGAATCGCTGATTTAAATACATTCTTAAACAGCAAGCTAACTGGCGACCAGAGAAAAGCCCCACTTTTGTCCGTTGCAAGCCAAACATTATCATTAGCGTCGAAAACAAGACGTTTTATAGCCGGATTTGAAATTACTTCAACATTCTTTTTGGGTTCAAGTAGGAACACGAGTTCTTGTTTAGTTTGGTTATAATTTAACAAGCCAATTTCGGACCCGATGTAAATCTGACCGGCGGCGTTCTTTTTAACATCCCAAATATTGAGGTCGCTATTTACCACTAATTTCGGTGGTAGTTGCCAATTTGATTTAATGTGTTTGATCAAACTACCGTAATTGTACTTATACAACCCTTTTACGGTACCAATCCAAAGATAATCAGGTTCAATCCGATTTAAAAACTTAACATCGGCACTATGATCGTTAATTGCGAGACTCTCAAAAATAACTTTACTCGAATCGAGTATTTCATCATAGGCTAGCAATCCATTAGTTGTGCCAATCAGCAATAGTCCGTTTTCGTAATAAAGCGCTCTAATGCTATGCATGTTTTCAACTTGGGTATCAGTGAGCCTAAATACCATGGTTGCTTCAAAAGTCTTAGCATCGAGGCGGTATATTTCTTCATTCATAGCAACCAAAATATTGCCATTTTCTTGAATCAACATGGCATCAGAAAACTGCTTAAAATCCACCTCTAGGCGTAATGGAACATCTAAAATTGAACGTGCGGTATTTTTATTTAGATCGAAAACAACTATTCCGCGCTTTCCTGTTGATAAAATAAGCGTTGAAGGGTCTGGTTGTAGAATGAAATATATTGGGTTATTGCGTAACAAACCGTCGATATCTCTTATTATATCGACTTTTTGACCATCATAACGATTTAGACCTTCATCGGTTCCCAACCAAAGAAATCCAATATCGTCAACATGCATGTCATAAACAGAGTCTTGGTTTAATCCAATGGATGTGTCTACAACATGTAATCTGGGATCAATAATCAGAGGCGATGTATTTTCGAGAGCTAGTGATGGACGAAAACATGCAAAAACAAAACAAAAGAAAATGAGATTGATACTACTGCGCATAAGAACCACTCGACATTTGCTCGATCCTTAAGCCGAAAATACTAAGCTGATACTACTTAAGTTTTAAACTATAAGCAACTCAGCTTAACAACAGCCACAATTACGTTTGGTTTTATCCATTTTACCTACGCCTGGATTGAAGGTATTTGTAGGATCTAATGTTTGATAAAACTGCTGTAATTCTGTTTCTGCAGAATACAAATGCCCAACATTATGTTCAGCTGGATATTTCGCACCACGATTATCTAATAGCTTTAGCATTTCTTGTTTAACTAACTTGGCATCAGCCGAAGCCTTCAAGATATAATCTTGATGAAAAACATAACAAAAGAAATGCCCATAATAGAGCTTCTTTTCTATCATAGCATCAATGTCTGGGGGCAGATGTTCAAACCAATCTTGTTCACTGCGTTTTAGCGCAATATCGAGCGCTAAAATATCGCCACAGCGTTTTTTATTCAGTAATTGAAATCGCAAAGCCGCACCGGCGGCTGCAAATCTATTTAATACCGCACCTTGTGCTTCGGCAGCATCACATTCGAAGTAGTCACCATTGGAAGAATCAGCAAAAAAGTTAACTAAAAATTCTGAGGTAGGCGCAATAGCATCATCGCTTACCTTTAAAATTAAATGATGTTCATATTTATCTTTATATTTAAGTAGTCTTGGCGGTAGGTGCTGAGGCAATAAGCGACTAAGCATCTGCATACTTTTGTCACTTAAATCATTAGGCAACCAATGTATATCATTCAATGCACTATCTATACGCGATTTTAATGCAAACAATTTAGGTAGTCTTTGAGTGCCTAAATACTTTACGCTCAAGAAAGTATCTTTACCGTATTTTTCAGACACTTCAAAAATGTCTTTATGCATGTATTCAGCAACATCAGGTAAAGAGTGTAAATCAGACAACATGGACCGTCTTAATTGGGTTAATTCAGCGGGATCATTGGTGCCAATGTAGAATGTTTTTTCTGCTTGAGGCTTTTTATGAGAATCAACTCTTACTGCAAAAATAGCTAGCTTACCAGCACATCCGCTAGCTTCAAACAATCTATCAGGGTTGGCATTGTATCGGCTGGGAGTATCCGAGGTAATATCTCTTATTCTTGCAGTGTATTGGGTATCACAACTCAAGCGGGAACCTTGATCATTTGAAGCGCTGTCAAAATTTCCAATGCTTAAGTTTTGAATAATAGCATCTGGGTCATCGCCTAAATCAAGTCCTAAATGATTTGATAGCAATAACTGACCTTGGTCATTTATTTGCGCGAACAAGGCGCATTCGGTGTAAGCCGGACCTCTTTTTACTAGAGCCCCTCCAGAATTGTTAGCTATTCCACCAATAACAGAGGCGCCAAGACAACTAGAACCTATTACAGAGTGTGGTGTACGACCTATATCCGCTAGCATGGATTCAAGTTTATGCAAAGTCGCACCAGGATGACAAACAACTTGATATCCTTCATTAATCAAATATACATCATTTAGCGCCAATGTATTTATTACCACAACAGGACGATCGTAATCATTATTGTTAGGCGTTGACCCTTCAGTGAGTCCAGTATTGGCGGCCTGCATTATGATAATACAATCATAAGCCACACAACATTTTATCGCCTGCCAAAGTGATGATAGATTCTTAGGAAACAAAACAGCTAAAGCACTGCCCTCACCTGAACGCCAACCTTTTCGATAATGCTTATTGTCTTTAGGATCCGCCGAGACATTATCTACACCAAGAATAGTTTCCAACTTTTCTAAAATTTCAGCTGTATCGTCATATTTCCATTCGCCTAAACGAACTCCGCTATCAAGACATTTATCGTAAGGACTAGAGGGAGATTTAACTGAAATTTGCGGCGCTGACACGCTCATTGGGCTCTCCAATTGGTAGATGACAATTTGTTATAACTTTTAATTTTACACAACGATAACATATATTTATGGCACTCAAAACCAAAATAATAATGGCCAGATAGGAACTAACGCCTAGACTGAGGTCTTATAGTCCAACCGAATGTTTACTGTTATACCTACCATAAATTACTTAGTGTTTTTCTTTTTCTTGCATAATCGGAGAATAATATGATTCGCGCAGATGATATTCTGCTATTTGTTCAAGTAGTTGAAACGGGTTCTTTTTCAAAAGTAGCAGATATGCTTCAGCTAACGAATTCAGTGGTAAGTAAGCGTATAGGTCGATTAGAAGATACTCTGAATGTGCAACTTTTATATCGAACGACTAGGAAGCTGAGTTTAACTGACGCTGGTAAAGCTTTATATTCAAAGGCGCTGATAGCAAAAACTGCAATGCAAGATGCAACCGACGTAGTTTGCGCCTATTCAAACGAAGTCAAAGGTACTATAAAAATTACAATGCCAGTCATAACTGCTCAGTTAGTATTAGGCCAATCTATTGCTGAATTTTGTAATGAATATCCAGACATAAAAATTGATTTGCAAGTCACTAATAGAGTTGTTGATTTAGTTGACGAAGGTTTTGATATAGCCATTCGCACCGCCCATTTGGAAGATTCCAGTTTAATTGCGCGCAAATTAGTGGAATCGAAATGGATTGTCTGCGCAAGCCCAAAATATTTAAAGAAACATGGGACGCCTTTGCATCCTAATGAATTACATGAGCATGAATGTTTACAATATAAATATGATTCGTCAGGTGTAGACCATTGGCAATTCAATATTAACGGTGTTGAACAACAACTAATGATTAAAGGAAGATTTATTAGCAATAATTTAATTGCAGTAAAAGAAGCGGCATTAGCGGATCTGGGGATTTGTTTTTTGCCTCAAGCATTGGCGCACGATGATGTTGAACGTAGGAGACTCATTCCAATTTTAAATCGTTACACCAATAAATCTATGGGAATTTATGCCGTTTATCCTAGAACTCGCCAACCAGATCATAAGATAAAGTTGCTTATCGATCATTTCAAAGCATCATTTGGCAAAAAGCAGCAATACTTTATTTAGTATTGCTGCTTTTAATTAACTGCTTAAGTTTATTTGCGATTAGAAAGCATACTTCGCAGAAAACTGCAGATAAATAGAATCGAAGCTTAAAATACCTTCATCGTCTACTGAGAACTGACCTAATTCAGCCCCTACATTCAAGCTTTTTGTAACGTCAGTGATAAGGTTAATAGCACCGTGTGAACGTTTACGACCTAACACGTCTGTTTCAGCCTGACCATAATAAGCTGTTGAACGAGTACTTTCATTCCAGAAGTGTCTATATGCCACTGTAAACGCAGTGGTTTGTTCCACTTCCACTTGATCATCAGCGTTAGTTACAATATCAGGTGTCATAGCTGCCGCTACATAACGACCAGGCTCACCTAATTGTAAAGAAAATCTGAAGTCATCTTTACCCACTGTTTTGATTTTACCGGCAATAGAGGCTGCAATCGCAGTTTCATCCAAACCACCTTGGTCAACTTTTCGTATTAATGCACCGAAAGAAACCGTACCCCAGTCTTTGGTCAAATTATAACGAGCAACAAAATCTGGAATAGTTTCATCAGGGTCTGCTTGACTTCCTGACAAACCTACCGCACCACTTGGGCGTCCAACATCACCGTCACCATTAGTTTCTGGGTTTTCTATGGCAAACTGCCAAGGTCCATTAGTGTAACGAATTTGGGTTTGACGAATGAAAACTTCACCTACGTGTGGACCACCAAAGTCCAAGGCTTCAGGCAATGAATGCAAAGGCATGAAAGTAGACCAGTTTTGCCCGACCATCCAATTTTTATAACCAAAATAGAAATGACGTAATCTAGGATTATTTGAGTTACTTACTACTTCGTTCGCATTGCCGTTGTCGCCGTAGAAGTCAATTTCAACTACCCCGTATACGTCCCCTTTTGTAACTTTAAAGTTAACGCGCGACTCGCGAATGTTAAAACCTGTATGAGAAGTATCCAATGGTCCACCACCTGGAATATTGGCTAACCAATAGTCCTGATACTGAACATCACCACTAACATGACGAACATCAACCTTCGCATAACCTCCCATTACGACGGATAACTCTTCCCCGTCCACAGGAACTTTAACCAACTCAACGCCCGCATTCGCAAGGCCTGATGACAACATTAACGAAGAAGAAATTAGTGTAGCTAGTGCTAGTTTATTTTTGTTTAATTTCATAGATTACCCTTAAGTGTCCAAATGTGCAGATGAGAATTTAAATCTAAAGGGTTAACCTAATGTTAAAAACATTTAAAAAGATATAGTGTTTTTCCAAAAATCACATAATTAAATTGGGATTCTGCCAGTTTTTACGACTTGATTTCGTTTTTGGTAATTTGGCGCTAGCTCAAATAAATCGCCATTTACACCGACCATTTGAGTTTCAACTCCGACCCGTTTTGCTATGGCCGCATTAGCCGTCATATGCAGAGATTCGCCGTGTGTCGGTATCACAGACTTTGGTCTTACCCACTGATACATCTGGGCTAAATCCTCTGAATTCGGGTGTCCAGAGGCATGAATTCTGTACTCACAGTTTTCACTTTGATACACAGTTACGTCTTGATTTTTGAGTTTTTCGACCAATTTGAGAATGGGTTTTTCGTTACCTGGGATTACAATGCTACTGAAGATAACGGTATCTCCTTTTTCAAGATCACAATCTCTATGGGTTCCATCAGCCATTCTACTAAGCGCAGCTTTTGATTCGCCTTGACTTCCAGTGGCAATAATAAGTACTTCACGGGCGGGTAAATACCCAATGTGGCGTTTAGGGATGGGATGATAATCGTCGGGCCAGTTATCAGTAGCTCTGGCAATACTTATCATATTATCGAGAGATTGACCGAATAAGCATACGTACCGGCCTGTTTCACGCGCAATTTTAAACAAGGTTAATAAACGCGCTATATTACTTGCAAAACAAGTTACAATTACCCGTCCATTGGCTTTTTGAATCAGTTGATGTAACCCGTATTCACATTCTTTTTCTGACACCGAGAAGCCCGCTCGATTAGCGTTTGTGGAGTCACAAACCATGGATAAGATATTTTCTTTCGACAGCGCTTTAAATCTTGAAGGTTTAAACTTGTTCCCTATTACAGGTTGCATGTCAATTTTCCAGTCTGCTGTATGAAAGACACTGCCTAAAGAGGTGGTAATCAAAAGTGCTTGAGGTTCTGGAATTGAATGTGTAATAGAAAGCCATCGAAGGGTAAAAGGCCCTATATCTAGGATATCACCAGTTCGCACTTCAACAATTGGTAACTCATAAAATAAATCCGCACGGTAGAATTTACGGCGGATGACTTCGGCGGTAAACCTTGTTGTATAAATTGGACAATTATCAAGTTGAGGCCATATGTGCATTAAGGCTCCAAGATGATCCTCATGGGCATGGGTAATCACTATGCCGCATAAAGCATCTTTGTTTTCAATAATAAAGGACGCATCAGGTACAACTACATCATGTCTTTTGACTGAGAAATCATTATCTTTTTCAGGGTCCAATGGCACATTAAAGGTGGCCCCGCAATCAACCATAAGCCAATTTTTTGCATGGCCATATAAATTTAAATTCATTCCAATCTCCCCTGTTCCGCCAAGGGGAAGAAACCAAAAATTATCGAAAGCGGGAGATAAGGTACTCATAGGCTTTAGTGTATTGAGATTGATAGAAAATACAATGCGGTAAATCAATTAATTATTTTTAATCAAAGGGTTATTTTGGTTATCAATGTACTTAAACTCGGTAGCAGTCTATACTGGTCTCTGTTAATTTTGCTCACTTACCCACAGTTTGAAACATTTTTAAATGACGCCGAATAGAATTATTACACTCGATATTATGCGCACGCTTGCCATTGTTCTGATGGTGATTTTCCATTTTATTTACGACCTCAAATTTTTTCATTTTATTTCGTCAGATATTCCTGATGGCAGTGGCTGGCAGCAATTTAGATGGCTGATTATTTCTTTATTCTTTCTATGTTTGGGAGCTTCTTTAACTTTGGCTTATAAGCAGCGGTTTAGGCCCAAGAAATTTTTTGTGCGCGTATTGCAAATTGCCGGCGCTGCTGGCGTAATTTCCATTGGCTCTTACCTTTTCATTCCTAAAAATTGGATTTTTTTTGGTGTGTTACACTTTTTAGCGGTATCGTCTCTAATTGGCATTTTGTTTATTCATCACCCCAAAATTTCCATAGGTCTAGGTGCTCTTTTTTTAATAACCGGCGCTTTACAAATAGTGCCTACACGTTGGCCGTTCCACTTGCTATTCGATAATCTACCTAGCTATACCAATGATTATGTCGCTTTTGTCCCTTGGTTCGGTATGGTGTTGTTGGGCATAGGTCTAGCCCATGCGAACTGGTTTCTTAAAGATCCCGCAAAAAATTTGATTAGCTATGAAAAAAAATGGTGGGTATGGCCGGGTAAGCATAGCCTTTCTATTTATTTACTTCACCAGCCTTTGTTGATGGGCGCTTTATACTTGGTTACATTGCTTGGCAACTAGCATTTGCCCCGTTAGCCAACAGCCACTTTCCAGCAATATCTTGCCCATTTATTACGATATTTTTTAACCACAAGCGCTTATTATTCAATTCGTATTCCGCTGTAAAGCTTTTCAATTCAGACTGCGGAGAATGACTATTAATCATTTCTACTAACTGCAGATCAAACCACATTGGATATAACCTGACCAGATTATTCTGTTTTTCATAGGCGGTGGTTAGCTGCTTTTCAAAAGAAAACAATGTTTTGTTTACGCGTCTTAAAATTTTACTAGGCGTTGTCCTTGATTTTGATAAATAAATCAATTCAGCCGCGGCTTTGTTGTAAGTAATACTGCCAAAACCTATGCCTACACATTGGTACAAAAATGTGCCTAATGCATTATGCTGCATTTGATCCAAGGGCATAGAAATCAAAAACGCATCAGATTTTAATTTGGCCAAAGAATCTGTACTGACGTGATGTTGAGGCTTAACTTCTACGCCTTCTATACCCTTGGCTACTGAGCTTGAATTAGATTCCGTATCCAAGTCTTGTTCAAACTCTTGAGGTACTTTAGGCAAGCTCACTTGAGCCAAGCTTAATTTTGGCTCTGCTTGCGCCTGAATGCTGATGTCTTGTTCCTTATCTTCTATCGCCTCTATAGGGAAGCTCAAAAGATCTATTATCAATAAGGCTAGCAAAACTCCGCTACTTGCATACCACCAAACACTTTTCATATTTAGAGCAATTATTGCAACGCATTAATCGCAGCAAGTTGCCGCTTGCTGGCAACCTCGCGTAATGCGGCTTGATGTTTTAAAAGTGTTGCGCGTTTATCGGAGTGTAAAACACCTTCTTCATTCCCCATATGTGAGTCTTGCTTAGTTGAATTCGCAACTAGCGCAGTCACTTGCTCTTCAAGCACTGGTTTTTCTTCTTCCAAGGCTTGATTTTGTGTTTTCGTGAATTCAGTTTTTTGTTGATCAAGGTTAGCTATACTGGTTTGAAGTTGCAGATTTTCTGACTCTAATTGTTCAATTCTCAGTTCTAGACTTCGTAACTCTTTTGTCAGCTGAATATTACTATCACTGTCTTTACCCATGGTTTGCTGACTGTCCGCATGTTGCCATGGAAGTCCAAATGATTTTATGCTCAGGTAACAGGCCCCTATTACAACTACAATAAAAAAGGTTATTTTTGCTAGCATAAGTCGATTCCTCACTATTGAGATTTTGCTAATTTAACTGCCACTAAAGCACGCAAAACTGCCGCTGTTGGCAAGCCCACAACTGTGGTCATAAACGCCATGGAAAATTGAGACGTCAACTGAGAAATAATGTCATTAACATTTTCTGGTGCTAAGGGTTTTTCAGATAAATATCCTATACCTAAACTAATCCCTAGCAGAGTAAAGGTCAGCGCAATAGTTGATATCCCATTAGCCGCTTGCAATGCAATTTCGGCCCAATAAGCTTGCCCATTAACGGGTGCGATTTCATACATTTTCTTTAGTGCTAAAGTCGCCAGACAAACCAGAGCAATAAATAGAAAACTAAAGGTTTTTCCAAAATGTCGATTTAAACTATCAAGCATGTCGGCGACCGACATATCCAGAAAAAAACTCAAAGCGGCACCAAGGATGACTAAAGCCCCTCCCATCCAGTACAACAGGGATAAACCCAAGCGCCAACTTGATTGATTTAACACCATCAGTTTCATTTTCTGAATCCAGGTTTAGCGTTGATTACTGATTGAGTATCCATACCAACCTGTTTCATCCAATGGGCTAATGGTTGTGCGGATTGCTCGGCGCTTGAATGCATTAAAAAAGTTAAATCAAACTGTAAAAATGCACTTTTCACTAAATCACTTTGACTTTTAGTCAGTCTATCGTCACGGATAACCATGCGTTCCATATCAATCAGATGTCGCTGGGACATCAGTATTTGCTGTCGTTTTTGATCGGGACTATCGGCATCTGACAACATTGTATGTAAGAACTTAGCCCTTTCTCTTTCGAGATTTTTTAGGCTTAACAAGTTATTGTCAGCTTGTGCACTGGTAGAAAAAACGCTCACAACGGCGATTAGAGCAAAGGTATTAAAGAATTTCATTTGCTTATTCCTTATAAAAACAGACTAACGGAAGTTGCTGGCGTCGTAGTGCTTTCAATCTTGCTACCGGACGCATCTTCATCTTCAATATTGATGGCATATTCAAGCGCTTGAGCGTCAAGGGCCACAAGACGAGACATATAACTTAACATTAAGGCTTCTTGGTCTAACAAAGACTGCTCAGAAGCGACTTGCATCAGCAATTGACGTACGTATTCTTCAGTTGATACTTCGATACCATTTACCATTGGCGACATGTTCGCTTTATGTGATTGAATAGCTTCTTTTAACTTATTAATTTTTGCTAAATTCTTGGTAAATTCATCCGCATATGGCGTAGTTTGGGTAAGGCCTTGTTCTGACATTGCCGCATCGACTTTCGCCATCACTTTTTCCATGCGCTCTCTGGCCGCTTCTTGCTGTTGTTTAACCTGATATAGTGCGCTTGATTGTTGTCGGTTTTGTTGTTGATAGAGCTTTTCAAGTACAGCTTGATAAAGATCTATTTTCTGACTGAGAGATTTTTGTCTGAGTAGCTGCCCTTCTTGCATGTTATCAAGAAAATCTGACTTCACTTTTACCAGATTAACTTTCTCATCGATCATCTCGTTGTCTTTTGCTTCTTGCACAATTGCTTGCAGTGCTTTTATTTTTTCGCCTTGAGACACCAAGGCTGATTCGATATGGCTTAATTTGCTTGCCATAGGCGATAAATTAAAATCTTGCTGAATGCGTTTTTCAATTAAATTGACCGGTAACTCAATTAACTGCTCAACTTCAACGGGTTGCCATTCATTCGCTTGGGCATTCAAACCTATTAGTACAGTAGCAATTAACAAATATGATTTTTTTAGAGTAGGTATTTGCATGATTTTCTCCTATTGACTCAACCAGCGCTGTTGTCGATCAAGCTCTTTGCGTAATAAGGGGTTTATATTCAATCGCGCAAGTTGGTATTGAGACAAATGTTCATATTCAAGTAAAGCTGTTGCTGAATCTAAAAAAGAAGTGAAGTCAGGATATACAAGGTCTTGCATAGGAAATTTACGTTTAAATTCTGTCAATGCAGATTTAGCTAAGGATACTTCGCCAGACTTAATATAAGAAGTCACAGCCAGCGCTTGTAACTGCATCGCAGTATGATTGTCTGGATGGTTTGCAGAAAATTGCTGATTACCAAGACAAGCTTCTGCATTATTAGCTAATGCTAAAAACTGGCTTGCATGGCCGTTGGACTGTGCTTCCCGTTTAAAAACTTGCTCGACACAATTTTGATCAAGACGTGAACTAGAAGGTTCTAACGCAGCAACTTGCGGCTCCGTCATAGAACAGGCGCTTAACATTACAATAGCAATAAAAATTAATGGCAATTTCATAGGTAACCCAATGTTGATGTACTCAATTTAGGTTATGAAACAGTTTGCTGGATTTTTTAGTGAATCAGTCGTTGAGTAAGAAAAAAAGCGGAAATATTTTGTTTTTTAGACCAACTTTTAATGATGTCTGGGGATATTGAAGGGCTTTCTAGACCCGACAAATAGTCAGTTAGACTTTGCTGATCCGCTTTATCTAATTTGCTTGTTGATAAAAAAAGTAAGTACTCTCGAGACATATTTTGCTTATTCGGCAAGGGAATCGTCCAGAGGTTTGTTTTTTGTTCTTCCAATACCAACACCTTGTTAGCATCTGAAATTAAAAATACCGATTGAATATGTTCTGGCAATAAAATCTGCATCCTGCATAAACCATGGAGATTAATAGCAGGCAATATATTTGACTCAAACAGTTCAAACGGATGTGTAATTTCTTGGGTCTCAATGCAACCGTTTAAACCGACTCTGGTTTCGATAAACAAGGTCTCTGTGTTAGGTATTAAGATGAACCACAAAGCCAATAGCAACATTAGGCTGCCAGCAATAAACTTAGCTAAGATAGACGCTTTATTTACAGACTGGCTTTCAATGATATTACCAGTGAAAACCTGATTACTCTCGGTGGTAGTTAAGGTGCTATTTACCGATAGCCCAAGACGTTGTAGAAAATTACTAAGCTCTTGTAACTCATTGACGGGTGTTAATACCAATGAAGTATCTGGCAGTGGCGCTCTATAGTTGTCTGTTGGAATAAAAAAACAAATCGAGTTGGCTGTGGAATTTAATCCTGAAAGCGCCAATTGAGCCCGAATTATTTTCTGCTGTAAAAACTCAATCCTTTCTACCTTATTTGTTAAAGGATCAACGCGTCCAGACGCAATAATTATGGTATCGCTATCTTTTGGTTCGCCCTCTGCCAGCCGTGAAATAGAAGCTAATAGATGCCCGATAACAAAGGCTAATTGCCATGATTCTCCGTGATCGATATTTTGACTTATAATGACGTGAAAATTCTGTCCATCAACCATGCGTTGGATCACGCCAGTTGTACGCTGAACAAAGTGTTCATAAGAATCTGAAATGGAGGCTTTATCAGCACTACCTTTTATGGTTACAACAGAAGATTGAGACTCAGGTAAATTCAGTATTTTTTCAATTTTCACCAAGCCTTGGGTTGTTGCAACATACAAATGATATGACTGTATAAGCCTTACTCCCTATCTAATATAGATCTCGCATTCAGCATCACCTAAGGCTGAAAAAATAGCATCATGACTGGATATTTTTGCTTCAAATACACCTTGTCTATTTTTAGTCAGATGTAATGGCATGGCCAACTCTTGATAGAAACAGTGTAAACTTGCCTCTGAAGCAACTTTATCATCTGATCTGTGTAACGCCAATGTAACAGTAACGTCTTGCTTAACTGAGTTTTCGTTTACTGATAAAGCTAGTTGAAAATCTGAGGTTTTGCGCTCAAATATTTGGGTACTTGAACTAGCTGCTACTTGTTTAGGACTGTAAAAACGGCATATTTTTTCGACAATGCTTTTGTAAATTCGACGGTAATTTACATTGCTATTGATCATTGTTTGCACGTTAGCAGATGCACTTGGCATTCTTGACACCGCATATTGAGCAATTTCCGAATAGCTTAGTTTATCTGACACTTTGTCTGCATTACTTATTTGCTTGAGCAAATCTTCACTATGGATTATCTCTGACATCGCAAAAAAGTACGCCTGCTGGGCCTTATTCATTCAAAATACCTCTGGTAATACTCACTTTCTATTATGCAACGGTCAGCAAGGTATTTTGTTTCCAGCGTATAGTTATCACCATTAAAGGCCTGTAATTTAGCTAAAATTTTTCTTAAAGAAATATTCAATATGTTTAGCATTTGCAGTGTAGACATATAGTCATCTATGCTTGCCAAAGTTGAAACTGTAAATCCTTTGCGGTTGTTCTTCTTTAGTGCACTCTGCGCTTGTTCAAAAATATCGGGACATAGACTTTCGGGATTTTCTTCCAATGACGCAACTTGTGTGGAGCCCGCTTCTGACACTTTTTGTTCGATTGTCTCTAACCAAATGCTATATGTGCCCAAGGCTTTGACTACCTTGTTTGGAAAATGCACTTTTATCAGTTGCAAACAGGCCAAAGCGTTTTGGCTATTGAGTTTCATCATCGCCTGAATGAAATTCACTTGCTGCTGATAATTTTCCATTTCATCTAACAATGAGAGACGAGTTTCTCTTGAGCTATTATTACGGACCGCCTGAATTAATTTTGTTTGTGTGGGGGCAAAACTCCACAATGAGCATAGCGCTAGAAACAAGTCCTCACTTAATCTCGTCTCAGTATTGATTAATTCCACTTTGGCCCACTGGGCTTGACTGAGCACTTTTACATTGTTTAATGCGGAAGATAACCTATGCGTGCTTTCTTCCCTTTGATTAAGCATAGCGAAGATGTTTTCACTTATTTTTTCGTCAGCCTCTAACGCATCTAATGACTCTGCTGAAAAGTCTGCTTCTTTGGCTTGAAAGTAAGCACACAATTGCCCATAGAAATTCGATAATTTCGTTAATCCCTCAATATCTTTTGCTTTTTTCCATAAATCACAAAATATCAGGTTCACTTCTCTAGGTTCGATATTTTGAATTTGTTGCTCAAAGAAATATAGTTTTTGTTGCGCACGCGCTGGCGGCAATAGCGCCTCTAATGCCTGATATAAATGTTTTTGTATATGACCTGCACATGAGCGAATAGCGTTGAGCCCTTTCCCCCATAATATTTGTTGGATTTCATCCATAATTTGCGGGGCAAGATTAATCATGAATTCGGTTAAGGCCGCTAAAATATTGATTCTTGACCAAGAAAGCGTAAATTCATGCTGATGAATAACAATTTGCAAGGCATTTGGCAGAGTTTCAGAGGATGCTTGATTTAGAACATTGAGCTGATTGTCCTCAAACCAAGATTTTGCAGTTTCAGAATGAACGGCTTCTTCTATCCAGAAAAAATTGTAAATTGCTGCGTTCTCACGGGTATTGACTACGCGCCACAACAAATGCGCGAGTTCCCATGAAAGACTATTGTAATGGCGAGCGATTAAATGACGACTGAGCAATTCGACATTTCGAGCGGTAAATTTATGCTGTTGTCTATGATTTGCTAAGGTCACATCTTGCAAAAGCAATATTTCATCAGTAAAAGCGGACGATGTTGCTACGAGGGACATAATCAGTCTTCCTGCATTAGCCGCGTTTGGTGTTGAAAATGACTACTTTGTTTTATTTGGGTATAACTGTCAGCCGTGAGAGTAATAATTTCCCCATCAAATTCCAATTGCATTGGCAAGATTACAGGCATTTTTCCAAGTAAGGGTTGCCCTTCGACATTAACATTAGCATCACCAATGGGAGCAACACTAGCGTAGGGCAACAGCTCAATGCGACAAATAGCGACATTGTTGCCATATTTTTTGCGCTCTGTAGACAAACTAAGTGCTTTTGAATCTTTGTCCATACAGAGCACTAAAGGAATTTTCGTTACCCAATATTCCATTCGTGCGGCGTGCATATAATCCGGCCATAATTGAGCAAGCTCTCTTATTCCTTGGTTTTCATGCATATTCTTTTCTAAACTCAAATGCAGCGCATCCGCTTGATTATAAAGTTGCACATTGAGTACAACACCTGCAATTTGCGAATCGGCGCCAAATAATAGCTTGTCGGTATCCTGAATACAGTATGAGCTTTCTAACTTTTTGCCATTTACATATGTGCCATTGGTACTTCCTAAGTCCTCAAGCCAGAACCCTTTTTCATCTCTATAAATAAGTGTTTGTCGACCAATGCGGGATAGCCCCTTATGCTCTATTGCAACGACACCTACAAAATCCTTTGTTAGCGTATCGTTTTCTCTTCCTATCATTAATTTTTCTTCGCAACCAAGGCTGATTTGCTCTGGAAGATTGTTATGTCGAATATGCAAACGAGAATATTGATAGCTAGCTTGGCCATTGATTCTGTTTATAAGCTTCGTAATTGCCTTAAGTTGTTTCTTGAAATGCTTGTCTTCTCTTATACTTGACTCTGCTTGATAAGCCTGACGAAGTGCCTTGTAAATACTATCGTTGCGAAAATTACTCATTGCTTTAGCAATCTTATTACGCACCCACTGTTCTCTATCTGTGAGTTGTTTGCTTGATGATTCTTCTTTTTCGATTTCTCGAATAAGCTTATTTGCTAGAGGTGCACTAGCATTGATGTTTAACGCCTTGCTAATAAAGAGTTTGGCCGTGTGTAGATCCCCAGCATCGTAAAAAATCTTAGCTTGTTTTTCTAGTTGCTGAGATTCGCGGTTGATTTGTTGCCAAAAATTTAATTGACTCTTCCAATGATCACTTACTTTAAATATGTTTTTACTGGCTTTTTTATAAGTCGCCAACCATTCTTCAACATATTTTTTTTCCGCCAGATACTCCAATCGGTTATGAAAGAAATAACGGTGAAGGCTTAAGTAAATCAACACCAAACCTACTATAGCCACCAAACCCAAAGTCACCATAGATGGTGTATAAGGATTACCTATACGACTAATAGTAAGACGAGCGTCTTCACGCTCAAAAGACATATCAACATCGATATTTTGCAACTCCCAGAAACGCACAAGCTCGTTATAAAGATGTGTCACTGTCATGTCGCTGTAAACTGAATAATGTGTTTCGACCACTGGCATAATGGAAGATAACGCATAGTTCTGATTTAATGTTTTAATCAACTTAACCTGATTTTCTTGGCTCAGAGATAACAAAAAGGTAGTGACTGGGACTAATTCTTCGACACTAAATCCTTTTAATGCTAATTCAATTTGGACAGAATGCTGTAAGTTTTCAATATTGATTGTTGCTTGCTGTCCAAGTGCACTGGCTATGACGTTTGTTTGCCAATTAGCGACCTGATCCGATTCCAATACAATATTAAAAATTTCCGTTTGGGAATAAGGATCGTAAGCGGTAATAAATGCAGTTTTATTTTCGGACAAGGGAACAGAATAGAACAATACCAAATCAACCAAAGGATATCTTGAAATTAACCTTGAAAGCACCTGAATATCGCTATCACAGGGCTGATCACTGCATATAGAATCAATCTTGCTAGCAACTTGTACGTTATGTAGCTTTTTGTTCAATTGCTTAACTAAGATTGTTTCTATGTCTTGTTGAGCCTGTATTGCGTGTTGCTCCGAGTTAACAGACGGTAGTAACAACAATGTACGCCCATAGGCTGACGTCGTCAGCGCGCACATTAAGCAAAGAAGTAATACAGAAAAATAATTATTCAGAAACTTCAACAAGTCTAAATCCTGTATCGATTGATTTGGCCCGCTTTTGCAGACGATTAAACTGATCCTGGATTATAACATCATATGATTGCATCCATGAACCTCCAGCGACTAGAGCTTGATGACAGGCCGGTGAACCATATTGATTTTCAGGACAATCTGAAAGCCATTCTCTAACATTGCCGAACACATGCATAAGGTTTGATTTATCTGCCGCTAAGTAATTTACCGGCATTGGTTGTCCTTGAAAATTGACACTTGTAATTGCCTTGCAACCTCGACAGTGCATACTCAACATACCATTTGTGATATCTATTTTCGCCTGCGAACTAATTTGCAACCATTGGATTTTACTGGGTAAGGCAAATTTTGTATTTAGTTGGGCATTTAAAAATGGAATAAACTCTTCTTGAATGGAATACCAGCTAACTTGAACTGCTGGGTAGTCATCATTATTTAAATTTTGTTTTTTCAACGAGGTCGAAATAACTTTATTATCTCTGCACTTACCTGCCCTAATGCATGCATTATAAAGTTGATTAGAAACTTCATGTTGCATTACCCATATTGGCGACTTATTGGTGTTTATTTTTACCAAGGTTATTTGTACTTGGGTGTTTTGGCTATCGGTAAAGCTCAGGTATCGAATATTTGCATCTAGCTTTTCTACCGAGGTGTGAGTTGCCCTTTGCTCTAGGCTATTTGTATTGTCAATTACTTGCTTTACCTCTGCTTGGGGTTGATGAGTAATCTCCGTTGGCTTTTCTGACGTAGGGAAAGTAAAAATTGTCCAACCAATATAGAGAATACTCATTACTACCAAGAAAATCCCTAGCAAAAACCATCTTGGCCAAGCCTTTGTTTTAATTTTGAATTTTTCTTCAAGCAAGGCTTCTATGCTTTGTTTTGACTGTCCGGACAGATGGCAACCAGTCTTTACCAATTCTTCCCATTGGGGTTGCTCAAGTTGTGTACTTTTTTGCTCTAATAAATAAAGGCGCTGACAATAAACTAAGTAGTCACTCAATTTAGGATCTTGGCCTAATTTCGCTACCACATCCTCTATTACCTTGGACAAATATTCTCGAGAATACTTTTCAATATTTACCTGAGTAGAATATTCAAGAGCAGGCAAAATCTGCTGTTCATTACAGTACCCCTTTAGCAAAATCAGATTTTCTATCTGTTTCGCTAACTGATGATAATCATCTGACAGCCACTCTTCTTGGACAAATCGTTGAGTTAAGTTTTGCTCAAATTTTTCAGGTAGTTTTTCCAGCATCTGCAAACAGAGATCTACGCTTTCTGGACGGTCTTGAGGGTTTTCGGCAGTTAATGAAGAAATGAATGAAGCAAAACCTTGTTGCTGATCTCTTGGCAATTTGTTAACCAAGTCTATCAACACTTTGCCTGCGGAATAAATATCGGTGGCTGGGGTTAATTGAGCGCTACCATTTATTAACTCGGGACTTGAATACGCCGGCGTAAATGCAGTATTTCGCTCTGCTTGCACTGAATATTTGCGCGCGCCATGGATAAATTCAGCGGTTTCGAAATCTGTCAACACCAACTGATTTTGCGCATTGATGAGTAGATTTTGAGGTTTAATATCCTTATGTAAGATTCCTTGTTCATGCAATATTTTTAGCGTTGAAAAGATTTGTCTCATCCAGTCGACTAAACATTGCCAATCTAATGAATACTGTTGAGCTAAAAGGCCATATAACGCCTGTGGATACCATTGGTAGACTAAGTACTGACATCCATTTGGCAGCATGTCATTGTCCAAAACATGAATTAAGTGCTGATGTTTGCCTAAACTTTGTAAAATATCGCGCTCTTTTTTTAATAAACTATTATAAGACGGCTCCCACGCTTGTTTTATGGCAAAGGAATTCCCTGCCTGGTCAACGGCATGCCAAACAAGAAACGCATTATTTTTGCTAATGAGCGCTATTGAGCGATAACTCTTATGTTTAAATTCCAAAGGAAACTTACACTTTTATCGACTAAAAATTGACGACTAATGGATATATAGAAATTATTAGCAATAAACGTGCAAAAATGTAGAGACTACCAAACAAAATCATAATGGGATTTTTCTGCTGCTTTCACAGCTGTTTTTCTTACCGAGAATTCATCCTTAGTTGTAAACGAGCTTTGATGACGGACTGGCCTTAGGCTGTTATGAAGCCGCAACTTAATAAGCTCAGTGCGTAGCTCCGTATAATTGCTTGGTGCACTTGCATGGTTTGAATTCTCAATTATCGCTGTCGATTTAGATGTGTCATGTTCCAACTGATCGTTTTTTGATGATAGCTGTTGACTGAACATCAAAACCAAAGCTAACACAAAGGCGCAAACTAGAATAAAAATATTACTGCAACGATTGATTAAGAATAATTTGGTGGGGTAAACCTTAATGACCTGCACTTCGACTCCCTACCGCAGTTAACCAATCTTGATTCATACTGGTTATTTGAATACTTTTTTGACCAAACACTTTCTGCAATGCCAAGGCCTCTTCAATATTTACATTTGGGGCAATGGCTAACACAATTGGGGATTCCGTCGAGATTTGTGCAGGAATAGTTGGCTCCAAAGCCTGGTTATAAAAAGTACCTTCATAGTAAAATAGAAAAAATGCCCGTTCCTGAGCAGTATCCGAAGTTAATTCTTGGTTTTGCGCTTCTAGTTGAAGTCGATTGGCGTTAATTTTAGGCGCTAAATTTTCCGACTCTAACGACGAAGATTGGGGCAAGGAAACTGATACTAGGGCCACTATCATCAAAGAGAAAAAAGCCATAGACAAACCTAAAGCTACCTCTGTCATTGCATTTGCACTAGTGTCTTGCATAAATAAAAACTTATTCAAATACTCTTACTTTAGCTATGCAACGGTTAGCAATAAATTTTCAATTGTTTTAAAAAGTGGCTCATATCAGTCAATGAAATGTGTGTTATCTCTAATTTCCCTGTCAATAAATTGTATTAAGGGATCCGCCACTGCATAAGAAGGCTTTTGATTGGTTTCGATGACTATTTCGTTTAGCCCTGAGGTTAATTGATATTCTTGTAAATGAAGTTGTGATTGGTTGGGAGTAATTTCATCTGGATTATTCGTATACAAACCTATGGAAACTTCGTCATTAAACGCTACCTCAGTTTCGTCACCATTGCCTGAGGCATAAAATTTAGCCACCGAGATTTCCAAAGTCGTTTTATAAATGCCATCTTTCTCAGATAACACTGCACTTTTCAGACTAAAATCATGAATTGCAATTTTATTAAATGCGTCATCGATAAAATCTAAATCTTCATTGGTACTTTGCTTTTTCAATAGGCTGATAAAATCCTCGATAGTCGCAAACTTACCACTGGTGAGATTATACTCTTCAATCAACTGCTTTAACGCCCCATTAAACCCTTGAATCCCTATTCGTTCGGCAATAGCCATCAACAATATGCCGCCTTTATTATAGTGAATGTAGGCTCTATTGAAGGATTCGGATAATGGTGGTTCTAACCTATTTTCTAAGGTTCGGCCAGATAAATAGCTGTTCAACTCGTGCTTTAATACTTTACGTAACATAAGCGCTCCGTATTTTTGACGCATCAAGTTAAGTGCGGCATATTGGGAAAGAGACTCCACTAAAATATCTCCTCCAGCAACATTGGCAACCATCAACTGATGCCCAAACCATTGGTGTGCTATTTCGTGAGCGGTTAAATAATACGCGTAATTAATTTCGGTCTCATCTCTTAAATCAGCTACGAAGCCTAAGCTTTCAGAATATGGCACTGTATTGGGAAAACTTTGAGCGAACTCTCGATAACTAGGAAACTCAATTATCCGCATCTGTCGATATTGGTATTTTCCAAACGCTTGGCTAAAAGCATCCAGCGCGTCTTGAGTTGCCTCTATCATGGTAGCAACATTCCATTCGTGTTTTGGATGATAATAAACAGCAATTTCAACACCATTATGCATTGTAGATTTAACCTTTAAATCCGCAGACAGAATGCTATAGAAGTTCATCATGGGTTTGTCCATTTCATAAATGAAATGGTTGCGGCCATTTTCAGTCCAGTATTTTTTCAAATATCCTGGCGCTATTGCGATTTGAGATTCATGGGTAGATAGACGTGCTTTAAATTTAATCGCATTGATCGAGTCGCCTAAAATGTTTTGTTGCGGTTCATCAGGGGTATCATCCCTCGGCATAAGACCAAATTCAGCTCGTTCAAAGTTGTCTGTTAGATAAAAACTTTGTTTAACACCAAAGGTAGGTAGCAAAGAACGGTTGTCAATGAATGTGCCATTGGTAACCAAGCTAGCATCTTCATCTTTATCTTTAAAGCCAAAATGCTGGCGAGCTAGGGAAATGGTTAAATCGAGTGTTGCGCCGGGAGCCAAAGGCATATCAAACGTAAACCAAGCAGTGTTTAATGCTTGTTCATCCATTACTACACGCCCTTGCTCGGTAGTAAATTTAATATCATAAGAATGTGCAGGTAAATTGACTAAAAATCTTTCTATATTGACTGGACTATCGTTTACTAGAGTAAGTTTAGCCACAGTTTCCAATTTTCTCGATTGTGGAAATATGGCTACATTTAAATCAACCTCTGAAACCTGGGGAACAACAAGATCTTCCATTGCACTGTACTGAGTTTCGTATAAAGCTTTTAGCTCCTTTAATCTGTCACTGGAGATAAACTGGTTAGTCACCTTGGTGTTGTAGTGAATTAATGTGCCTGAAATAACAAAGGCAACTGTTGCAAATAATGCCAATGCTCGCCCTGAAGAACCTAGCCGATTTCCTGCATACCGGAAACGTTCAGATAAGGTGGTGTAATAACCTCTTCGCCAAAGAGCAAAACTGAATGCTGATAATATTAAACTTAAAGCTCCCCAATACAGCATATAGGCATTTTGGGTCTGCATATACCAACCGTATCGATTCATATCTGAAAACTCTAATACAGGTGCACTAGCAAAGTTGAACATATTGTGTTCAATTCCGATTTCAGCAAAAACCAAGGATACGAAGATGTAAGACACAAAAATCAGCATTCCGATATATTTGTTTGGCGATAGCACCTGAATAAAAAAAGACAAAATCGTCAAATACACATATGGCAGACCATAAAAATACACCAGACTTATAAAATATTGGCTAATATCTAAATCAAAATATGTATGAATCAACTGGTTATAAATAGTAATAGAAACGCCAAAAGCAAAAATGATTAGCTGGATAACAATCACTGAAATTAGTTTTGATAACCAAAATATGGGGTTTTCTACAGGCATAGCTTCAATCACTTCGGACATATTCAGCAACCTCTCCCGCCAAACAGTTTCTGCCGTGTAGAAAGTAATTATTATCAACATTAATAGGCCATAGGAGCTCTGAATGAGTTCTACCATGAATTGTGTCAGCGGCATTTTTGATGAACCGTAAGGTCCGGGCTCGAAAAGCAAACTCACCAGCATCATGAAGGTACAAAATCCCAGCAGAACAATAAAAGAGGGGGATTTAATTATTTGCCGAATTTCGAATTCAGTTCGAACTTTAAATTGCTCAATTGCACTATATTCTTGATATTTGGCACCGATATTATACAACTCTGCTACCTGGGGAGGTCCTGATAAGCTAGGGATCTTATTAGGACTAGATGCGCTAAGTTTTAACGGTTTGCGAAAATCTATCAAAGTTAACATGCTAAGAATAGCAATGGCTAGCCAAATGATGCGGTTGAGTACTATCTCAGTTTCAAATCCGATTATTTGAGAGTTGCGCATGCTAGGTGTCCAATACCTAGTGACATCTAAATAGGCGTTTATCCCAAAAGGATCTATCAGGGCCATGAAAAATCGAGTTTCCTGCCCAGTAAACATAACTTCACTGATTATGTATAAGATCAATAAGCCTAAGGCACTTAAATAAACGGCTAATATGCTCTTAAACAGACGAGCGGCTGCGTAAAAAAGACATGAAAATAACAACATCGAAGGTACAGTGAATACCAGAAATGGCTGTATATAATGCCAAATATTGAACGGACCCAATTTATCCGATACTAGCCAAGGCATTAAACTGCCTAGCATTAACCCTAAAGGCACCATGGCAAAAACGGTCAAAACCATAGCATAGCCACCTAAAAAGCGGCCAAAATGGTAACGAAAATGATCGATTGGTTTGGTATAAATAATTTCATTCATACCACTCACCTTCTCTCTCAATGCAGTACTGCCGATAAAATTCACCACCAAAAACATGCCAAAAACAGAAAATATTAGAAGCGCTTGGTTTATCGCATAAGGGCTATTAGCATTTAAATTGGTAGTAGCGCCAATATGCACTTGATCCAATGTGATGGACAAAAACGGTAGCAAGAAGAATATGAGCGAAGTGACAACAAAAGAAGGCTGGTGCAGATAATACCGCCATTCAAATTTGAACATTCTCCACAACATGTAAAATTTCCTTAATTCACTAGCGTTAAAGGTGATGCTAGCCTTATAACTTAAGCCGGTACAGTATCTAACGGCGTTACAGCTTGTTTAAGCGAGTTAAAATACACATCTTGCAAACTGGCAGGTGCAGATTCAAAGCCTTCGGGAACCGTATCCGAGACCACGTGTATAACGGTACGACCGGCGAAAAGACGTTTTGAAATCACATTATATTCTTGCTCATAAGACTCTATTTCATGACGAGAAATGGTTTTTCGCCAAATGCGATCTTCAAGCGCCTGAGTAACTTTCACTGGGTTGCCTTGCAATAGAATTCTACCGTTGCCTAATACCGCCATGTCTTCGCAAAGCTCGGATACATCTTCAACAATGTGGGTGGATAAAATAATGACTTTATTACTGCCTAAACTTACTAATAAGTTATGGAATCTATTTCGCTCTTCAGGATCTAGCCCAGCGGTTGGTTCATCTACAATTAACAAATCAGGGTCACCTAATAACGCTTGAGCAATCCCAAAGCGCTGTCGCATGCCGCCAGAAAAGCTACTGACCGCTTTTTTTCTGACTTCATATAAATTGGTGTGAGCAAGTAAACCTTCAACCGTTTCTTTACGGATATTTTTGTCTACTAACCCTTTTAAAACCGCTAGATGATCAAGCAACTCATAGGCACTGATTTTTGGATAAACACCAAATTCTTGAGGCAAATAACCTAAGCGCTGACGAATGTCTTCTGGTTGAGCTAACACATCTATACCATCGAAAGTGACATTACCGCTATCAGGCACCAATAAGGTGGATAAAATTCGCATGAGTGTAGACTTGCCTGCTCCATTTGGGCCAAGTAAACCAAACAGTCCTTTATTGATGTTTAAAGAAACATCATCTAACGCTAACACCTGATTGTCGTAGATTTTTGAGATAGACTCAATTTGCAACATGATATGACACTAATATAGTTTTCAAATTCTTCATCTAAGTTACCAAGAGATTGAAAAATATAATAGTCTGTAGATTAAATTTTCAAAATTCCCTTTGTTACTAAATGTGAATTTTAGGCTTAGAATTGGTCCATTTCACCACGTAGACTGGTTGCCATTTGTTTTTGGCGCTGACTAAAACTCAAAGTATCTGAACTTAATAAGTAGTGTAATTTGGCTAATGCAGCCTCTGGCGTAATATCTTTTCCTGAAATCACACCCGTTTGGGCTAATAACTTTCCGGTTGCGTAGCCTTGCATATCAACCTTACCACGCAAGCACTGGGTACAATTCACAATCAATATCTGGTCATCGTAAGCTTGTTTTAAAGTAGCTAACAAAGTCTCTTGTTGTGGCGCGTTCCCCACACCGTAAGTCATTAAAATAAGTGCTTTTACAGGCTGTTGTAGAATATTTTTTAAGACTTGAGGGCTAATTCCAGGATATAAGCTAACCAAGCCTACCGGCTGGCTTTTTATATCGCTTACCTTTAACTCCTGATTACTTTGGGTTTGTTTAAAAACGTAGTCCGTTTCTATTTTTATTCCCGCTGTTAATAATGGCGGGTAATTAGGTGAATCAAATGCCATAAACCCATCAGCATCCACTTTACGTGCTCTGTTGCCTCGATACAGGTAATTATTAAAAAACAGCGTCACTTCCGGAATTGGATAATTAGCGGCAATATAAAGCGCATTTAGCAAATTGGTTTGACCATCGGAGCGAAGTTCAGCTAATGGTATTTGGGAACCAGTCACAATCACAGGTTTATCTAAATTCTCAAACATAAAAGATAGCGCAGAAGCCGTATACGCCATAGTATCTGTGCCATGCAATATGATAAATCCATCATATTGGTCATACACTTGTTTGATATCTTGCGCTATGGTTTGCCAGTCAGCCGGCACCATATCGCTAGAATCTAACAAGTTACTATATTCGTGAATTGTGAACTTTGGCATTTCCGAACGATGGAATTCAGGTAACTTGGCCAAGGTTTCAGTTAAAAACCCTGGCACTGGTGCGAATCCTTTTTCGGAGGCTCGCATTCCTATAGTTCCGCCAGTGTATGCCACATAGATATGTTTATTTGCGGACATGGCGATTACTTACATAAGCTGAGATAAATGGCTTAACAGCAAGGGTTCAATTGCTGTTAACTGACGTTCATCTTCAGCATTTAACGGGCCTTGATGTAACCAATACATCCAAGCAACTGAAGCGGTTAAATTTTCTGCGCCTTCCAGTTTATTTGCCATTATTTGCAACTGAACATCTTTTTGAATTTCGATCGGTGCTGACTCTACAGCATTCAATAATACCACTACAGCTTGAAGTAATTGGGCCCTTTGCAAGTTGTCAAATAACGCCGACGTCGGCAAAGATTTATCTAAAATTGCACTCAAAAGTGCAGGTTTAGCCTTGTTATTGTCGTCAGCTTTCCACTCATGTAAACAGCTCAACAACTCGTTAAATATTGATTGCGATTGGGCCTGTTGTTGCGCTTCAAGAGATTGCTTTAAGGATTTGATGAGCGATTCTTTATGTTTTTCATACTGCGATAAAATAGATTTTGAGACATCTATCCCGCCAAATTCGTGATCAATTACTTGTTGTAATATTGCTCGAAGTGTAGCGGCATCATCTACGTTTTTGGCTTCTTCTCCCAGACTTTGCAACTGGTTAATCGCAATATCTAAAGCTTCTCTAGCTTGTTGTTCAGCCTCATTTTTAGCCTGATGTAAACGCGAAAAAATTGCGTCATTATGAGTTCGGAACTCGTTCCATAATGACTGATCTGCTTGCTTACCAGCAAATCCAATTAGCTTCCAGTTTGCTTGTAACTCCTTAGCTTTCTCAACAGCCTGGTTAGCATCATCTTCACTTAATAAATCTTTTGCTTTACTCACTAAGGCTGATTTTTGCTTGTGATTGTCAGCATAAAATTCATTTAACCTTTCATTTAAAGGTGTAGTGGTTTCTTTAAACGCTTTGTTTAACGACTTTTTCTGCTGAACATCTAGCTCTTTAATTTCTCTAAATTGGCGGCTTAACGAATGCAGTTGTTTTGCCATTTGGTTAAGGTCTTCTTGCTCTCCTAACGCGGCTAAACTATCAATAATTTGTTGCGCCTTTTGCCCATTTTCTACGCGTAATTTTTCCTGCTCAGCATAAAATGCTCGGCAAGGAGCAAAAGCAATTTCTAACTTTTCATTAAATGCTTTATTAAGCTTATCGTCTTCTTCAGTATCCAAGCGACCAAGTGAATTCCATTCTTTTCTCAGCAACTTAATTTGTTGTGCCAAGTCCAGTGGGTTCAAGGTTTCTTGTTTACTTAGGTTTTCAGCTTGCTCTAACAGTTCGGGCTTTTTAGGAGTCGCGATATAGGACTGCCAATCCTTAAGTTCTGAAACTTGAGAAGCTAAATCATCATATTTTTTTTGCAAACTTCGTTTTGGTGATTCAATACTTGAAAATAAACTTGCACCGTGATTAAAAGTGGCAATACCAGCCTTAAATTTGCCTTGATCAATTAAGCTAGCCGCCACATTAAGTTTGCTATGACATTTTTTTTCAACCTGCTGTTGTTGTTGCTTCTCTTGCTGAAAAAATGCATTTATTTGGCGACTTAGTTGCTTCCATTTGGCTAGTAACTCTGGGGCATATTCTTGGTCTTGGATAAAGCCTTTTTTGGCTAACCCAAATTCTTCAGATAACACCTCTTTTGATAAATTGTGATTGGAAAATTCTAGCCAAACATTTTCTAAGGTATCAATAATCGCAACCAGTCGATTATTATTTCGAATGGACTTTTCTATGCTATCCAAAGAGGACAAAGTACTCTTTATTCGCTGGCTAATCGACTTTTGTAATTGCTGATGGGCTGGTGTTTGCTGTTCTGCATTCTCTAGCACTTGGGCTAACTGACTATTAGCGTCTTGCAATGCATTAGTAAGCAATTCCTTTTGCACATCTATTTGCTCTAAGGACGTAGCATTTATCAAATGGCTTACTTGTGTCTCAATGTCCAGTACTTGCTGATTAACTAGTGAAAGTTCATTAGTAAGTGCTTTAAGCTTTACTTGTTGCTCAAACGCAGGTTCCAAGTTGGCTAACTTATTGGTTATCTTTTGCTTCAATTGCAAAAATTTACCACCAAACTCCGCTGCTTCTTTTTCATCTAAGTAGGAAAACTGTAATTTTGCTGCTTCAAATGCCTCAAAATATTGGTTAGATTTTTGTTTGATATAAGCGAAATCGTTACTATCTAAAAGCGCTAATAATTGAGAATTAATTAAGGTGATATCTCGTTTAAGTTGCACCGGAATAAGTGCCTGTTCTGCGAACTGTGCAAGACGATTATCAATCTCTTGCTCGACTTCAGTATTTGCGGCCTGTTTACGTAAACGTTTTAAGGATTTTTCATCGTTAAATTGTTCGATAATCATGATTTGCTGAGACGGACTAGCGCTCTCCCGATAATAACGAAAAATTTCGCTCTGGGAGCCATGCGCTAGCAAAGCGCTGAAATAAAGCGCCGAATTAGATGCTAATCTACTACTGTCTCTCAATAACTTTTGAATGATATCTAAATGCTTAGCTTGCAGAATGAAGTCTTGAAACAATGCGTCACTTACCAATGAAGGATCTTCCAACATAGATATTGTAGTAGTTTTAGCTCTACTTTTTAACGTTGCATCCAAGGTGGTTTCATAGGTTTTTAACCACAATGAATATTGCCCCAACTTTTCCAAGGCCGCTAATTGTACTTTTGAATCTGCATCATTAAAGGCTAATTCATGTAACCAAGCCTTATTTTTATTATCGACTTCCGACGCTTGCTGTATCGCTTGAATGCGCTTTGATGGATTTTTATGTTTATAGTTTGCGGTAAATAACTGCTTAAATATCATCTTGTCCAAACTTTGCTATCGAAGACTGATTTGTCGTCTGATGTTGTAATTCTTGTTTCATTTGTTGACGTGATTTTTGAATAATTTCGCCATTCTCGCCAACCGTCATATGTTCACCAGACTGTTCAACCTTTCCTTGATATAGCATGACAGCCTGCATAGCATATTCTTTTTGTTCTTCGGTCAATTTCATACCGTTTTCCCACTTACCTGTCTCTACCGCACTACGAAGTTTTAAGTAGATTTCTGGTGTCATGGTTGCTAGTAATTGTTCAAGTTGCAAACCTTCTCTCCAATCAAGATTATTTTCTTTTCGTCAAGGTTATTCTCACCCGATTTACCGCGTACCATAAAAAGGCTATTGCGGTTACACCGACAGCAGCATTATACATCATAAGACCAGTTTCAGTATCTGGAAAATCACCTAAAAACACAAAATATGCGCCAATAATAAATAACAGGATAGCCAACATTGATTGGTTTTGTAGGCTTTGTAGTTGTTTAAACTTGGCCAAACTGGCTTTGCGTTGAATATCTTCTGGCGACGCATTTTCAAAATTAAGATGGCAGTTTGGACACTCTTTTGCCTTATCAGACATTGGTTTATTACACGAAGGACAAGTTGTAATTGCCACGCATTACCTCCAATTACATTTCTAAATAAAAAAAAGGTTAAGCCTCTGCTTAACCCTTTTATGTGAAAGTTGTGACTGTTATTTGCTTACTTTTTCCCAGTATTCATTAACGGTCTTTTTCATTTCCTTATGTAACACTACGATACCAAATAAGTTAGGTAATGTCATAAGGACTATGGCTACTGCAGAAATTGCCCAAACCAAGGTAGTATCAGAAACCGCCGCCCAATAGAAACCTGCACAGTAAATGACTCGATATGGCATGACTGAACGTGGCCCTAACAAATAGGTCATGGCTCTATCACCATAATATGACCAAGCAATAGCAGTAGAAAATGCGAATAGCAAGATGCCAATGGGCACTATATACTCACCATATTGCCCAAAATATCCTTGACCAAAAGCTTTAGCAGTTAGTCTTGCAGAGTGAATCAATGAGTTACCCTGAACAAGAATATTTTCCCGCGCAATATCACCCTCTTGAATTTTAAGTACCCCGGTAAATGGGTCTTCAACTGATCCGGTAAAATACTGCACATTTTCTGCGATTGAACGCGAGTTAATCAAAGTAAATCCACCAGTTTGAGCTACGCCATTTACCACTTGGATTTCGCCACTGAACTTAGTCACAGCATCCGCATCAATATTGTTTAGATAGGCATGTAATTTCTGTACATCTTCAGCATTAGTTTCTACAAATTCACCGGATAAGAAGACCATATCAGATCTTTCAAACACATTTTCATGTTTTTGATTCCACACGCCTGAAGATAGAATGACAAGGCCGGTGATTGTACAAATAATAATAGTATCGATAAAAGGTTCTAGAATAGACACCATACCTTCAGAAACCGGTTCTTTTGTTTTTGCTGCAGCGTGAGCGATAGGCGCAGAACCTTGCCCAGCTTCGTTAGAAAACAAGCCTCTATTAACCCCTCGGTTAAATGCATAAGCGAAGGTGGCTCCAAGGAATCCGCCCGCAGCGGCTGATCCGGTAAAGGCATCAGAGATCACAGAAACGAAGGCAGGACCTATGTTTTCAATGTTTGCAAAAATTACCGCTAGTGCACCTATGATGTAAATAACAGCCATAAAAGGCACGATTTTGGAGGTCACTTTGGCAATACGATGAATACCACCTAAAATAACTAAGCCTAGTAGCACCGCTAATACGCCACCGACAATATGTGAATTAACACCAAAAGATTCGTTCATGGTAGCTGCCACACTGTTACTTTGTGGCAGGTTGCCTGTACCAAACGAACTAATCACGGTAGCGATAGCGAATATTACCGCTAACCATTTCATGTTGAGGCGCTTATCCATATAGTACATAGGGCCACCAGCCATAGTACCATCAGAGGTTTTTTCACGATATTTGTGAGACAAGGTTACTTCCACGAACTTGGTAGTCATACCGAAAAATGCTGTTGCCCACATCCAGAAAAGCGCTGCAGGTCCGCCAAGAAAAATAGCAAATGCGACCCCAGCAATATTTCCCGTTCCTACGGTGCCTGAAAGCGCTGTTGCCAAAGATTGAAAGTGCGTGGTATCCCCTGGGTCATCTGCTTTATCAAACTTGCCACTAACTACTTGCCATGCATGTTTAAAATAGCGAATTTGTGGGAATTTTAAGTAAATGGTAAAAAATATGCCCACGCCCAGCAACACGTATGGGAACCATGGAGCACTACCTAAGTACCCATCCAACATGTTAAAAAAGTCGAGTAAAACATCCATAAGAGAAGTTCCTTTAATTATTGTTATTTTATCTAAGTTTGTCGGCTACAGCTCTTATAGCGACTAATAAATCTTCACCTAACTGCATACACCTGATTGGAGACCAGCCTAATACAGGATCAGGTAAATTGGCATTATCTTTAAATGGCATTTCTAAGGTATAAGAAAGGCATTCAAATTTTTCACCTACAGCATTTGTCGCTATGGTTAAGTTTGCCTCGCCTGGTGCATCCTTTTCGTACCCAAAAGTGTCTTGAAACTCAGGCGTAGTCGCTAACAAAGTAGATTTAAACAGGTTTTCAAGGTTTTGTATACGTTCTGAGTAACTTGGATTCCCTTCAGAGCCAGCAACAAAGTTGTAAGGCAACGCCTCATCCCCATGAATATCAAGGAAAAGGTCAACTCCTGTGTGCTGCATTTTTTGCATTACATAATAAACTTCAGGGCTAAATTCTTCACTGGGTGTTTGCCATTCTCGATTAAGGTTTCTTCCAGCCGCATTGGTTCGTAGATGTCCTCGATATGCCCCGTCTGGATTCATATTGGGTACTAAGTAAAAAACAGCGTCTTGTAGCAGTTCTCTTGCTACGCCATCTTGAGCATCTAATAATCGCGAAATTAAACCTTCCATTAACCATTCGGCCATGGTTTCACCAGGGTGTTGACGTGCGATCACCCATATTTTTTGCTTCGCTGTAGATTCATCGCCAGCAACAAGCATATTGAGCTCACGTCCATCAATGGTTAAGCCCAATAATTCATGTCGACAATTATCAGATGTTTGCGCCGAGCCAATAAGGTCTAGATGGCGTTCATAGCTGTATGGTGCAAAATAGGCGAAGTAGACGCTTTCACACTCTGGGGTAAATGAGAATGTGAGATTGTCACCATCAAATTCAGTATCAACACGAAACCAAGTGGATCTGTCATAGCTAACAGCAACCTTATAATCTTTCCATCCATCTGGATATGCGGAAGCCGCTAAGTCCAGTATTTTAAAGCTATGTTCTTCAAATGCCTTTGAGTGCATTTTAAAATGAAACCATTGATAAAAATCAGATTGATTATCTTTTTTGATGCGTAATTGGATATTTGAAGCCGCATCTGCCGTAATGACTTCAATATTCCCGCTATCGAATTGGCTATTTATAGTAATTGTCATTGTTATGCCTACATCGAAATGGATTTTAGAATATTAGCAGACAAAGAAATATTGGAAAACTGAAAATTAAAAAGGCCGCTCTTCAACGAAAGGAGCGACCAAGGTTGGAACTGTTATTTAATTAAGCTTTTGGCAATACTGGAATTTCAAGTTCAGCCATATCACGTAAAACACGAAGTACCTGACAGCTGTAACCAAACTCATTGTCATACCATAAATAAATAGTCGCTCTATTACCTGACACTATGGTTGCTTGAGAGTCGACTATGCCAGCGGCAGAAGTACCTACAAGATCAGTAGATACAATTTCTTTAGATGCAGTAAAGTCTATTTGATGTTGTAGCGGAGAGAATAATGATGTTTTTTGCAAGTATTCGTTAATTCCCTCTTTGGTTACTTCATTTTCCAAGTTTAGATTGAGAATTGCCATAGACACATTGGGCGTTGGCACTCGAATCGCATTACCTGTTAGTTTTCCTTCAAGCTTTGGATAGGCTTTTGCTACTGCTTTGGCCGCACCAGTTTCAGTGATTACCATGTTCAATGGTGCTGCACGCCCTCGGCGATCTGCTTTATGGAAGTTATCAATAAGATTTTGGTCATTGGTAAAAGCATGCACAGTTTCAACATGACCGTTAACAATGCCGTATTCTGAATCTAACGCCTTTAAGGTTGGCGTAATTGCGTTTGTTGTACAACTTGCGGCAGAAAGTACTGTGTCTTGAGGTTCAATATCGCCGTGATTAACACCATACACAATATTCTTGATATCACCTTTACCTGGTGCAGTTAACAACACTTTTGCAGCGCCTTTTGAGGTTAGGTGCTGAGATAAACCATCGCGATCGCGCCAAACACCAGTATTATCGCAGATCAAAGCGTCTTCTATACCGTATTTGGTGTAATCGACTTCACTTGGATGATTGGCATAAATAACCTGAATGTAACTACCGTTTGCTTTAATTGCATTACGCTCTTTATCAATGGTAATACTGCCTAAAAATGGACCATGTACAGAATCTCGACGCAACAAAGATGCTCTCTTTTCTAAATCACCTTCTTTACCACCCCGAACCACTATAGCTCTTAGACGTAGTTTATTAGCCTTACCTTGACGCTCGATCAGTAAGCGCGCCATTAAACGCCCTATTCGGCCAAAACCATACAAAACCACATCTCTTGGTTTTTGTTCATCCTGTTTACTTAGCACTGAAGACAATTGTTCTTTTACATAGTCTTCAAGAGATACCGAAGCAGAATCGACTTTTGTAAGGTAATCATAAGCAAGCTTGCCTATATCGACTTCGCAAGGAGAAAGAGACAATTTTTCGACAATTTCTAATACTGGCCAGCTATCTCTTAATTTAAGTTTACTGCCTTCAAACAAACGAACTTTTCTATGCGATTTAATCACGTCAATGGCATTAGCATTTAATAAACTTCTGCCGTACAAGCTTATTTCTACCGCATTGTTACGATACAAACGTCCGATAATTGGTAGCATACGCTCAGCGTATTCCTGACGCTCTTGCCAACTATTTTGTAATTCCTGTTCAAACTGCTGATTCATTTCCTTTACCCATTTGTGTATTAAGAGGTTGCTATCTAAGGTGTTGCTGGGGCGCATTCTAAAGAAAGTTTTTAAATTAGCCAAATTGTTGAAATATTACAGTATGAGTTTCACAACAACCAAGAAGCTAAAAATCCTTCCTAAATATCCGTAAATTAAGAACAATGTAAATTTTTAATTAATCAAAGACCAAAAAAAAGGCATTTTTCAATGCCTTTTTAGAGATTTTATGTAATAAATTTACATCTAATAATTTGGTCTTATATACTTTTTATATTCTTAGTTTTGCTCTGAAAAAGTTAAAGACACTGAATTAACGCAATAGCGTTTCCCCGTTGGTGCTGGACCATCATCAAATACATGACCTAAATGTGCATCACATTGCTTGCATAGAATTTCGATGCGGGACATTCCGTGACTATTATCTTGCTCATATTTAACATTGTTATCAGAAGTCTGCTGATAAAACGATGGCCATCCGCAGCCAGCATCAAATTTACTTTCTGAGGAAAACAATTTGGCGCCGCAACATTTACAAAAATATTCGCCGGTCTTTTCATTGTGCAAAAATTCGCCTGTAAATGGGAGCTCTGTACCTTTGAGACGAGTAACGCGGTATTCTTCTTCTGTCAGTTTTTCTTTATAGTTATCAGAATCATTTGCCATCAGATTTCTCCACTATTTGTGCTTGGTTTATGATGATTAGGGGAACGATACTTTCATAAAGTAAACGTCTTTATCTGAACATTACAGTATAAAAACGTTTATCTCTTAGATATTTGTATTCTCGAAAACCTGTTTAAGAGTTCAGTTTTAACAATAATTTGAAACTGCGGGCAGGCATTTCAAAGCTACTACTTATGCTTTGATTTTGCATTTCATTCAGGTGCTCTTTACTGGTATCTAATACGCATGACCAGTTTTTACTCTCTTGCAAAGGCGGTAAACTATATTCCTTGGCAGTAACAGCACTATTGAAACAAAATAACCATTCTTGCTTGTCGACCGATGCATTACCGACCAGATGAAGAGCAAAACAATGGTGTTCATGGTTTACCCAATCAATATCTGTTTTATGACTACCATCTCTTCGATACCAGTCTGCGAATTTCACATTAATATTGTTGGCAAATTGATCATCATCAAAATGCATTATTTGTAGCAAGGGATATTGTTTCCTCAACGCGATTACGTATCTACAGTAGTCAAGAAACGCATGTTCTCTTGGCTTTAGATCCCAATGCAGATAATTCATGCTGTTATCTTGGCAGTAAGCGTTATTATTTCCACGCTGCGTCTTACTTAATTCATCGCCACCTAAAAGATGAACGCTGCCCTGACTCAACACCAGAGTGGCGAATAGATTACGCTTTTGTTGAAATCGGACATCCAATATTGCTTTATCGTCGGTATCTCCTTCAATACCATAATTGGCTGATAAATTATGGTTATGTCCGTCTCTATTATTTTCTAAGTTAGCATCATTATGTTTATGCTCATAAGACACCAAATCATGCAAGGTAAAACCATCATGATAAGTCACATTATTGATACTGGCCAACATTGGACGTTTGGTTTTTTTGAATATATCTCGGCTTCCCATCAAGCGAGTCGCAAAGTCTCCTTTTAGTCCCTTGTCCCCTCGCCAAAAGCCTCTGACAGTGTCTCTAAACTTATCATTTACTTCATGCCAAGTCGCAGGGAATTGCCCTAACTGATAACCGCCAGGGCCAATATCCCAAGGTTCAGCTATCAACATGACTTTATTTAGTAAAGGATCTTGTTGGATGATTTTGAAAAAGGTAGCGTTGTTACGAAAATCAAACACTTCTCTTCCAAGCGTCGCAGCTAAGTCAAACCTAAATCCAGCAACTCCCATGGTATTGACCCAATATCGCATGGCATCAATAATCAAATTCATCATGTAGGTATCAGACACTTTAATTGTATTACCGCAACCACTGTAATTATCAAAACTTGGGGTATCTGATTCATCCTGATGCTCAATCAAATAAGCATGATCACAACAAAGCCCCTTGAAGCTTAAAACAGGGCCATCTGCACCAGCTTCGGCTGTATGGTTAAATACCACGTCTAATATGACTTCTATGCCTGCTTGTTTGAAACTGGAAATCATTTCATAACATTCTTTGACAGCATCCTTTATGGCATATCTGGGTTCTGGCGCAAAAAAGTTAATCGGGTTGTATCCCCAATAGTTAGTCAGCTTTTTATTAAACAAAAAAGGTTCAGGCATAAAAGCCATAATCGGCAAAAACTGGATAGTGGTCACACCCATTTGTTGCAAGTGTTTAATTATTGCGGGATGACAAGCGCCTAGATAGGTACCTCTTAAGTCTTCTGGTACTTCTGGATGTAACTTTGAAAGCCCTTTCACATGGGCTTCATAAACAACGCGTTGACTGTAGATGGACTGACTGCTTGGTTCGGGAACTGAACAAGTCACAGGCTTTGCATTTATCTTTAAGGGATCAATAATGATGGCTTTAGGCACCATTTGACTGCTGTCGCCTTCATATAAACTAGGCTCCCAATGCAGTGGTCTATTTAATTGCTTAGCATAGGGGTCTATTAAGAGCTTTTCTTTGCTGCAACCGATATTATGTTTATGTGGCTTTGGTGTAACTCTAATACCGTAGAGATCACCCTCTTTAACATTGGTAATTTCACCAAACCACTTAGATTGAATACGTTGAGTTAAGGCAACTTGGGCAATTTCATTTTCGTCAGGATCAAATAAACAAATAAACACCTGTGCCGCATCTGGACAGTAAATAGAAAAATTACAACCTCTGGCTGTAAGGGTAGCACCCAGCGGATGGAGATGTCCTTTAACAAGCTGATGCTGCGTCGACGTCTGCTTTTGCATATTGTTAATCCAAAGTAAACATCACCGTCGCTAGAGGCGGAATGTCAATTTCAATACTAAATGGTTGTTCTTGCCATGGATTATCAATGCTGTGGACCTGCTGTTGAACGGGATAACTACTACCACCAAATTCAGAACGATCTGAATTGAAAACCAGACTATACCGGCCTTTTTCAGGAACCCCAAAGCGCATGTATTGTCGAGGCACCGGCGTAAAGTTACAAATCACCACTACTGGCACTTTGCCGGAGTTATCAAAGCGTAAGAAAGCAATTATGGCTTGTTCGGAATTATGCAAATCTAACCACCTAAAACCTCTATGTTCATGATCTAACTGGTGAAGTGCGCCCAATTGACGATAGACCTGATTAAGAGCCTTAAACATCGATTGAACGCCTTGATGATTATGATCTTGAAGTGTTGCCCAATCTAATTGACCATCGTGATTCCATTCTTGGAATTGCGCTATTTCACAGCCCATAAAATGCAATTTTTTACCTGGATGTGCAAACATAAAACTAAAATAAGCACGCAAGTTAGCAAATTTTTGCCAAGGATCCCCAGGCATCTTTTGCAACATACTGCCCTTTCCATGAACTACTTCGTCGTGAGAAATGGGCAATACAAAATTTTCATCATAGGCATACACCATACTGAAGGTGAGATCTGAATGGTGATACGAACGGTAAGCTGGATCTTTTGAAATATAAGTTAAAGTGTCATGCATCCAGCCCATATTCCATTTAAACCCAAACCCTAAGCCGCCTTGAGATACTGGTCGAGACACGCCAGGATAAGAAGTAGATTCTTCCGCTATGGTCATTGCATTAGGAAATTTTTTGTAGACTTCAGTATTCATCCATTGCAATAAACTAATGGCTTCATAATTATGATTTCCGCCATCAACATTTGGGATCCACTCGTTTTCCTTGCGGGAATAGTCCAAATATAACATAGAAGCAACGGCGTCTACGCGGATCCCATCAATATGAAATTTATCAAACCAGTACAAGGCATTGGCAACTAAAAACTGACGTACGGATTGTTTGCCGAAATCATATATGCAGGAATTCCAGTCTGGATGCCAACCTTTTCTTGGATCTTCATATTCATAAACGTGTGAACCATCGAATTTTGCTAATCCATGATCATCTTCAGGAAAATGTGCTGGAACCCAATCTATGATGACACCTATGCCAGCTTTATGACATTGATCGACAAAAAATTTAAAATCGTCAGGTTCGCCAAAACGACTAGTGGGGGCAAATAAACCAACCGGTTGATAACCCCAAGAACCGTCAAATGGATATTCAGATACTGGCATAACTTCGATATGGGTATACCCCATTTCGGAGACATACCCAATCAAATCGGAAGCAAGGTCTCTATAGCTTAGATAGCGACGTTCAGGATCCCAGGGGCGCTTCCATGATCCCAAATGCACCTCGTAAACACTCATAGGAGAATGATAATGGTCGACACCCGTTCTAGTCTGCCATTCTTGGTCTTGCCACTGATAATCTTCGTGATCATAAACCACTGATACATGGGATGGATATTGATGATGGTAAAAACCAAGAGGATCCATTTTATCTGGGAGTTCATTGTTATTCGCATCTTTAAGCGCGAATTTATATTCATCCCCTGCTCTAACGCCTGGCACAAACAAGACCCAAAAACCCATATTGGTTTTTTGCATTTGATGGGTAGTTTTGTCCCAGTAATTAAAATTACCGATCACAGAAACTGAACTTGCATTAGGTGCAAATACTGCAAACCTTACACCTTTGACACCTGAATCAGACGTAATTAATTGAGCACCCGCTTGTCGATACAAGTTGTCGGGTAAATGGTCAATAAAATGCACCGCGTGATAAGCTTCATCCTTAAATTGATATGGGTCTATAAAGCTAAATTCACCATTATCACTAGTTGCCTCTATACGGTAAGGGAAGTGAAAACTGTTAAGGGCACAAATTCCCTCGAAAATACCATTTCCCTTTGCATCCAAGGTTAAAAAAGATTTTCCTTTGGTATTGGATAAGCTAATTTTTGTTGCCGAAGGCACAAAAACGCGGATAGTCACTTGGTCCATTTCAATATGATGTCCTAGTACACTAAAAGGATTATCACAGCGTCTTTCACTCAGTTTTTGTGCTATATGCATTAATACTCCAACAAATCTTTATTTACTTGCTTGTCTACGCTTTTGGGTCAATTCGCTTGCAAGATGCTGAATCTCTGGTTGAGAAAAAATATCTTCGAGATTTTTTGATAATTTTCTACGCCAATTCGGATACTCGTTAAAGGTGCCCGGTATATTGACAGGCTTATCCATTTGTAACCAATCTTCTAACTGTAAACTAAGCAGCGCGCTAGAGCCAGATGCCATGTGGGTTTGCATACCAAAATTTAATTCTTTAGTCATTCCCACATAATTTACATCGCGACTAATATAATCAGGGATACTACCGTGACCATGTAAACTGTCCAGTATTTGTTGTTTCATTTCGTGACGATCATCATACAATTCTGCCAGCACTTCGTCGTCCGGATACACACCAACTTCTTTTCCCAAAACAAAATCATCGCAATGCCAAAAGCCGCTAAGTGTTGGCATATCATGGGTGGTTAAAGTCGCCATGGACTGTACTGGATAATGCGACGGTGAATAGAAACCACCATCTTCCGCCTGTTCAAAGAAGAATACTCGGTAAGAATACACGCCGTTAGCGGCTAATTTATCACGAATTGCATCAGGTACTGTGCCTAAATCCTCTCCTATTACCAAGGCCTTATTGCGTTGGCTTTCTAAGGCCAAAATTGCTAATAAATCGTCTACTGGATAATTAACATATACCCCTTTATCTGCAGTGTCACTATTATGTACCCACCATAAACGTAATAATGCCATTACATGGTCAATGCGTAATGCGCCAGAGGCTTGCATGTTGGCCGAAAACAATTCAATAATTGGCCCATAAGCTTGTTGATAAAGCACATCGGGATCCATGGGGGGAAGGCCCCACTTTTGTCCCAACGGACCAAGAATATCAGGTGGTGCGCCAACACTTACTTGAGTACAGTATAAATCTTTATTACCCCATATCTCAGCGCTTCCATCGCTAACACCTACCGCGAGATCTCTATACAAACCAACTAACATACCCGCATCTTCTGCAACTTTACTGGCCAAACAAAATTGTTCAAACGCTTGCCATTGCAAAAACTTGTAAAATAACACCTGATGTTCAGCTTTTTTAGCAAATCGTTTTACCGCGCTAGACTGAGCATTTTTAAGGTTTTCAGGAAACACTGGCCAGCCCCAATGCGGTTTACCTTGTTGTTTCAAATCCATCTGTAAGGCTTCAAAAACGGCGAGGTTATGTAAGCTATCACCACCTTCTTGAACAAACTTATCAAACGCCTTTTTATATTTAGTGTTTTTAACTAAATACTTTTGGGAGAAACAATCAAACACACATTCTAAGGCTGGTAGCTTTGCCTCAGCAACGCCAGCATAGTCGACAAATTCCGTTGCGCGTAGATGAGATAATTTAGCGCTATAGTCATTTTGCTGCATGAAATCATGCACTTTGACATCGTCAAAGCCAGGCACCTTCTCAACATCTATATATAAATAATTCAACCAACGCCGAGAACTGGGGCCGTATGGACTGCAAGCGTCAGGATTGGCAGGATATAGCGCGTGAATAGGGTTTAAACCGATAAAATCGGCGCCTCTTTCAGCACTTTCTTTTACCAGCGTAATTAAATCAGAAAAGTCCCCAATTCCCCAATTGCGTTGACTTTTCAAACAGTATAATTGGACACTTAGGCCCCATAACTTTCGCCCTTTTTTGATTTCAGGGGGAATATAACAAGTTGCAGGGGCAAGAATGAGCTTTGATTCGGTAAGCTTTTTACGGCCCAAATGAAGTTCAAGTTGGTGATATCCCAATGGCAAGATTTGCTCTATTGAAACTAAATATTGCTGATATTCAATGCCGTCTATTTCAGTGGTTGCTACCAGCTCATGATCAACGGGCACAAATTTCACATTCAGCTTGTCGTTTTTTTCGGTGATAATTTTAAAATTGTGCGCTTTCGCTGCGTTATCAATGGAAACTCGTACAGAAAAGCTTAAAAGCTTTTCTTTTCTTAACACATAGACAGGATTTAGCTGTGTTAACCATTCAGTTTCTGCTTCAGCTATCAGTTGAGCTGAAATACTTTCAGGTGTTGTCAGGTCGTATCCCATAGCTTGCAGAATTCTTAATTGATTCTCGCGTGCAATTTTGGCGGGTTTTCCCCAAGCGTCTACAAATTCGGAGCCAAGGCCTTTATGTTCCACCAATTTTTGCAAATAGTCGGTCATTTGTTATTCCTAACTTAAATGGTTATATCATTCGTCATTTACAATTTTGTAACGCTGCATTATTCACCAAGACCGCCAAATTCCCAATTGAATACGTTTGCAATTAACATGACATTATCAATTTTGTAATTTAACAACAATTTTAATCTATGTTTTGCATTTCAGTTAATAATTGTGCATAATTTTCGTAATTAATTTTCACAATATAATACAAGTGAGGAGCCACAATGGCAATTAAAGTAGGCATTAACGGATTTGGACGCATTGGACGCTTGGTGCTTCGCGCCGCGACCGAACGTAATGACATCGAAGTAGTCGCAATTAATGACTTATTAGACGTAGATTATATTGCATATATGTTAAAGTACGATTCGACTCACGGTCCATTTAACGGTAGTGTTGAAGTTGTAGACGGTAATCTCGTAGTCAACGGTAAAACTGTTCGTGTGACAAGCGAGCGAGACCCTGCAGCACTTGCTTGGGACAGTGTTGGTGTAAAAGTAGTTGTGGAATCAACTGGGTTGTTTTTAACCGAAGAAACGGCTAACAAACACTTAGAAGCTGGCGCAGAGAAAGTGGTTATGTCAGCGCCATCTAAAGATCACACGCCAATGTTCGTAATGGGTGTTAACCACGACGAATATGCCGGTCAAGCAATAGTTTCTAATGCTTCATGTACCACTAACTGTCTTGCGCCTCTAGCTAAGGTCATTCATGATAATTTCGGCATTAAAGACGGCTTAATGACGACTGTTCATGCGACCACTGCTACTCAAAAAACGGTTGATGGACCTTCTCACAAAGATTGGAGAGGCGGTCGTGGTGCCCTTCAGAACATCATCCCTTCATCTACTGGAGCCGCTAAAGCAGTAGGAAAAGTTATCCCCTCTTTACAAGGTAAATTAACTGGCATGGCGTTTCGAGTACCTACAGCCGATGTATCAGTTGTAGATTTAACAGTAAATCTTGAAAAACCTGCATCTTATGAAGAAATTTGCAGCACCATCAAACAAGCGTCAGAAACTAGTCTAGCGGGCATTTTGGCCTACACAGAAGATCAAGTTGTTTCCCAAGACTTTATTGGTGACAAGCGCTCTTCAATTTTTGATGCTGGCGCAGGTATTGCGTTAACTGACACTTTCGTAAAACTAGTTTCTTGGTATGATAATGAAATGGGATATTCGAATCGAGTCTTAGACTTGATTGCTCATATCAGCGAGTAATTCTTAATTTTGGAAAAAACGGCTGATTAGCCGTTTTTTTATGCGCTTATGAAAAACACAACAACAAGTATCAAACAGGCAACAGGTAAATACGGGGACGTTATCGTTGTCGAAAACGAACAATGTATAGCGGTAGTCTCGTTATTTGGCGGTCACTTATTGTCTTTTACTCCAAAGTCCTCAGGTAAAGATCTGCTATGGCTAAGCGAGCAAGCGATTTTTGATCAAGCGACACCGATTAGAGGTGGAGTGCCTGTTTGTTGGCCTTGGTTTGCCAATATGCACGAAGATTCATCAGCGCCTGCGCACGGATTCGTAAGAAACCAACATTGGCAAGTCGTTGAAGTGTCAGAAAATAAACAAGAGAATAAAATTGTTTCTTCTATCTTAGTGCTGTCCCCCAAAGATACTGCTAACAAGTATTTGCCCGAAGGCGTAAACTTAACTCTTAGCTTTACATTTTCTGACAGCTGCGACATTTTATTGTGCACAAAAAACCATAGTGATCAGACTATCGAGTTAACCCAAGCTCTGCATACTTATTTTCACGTCGACAATGTTGAGGACGTTATAATACACGGGATTACGAGCAACTATTTCGATAAACCTACAGGTGAATATGAGGTTACTACTAGTTCACCCTACATGATTAAGGGAGAAGTTGATCGTATACATACCGCTGAAACTGACGTCTCAGGCGAACAGCAAGTGGTTATTGAGACAAAAGCACTTGGCAACCGACAAATTAAGCAAAAAGGCCATGACAGTTTAGTAGTATGGAATCCAGGCTTAGACAGAGCATCCTCAATGAAAGACATATCTACTCAAGGATTTATACAAATGCTTTGTGTTGAAGCTGCTAATACAACGCCAGTGAAGTTAGCAGTTGGTGAAACAACAAGCTTGTCACAAAGCTTCTCAACACAAACGATATAAAAAAAGGGCTATCGCCCTTTTTCTACAGTTAAATAGTAAAGACTTTATATATTCACTGCTTCTTGCGCTAGTTTAGTCAATATGTGCCATTCTTTGTTTTCAATGGCTTCAGACGGCGCAACCCAAGATCCGCCTACACATTTAACATTTTTCAGTGCAAGGTACTCTTTGTAGTTATCGGGCCCAATTCCACCGGTAGGACAAAAAACAGTATTCGGGAAAGGTCCGCCAATAGATTTAAGTGTCTTTACACCGCCGGCAGCTTCTGCAGGGAAGAATTTCAAATGGTCATAGCCAGCGTCATTAGCTTTCATCAAATCTGAAATATTTGAGATTCCAGGAATTAGCGGGATACTTCCCTCTCTGCCCGCTTGCAATAAGTCAGCAGTCAACCCTGGGCTAATCGCGAATTTGGCGCCAACATCGGTGACGGCTTTTAGTTGGTCACGATTTGTGACAGTACCAGCTCCGATAAATGCTTCTGGAATTTCCTTCGCTATTAATTCAATAATGTCCATTGCAGCGGCTGTACGAAGTGTAACTTCTAGCACATTAATGCCACCTTTCATCAGGGCTTCTGCAATCGGTAATGCATCATCAAGATTATCGATTACCAGCACTGGGACCACAGGGCCTTGGCTAAAAATATCTGCTGAGCTGTGTTTCCAGTTATTCATTATTTTGTACTCTGTGATTGTTGTTGTGTTAAATAAGCTAACGCACCTAAAAGACCGTGGTCAGGTTCGTCGATGATAAAGGTCGGAATGTCTTTAACGTAATGGTTAAACATTCCTTTATTTTCAAAATAAGCTCTAAATTCGCTATTCAAGAAGAATTTACCCAGCTTGCCAATAATACCGCCACCTACAAATACGCCACCTGTAGTGCATAAATTCAGGGCAAGATTGCCCGCAAATGCGCCCATAATGCGACAAAACTGTTGTAAGGTTTGATAAGCTGTTTCATCAGCATTATTTAAAGCTGCAGTGGTAATATCAGCGGGGTCGGTAAACACAGGTTTTATGCCTTTATGGCCACAAAACGCGTTGTAAATATTGACGATTCCTCGTCCTGACATGACTTCTTCAGCAGAAGCTCTACCATGTAAACTTTTTAAGTAATGCCAAATAATGATGTCATTTTCATCATTTGGCGAAAAATCCACATGTCCGCCTTCGCCATCTAGGGTTTGCCACCCTGTTGAGGTATAAGTAAGGTGTTCTACACCTAACCCTGTCCCCGGACCGAAAACGGCGATATTTCCTTTGTCTATAGCAGTACCCTGACCCACTTGAATCACTTGGTCATCTTTAAGCCAAGGTAAAGAGAAGGCAACTGCGGTGAAGTCATTAATAACATACATTTCAGACAAGCCTAAAGAAGCTTGCAATGTCGTCTTAGAAAAGACCCAGCTATGATTGGTCATTTTCACCACGTCATGATTCACTGGGCAAGCTATAGCAATACACCCAGCTGAAAACTTAACGACGTTGACATCCTGTTTAAACTGATTAATGGCCTCTTCAATGGTAGAGAAGTCATTACAAAGATATTTTTTAACCGATGTAATGTCGCCGGATTCAACCAAGGCTAATCGTATATTCGTGCCACCAACATCTGCGATAAAGTTATGTTCCACTGCATCCACCTACGCGTTTACTCTTGACCGATGAATAATGAACAAGCACCTTCTTCAGCACCTGTCATGGTTGAGCGCATACCAGCAAATAGTTCACGGCCCATACCTTTGTGACTTTCTGACAAATCTACGTTAGCTTGTTCTCTAACTGCTAATTCTTGCTCACTCACGTGTAAGGTAATTTCATTTGTCTCGGTATTAATCTCAATTAAATCGCCATTTTGAACTTTTCCGATCAATCCACCTTTAACAGCTTCTGGAGTCAAATGAATAGCGGCTGGCACTTTACCAGACGCGCCAGACATTCGGCCGTCAGTAACCAAAGCTACCTTGTAGCCTCTATCTTGAAGTACACCTAAAGGCGGCGTAAGCCTATGCAACTCAGGCATACCTATGGCAGCAGGTCCTTGGAACCTCACCACCACAATGCAGTCTTTATTCAAATCACCGGACTTAAATGCATCATCTAAAGCGTATTGATTTTCAAACACCACAGCTGGCGCTTTGATATGACAAACAGGTTGCTTTAATGCAGAAGTTTTTATTACAGCTCTACCAAGATTCCCCGAAAGTACCGATAAGCCACCGTCGGGTTTAAATGGCGTGTCAATATCAGAAAATACATTGGTATCAAAACTTTCTTGTGGGCCATCTTCCCAAAAAAGCTCACCATCTTTTAATTTAGGCTCTTTTGTATACTGCTCTAGACCTTTTCCACAAATAGTGGTGACATCATTGTGCAACAAGCCTTTATCCAATAATTTCTTGAATAATAACGACATGCCGCCAGCAGCGGTAAAATGATTAATATCCGCAGAACCATTTGGGTAAATACGAGTAATTAGTGGCGTTGCACTTGATATATCAGAAAAATCATCCCAATTGACTATTAAACCAGCCGCTCTAGCGACAGCGACAAGGTGCATAGTGTGATTGGTAGAACCACCCGTGGCTAATAGAGCCACTATGCCATTAACCATGGCTTTAGCATCAACGATATGACCGATAGGCGTATAATTAGTGCCTAAATCCGTCAAGCGCGTCACTTGCTTGGCAGCAGCTTTGGTCAATGCATCCCGTAGCTCAGTACCTGGATTAACGAAAGAAGCGCCCGGTAAGTGCAGTCCCATCATCTCGACTACTAGCTGATTACTATTGGCTGTCCCGTAAAAAGTACAGGTACCAGCAGAATGATAAGATTGTGACTCGGCTTCTAACAAGGCATCACGACCTACTTTACCTTCAGCAAAGGCTTGACGCACGCGCGCTTTTTCTTTATTTGGTAGACCTGAAGGCATGGGACCAGCGGGTACAAAAACTGTAGGTAGATGTCCAAAGCTTAAGCTTCCTAGCAACAATCCGGGGACGATCTTATCGCAAATGCCCAACATCAAAGCCCCGTCAAACATATTATGGCTAAGTCCAATGGCTGTACCCATTGCAATATTGTCGCGGCTCATCAAAGACAATTCCATGCCTGGATTACCTTGAGTAACACCATCACACATGGCAGGAACACCGCCGGCAAATTGTGCTACGCTACCCACTTCTGCTACCGCGTCTTTAAGCACTTGGGGGTAACTTTCATAAGGCTGATGTGCGCTTAGCATATCGTTATATGAAGAGATAATAGCTATATTGGCTTTTATCATACTGCGTAAATCAGACTTTTCTTGCTTGCCACATGCAGCAAAACCATGCGCTAGGTTTCCGCAGGATAGCTCACCTCGGTGAGGTCCATCTATTCGTGCTTTCTCAATCTTTTTTAGGTAAGCAGCGCGAGTGTGTGTGCTACGCTCAATGATACGTTGAGTAACTTCTTGGATAATGGAATTCATATCTAGGGGGCCCACATTAAATGTAAATCAGCATTTTCTGCCACCGCCAAGATAGGTTTTTCCATTGGCGTGGCATTTTTCAATGCATCGGTAAGTACGGCTCTTTTTTCATCACCAGTAATGTGTAAATAAATAGAATTCGCACTAATAATACTGGCAAGTGTCAACGACATTCTTTGATGTGGCGCTGTTGTTGGTTGGGTTGCGATGACTGCATTGTTATTGGATAAATCCAAGCCTTCGGCTAACTCTTTACTGCAAGGAAATAGACTCGCGGTATGCCCATCAGCGCCCATTCCCAAGATGATGATATCAATAGGTAACACAGAAGATAACCTTTGATTAATCTCATTTACTGCATCTACTGCATTTTCAGCATTGGTTTTTATCGACACATAATTAGCTTGAGAAGCTGCCCATTGTAAGAGGTTTTGTTTCACCAATGTTTGATTACTGGCATCAGAACTGTCATCTACCCAGCGTTCATCAACCAGTAAAACAGTCACTTTTGACCAATCCAGTGTTTCATCTTTTGACAATATTTGAAACAGGGGTTTAGGTGTTGAACCTCCGCTTACTGCGATAGAAGCGCGCCCATTAGTGGCAATTGCAGCTTTAAGTTTAGCTACAATTTCGCTGGCAAATTCACTGTTTAACGTATTTGCGTTATTAAAAGTATGTTCTATCAACGGCATCTTTATTTCTTTTTCTTTAATTTAGCTTCATACCATGTACGGCCTTCTCTAGCGAGAAGTCCAATAGAGGAAACAGGTCCCCACGTACCGGCTTGATAAGGCTCAGGATCTTCATTTTCTTTTGCCCAAGCGTCTATAATAGAATCTACCCATTGCCATGCATGTTCAACTTCATCACGACGTACAAATAACGCCTGATTACCTATCATTACTTCTAACAACAGCTTTTCATAGGCATCGGCAATTCTTTCATCAGCGAATTCTTCAGAAAAACTCAAATCCAGTTTTGATTTTTGCAGATTCATGGAGCCAGAACTTGTTAGTCCCGGTACTTTATTCATAACCGTTATTTCAACACCTTCTTCAGGTTGCAAACGGATCACCAATTTATTCGCTGGCAGATTTTGGAAACTATCACCAAACAAATTATGCGGCTGACGCTTAAAGTTGATAACAATTTCACTGTATTTAGTCGGAAGTCGTTTACCCGTTCTTAAATAAAACGGCACACCGGCCCAACGCCAGTTATCAATATCGACTTTAATGGCGACAAAGGTTTCTGTTTTACTTTTCTGGTTAGCATCTGGCTCATCTAAATACCCAGGTACTTCTTTACCTGCTACAAAGCCCGAAATGTATTGGCCCCTGACAGTTTTTTCAGAAATATTTGATGTATTGATAGGACGAAGTGCCTTTAGTACTTTTAACTTTTCATCTCGAATGCTATCAGCATCCAAAGTCGCAGGCGGTTCCATTGCAACAAGTGAAAGAATCTGAAGTAAATGGTTTTGCACCATGTCACGCATTTGCCCTGCATCGTCAAAATAGCCCCAACGACCTTCTATACCAACAGATTCTGCAACACTTATTTGTATGTGGTCGATACAATTATGATCCCAGTTGGTAGCAAAAATAGAGTTTGCAAAACGCAAAGCAATCAAATTTAAAACCGTTTCTTTACCAAGGTAGTGATCGATACGGTAGATTTGTTTTTCTTTAAAAAATTCAGCTACTTGATCATTAATTACTTTAGAAGAATCTAAGTCATGGCCAATGGGCTTTTCAAGCACAACACGCACGCTATCATCAATCAAACTAGCGCTATCCATGCCTTTGCAGATGTCACCAAAGATTGAGGGAGGAGTCGCGAAATAACACACCATAACTCTTGATGCGTCGACATGTTCACCAAGTTTCTTATAATCACTCGGTTTTTTCATATCAATTTGTTCATAATCTAAGCGTTTGCTAAATTTTGACCAAGTTTCTTCGCACAAGGGTTCGCCAGAGAACTTTTCGATGTTCTCTTTTACTATTTCTACATATTGCTTTTGAGTGTGTTTTTGTCTTGCCACACCGTGAATCTTGGTGCCTTCATGCAGAAAGCCAGCTTTCTCTAGCTGATATAAAGAAGGTAACAACTTGCGTCTTGCTAAGTCGCCCATAGTACCGAATAAAACAAAATCGATGGGTTCGTATTTGGTTTCGGATGACATTTTTATGCCTCAGAAAATGTGAAAAATTTTGTATGCGTAGTTAACTACAAATGTAGTAAAATTACAAATATTTTATCAATTAGATTGATATAGATTAGTTAACCCTTTGCATGAATACGTTTACAAGAACAGCTAGAAATAAGCTAATAAAACTCTTTACTTATTGTTTTTTAAGAATTAATGAAGGTTCTATTAAATTATCAGAATAGCCAATAAAATTGCTTCTACTGAAGGCTCTACTAAAATTTTTTTTGTATAAAAGTTACAACTATAATGACAAACATCTAAACAAACAGTAATATTGCTTCAAAATCTAACCAAATTCTGTAGATAGCGACCATAATATGAATATTTTAGAAAAAATTTCGCTAGATATGGCTGAGTTCAGTAAGTCTGAAAAGAAAGTCGCTGAAGTTATTCTCGCCAATCCTCAAGTAGCTATACATTCAAGTATTGCAGCGCTAGCAAAGATGTCGAATGTAAGCGAACCTACGGTCAATCGATTTTGCCGCCGATTAGACACTAAGGGATATCCCGACTTTAAATTGCACTTAGCACAAAGTTTAGCTAACGGAACTCCCTACGTGAACCGACACGTAGATGAATTTGATGGCCCATCCGAATACACCAATAAGATTTTTGAATCAACCATGGCGGCATTGGAAGTAGCCCGACAATCGGTGGATATAGCGATGGTTAATCGCGTGGTTGACTTACTCACCCAAGCTAAAAAGATATCTTTTTTTGGCTTAGGTGCTTCTGCTTCAGTTTGCCACGACGCTGTAAACAAGTTTTTTAGATTTAATGTTCCTGTCGTGCACTTTGATGACATTTTGATGCAACGTATGAGCTGTATGAATAGCCGAGAGGGTGAAGTTGTTATTTTTATCTCTCATACCGGACGCACAAAAAGCCTAGTAGATGTGGCTAATATCGCTCGCGAAAACGACGCCACTGTTATAGGCATAACTACAGAAGGCAGTCCGTTGTCAAAAGCTTGTAATTATGTTCTGTCACTATCAGTACCAGAAGATACAGATTTATACATGCCAATGGCGTCGAGAATAGCCCAACTGACTCTTATTGATGTTTTAGCAACGGGCTTTACTTTGCGTAGAGGAAATAAGTTTAGAGAAAATCTAAAACGTGTAAAAGATACCTTGCGAAACTCTCGCTTCAATCGCCAAGAAAATAACTAACAGATTATTGAGAACAGAATATGACTCGTCGAACTAAGATACTTGCTACATTAGGTCCTGCTACTGACACACCTGAAATGATTGAAGGCATTTTAAAAGCTGGCGCTAATGTCGTCAGAATGAACTTTTCGCACGGACAAGCTGAAGATCATATAGAACGTGCCCAACGTGTAAGAAATGCGGCTAAGAAACTAGGGATTTATGTTGCAATATTAGGCGATTTGCAAGGTCCTAAAATTCGTGTTTCTAGATTTAAAAACGGTCCTGTTAAACTAGCCATAGGTCAAGCCTTTATTCTAGACGCAGAATTGGGTAAAGAAGACGGTGACGAAACAGCTGTTGGCATCGATTATAAGGCCTTGCCTGATGATGTAGAGAGTGGCGATATATTGTTACTCGATGACGGCCGAATTCAATTAAAAGTGACGCATGTAGAGGGCAGAAAAGTTCACACCGAAGTCACTGTAGGTGGGAAGCTTAGTAATAATAAAGGAATAAATCGCCAAGGTGGCGGATTATCTGCCGCTGCACTGACTGATAAAGACAAAGAAGATATTAAAACTGCAGCAAAAATGGAAGTGGATTACTTAGCGGTTTCCTTCCCTCGTTCAGGCGCTGATTTAGACTACGCAAGAAAGTTAGCTGTAGAAGCAGGTTGTCACGCTAAAATCTGCGCTAAAGTTGAACGAGCAGAAACAGTTGCTAGCGATGAAGCCATAGATGACATTATTTTCGCTTCCGATGCAGTTATGGTCGCCCGAGGTGACTTAGGGGTGGAAATTGGCGATGCTGAATTAGTTGGTGTGCAAAAGAAATTAATTGCTCGTTCACGTCAGCTCAACAAAGTTGTAATTACCGCCACCCAGATGATGGAATCCATGATTTCTAGCCCAATGCCAACTCGTGCGGAAGTAATGGATGTTGCAAATGCTGTTCTTGATGGTACAGATGCTGTTATGTTGTCAGCTGAAACTGCCGCAGGCGAATTTCCAATAGAAACCGTTGCAGCTATGGCAAGAGTGTGTGAAGGCGCTGAAACCCATAGAAGTGTGAGAATTAGTAAACACCGTTTAGAAGATACATTTAATGATGTTAGCGAAGCCATTGCGCTATCAGCTGTTTATGCTGCCAATCACTTACCAGATATTAAAGCCATCGTTGGTTTGACTGAAAGTGGACAAACACCTAAGTTAATGTCCCGAATTACCTCTGCCCTGCCTATTTTTGCTTTATCACGTCATACCAAAACACTTAACAGCATGGCATTGTATCGTGGGGTCATTCCTCTCTATTTTGATTCAACTGTAAGTGCTCCCGGTGAAATGACCAGAGACGTGATGCTGACACTGAAAGAGAGTGGCTTACTTAAACCGGGTGACCAGTTTATATTGACCTATGGGGATAAAATGGAAACCATAGGTGCTACAAACGCTTGCAAAGTTGTAGTGATTGCAGACTAGTAACTCGTCATTAAGAAGGTGTACGAAGCCGCTTAGATTGATTAAGCGGCTTTTTTAATCCCAAAAGCTACAGAATTCATCAATATCTTTGGGCGGCTTAGGTATAGCTTTAATTGGGCTTGTCCCCAAATACAAAAATCCAACTATTTCATCTTCGTCTTTACATTCCAGTGCTTTTTTCACCACATCGTCTTGGGCATAACTACCGGTTCGCCAAATGCCTTGAAACCCCTGTGCAACAGCTGCCAATTGCATAGCATGTAAGACGCAAGCCGTAGATGAGACCTGCTCTGCCCAAGGTACGCTGTCATGTTCTTTGTAGTTACAAATCCCAACAATTACCATAGGTGCCCTAAGAGGTAATTGTAAGGCTCGATCCACTTTGGCAGCATCCACACCATTTTCAATAGCCGCTTGCTCAAAGATTTCTCCGAGTTTATTTAACCCTTCGCCTGTACAGACTATAAAACGCCAAGGAGATAAAGATTTGTGGTCCGGCGCACGTAAACCTGCTTGCAAAATATTGGTAAGAGAGTCGCCCTCGGGAGCTGGTGCTTGAAGCCTTGGTTGAGAGCTTCTATTGAGTAACAGTTTTAATGCATCCATAAAAAATTTCCACCAAATCTATGATTTATGCAATGGACCATAATTCTATCATGTAACCATTAGAACTAAAGTGACTGCGCTTATATACAGATAGCCTAATAATACTCGATTCGTCTTGTAAAATTATATGACGCGTTTAACTAAATCAACTAGTAGAAAACAAAAAAGTAAATTAACTAATCAGCGTATGCGATCTTTATTGATGCTATATGCTGAAAAAGATCATAAATGTATAGCTAAACTTCTTAGCCAATGGATTGAGCGAAAAAGTCCTCCAACCAAGCGTTAAAAGCGTTAAAAAACGTAAAAATCTCAGTATGTAACAACTTTTTACAATTAGGCGCTTTGGTTTATCTTTTGAATTAGATAGTATGAAAGTAATAGAAACTGCAAGGTAACTTAAATGTCAGAAAAAAGTAGCATTACCAAATCGATATTTGTAGGTGCATGGACTGCCCTCAACTTTAGCCGTCGATTGGTTTTAAACATTCTCTTCATCATCATTTTAATCGCAATCATTATTGCCATTAGTTCAGGCGATAGTGACAAAATCACCGTTAATCCTTCTAGTGCATTGGTGTTAGACCTAAATGGCGATTTAGTGGTCCAGAAAAAATATGTTGACCCCGTAGAAACTTTTGTACAAGAAGCAGCAGGTCAACAGCAAGATAACCCTGAAATTCTGGTCCGCGATCTTGTCAAAGTGATTAAAAATGCTAAAGATGACAATCGCATTAAGGTCATGATATTAAGATTACAAGGCCTTGGTGGTGGAGGCTTAGATAAACTTCGTTTAGTTGCCGATGCCATAGAGGATTTTAAAACGTCGGGTAAACCTGTGTATGCAATCAACGATTTTTACAGTCGTAATCAATATTACCTTGCTGCACATGCTGACAATGTTTATGTACACCCAATGGGCGGACTTCTAATGGAAGGTTATGCCTACTACGGGAACTACTTCAAAGACGGGTTAGACAAAATTAAAGCAACTACCCATGTATTTAAAGTGGGTAAATTTAAATCTGCAGTAGAGCCATATACCCGTAATGACATGTCCCCTGAAGCCAAAGAAGCAAATAGCGCATGGTTAAATGAGCTTTGGGATCAATACAAAACTGACGTTGCCGCAGCCCGCGGTTTTTCAGTGGACAATTTTGACGAGACATTCGAGCAAGTGTTAGCGAAGTTCCGTGAAGCAAAGGGTGATTTTGCAGAATATGCGTTAAATAATAAATGGGTAGATGGTTTAAGATCTCGGGAAGAGTTTAGATCCGAAATGACAGCCCTTTTAGGTGAAGGCGAAGACGATAAGCCTTACAATGCGGTTAGCTTTAAAGCTTATTTAGACTTAATCACCCCAGCAATTCCGCTGCCTGATACAAAAGGTGACAAAGTTGCAATCGTGGTTGCTAAAGGTTCAATTCTTGATGGTACTCAAAAGCCAGGAACTATTGGTGGCGATTCAACTGCAGCCTTGCTAAAACAAGCAAGAGAAGACGAAAACGTTAAAGCTGTAGTGCTTCAAGTTGATTCTGGCGGCGGTAGTGCTTTTGCTTCTGAAGTGATTCGTAAAGAAATTGACCTGATTAAAGAATCAGGTAAGCCTGTCATTGCTTCCATGGCAACATATGCTGCATCTGGCGGATATTGGATATCAGTGAGTGCCGATTATATAGTGTCAGAACCTAGCACTATCACTGGTTCAATTGGTATTTTCGGTATGTTCACAACATTCGAAAATTCATTTAACTATATTGGGATTAACTCTGACGGGGTAAGCACCAATGAGTTAAATGGTATAGCTGCTGATAGACCCCTTGCACCTGGTTATGGCGAACTCATTCAAATGAATATTGAGCGAGGATACGACCGCTTTATTACATTAGTTGCCACTGAGCGCAATATGACCAAAGAAGCTGTAGACCAAATTGCTCAAGGTCGAGTCTGGATCGGTACACAAGCACTAGAATTAGGACTTGTTGATGAACTAGGTGACTTAGAGTTTGCGGTAAATAAAGCGGCTGAACTTGCTGGTATCACTGATTTTGAAACCAAGTACATAGAGCCTAAAATGTCAGAAAAAGACATGCTGCTACAGAAATTATTTAAAGCAAGCACTGATGTGTTAGGTGAGAGCAACATAGGCATAACTCTAAGTCCAGTCATGCAAATGGCATTCGATATTGAAAAAGACTTAAAAGAAATGACAAAATTAAATGACCCTATGGCCAGCTATGTGCTTTGTTTAGAATGTAAGATACAATAAATCAAATTCTAGTTAACACCTATAAGGGGAGACTAATGTCTCCCCTTCTTTTTACCAGATGCAAAATAAAGAACTCTTTCTACAAGCTTCCCATTGGTTAAACTATTGGTACGAGAAACTGGCGAACACAGATTTTGCCAATATGCCGATACCAAAGCTTACGTTAGATCAACGAGGTGCTATTGCGGGTTCTGCTCGGTTGCAAAAGCATCATATAAAACTTAACCCAAAACTCTATACTCATAACCAGCATTATTTTGAACAACAAGTGATCCCACATGAGTTAGCACATTTAGTCGCATTTTATCATTACGGAAGAGTAAAACCTCACGGCCATGAGTGGCAAAACATCATGCAAAGCTGCTTTAAGCGCCCTGCCGATGTTACCCACAAGTTGGATCTAAAAAAAGCGGGAATAAAACGATTTACATATGCCTGTGAATGTCGTGAAGTAGAATTCACCGCTGTCCGTCATAACAAAGTAAAACGACACCAACAAAGCTACATATGCAGAGACTGTAGAAGTCCATTGGTTAACGTTGATTAAAAAAGAGAATTAGTAAATGCTTTATCTAATTGCTTAAACGCGGAGTTAAGTAATTGAGCGAGTTCTTTAAACTTTGGCGTTTTCGGAATTCTATCTAGATTACAGCCTTGCTGTTTCATCTTTTGATAAATGTCTAAATACCAAGTCTTAATGCCCGGAGGCAGTGGTTGATTTGATCTATGTCCAAGCCAAAACAGCCCTTGTATAGGCAAAGAAAAGAAAAAAATTCCAATGGCTAGGGCTTGTGGCAAATGTTGCATGCCTAAATAATGGAGTTGTAAAGCGACTGTAAGTACAGCTATAGGAGGCATCACTTGAATACCAAACTTGGTAGCCGCTACAATTCTACTATCAGGAAAAAGGCTATACAGTTGCTTTTGTACGGGCCACAGATCCATATAACGTTTGCCGTCTTTAAGTAAGCTAGAACTTAATTGAATCATCAACTGATAAACCATTTACCTTAACTCTGTTAAAGCTTAGCATAGTTATTTATCGAATCGACCCTTTTCTCGATATATTTTTGTTAAAAAGTATTAATCTAAATACAATTCTTTTTAAACACTTTTTCAGTCTGCGATGTAAAAATGTGTAATAAACATAGGTTGTGTGAGTTTTAATAGAAACATCAGGTCTATGCTATTCGTATTATTAGCTAAATTATATTGACTGGTTCTATTGATTTCATGACCTTTGACCGTATATTTAGATGAATGTTAATTATTGGAGATGTAAATGGCAGACACAAGACATGTGCCGCTTCTTATTTTAGGTTCTGGCCCTGCAGGTTACAGCGCCGCCGTATATGCAGCGAGAGCTAACTTAAATCCAGTCCTGATTACTGGCATTCAACAAGGTGGACAGTTAACCACTACAACAGATGTTGAAAATTGGCCTGGTGATCCTGAAGGACTCACAGGACCAGACTTAATGGTTCGCATGCAAAAACACGCTGAAAAATTTGATACTGAAATCATTTTTGATCACATTAATGAAACAGACTTAAAAAACCGCCCCTTTACGTTAAAAGGTGATAGTGGCACTTACACCTGCGATGCTTTGATAATTGCCACAGGCGCATCTGCAAAGTATTTAGGGTTAGAAAGCGAACAAGCTTTCATGGGCAAAGGTGTTAGCGCCTGTGCAACCTGCGACGGTTTTTTCTATCGCAATCAAAAAGTTGCAGTAGTGGGCGGCGGAAATACCGCTGTTGAAGAAGCATTATATTTATCCAACATAGCATCTGAAGTACACGTTATTCATAGACGTGATAGTTTCAGAAGTGAAAAAATTCTTGCTCAGCGCTTGCTAGATAAAGCAGAAAACGGCAATGTAGTACTACACCTAAATAAAACCCTTGAACAAGTTAAAGGGGATGATATGGGTGTCACAAACATAGAGATTAAAGATACTGATTCTGGCGACATCAGCTCAATAGATGTAATGGGCTTATTTATCGCTATCGGTCACAGTCCTAATACGTCAATATTTGACGGCCAACTCGAAATGAAAGATGGTTATATAGTGGTGAATAGCGGTCTAAACGGGAATGCAACCCAGACTAGCGTACCCGGCGTTTTTGCCGCAGGAGATGTATGCGACCATGTTTACCGACAAGCTATTACGTCTGCAGGAACAGGTTGTATGGCTGCGCTAGATGCAGAAAAGTACTTGGACTCAATGGAATAACGCTAATCTACTGACAAAGGTGTAAAAGTCTAAACATGATAGAGCTTTTTAAGCTTGACCATAGCTTAAGTTTTCCAGCTCATCAACTCGCCCTTGATGAGCCTAATGGATTGCTAGCATTTGGTGGTGATTTAAGTCCAGAAAGATTATTACACGCATACAATAATGGGATTTTCCCTTGGTACAGTCTAGGGGAACCCATTCTTTGGTGGACACCAAACCCTAGAGGTGTCCTGTTAGTGGATGATTTCTCCCCTTCCCGTAGCCTGCGAAAGTCGGTAAGAAAGTATCAGTATACAGCAACCATGGATTATGCATTTGAGCGCGTCATTGATGCTTGCGCGCAGGTTCCTAGGGATGTTGAGACCCTTTCTAATCCAAACAATACTTGGATTACCGAAGAAATGCTGCACGCTTATATCGACTTACATTATATGGGACATGCGCATTCTGTAGAAGTATGGAATGGCGATGGTGATCTAGTTGGTGGGCTTTATGGCATTGGCTTAAACAGTATTTTCTGCGGGGAGTCCATGTTTCATATTCAAACTGATGCCAGCAAAGCAGCGCTTTGGGCGCTAGTTGCACATATGAAAGCACAAAATTTACCATTAATTGATTGTCAAATGACTAATCCTCATTTAGCCTCATTAGGGTGTAAAACAATTCCCCGGGACGAATTTTTACCTGTGCTTAAAAGCCTGGTGAATAAGAGCGTCGAAAATGATGTTTGGACAAGACGAGAATTAGATTTGAAATGAAATTTGGCATCACTCAAAAGTTTACTTGCAGTTATCTTCCTGAAGAGGAAGAGCAACTTTTAGTGTGCATGCTTCCGTCTGAAGCCTTAAAAACGGCCTATCCAGAACTGGTCAACCTAGGCTTTCGCCGTTCAGGTGAACAACTATACAGACCTCATTGTGGAAATTGCAAAGCCTGTGAATCGCTGCGAATCATGTGTAATGAGTTCAGTTTTAGCAAATCACAAAAACGAGTGCAAAGTAAAAACAAATCATTAACTGTCAGTATGCGTTTTGATGAACGGGATGATTATTATCCTCTTTATGAAGCCTATATCGAGGCCAATCATAAGGACGGAAGTATGTATCCGGCAAATTATGAACAATATTCGAGTTTTATCCGCTGCCAATGGCAAAAGCCACTTTTTGTTGAAGCTCGAGATGAGCATCAACTAGTCGCTGTCGCTGTCACTGACAAATTAAAAGATGGTTTATCCGCCCTTTATACTTTTTATCATCCAGACTACAGCCATAGATCATTGGGAAGCTTTATGATCTTAGAACAGATTAAGGCCACCTTATCCTTAGGATTGGATTATTTATATTTGGGTTATCAAATTGATGACTGCAAAAAGATGAACTACAAACAAAAATTTCGCCCACATCAGCGATTTATCAATAATCAATGGGTAATCTACAGATAAATATTAGGAAATACTTTACTAATGAGTAAAGTTTCTGTATGGTTCGCGCGGCTATATTTTCATTAAACGTTGGGGTAACTGCTTTAAATGGCGAAAGAAGATTGTATTGAAATGGAAGGGACAGTGTTAGATACACTGCCTAATACTATGTTCAGAGTAGAACTTGAGAACGGTCACGTGGTCACCGCTCATATCTCTGGCAAAATGCGCAAAAACTACATTAGAATTTTAACAGGCGATAAAGTGACTGTTGAAATGACGCCTTACGATTTGAGTAAAGGTCGAATCATTTATCGTGCGCGTTAATAAAATCGTCTCGACGTAAAAAAACCGCCTAAAAGGCGGTTTTTTGTTTTTAGTACTCAAGCAAAGCCTGTATTAGGATTTTTCCTGCTCTTTTCTTGCCTCAATGGGAGTGTATTCAAAAGAAAGTTTATCTTTCTTAAGGTCTACTTTCACTTCTCCACCTTTGGTTAATTGACCAAACAATAACTCAGAGGCTAATTCTTTCTTCAACTGCTCCTGAATTAAACGAGACATAGGACGAGCTCCCATAGCCTTGTCGTATCCTTTCTCTGCTAACCAAGCCCTAGCCTTATCAGATACTTCAAGTGATACAGATTTCGTGTCAAGTTGCGCTTGTAATTCAATAATGAATTTATCAACAACCTGTAAAATGACATCTTTGTTAAGATGATTAAACCAAACGATAGCATCTAAACGGTTTCTAAATTCTGGCGTAAAGGTTTTATTAATTTCAGCCAATGCGTCGTGACTACCGTCTTGCTGTTTGAAACCAATAGATTTACGCACTGTAGCTTGAACACCAGCATTAGTGGTCATTACCAAGACAACATTTCTGAAGTCAACCTTGCGGCCATTGTTATCAGTTAATGTCCCATGGTCCATTACCTGTAACAAAATGTTGTAGATATCGCTGTGGGCTTTCTCAATTTCGTCTAATAACACCACTGAATATGGATGCTTAATCACAGCGTCAGTTAATAAACCACCTTGATCATAACCCACATATCCTGGAGGAGCGCCAATTAGACGACTGACCGAATGACGCTCCATATATTCAGACATATCGAACCTAACGAGTTCTACACCCATTAATTTAGCTAATTGCTGTGTGACTTCTGTTTTACCAACCCCAGTTGGACCAGCAAACAAGAAACTACCAATAGGCTTACCTTCGTTACCTAAACCAGAGCGAGACAACTGAATCGACTCGTTTAGCTTATCAATTGCTTCATCTTGACCAAAGACCACCATTTTCAGGTTACGTCCAAGATTCTTTAAGATATCTTTATCCGACGCAGAAACTGACTTTTCTGGAATCCTTGCAATTTTTGATACGATTTGCTCAATATCAGAAACACCAATTGTTTTTTTACGTTTGGATTCTGGCAACAGACGCTGTCTCGCACCAGCTTCGTCTATTACATCTATGGCCTTGTCAGGTAATTGACGCTCATTGATGTATTTAGCTGACAATTCTGCCGCAGCTGCTATAGCTTTCTGGGTAAATCTGACGCTATGGTGTTCTTCATAACGGGATTTTAATCCCATCAAAATTTTCGTTGTATCATCGACACTAGGTTCAATGACATCAATTTTTTGGAATCGTCTTGCTAGGGCACGATCTTTCTCGAAAATACCTTGGTATTCTTGATAAGTCGTTGAACCTATGCAGCGTAACTCCCCACTACTCAATTTTGGTTTGAGTAAGTTAGAGGCATCCATAACGCCGCCAGATGCAGCACCTGCGCCTATAATAGTATGAATTTCATCGATAAACATAATGGCGTGTTTATCTTGCGTCAGCTCTTTTAAAATGCCTTTCAGACGTTTTTCAAAGTCGCCTCGATATTTAGTTCCAGCTAACAAACTTCCTAGATCTAACGAGTAGATAGTGCTCTCAGAGATAACTTCGGGTACATCTTGATTCACAATGCGATAGGCTAGGCCTTCAGCAATTGCCGTTTTACCAACACCCGCTTCTCCAACTAACAACGGATTATTTTTACGACGTCTACATAATATTTGAATACATCGTTCAACTTCACCATCGCGACCGATTAAAGGATCAATTTTGCCTTCTTTCACGGCAAAATTTAGGTTGGTGGCATATTTTGACAGCATTGACTGATTTTCATCACCTTCTGCACTTTCTTCATGCAGCTCATCGTGACCACCATCATCTGCGTCGTCGTTTTTAGTCACACCGTGTGAAATAAAATTCACCACATCTAAGCGGGTAACATCGGCTTTTTTCAATATGTAAACCGCTTGAGACTCTTGTTCACTGAAAATGGCCACCAAAACGTTGGCACCAGTAACTTCACCTTTTCCTGAAGACTGTACGTGAAAAACAGCACGCTGAAGGACGCGTTGAAAACCTAATGTGGGTTGAGTTTCCCGTTCCACATCATCTTCTTCTGACAATAGAGGCGTAGTTTCATTGACGAATTCTGTTAGTTCTGTTCTTAACGTTTCAACCTTAGCACCACAAGCCTTGAGGGCTTCGCTTGCTGCTGGATTATCCAGTAGCATTAGCAATAAATGCTCAACAGTCATAAATTCATGCTTGTGCTGACGCGCATAAACAAATGCTTCATTTAAGGTCTGTTCTAAATCTTTATTTAGCATAAAATCCCCTTATTGCGCCGGTTCCATTGTACACATTAGCGGATGCTGATGTTTACGAGAATATTGGTTAACCTGCATTACTTTGGTTTCTGCTATCTCTGCAGTATATATGCCACAAACCGCTTTTCCGTGATAATGGACTGTTAACATGAGTTGATTTGCTTTCTCAGCATCCATTGAAAAGAAGGTCATCAACACTTCGATAACAAAGTCCATCGGTGTGTAGTCGTCGTTATTCAGTATTACTTTATACATCGGCGGCGGCTGAGTTTTCTGCTGCTGTTTTTCCAGCAGTTTGTCGCCATCAGTGCTTAATATATTGTCTTTGCTCATAGTTTATATTACGGCTATCTCTAATTAACGCAATCTATTTTACTTAGTAAACTGGTAGTATCTTTGTTTTATTTACTTGACAAATCGACCATACCCTACCAACATTACTCTGGCGTGATGCTTTTTAGGTGTGAGTCACTTTAGTCAACACTAGTAAGGAATGATTTTGTAGTACTTCGTAGTATACATAGTGGAGACAAGATCAAAAGTTTTCAAGGAATATGATTAGGAAGTTGTAGCATGGCAGTTGGAAAAGTAAAGTGGTTTAATAATGCGAAGGGATTTGGCTTTATTGTTCCGGAAGATGGTGGCGAAGATATCTTTGCACATTACTCCACTATAAATATGGACGGCTATCGTTCACTTAAAGCTGGACAGACGGTAACGTTTGAAGTCGAGCAAGGACCGAAAGGTCTTCATGCTGAAAATATAGATTTGGTACAAGACGAGGAACAATCCCGTTAGTTTCCTACAAACATAATCTTAGGTTCAGTTATGTTAAAAAAGCAGACGCTTCGTCTGCTTTTTTAATGTTCAAATTTTATCCCCAGTGGATTCCTAGCAAAAAATGCAATGGGTATACTATGTATTGCTTAGAACCTGTTTATCTTTGTTCATTATTTATGGAAAATTGTTATCAGACAGATACTATTATTTAATAAGCCTTATATGGTGCTTTCTCAGTTTACCGACAATGACAATCGCACCACATTAAAAGATTTCATAGATATTCCAAATATTTACCCTGCAGGTCGTCTAGACCAAGACAGCGAAGGTTTATTAGTTTTGACCAATGATGGTAAATTGGCGCATCAATTAACTAACCCAAAAAAGAAAACTAGCAAAACATATTGGGTTCAAGTTGAGGGAGAGCCCTCAAATGATGCTATAAATGCACTAAAAAAGGGAGTTGAGCTAAAAGATGGTATGACGCTACCTGCAAAAGTAAAGATAATACCCGAACCAAATCAACTCTGGCCACGAGTCCCACCAATACGTGAACGGCGCCATATTCCAACCACATGGCTAGCGATTACTATAATCGAAGGACGTAATAGACAAGTGAGAAGAATGACAGCACACATTGGTCACCCTACCCTGCGACTCATTCGCTATCGTGTAGGAAGCTGGACCATAGATGGCATTGCAAATGGTGAGTATATTTTACTCTAATTTACTCCCCTTTGTTATACCCACCCAAGGCAATATCTGATATACTCCGCGCTCATTTTTTAACTGGATAATTTTGCGCTCAACTTTCTATGACATTGCCATTAACTGCTACAAATAAATCGCCACAAGACACCAAAGTCATTATTGGTATGTCTGGTGGTGTAGATTCATCTGTTTCAGCCTTACTATTGCAACAGCAAGGCTATCAGGTCGAAGGCTTGTTTATGAAAAACTGGGAAGAAGACGACAATGACGAATATTGCGCTGCGGCGGAAGATCTTGCTGATGCGCAAAATGTTGCGGACAAGCTTGGCATAAAACTACACAGAATAAACTTTGCCGCAGAATACTGGGACAATGTGTTTGAATACTTTTTAGAAGAGTATAAAGCAGGTAGAACACCTAATCCTGACATCATGTGTAACAAAGAAATCAAGTTTAAAGCGTTTTTAGAATATGCAGCGGAAGACTTGGGAGCAGATTACATTGCTACTGGCCACTATGTGCAGAAACGTTTTACTGATGGCAAGTGGCAAATGATTAGAGGCTTAGATAACAACAAAGATCAAAGTTACTTTCTTTACACCCTAAGCCACGAACAAGTTGAAAAAACCCTATTCCCAGTTGGGCATTTAGAAAAGCCCGAAGTACGCCGTATAGCGGAAGAGCATGATTTAATTACCCATAATAAAAAAGACAGTACAGGTATCTGTTTTATTGGGGAACGCAAATTTAAAGACTTTTTATCTCAATACTTACCTGCTCAACCTGGTGTGATTGAAACCGTAGATGGACAAGCCATTGGTAAACATGATGGCCTGATGTATCACACACTAGGCCAACGCAAAGGATTACTCATCGGCGGTACCAAAGATTATGGCGATGAACCTTGGTATGTTGTGGGTAAAGACGTAGAACGAAATGTATTGATTGTCGCTCAAGGGGCAAATCATCCTGCTTTATTCTCCAGAGGGTTAATTGCGTCACAATTGCATTGGGTTGACCGCTTACCTTTAACCGAAACCATTAGAGCTACGGTGAAAACACGCTATCGTCAACAAGATATAGATTGTCAAATTGTGCCTTTAAAAGAAGATAAAGTGAAAGTTATTTTCGATACCCCACAAAAAGCTGTAACGCCTGGACAGTCAGCAGTATTTTACGCAGATCAAGTTTGTCTTGGTGGCGGCATTATCGATGCCTATCAGCAAGGGGACAGTTTTGTTACTGCAACAACATCAAAAAATAATCTTGAGTCACAAAACGCCTGATGATAACCAAACAAATCGAAACACAAATTGCATTAGCGGGTGTATGTCAAGCGGCAGCACTGGTCAAGTCTATATCAAGATTAGGAAATGCTGATGAAGCCGCTTTTGAAGCTTCTTTATCAAGTATATTAGTGACTTCCCCTGAAAATACGCAACAAGTGTACGGCAAACTTTCAAATTTACGCATCGGTTTCACCACATTGGTCGCCCAATTAGATAATTCAAGTGTACAAAAGGACGCTGAAATTACTCGTTACGTTGCGTCAATTTTGAGTTTAGAGCGCAAACTGGCAAAAAATCCAAAGGTGATGGATGAGCTCGCCCAACGGGTGTCACATGTGCAGCGACAACTTGCCCATGTAGAATTTGAACATCAACAAATATTGACCTCACTGGCCAGCATTTACAGTGATTTAGTGAGCCCCTTGGCCCCTAAAATTCAAGTGGCAGGAAATCATCAATATCTAAGTTTGGAAGTTAATCAAAAAAAGGTCCGTACCCTACTGCTTGCAGGTGTACGGTCAGCGGTGTTGTGGCGCCAATTAGGTGGTCAACGACGACAAATATTGTTTTCACGAAAAAAAATAGTATTGGCGGCAAAACAAGCCCTGAGACTAATGAGTTAATGAGCAGGATTTACGATGAATTTATCTAGTTTAACGGCGCTGTCTCCAGTAGATGGTCGATATGGCAGCAAAACGAGCGACTTGCGCGAATTTTTTAGTGAGTTTGGTTTAATCAAGTATAGAGTTGAAGTTGAAGTAAGATGGCTTCAGGCCCTTGCTGCCCTTGATGCTATCAATGAAGTACCAGCGTTAAGTGAGCAAGCTAATAAACTTTTAAATAACATAGTTGCTGACTTTAACGAAGTTGATGCTCAACGTATTAAAGATATTGAAAGTACAACCAATCATGACGTAAAAGCGGTTGAGTACTTTTTAAAAGAAAAAGTGGAAGCGCTGGATGAATTAGCACAAGTATCTGAGTTTATTCACTTTGCTTGTACCTCTGAAGATATTAATAACTTATCCCACGCGTTAATGCTAACCAATGGTCTACAGCAAGTTTTAGTGCCACAATGCCAAGCCATTATTGATGCCATAGCTAAACTAGCAAAACAATACCGTGATATCCCTATGATGTCTCGTACTCACGGTCAACCGGCTTCTCCATCGACAATGGGTAAGGAAATGGCGAATGTTGCGGTACGATTGCACAAGCAACTCAAGCAAATTAAATCAGTGGAAATATTAGGCAAAATCAATGGCGCTGTTGGTAACTACAATGCTCATTTAAGTGCTTATCCAGATGTAGATTGGCATGAGTTTTCAGCACAATTTGTCAGCTCTTTAGGATTAACTCACAACCCTTTCACAACACAAATTGAGCCTCACGATTATATCGCAGAATTGTATGATGCCATTGCTCGTTTCAATACTATTATTATCGATTTTGACCGTGATGTTTGGGGATATATTGCATTAGGTCATTTCAAGCAGAAAACAATCGCCGGGGAAATTGGTTCTTCAACCATGCCGCACAAAGTAAACCCTATTGATTTTGAAAACTCTGAAGGCAACTTAGGTATTGCGAACGCGATTCTTTCGCACCTAAGTGCAAAACTGCCGGTAAGTCGCTGGCAGCGAGATTTAACAGATTCTACTGTACTTAGAAACCTTGGCGTTGGTTTAGGTTACTCGTTAATCGCCTATCAGGCGACCTTAAAAGGTATTAGCAAGTTAGAAGTGAATGAGCAAAGCTTAGCCAATGAGCTAGATGCAAATTGGGAACTTTTAGCTGAACCTATACAAACGGTAATGCGTCGCTATGGCATAGAAAAGCCCTATGAAAAGCTTAAAGAGCTTACTCGTGGTAAAAAAGTCAATGCTCAGGCGATCGGTGAATTCATCGATAACCTAGAAATGCCAGAACCAGCTAAAAACAGCTTAAAGTCTCTGAGCCCGGCCAGCTACATTGGTGATGCAATCAGGCTAGTAGATCAGTTGGAAGACCAGCTTAAATAAGCCAAAATAGTCGCCATATGAAAGGTCAAGGAAGACAAACATATGGCGTTTTCTCGTTTTACCCTAGAATCAAAACAGACATTTTCGCAACAACAAGTACTTAGCAAAGTAACCTTGGTTATGATTGCTATTATTGTGCTTCAATCAATAAAATATTTATTTTCGGCACAATTGCACTGGCATTTGATCAATACCCTGTTCCACTTAATTCTATTCACTATTTGCTATTTTTTACTGTCCCATCGTAAAGAGAATATCGGCAGGTTTTTACTTTTTACGGCGTTTTCCAGTTATATCTCAGTAGCTTGCTTGATTTGGCAAACTAACATGGGGCTTCACTATTTCCTGCTGGTTGCACTATGTGTGCTAAGTGCTATTACGCCTGCAGCAAGTAGAGTTGGATTTCGTTTTTTAGTGATAACGCTTTTGCTGCCTTATTGCTGTTTTGTCATTTTTTATCTAAACGACTCCATAAATTCAGGTGTGCTAGCCGTTAATAACCTGATATTGATGTTAGCTTGCTTAAGTTGTGCCATGGTTATTAGAACAAAAATGAACATTCTTTGGCAAAAGGTAACCGGTGAGAACCAACAACAATCTAATTTGATAGACAAGTTGTTACCAAAAGAATTTTTACCTATGTTGAGTTCCACCAGTAAACAGTCTCCAGTGCTAGAGAGTCGTTTTTGTACCGTGATTAGCCTCGACTTTATAAACTCCACAATGAAGTTTAAAGCCATGGGAGAACAAAATGCTTATATGAAACTGCATCATTTGTTTAGTGAATTAGATGCAATAATACAAAACTCAAACGCTTATAGAGTTAAAACCAATGGTGACCAACTACTTTGTGTCGTCGGTCTAACTGATATTGTCAATAATCCCAGAAAAATCGCAAATAATGCGCTGTCTCTATCTAAAGCCTTGACGCTAAAGTGCAAAAATAACAAACATATACCAAAGCTGAATGCACGCTGCGGAATCGCCACAGGTATAGTGTATGCGAACTTTACATCCAGCGAACAACCTAGTTTCGATATCTGGGGAGAAACTGTTGTAAGAGCTGCTCGGCTAGAAAGCTTAGCTCATGAAAATGAAATAATAATGGATGAATTTACGGAAAAGTTATGTCCCCAACATATTTCGCGTTCAGAAAAACAACGTTCAGAACTCAAAGGTCTTGGGGACTGTAATTATTATAAAATACTGCAACCAACTGCTTTATGAGGTTGCACCTTATTGAATATTCAATGGCGCAAATGATTTAACTAACTCATCAATTGCCTTCATTTGCGTAAGATAGGCGCTGAGTTTATCCAAAGGTAAGGCACATGGACCATCACATTTGGCCTGTTCAGGATCAGGGTGCGCTTCGATAAATAATCCCGCAATACCCAATGCCATGCCGCTTCGAGCAAGCTCAGCAGCCTGTCTACGACGACCATCAGCGGAATCACTGCGACCACCGGGTTTTTGTAACGCATGAGTAGCATCAAAAATTACCGGTGCCATGGATTTCATCTCATCCATACCCAACATATCGACGACTAGATTGTTATAACCGAAGCAACTTCCCCGCTCACAAAGCATAATTTTATTATTGCCGGCTTCGTCGAACTTTTTAATGATGTGCGCCATTTCATGGGGAGCCAAGAACTGTGGCTTTTTAACATTAATACAGGCGTTAGTTTTCCCCATAGCGACGACTAAATCCGTCTGTCTAGCCAAAAATGCTGGTAGTTGTATTACATCAACCACTTCAGACACAGGTTGTGCCTGATAAGGTTCATGTACATCGGTAATGCATGGAATATTAAAGGTTTTTTTGATCTCTTCGAAGATCTTTAACCCCTCGTCCATGCCTGGACCTCGATAAGAGTACATACTTGAGCGGTTGGCTTTGTCAAAAGATGCTTTAAAAATATAAGGAATCTTGAGTTTTTGCGTCGCCTCTACGTAGGTTTCCGCAATCCTCATTGCCAAGTCTCTTGATTCAAGCACGTTCATGCCGCCGAATAATACAAAAGGTGCCTGATTGCTAACCTCAATGTCACCCACATTCACCTGATTAATTACATTCATTTTGCTACCTACTTATTAAAAAAGGCTAGATTTTGAAATGGCAATACTAGCGGTTACTCCTAACCAAGCAATTGCGCTTAACAAACCCACTATTCGCATTGCATTGTTACGTGCCCATTTCAAGGCAAATGAAATAGAAAGAACATATAGCAAGAAACCGATAATTTTTGAAATCAACCAATTCAATTCGTAAGCTTGGCTTCCCATGGTGAACCAAATTGCAACCGCAGTGATTAATACTATGGTGTACAAAATATGCGGGGTGATTTTTAACCATTTCTTTTTAGCTAAAGGCGCATCCATCATGGTTGCGACAAAGGCAATCAAAAATAAAACAAATGTGAGTGTGATTGAAGTTTGATGCAAATGCTTAAGCATAATGTACATATAACTATCCTTATTGTGTAAATTGTCCGCCGGTTATGCGCGGTAAACCGTTTAAATCTAGTTTCGTTTGAATCGATGTAAATCCCAATGAATTGAATATACGCTGTAATTCCTCAGCTTGTTCAAATCCATGTTCTAGCAGCAACCAACCATCTTTACTCAGAAAGTCACGGCTTTTCTCTATAATAAGCGTCAAATCAGCATAACCATTATTTGCTGATACTAATGCGCTCATTGGCTCAAACCTTAAATCGCCCTGCTCTAAATACGCACTATCGGATTCCACATAGGGTGGATTAGACACTATCAAATCAAATTTTTCCTGGTTTACAGAATCAAACCAATGACTCTGAAAAAAAGCAACATTTAGCTGATTATGCTGAGCATTTTTCTTCGCTAAGCTAACCGCTTCTGCAATTTTGTCTATGCCGCTTACGTCCCATTGAGGTCTTTCACTCTTTAACGATAACGCAATTGCACCTGTCCCGGTTCCTAAATCTATCACCCTTGCTGTCGCCGGCAATGGCAATTCTAGCGCCCATTCCACTAGGGTTTCGGTATCAGGACGAGGAATTAAGGTAGAGGTATCCGTATAAAGAGATAAATTCCAGAATCCAGTTTCACCTGTTATATAAGCTACAGGTTTTCCGTCGACTCGCTGCAAAATACAAGATTCATAATGCAGCCTGTCGTTTTCATCAAGTCTGCTATATACTTTAGTTATCAAGTCTGTAGACGACAATTGCGTCACATGTTTGAGCAATAATTTAGCTTCAAATCGCGCGTCATCTAATGGAAAGCCTGCCTCTTCGAGGCGTTTGACTCCCCATTCAATTGCTTGTTGATTACTCAGCATCAGTTAAGGTTTTTTAAAACATTTAGCAAAACTTGCCTCTATCTGTTTTCTTCAGATAAGGCAGCTAACATGTCAGCTTGATGTTCTTGACGAATAGGATCGACAAGGGCTGATAATTGCCCTTCGATAACATCGTCTAGCTTATATAACGTCAAATTGATTCTGTGGTCAGTAACACGTCCTTGCGGAAAATTGTACGTTCTAATGCGCTCGCTACGGTCTCCACTACCTACCAAAGATTTGCGTGTACTAGCTTCTTCGGCCGAACGTTTATCTTGCTCCATTTGGTTTAATCTCGCCTGCAAGACAGACATAGCTTTGGCTCGGTTTTTGTGCTGACTTCGTTCGTCTTGACACTCTACCACCATACCTGAAGGAATGTGGGTAATACGGATTGCAGAGTCAGTTTTGTTTACGTGCTGACCACCTGCTCCTGAAGCTCTAAAGGTATCCACCCGTAAATCCGCAGGATTAATCTCTATGGCCTCAGATTCTGGAATCTCGGGTAATACCGCAACTGTGCAAGCTGAAGTGTGAATACGACCTTGGGATTCTGTTTCAGGCACCCGTTGTACTCTATGTCCACCAGATTCAAATTTTAAAATGCCATAAGCGCCATCACCGGAAACATTTGCTATGATTTCTTTATAGCCACCATGTTCACCTTCATTGGCACTCATGACTTCCATACGCCAGCCTTTTGATTCAGCATAACGACTGTACATTCTGAATAAATCACCAGCAAAAATAGCAGCTTCATCACCGCCAGCCCCGGCTCTAATTTCTAAAAAGCAACTGTTGTCATCATTGGGATCTTTTGGCAACAATAAAATTTGTAACGATGTTTCCAACTCTTCTATGCGTTGTTTTGCGGCCTTAAATTCTTCTTGCGCCATTTCTCGCATTTCTTCGTCGTCTTCTTTGAGCATTTCACTGGCTGATTCAAGGTCTTCATTTGCTTGATTGAACTCACCAAATTGTTTAACCACTTCTTCTAATTGCGAAAACTCTTTAGATAAGGCGCGGAATTTTTCTTGGTTGCCAATGACATCAGGATCGCCCAATAAAGCTTGAACCTCTTCAAAGCGTTCGACTAGGGTTTGGAGTTTAAGTATAACCGATTCTTTCATGTAACTTTTTTCGTCTTGTTGTGTTCGTCCACTTGATTTTGTTGGATACCAAGTGACGCTATTTATTGTTACTTTCTGATATTAAGGTAGATTTTAACACGTCTAACAATGCTTGGTCGCCATTTTTTATTCCTGTTTGGAAAGCTTTCGTGGGTCCATGCATCAATTGTTTCGATAACTTGTTCGCCAATTCATTTAAAACGTCTTCAGCATTCGCTCCCTTTTCAAGGGCTTGTAGACTTTTTTCGACCAATTTTTGTTTAATATCTTCTGATTGACCTCTATAACTTCGAATTAAATCAACCTGCTCAGCTTGTTCAAGCCATTGACTGAATTCAATGCTCTTTTGCGTAATAATTTCACTTGCTTGCTTGGCGGCTTGCTCTCTGTTGGCAAGGTTTTGTTCAATGATATCTTGTAAATCGTCAACCGTGTACAAATAGGCATCATCCAGATCGGCAACTTCATTTTCTATGTCTCGTGGTACCGCAAGATCAATTAACAGCATAGGTTTATGACGACGTTGTTTTAAAGCTGTGCTAACCATTCCAGTACCAATCAAAGGTAAAGAACTAGCAGTTGAGCTTATAACAACGTCAGCCTCAGCTAGGTGTGCAGGTACTTGAGATATACTAATCGCCTTGCCATCTAACTTATCCGCAAGGTCGCTAGCTCGCTCTAGCGTTCTGTTAGCCACTGTAATGGTTTTCGCATTCGCATCTTTTAAGTGACGCCCCACTAATTCGATGGTTTCGCCAGCACCGACTAACAATATATTACTTTTGCTGATGGCAGAAAAAATCTGTTTTGCCAATTGAACAGCCGCAAAGGCCACTGACACAGCATTTGCACCAATTTCTGTTTCTGAGCGTACTTGTTTCGCCACGGCAAAAGTAGTTTGAAATAACTTTTCAAACTGAGGGCCCACAGTCCCTACGCGCTTGGCTTCGTTATAGGCTTGTTTTACCTGTCCCAGTATTTGAGGCTCTCCTAAAATAAGAGAATCCAAGCCAGTAGCGACTCGCATTAAATGCTGAACACTTTGCACGTGACCATAATGATAAATATGTTCGGACAGGTTTTTAACATCTAGTTGGTGAAATTTTGCCAACCAGTCAACCAATTGCGCTGCATCTTCCATCTCGCCTGCTACATATACTTCTGTTCGATTGCAGGTTGATAAAATGACGATCTCATTAGATTTTGAAGAAAACTCAGAGAGGGCTTGTATCAACTTATCGGGCGTAAAGGCAACTTTTTCTCGCAAGGCAACAGGTGCAGAGGTATGATTTACGCCAATGGATAAAAACGACATGAAGTTGATATTTTTACTCTGATTGAAAGACGACGCATTGTAGTAAAATCCCAGACATATTAAAAGATAATAGCTACATTGTTGAACAACTTAATCAATAAAATGTCTTTGTATACCTGTGATATGCTGTAAATTCCCGCTGAAATACATTTTTTTAGAAGTTTGATTTTCATTTATGACAAAATTTGGCACTAAATTTATTCTGCTCTTTATGGGCATTCTCATCTTAGTAGGCTGTGCTAGCAAGCCAGATGTATCCCAGTCTTTAAGCGTAAATACCCTTAATGAATTACCTTCAAATTGGCATGTAAAAGGCAAAATAGCGGTAATAACGCCTGACGAAAGAAAAAGTGGTTATCTATCCTGGCATCAGATTGATAGTCAATTTGATATGTTGCTATCAACGGTAGTAGGGTCAACCATAGCAAAAATGCAGTATGACGGTCGCGAAGCTAACATTGAGGTAGATGATCAAAAATGGCAAGATAGCTCACCTGACTTTCTAATACAACAAGTGACGGGATGGGCCATACCCGTTAGTAGTTTGCCCGTTTGGTTGGCTGGGCAATACCAACCAAAAGACGCCACTAGTTTTTATCCAAACGGATTATTGGAAACCTTAACCCCAAGCTGTGTCGGTTGTGAAGTTTGGCAAATCAGCTATAAGAAATATGCAGATTTTAAGGTTAAGTCGCAAATGCAAAAAACCCTTCCAAGTTTGATAAATTTAGAACACCAAGCCAATGGAACACGTTTAATTATTCGAATAGACGATTGGACTTTTATCCAATGAGTGAATTTACCTGGTTAGCATCGCCTGCCAAACTTAATCTTTTTCTACACATCAACGGACGTTTTGAAAACGGTTATCATGATCTACAGACTTATTTTCAATTATTAGCTTCAGGCGATCAGGTTGGGATTAAGATTGACGACTCAAACCAAGTTTGCATGGCGGAGTCACTACCGGATGTAAAGGATGAAGATAATCTCGTCATTAAGGCGGCAAAAGCGCTTCTACCTTACAAGTCAAATTCCTTAGGTGCGCAGTTTAAAATCAAAAAAAACTTACCGATGGGGGGAGGTATTGGCGGAGGTTCTTCTAACGCAGCAACAGTATTATTAGCATTAAACAAATTGTGGCAACTGAATTTGCCCAATTCCCAAATGATGGAAATCGGTAAATGCATAGGTGCTGACGTTCCCGTATTTGTGAATGGGAAAAGCGGTTTTGCCGAAGGCATTGGGGAAAAAATTACACCGTTAGACTACCCTCAAAAGTGGTATTTGGTGGCAAACCCAAAAGTGCACATGAGTACACAAACTGTTTTTACCCACCCCGACTTACCACGAAATACGAAAAAAATAACGCCTGACGCGTTTAATTTCGAATCTACATCAAATGATTGTCAATCTTTGGTCTGTAAACTGCAACCTAAGGTTGCAAAATTATTACACTGGTTGGTAAACTACGCACCGTCGAGAATGACAGGTACAGGTGCTAGTGTTTTTGCTATATTTGATAGTGAAGATGATGCCAATGATGTACTTCGACAGTTACCTACAGAATTTACCGGCTTTGTCAGTAGAGGAGTAAGTGCCTCTCCCCTGCTTCAGCAACTCGGTTTAGCTTAGGTAAGGTCAAGCCGCCCAAATTTTTAGCTAAGTGTTGTTTGCAGTAAGTGTTAATTTGCGAACCACCCAATACTTTTGCACCGAGGAATATCTTGTGCCAGATATGAAGCTATTCGCAGGAAACGCCGTTCCTGAACTTGCTCAGAAAGTTGCCGACCGTCTCTATACTAAATTAGGAAACGCCAGTGTTGGGCGTTTTAGTGATGGAGAAATCTCCGTTGAAATTCATGAAAACGTCCGTGGTTCGGACGTTTTTATTATTCAGTCTACATGTGCGCCTACAAATGATAATTTGATGGAATTAATTGTGATGATAGATGCTTTCCGACGCGCTTCCGCGGGTCGAATTACAGCTGTCATTCCATATTTCGGATATGCCAGACAAGACAGACGTGTGCGCAGTGCGCGTGTACCTATTACTGCCCGCGTCGTTGCAGATTTCTTGTCCAGCGTTGGTGTAGACCGCGTACTCACAGTCGATCTACATGCAGAGCAAATTCAAGGCTTCTTCGACGTACCTGTTGACAATGCCTTTGGTACGCCAATTTTATTGGACGATATGTTCAAGCGCGACTTTACAGATCCAGTAGTAGTTTCTCCTGATATCGGTGGTGTTGTGCGTGCTAGAGCAACCGCTAAGTTGTTAAATGATTCAGACCTCGCCATCATTGACAAACGTCGTCCTAAAGCTAACGTCGCTCAGGTAATGAACATCATAGGTGATGTTAAAGATAGAGACTGCATCATTGTAGATGACATGATTGATACTGGTGGTACTTTGGCTAAAGCTGCTGAAGCATTAAAACAACATGGTGCTAAAAGAGTGTATGCTTATGCTACACACGCGATCTTTTCAGGAAATGCAGCTAAAAATCTAGAGGAATCTGTGATTGATGAAATTATAGTGACTGATAGTATTCCGTTTAGCCCTGCAATTAAAAAGTTAGACAAAGTAAAACTCCTCACTTTATCAGATATGCTAGCCGAAACTATTCGTCGCATTAGCAACGAAGAGTCTATTTCGGCTATGTTTGAATATTAAGAGTAAGTATTTAACTTAAATATATGAACTTTTATTAAAACCGTACTCACTTATGTGGTACGGTTTTTTTATTATTATTTGCTGACGAGGTTTTCAAATGAAAAATGCATGGTTTTTACTGATTCTGGTTATGGGCGTATATGGCTGTGATAGTACAGAAGTAAACTCAACCTCAAATGTTGAAGCTACAAAAACCAGCTCTGAATCAATTTCGGCTGAAACGCAAGATAAAGGGAGTACAGATATGTTTGAGCTTGAAGGTAAGATTGAATACAAGGATATTGAAGGTGGCTTTTATGCTTTTATTGGTAAAGACGGCAGCAAATTTACCCCCTTTAATTTAGATGCACAATTTCGCCAGAATGGTCTTGTCGTCCGCATAAAAGCAGAAGTAATGGAAGATATGATGACAACTACTCAATTTGGCAAGCTAATCAAAATTCACGACATTAGCATTGTAGATAGTTCAAGGGTCACTCCCGTAAAAGACCCAAAGACCATTAACTACAATAAATAATCATGGTTTTATTTGTAGATTCTGGCTTCCAGTGATAGAATGCGCCGCCGCTTTGTTAAGGCGGTGTTTTTTATTCTTAATTCTGATTGATTTGGTCGCAAAATCAATCAACACACATTTGGAGACAACTAATGTCTGATGCAATTTTTAATTTGGACGCAAGCGTCCGTAATGACTTAGGGAAAGGTGCGAGCCGCCGCCTACGTCATGAAGGCAAAGTGCCTGCGATCCTTTATGGTGGTAACGAAGAACCTCAAGCAATTACGCTAGAGCACAATAAAGTTATTCAAGCGCAAGAATTTGAAGCATTCTATTCTCACGTTCTTACTTTGAACGTTGACGGAAAGAAAGTTGAAGCGCTTGTAAAAGATATGCAACGTCACCCTTATAAGCCAAAAGTAACGCACATTGACTTTCAACGCGTTATTGCTGGTGAAAAACTTCACACTAACATCCCAGTTCACTTCTTAAACGAAGAGAAAGCGAAAGGTGTAAAAGTTGACGGTGGTCACGTTGAACATCACATGAACGAAATTGAAATCACCTGTTTACCAAAAGATCTACCTGAGTTCATCGAAGTTGACCTAATCAACGTTGAACTTGGTCAAACTTTACACTTAACAGATATTACACTTCCAAAAGGTGTTGAATCTGTTGAGCTTGCAAAGGGCGATGATCACGATCTTGCTGTTGTAACAATTAAAGCTGCTAAAGGCCCTTCTGCTTCTGAAGCTGAAGAAGGCAGCGATGAAGAGGGTACTGAGGAATAATCGTCAGTGTCAGCTTTGCAGTTGATTGTGGGCCTGGGTAATCCAGGCCCCGAATACAAAGAGACTCGCCATAATGCCGGCGCTATCTTGGTAGAAAACTTAGCCTCGCGTTTTAATGTGACATTAAAATACGAGGCTAAGTTTTTTGGTTTTACTGGTCGCTTAATAATACAAGGTCAAGAAGTCAGGTTACTCATTCCCACAACCTATATGAATAAGAGTGGTCAAGCTGTCGGCGCAATGTGCCGCTTCTATAAAATACCGACCGACAACATTTTAGTGGCTTATGACGAACTAGACTTTGAGCCAGGAATCGCCAAATTCAAAATCGGCGGTAGTTCAAGCCAAAATGGCATTAAAGACACTGTTCGCGCTCTGGCAAACAATCGAGATTTTTTACGTTTACGCATAGGTATCGGGCATCCAGGGCACAAGTCTAAAGTCACTGGGCATGTATTGAGTAAAGCACCAGCGCAAGAACACGAAAAAATACTCGCAGCCATAGATGAAGCTATTAGGTGCATAGAAATACTTATTAGCAACGGCTTGACTGAAGCGCAACAAAGATTACATTCGTTTAAAGCATAAGATAGGAACATAAAATGGGATTTAAATGTGGCATTGTCGGTTTACCAAATGTTGGCAAATCAACGCTTTTTAATGCGTTAACTAAAGCTGGAATTGAAGCAGCTAACTTCCCATTTTGTACCATAGAACCTAATACTGGTGTAGTACCAGTGCCCGACCTACGCTTAGATAAATTGGCGGAAATTGTTAAACCACAGCGGGTTATTCCTACCACTATGGAATTTGTGGATATTGCAGGGTTAGTAGCTGGCGCTTCAAAAGGTGAAGGTTTGGGTAATAAATTCTTGGCTAACATCCGTGAAACTGATGCTATTGGCCACGTGGTGCGTTGTTTTGAAGATGATAATATCGTACACGTTGCGGGTAAAGTAAACCCTGCCGAAGACATTGATGTTATCAATACTGAACTAGCATTGGCTGATTTAGAAACCACCGAAAAAGCATTACTTCGTGTGGGTAAAAGAGCCAAAGGTGGTGATGCTGACGCTAAATTTGAATTAAAAGTGTTAGAGAAATTACTGCCTCATCTAAATGAAGGCGGATTATTAAGAGCATTAGAGCTTAGTAAAGAAGAGCATGCTGCTATTAGCTATATGAACTTCCTTACACTTAAGCCAACTATGTATGTTGCTAATGTAAACGAAGATGGGTTTGAGAATAACCCATACCTTGATCAGGTGAAAGCCATCGCCGAAAAAGAAAATGCCGTTGTGGTGAGCGTTTGTGCCGCAATCGAATCAGATATTGCTGAACTTGATGATGAAGACAAGGCAGATTTTATGGCTGAACTGGGCTTAGAAGAGCCAGGATTAAATCGCGTCATTCGCGCTGGTTATGAACTTCTAAATCTACAAACCTATTTCACCGCAGGTGTAAAAGAAGTAAGAGCATGGACCTACCCTGCGGGTTCTACCGCCCCCCAAGCAGCTGGAAAGATCCATACTGACTTTGAAAAAGGCTTTATTCGTGCCGAAGTTATCGGATATGACAATTATATCGAAAATAACGGCGAACAAGGTGCAAAAGATGCTGGGAAATGGCGTTTAGAAGGCAAAGAATATATAGTTAAAGACGGTGACGTAATTCATTTCAGATTTAATGTTTAATTTATTATTGTCCAGTTTTTGTTTAATTAATCAGCATTAAAGTGGGTATTTTAACCCACTTTTTTGTTTTTAAAGCCTTAACCTTTTATTTCCAGTTGTTCAGTAATTATTCATTCGCTCATAAAGGTGAAAAAAACGGTTGACGCGCTAGTCTCATATCAGCATAATACGCGCCACTCCGAAAACGGAACGGCTACGTAGCTCAGCTGGTTAGAGCACATCACTCATAATGATGGGGTCGCAGGTTCGAGTCCCGCCGTAGCCACCAAAGTTCTTATTCGGGCTTCATGCGGAAGTGGTGGAATTGGTAGACACGCTGGATTTAGGTTCCAGTGCTTCACGGCGTGAGAGTTCAAGTCTCTCCTTCCGCACCAAAAGTTGGGGTATAGCCAAGTTGGTAAGGCAGCGGGTTTTGATCCCGCCATTCGTAGGTTCGAGTCCTGCTACCCCAGCCACTTTTGGTCTTAAAATAAGATAATCATTGTTCATTCAACTGGGGTATAGCCAAGTTGGTAAGGCAGCGGGTTTTGATCCCGCCATTCGTAGGTTCGAGTCCTGCTACCCCAGCCATCTGTTTTTTCTATGTCACCTAGATCATCTCTACCTTAATGATTTTTATTGTGGTATTTTAAATTTAACTCCCAATAATAAAAATTAATTCAAAAAGGACGCTCTCTTGATAGATGAAGTTGTAGGATTTGTTAATGATATTTTATGGCGTGAAGAGCAAATCCTTATCTATATTTTGCTGGTTTGCGGTATCTGGTTCACCCTTAGGTTAAAATTCATTCAATTGCTTGATTTTAAGCATATGTTTGGATTGTTAAAGAACAGTCAACAAGACAGTAAAGCGGGTATTTCCTCATTTCAGGCCTTATGCACTAGTTTATCTGCCCGAGTCGGTACAGGTAATCTCGCAGGCGTTGCAGTTGCTATTTCATTAGGTGGCGCTGGCGCCATATTTTGGATGTGGGTAATTGCGTTTTTAGGCATGGCGACAGGCTATGCGGAAAGTCTTCTCGGTCAAACCTATAAGATTAAAGACGCTAACGGTCAATTTAGAGGTGGACCAGCCTATTACATCAAACAAGGACTTAAAAGCTCTTGGTTTGCAATCTTGTTTGCCCTGTGTTTATTTTTTGGCTATGGATTTGTATTTAGCGCTGTTCAAGCTAATACCATAACGGATGCCATTCAAAACAGTTATGGCATAGACACACTGTATTCAGGCATTGTTATTGTTTCAATTGCCGGTGTAATTGTATTAGGCGGTTTACGCGCTATTGCCCGATTTGCTGAGTACGTCGTGCCTTTCATGGCGATTGCCTATGTATCTGTGGCGTTAATCATTACAGTTATCAACATACAGCTACTTCCCTCAGTGCTTTATGACATAGTCACTTCGGCATTCGGTCTTCAAGAAGCTGGCGCTGGAGCTTTTGCTGCCGCATTAAAGAACGGTATTCAACGCGGGCTTTACTCTAACGAAGCCGGTTCTGGTAGTGTGCCTCAAGCCGCTGCTAGTGCCGCCCCTACTCCTAATCATCCGGCTTCACAGGGCTATATTCAAATGTTAGGCGTATTCATTGATACCATGGTGCTTTGTACTGCCACTGCATTTATTATTTTATTAGGTACCGACACATCTGTTGGTCAAATGCAAGGCATTCAATTAACCCAATTAGCAATGGAAAATCATATTGGTGGCGTAGGCGCTGACTTTGTTGCTGCCGCAATATTGTTTTTTGCATTTACTTCAGTGGTAGCGAATTATGCTTATGGTGAGAGTAATCTGCATTTATTCAAGCTCGACCATAAGGTTGGTAGAAGTCTCTTTACCGCTGGTTACTTGGGAATGATTTTGTGGGGTTCTATGGCTGCCCTGCCTACCGTATGGGCTATGGCAGATATGGCGTTGGGGTTGATGACAGTAGTCAACGTAATTGCACTTTTCCTACTTACACCAACAATAGTCGCAGTAACTAAAGACTATAATCACAAGCGTAAAGCGCAAATTGATATTACCTTTGACCAAAGCGACTGCGAAATTCAAGGTGAGTTAGAAGAAACCATTTGGCAAGGCAAAAAATAAACTTTTTGCCTTATCCCCTGTTTCTTACAAAAGAAAATATTTAATCATTGCCGCTATAATTAAGATAAACACTAGCGGCATAAACCATTTTGATAACTTTGCCAAACTCTCGTTTGACATACGTACCCCTGATTTATCAATTAAAGGCACCATGATAATCAGGGCCAAAAATAAAACACCCAAAATAACAAATAAATTCATTCTTGTTTCCTAAAACTACTCTTTAAGGGAAGCTAAACCCATAGCGTATTTAAGCACACCTACTTTTAACAGACCTGCACTATCAGCCACTTTAAGTCCCAGATTTCGCATGACTTTTATTGGAGTAATATTATTACTAAAGGTTGCATAAATTAGATCCATAGCACTCATCATCAGCAAATTTTGAGGTTTTCTATTTCTCTGATAGCGGCTATATAAGCTAGATACATCCGATACGCCATACTTTTCGAGATAGTTCAAAAAGCAACTGACATCTTTAAAGCCTAAATTTACGCCCTGTCCTGCCAATGGATTTATAGTATGTGCAGCATCCCCCAACAATAGCGCTTTTCCAGAATAATATTGATTAGCATGACTGCGGATCAATGGAAAATATGCTTTATCTAAAATATCAAAATCACCAAGCTGCTTGGGAAAAGCTTGCTTTATCGCTGTCATTAACTCGGCATTTGACGCTGATTTAATGAAGTCTGTAGTTGATTGATCTGCATACCAAACTAAACTGGCAAACTTCTCATGCATGGGCAAAAAGGCCAAGGGGCCAGTGGGGGTAAATTGTTGCCAAGTTACTGGGTCAAAAGACTGGTGCATTTTAACTGAAATGACGTTAGCGTTTTGCCCATAGCGCCATCCTGTAACACCTATACCAGCCGCTTTTCTTACTTGTGAATTGGCGCCGTCTGCACCTATAATTAACGCTGCCTTAATGGTCTGTGAGTCATCAAGTTCCACCTCACCTGTTTCAACATCTATGATTTTCACTGAGGTATTACTCACAAGCGTTACATTGTCCATGAAGGTCTGTGAAATTTGCTCTAACAGCGCTATCTGCAATAACCTATTTTCAATGAAATAGCCCAATTGCGGGTAATTGACGTCTGCAGCATCGAATCTTGTTTTGGCTGTTTCTTGTTCCCAACATTCAAGCCCATTGTAAGGGGTTAAACGCATTTGGGTAATGTGCGACCAAACCCCAAGCTGCTTTAGCAATTCAACACTGTGCATATTGATTGCTGATACTCGCAAATCTGGCGCTTGTTGAGGTTCATAAGGGCTTGGAGGATTAGGTTCTATTAAACACACAGAATAGCCTTGTTGCGCACATCCAATTGCGGTTGCGGCGCCTACCATGCCACCGCCTACTATGCATAGGTCAAACTTTTTCACTATTGCTTATATCTCTTCGTCCATAATAAATCCGCAATATTATGCCACAATTTCCTAAGGATTTATGCGCCTAATAACTTGATCTCCCTCTATAAAACTCAAATTCCATTGCAGTTTTAGAAATAACACATAAAAAGTACTGAATTTAATTAGGGCGTGTTTATCCGCTCCTCAAATCATTACAAGAGCAAAGGTATTGAAATCTTTCCATATATTGATTGCTCGAAAAGAACAGAATTCCTACAAAAAGTTGGCTTGTAGAGCGATTTCGCGTTAAAATATCCGGCTATTTTTCGCATTATTATCAAATTAACAGACATCAGCCTAGCTAAGGAAACCGACAAAACATGAGTAAAAAGTTGTTTATTAAAACTTGGGGTTGTCAAATGAACGAGTACGATTCGGAAAAAATGTCCGATCTACTTAATGCTACGCACGGCTATTCCCTCGCGGATGAAGCTGAAAACGCTGATGTTATTTTGCTAAATACTTGCTCCATTCGTGAAAAAGCCCAAGAGAAAGTGTTTCACCAACTTGGTCGTTGGAAAAACTTAAAAAAGACTAATCCAGAACTTATTATTGGTGTTGGTGGTTGTGTAGCTTCTCAAGAAGGTGAAGAAATACGTAAACGCGCACCCTATGTGGATATCGTATTTGGCCCACAAACCCTGCATAGATTGCCTGAAATGATCAAGCAAATAAAAGCAGGCGATAAATCTGTTGTGGATGTCAGTTTTCCAGAAATAGAAAAATTTGACCGTCTTCCCGAACCAAAAGCAGAAGGACCTACTGCTTTTGTTTCAATTATGGAAGGATGTTCAAAATACTGTAGTTTTTGTGTAGTACCTTACACCAGAGGTGAGGAAGTTAGTCGTCCGGTAGACGATGTGATTTTAGAAATTGCACAACTAGCCGCTCAGGGTGTTCGTGAAGTTAATTTATTAGGACAAAACGTGAATGCCTATCGTGGAGAACAGCACGATGGCAGTATTTGTCGCTTTGCAGAGTTACTAGAGTTGGTCGCCTCTATCGACGGAATAGACAGAATTCGTTATACCACCTCGCATCCAGTTGAGTTTACTGACGATATTATTGAAGCCTATAAACATATACCTGAATTGGTAGATCATCTGCATTTGCCAGTTCAAAGTGGTTCAGATCGCGTGTTAAACATGATGAAACGTGGACATACAGCAATTGAATATAAGAGCACCATTCGAAAATTGAAAAAAGTGCGACCTAACCTTTGCATGTCTTCCGATTTTATCATTGGCTTTCCAGGGGAAACCCAAGAGGATTTTGCCGCTACTATGGATTTAATCAATGCAATTGGTTACGACCTGAGTTTTAGCTTTATCTATTCTGCTCGTCCAGGTACGCCAGCGGCAGACATAGTAGATGATGTTAGCGAGCAAGAGAAAAAAGAGCGTTTACATATTTTACAGCAACGCATTAATCAAAATGCGCAGCAAATCGCGCGAAATATGCTTGGCACAGTGCAACGCATATTGGTTGAAGGTCCATCGAAAAAAGATCAAGACGAACTAACTGGCCGTACTGAAAATAACAGAGTTGTTAATTTCAAGGGAACAGAAGACATGATTGGTGAATTTGTTGACGTAGAAATTGTCAATGTATTTACTAATTCCCTGCGTGGCGAAGTTGTTCGTAGAGAAAAAGATATGGGACTGCGTGTAGCACGTTCTCCGGCAAGTATATTAGCGAATAAACCTGTGGCCGACGATCTAGGTGTTATACAGGTAATGCCTGCCTAATTTTGGCGAGGCTTTTATTGCATAAACATAGAAGGAAAAGATTTGAGTAATTTGGTTAAAAATCAGCTAGTTTTAGAACCCTCTGATAATAAAAGGTTGTCTAGTCTATGCGGTCCTTTTGATGACAATATTCGTCAAATTGAACGAAGATTAGGTGTGGAAATTAGTTACCGTCATAACGAATTCAATATACAAGGTGATCCGTTGCAAGCAAACGGTGCCGTAGAATTGCTGAAGTTGTTGTATATTGAAACCCAACCCGTTAAGGGCAGTATTCCATTACTTGAACCTAACCAAGTGCATTTGGCGATTCAAGAAGCTAAGTGTCTAGAGCGAGCTGAAGCTGGTGATTACGCCAAAGAAGTGCAAATTAAAACTAAACGTGGCGTCATCAAACCACGTAATCCAAACCAAAGCCGTTATGTTGCTAATGTGCTTAATCATGATATTACCTTTGGTGTTGGACCTGCTGGGACAGGTAAAACATATTTGGCGGTTGCATGCGCAGTAGATGCATTAGAAAAGCAAGAAATTCGCCGGATTCTACTGACTCGTCCTGCGGTTGAAGCTGGTGAGAAATTAGGCTTTTTACCTGGTGATTTATCACAGAAAGTCGATCCTTACCTACGCCCTTTATATGACGCCCTGTTTGAAATGTTAGGGTTTGAAAAAGTTGAAAAACTCATTGAGCGAAATGTTATAGAAGTCGCACCTCTTGCTTATATGCGTGGTCGTACGTTAAATGATGCTTTTATCATTTTAGATGAATCTCAAAATACTACCGTTGAGCAAATGAAAATGTTCTTAACGCGTATCGGTTTTAACTCTAAGGCTGTTATTACTGGTGATATCACTCAGGTAGATTTACCACGAGGCGCTAGATCTGGCCTTCGTCATGCCATTGAAGTGTTGGGCGAAGTAAAAGATATTTCGTTTAACTTTTTCTCTGCCGCTGATGTCGTGAGACATCCTGTAGTTGCCCGTATTGTGCAAGCTTATGAAGATTATGAAGCCCTGCAATCAGAAAAAAAAGCGTCTGAAAAAAATAGCGCCAAGCGAGATTGATTATAAACACTTCATCATTAATCCTTGAAATACAGGTTGCTGACGAAATATCGTTGAAAGACGGCAACCTACTTCAACTCAATATCCAACAGCTTCAGCAAACTCTCTCTTGTATCCCCACAATTTTGGGGTTACAAGATGATGTCAGTGCAGTCATTCGAATAACCGGTCGAGAAGAGGCACAATCGCTGAATGACCAATATCGCGGTAAGAATTATCCTACCAACGTTTTGTCTTTCCCTTCAGATTTGCCTGATTTTGTAGAATCAGAACACATAGGTGATCTGGTGATTTGCCTTGATGTGGTCGTGGAAGAGTCGAAACAACAAAACAAAAATCTATTGCATCATTTTGTGCATTTATGCGTCCACGGTATCTTGCATTTATTGGGCTATGACCACATAGAGAATGAAGATGCTGAGGAAATGGAATCCCTAGAGGTTAAAATTTTAGCCCAATTAGGTATTGACGACCCATACCTGTTGCAGTAATTATAGACCTTGAACCTTAGAGCACGAGTAAAATGAGCGAAGACAATCCCCACTCTAGTAACGGTTCTTCAAATAAAAGCTGGTTTGAACGCCTGTTCAATAGCTTTAAAGGAGAACCGCAAAACAAAGAAGAGCTTTCTGAAGTAATTTCAGATGCAGAACAAAGAGAGCTTATCGATCCCCAGACCAAAGAAATGATTGAAGGGGTGATGATTGTCAGCGAAATGAAAGTCCGCGACATTATGATCCCACGTGCTCAAATGATTACCATAGACGTGGAACAGAGTTTAGAAGATTTTGTTCCTATAATGCTTGAATCAGCACACAGTCGTTTTCCAGTGATAAATGAAGATAAAGATCACATCGAAGGCATATTACTAGCCAAAGACTTACTTTATTTCGCATTTAATAAAGACGCTGAGATATCGCTAAAATCTCTGTTAAGAGAAGCCATAATTGTACCCGAGAGTAAACGCGTCGATGTTCTGTTGAAAGAATTTCGACAGAAACGTTATCACATGGCCATTGTGGTGGACGAATACGGCGGAGTGTCAGGTCTTGTTACCATTGAAGATATCTTAGAGCTCATTGTGGGTGAGATCGAAGATGAGTTTGATGACGAAGAAGACGAAAACGACAACATTCGCCCGTTGAATAAATACACTTATTCAGTAAAAGCCCTCACCCCAGTAGATAGTTTCAACGAATTTTTTGAAACCAACTTTAATCAAGAAGAATCTGATACTATCGGCGGTGTAGTATTGCGCGCGTTTGGCCATATGCCGAAAACGGGTGAAAAAGTTAAGGTAGAAAATATTGAGTTTGAAGTGACTACTTCTGATCAACGTCGCATTTTGCAATTAAAAGTATATCTACCTGAATTGGAGAATTAACCTGAAGATGTTCATGACCAATGGACTTGTGTTTCTTCTAGGCGCAATTCTCACCTTTGCTTTTGCGCCCTTTAACTTTTGGTTTCTTCTCTATCCAGTGCTTGTCGCTTGGCTAGTGATCAGCATTAAATGCTCGAAAACACCGTTTTGGACCTCTTGGTGGTTTGGTTTTGGCTACTTCGGAGCAGGTATTTCTTGGGTTCATGTCAGTATAGCGACTTTCGGCGGATTGCCTCTGGTTATCTCTATCCTAATGATGGCAATCCTTTGTGGCTATTTAGCACTTTTTCCAGCGCTGTTGGTTTGGGCTTGCAACAAGTACATACAGATTCGTTTATGGCCTTTGATTCTACCTTTTGCTTGGTTAATCATGGAGTTCTGCCGAGCCCACTTTCTCACCGGATTTCCATGGTTGTCCATCGCTTACAGTCAAATAGACTCCCCGCTTCAAGGGCTATTCCCAATTATCGGCGAAATTGGCGTTAGTGCGATCATCATTTGGTTAGTAAGTTCAATCGCTTTGTTAATCAGTGAGAAGCAGATAAAGCAATTTTTGGCCACCTTGTCTGCTATCGCCTTAGCCATATTTTTCTCAAACCAATTAACCTGGATAAAAGACACTGGGCAATCTAAAACTATCACCTTGGTACAAGGTAATATTGAACAAAGCATTAAATGGCAACCTGAGCACGACAAGCCCACCATTGAAAAATATAAAAAACTTACGTCCGATAATTGGGACAGCGATCTGATTGTTTGGCCTGAAGCTGCTATTCCCGTATTGGAATCGCTTCCGTTGGGACACACCACGCTTGGCGAACTTGACGCAATGGCTGAAGAGCATAATACCGCAATCATTACAGGTGCCGTGGATTACAATTATAAGAGCAAAGAGTCATACAATTTTTTAATAGCGCTAGGTATCGATATACAAGGCAAGAATTCAATGCCATATTACTATCAACATCAAAATAGATACGCCAAGCATCACTTACTGCCCATTGGCGAATTCGTCCCTTTTGAAGATATTTTGCGTCCCCTAGCACCTATGTTTAATTTACCAATGTCATCGTTTAACCGAGGTGACTATGTGCAACCTAATTTGCTAGCTAATGGCTTAGAAATTGTGCCAGCATTATGTTATGAAATCGCTTTTCCTAATCAAATCAGAGCGAATATTACGGCCACATCTAATTTGATACTGACAGTCAGCAACGATGCTTGGTTTGGTGACTCACATGGGCCTCATCAACATCTTCAAATTGCAAGAATACGCGCTCTTGAATTCGGCTTACCATTAGTGAGAGCAACGAACACTGGTGTGACCGGTGCGTACGATGCAAATGGAAAATTATTAGGTAAACTAGCGCAATTTGAAGCTGATACACTGACTGTGCAAGTCCCCTTGGTAGAGGGTTTAACCTTTTATCGCAATTACGGAAATTGGCCGAGCATGTTATTTTTCGGGCTATTGAGCGCGGCCGCATTTGCATTGCAATATGGCCGATCAAAAAGGCCGTCGACGCAAGACACTGAGAATTGAACTATTCAAAGTGATTCGCGTATTATTCGTAGTTAAATTATTGAATATCCACCCTCTAAAGTTGTACTTGGCTTTGCCCTTGGATTAGGAAAATATGGAGTTTATATGATAGACAATTTTAAGAAACTTATTCACCACGATGCTGCTGGCGGAATTATTTTAGTGTTCGCTGCTGCACTTGCCATGCTCATGGCAAACACCCCTTTGAATAGTTTCTATAATGGTTTGTTCAATGAAACTCATATCGTTGTCATGGTAGGTCCCTTAGAAATAGATAAGCCGCTTATTCTTTGGGTAAATGATGGATTAATGGCGATTTTCTTCTTTATGGTTGGTTTAGAAGTCAAACGAGAGATCCTCGAGGGGCACTTACAATCAAGAGAACAAATTGTAATGCCAGCAATAGGCGCCATTGCAGGTATTATAATGCCAGCACTCATCTATGTTGCCTTTAATATAGATGAACCTATTGGCATTAACGGATGGGCCATTCCCGCTGCGACCGATATCGCTTTTGCCTTGGGAGTCTACAGTCTTTTTGGACGAGTGCTTCCTGTCACTTTAAAACTATTTTTACTGTCAGTGGCAATATTTGACGATATTGGCGCCATTATTATCATCGCCCTCTTCTATTCAGCAGAGCTCAGTACTCTGTCGTTGATAATTGCGGTTGTGGGTTTGTGCATACTCTTCATATTTAATCGACTAAAAGTCAAATCTCAAGGAATGTACATTATCGTGGGAGTGATAATCTGGGCCGCAGTACTAAAATCAGGCGTTCACGCAACCTTAGCGGGCTTTGCAATGGCACTATTCATTCCTCACAATGGTAAAAACCGCAGTGGACAAATAATGCTACATCATCTTGAGCACAAGCTACATCCATGGGTATCATTCGCCATTTTACCTATTTTTGCCTTTGCAAATGCAGGAGTGACATTAGTGGGCACTACTGCTGACCAAGTATTTAATCCTATTGTGATCGGCGTGATGTTAGGTTTATTTGTTGGAAAACAAGTAGGTATCTTCGGCGCTTGTTACCTAGCGGTTAAATCAGGCTTTGCCAAATTGCCAGCAGGCGTTACTTTTCAACAACTCTATGGCGCTTCGATTCTATGCGGCATAGGGTTTACAATGAGTTTATTTATAGGCTCTCTGGCATTTGAAACCGCCAGTCCTGACTATTTGAACAGTGTAAAAGTAGGTGTGTTAGCGGGTTCAATTATTTCAGCGATACTCGGTGGTATTGTGATTTCAAAATCCGCAAAAAAACATACTCCAGTACCGCCTGAAACAGTTTAAATGCATGAATACCTTGCTCTTTCTTTGTTAAGAAAGAGCAAGGTCAATGAAAAACATAACGATAGAAGAGTTCAGCAGTGCAAATCTTTAATCTGATTAATACTAAAAACCTTAAAGGTGACATTATGGGCGGTCTTACCGCCGCTATAGTGTCTTTACCCTTAGCCTTAGCATTTGGAGTCGCCTCAGGCGCAGGCGCTGAAGCTGGTCTTTATGGTGCAATTATCATTGGATTTTTTGCGGCACTGTTTGGGGGTACGTCAACGCTTATTTCAGAACCCACAGGCCCCATGACAGTTATCATGGCATCAGTTGTCACAGCTATGATATCTCAGTACCCCGAACAGGGTTTGGCCATGGCATTTACCGTAGTCATGATTGCCGGTATTACTCAGATTATTTTTGGTGTATTAAAACTAGGCAAATACATAACCTTAATGCCTTACAGTGTAGTTTCTGGCTTTATGTCGGGTATAGGCTGTATATTAATAATTATGCAGTTTGCTCCTGCAATTGGAGCGGAGTCTCCCAAGGGCGGCGTTACCGGTGCGTTTTTGGCACTCCCTGACACCCTAAGCCAAATAAATTTTGTTGAAACCGCCATGGCGTTGGCCACTTTAGGCTTGATATTTTTTACCCCAAGAAAAATTAAACACTTCATTCCACCTCAATTGATTGCATTGGTAGTAATATCCGTAGTTGCTTACTACTTCTTCGGTAATACCGAGATAAATCGCATTGGTGAAATTAATGTCAGCCTACCAAGTCTGGTAATACCAACATTTGAACCATCACAATTACAAACCATGATCCTCGACGGTATAGTGCTAGGTATGCTTGGGTGTATTGACTCAATGTTAACCTCAGTTATTGCTGATAACCTTACCCGCACCGAACATAAATCCGATAAAGAACTTATTGGACAAGGCGTTGGTAACTTATTTTCAGGACTTTTAGGTGGCTTGCCAGGCGCAGGTGCAACTATGGGGACAGTGGTCAATATTCAAACTGGCGCTAAAACTGCTTTATCAGGGTTAACTCGGGTCGTCATCTTGGTGGTAGCTGTTTTCGGCGCTTCCAACTTAATTTCTGAAATACCTATCGCTGTGCTTGCTGGAATTGCAATCAAGGTAGGTATTGATATCTTAGATTGGAGCTTTATTAAAAGAGCGCACAAAGTATCCAAACAAACCAGTATCATTATGTATGCTGTATTATTACTAACGGTATTCGTCGACTTAGTCATCGCTGTTGGTATTGGCGTGTTTATCGCAAATATCATCACCATTGAAAAACTCAGTGTTTCACAAGCTAAAAATATTCGCGCTATCAGTGATACCGATGGACGCTTACCGCTTAATCTAAGACAGCGTGCATTATTAAACCAAGCGAAAGGTCGAATTCTTTATTTCTATCTGAGTGGAACTATGATTTTTGGCGTATCTAAAGCCATATCAAGAGAGTTAGGGGCGTTAGGCGAACATGAGGTAGTGATTATCGATTTGTCTGATGTTTCTTACTTGGACGATACCATTGCATTAACCATTGAAAATTTGGTCAAAGATGCGCAACAGGTAGACAAACACATTATTATGATAGTGAACAATAAAGAGTCTCAACGTAAGTTAATGCGCATGGGATATGAAAACTTAATATCAGACACTGATTTTATTAACGACAGAACGCAAGCATTAGTAGCTGCAAACAAGCGAATTCAAGCAGATGAAGCTTTCGCTATGCATATTTGACCATTGGTTATAAACAAGCTTTATTCTTTGTTATCACCGCTAATGCGACTTGCAATGGCGCCATCTTGATTACGATACTTGGCGTCATTACGTGCGTTGTATGGCTTTTCACAATAATCACTGAGTAGCTCAAAACTTAAAGCACCGATCTTCATGCCTGCACGTAAAGCTAAGGGCAATTTTCCTGAATTAAAAAACTCTAACACTATGTTACCAGACCAACCTGGATCAATTCTGTGTGCAGTAACATGTACCATCAATCCCAAACGCGCTAAGGATGATCTACCATCCAGCCAACCCACCATATTTGCAGGTAAAGTGATAGATTCTTGGGTAATAGCCAGTGCTAATTCGCCGGGATGTAAGAAAAATGCGTCATCCCCAGTTAATTCAATTTCATCACTCATCACTTTATCAAGAGCTGCTTGAACTTGTGACTTGGGTCCACTTAAATCTATGTAAGGCGCAGCATGGTCTTCAAACACACGGAATTTATTTCCTAGGCTGACATCCACAGTAACACCGCTGATTTTGGTTAAATCAGGCTGCGGAGAAATACCAATTTCACCTTTTTCTATGTATTTAACAATGTCCTTGTCGCACAAACGCATATTGAGCTCTACTAATATCTAAGGGGCTTGAATTATGCTCAAAGCCAGCACGGGTTGCAACCATATTCCTCTGAGTTAACTCAATTGAGTCACCGCAATACCATTAGGATCATTTTGCACCAAGGACGCTAATTCCACTTGATTCACTAAATTAATACTCAAATTTGCCGCCGCGTCTAGATAGTGCTGGCAAAGTGGATCTTCTGGATAAAGAGTGAAAATTGATTTGCCTTGGTCAGTACATTCTCTGATTTTCAGATTTAAGGGTAATTCAGCTAATATCGGATATTTATAGCGTTCAGCCAATTTACGCCCTCCACCCAAATCAAAAATAGGTGTTTCTTTCTCACAATGAGGACAAACAAAACTGCTCATGTTTTCAACTAAACCCAATATTGGAATTTCTAGCTTTTCAAACATAGCAATGCCTTTGGCGGCATCTGCCACCGCAATATCTTGCGGCGTGGTCACAATCACAGCGCCGGTCAATGGCAATTGCTGCGCCATTGTAAGCTGAATATCACCAGTACCAGGGGGCATATCCACAATAAGATAATCCAACAAGGGCCATTTGGTCTCATTAAGCAACTGCTGTAAGGCTTTACTCGCCATAGGACCTCTCCAAATGGAGGCATGATCGTTTTTAACCAAGTAACCAATAGAATTTGAAACTAAACCTAATGCCTCAATAGGGTACATGGTTTTGTTATCCGGGCTTTTAGGAGACGCATTTTGTGTACCCAACATTATAGGCACTGAGGGACCATAAATATCAGCGTCAAGCACTCCCACTCTTGCACCCAATTGCTTTAATGCTAGAGCCAAATTGATAGCCGTAGCCGACTTTCCTACCCCACCTTTACCAGAGGAAACCGCAATAATATTTTTTACGTTTGTGATAATGGGCTTAAGAGTGTGAAAGATGGGAATATTGGATTCAATTTCAACATCATTAGTGCTAGCAACTAATCCATTAGAAACTAAGTTATCAATAATTTCTGAATGTGCAGTTTTGTAAGGTAAAGGAAGTTTGATTTTGATTTGATTATTCGAATGTTGTACCTGAACTAAATCTGTTTTCTTAATGGCCAGTAGCGCACAAATGGCATGCTTAATTTTTTCGCAATCCTGCTTGCCTTCCGACAAATTCTCATTAGGTTGCTTTTTTTTGTCTTTTTTGAAAAACATAGTCACTCTAATTCGTTTAATAAGTGCATTATCTAGCTGTTTGGGCTAATATCTGCGCCTATTATAAACACTAATCGGATTAAGGGATATTTCGCAATATGCAACAACCAAAGCGCCGAATTCTAGTCACTAGCGCACTCCCCTATGCTAATGGTTCTATTCATTTAGGTCATCTATTAGAACACATTCAAACAGATATATGGGTACGTTTTCAAAAATTACGAGGGCATGAATGTTACAGTGTTTGTGCCGATGATGCTCATGGCACGCCAGTAATGTTGAAAGCACAAGAGCTAGGAATTAGTCCAGAGCAGATGGTTGAGCAAACCCGCCAAGAACACGATCAAGACCTTCGTGATTTTTTTGTGGATTATGATAATTATTATGTCACTCATAGCCCAGAGAACAAAGAATACTGCGAATTAATTTACAATCGATTAGACAATGCTGGTTATATTTCCAAAAGAACCATCAGCCAGCTATATGATCCAGAAAAAAACATGTTTTTGCCGGACCGTTTTGTAAAGGGTGATTGCCCTAAATGCGGTGCTACAGATCAAAATGGTGACTCTTGTGATGTTTGTGGCTCAACTTACAGCCCAACAGAAGTGAAAAATCCGCGCTCTGTGGTCTCTGGTGCAACACCTATTCTGAAAGATTCTGAACATTTCTTTTTCGATTTACCCAAGTTTGAAAACATGCTCAAGGAATGGATTCGATCAGGCGCAATTTCTAATGAAATGGCTAATAAACTGAACGAATGGTTTGAGCAAGGACTACAGCAATGGGATATCAGCCGAGACGCCCCCTATTTTGGGTTTGAAATTCCTGGCGCGCCAAATAAATATTTCTATGTTTGGGTAGATGCTCCAGTAGGCTATATGGCGAGTTTTAAAAACTTCTGTGATGCCAATGGTCTTGATGATACTGAATTTTGGAAAGCGGACTCAGATACCGAGTTATACCATTTCATCGGTAAGGATATTACTTATTTCCACTGCTTATTCTGGCCAGCCATGCTAGAAGGCGCTCAAATGCGCAAACCTACGGGTGTTAATATTCATGGTTTTGTCACCGTTAACGGTGCAAAAATGAGTAAATCTCGCGGTACATTCATCAAAGCACGGACATTTTTAGACCATTTACAACCTGAATATCTTCGTTATTACTTTGCGAGCAAACTTAGCGACAGCGCAACTGATATCGATTTGAATTTCGAAGATTTTGTACAAAAAGTAAATTCTGATTTAGTCGGAAAGGTAGTCAATATCGCTTCAAGATGTGCTAGCTTTATCACCAAAAAATTTGACGGTAAATTATCAGACAACATCATTGAGCCAGAATTATTAGCCAGTTTTCAGCAGGCTCAAACCTCTATTGCAGAAGCTTTAGAAGCCCGTCAATATCATAAAGCCATTCGCGATATCATGTCCCTTGCTGATAAAGCCAATCAATACATAGATGCTCAAGCGCCTTGGGTAACCATTAAAGATCCTGAAAAACAAACGCTAACTCATGATGTTTGTTCTTTGGGAATTCATTTGTTCAGAATTTTGATGGTGTATTTGACGCCAGTAGTGCCTGAACTCTCGGCACAAGCTCAAGCATTCTTAAACGACAGTTTTAGCTGGGATAGCGTAAACCAAGTAAAAACTGGGCATACAATAAACAAGTTTAAGGCATTAATGCAACGGGTGGATGCTGACAAGGTAGCGGCTATGGTTGAAGCAAGTAAAGAAAATTTACAAGCCAAAGCGACTCCTGTGTCATCTGGCCCGCTCATTGATGAACCCATTGCACCGACGATTACATTTGACGACTTTGCCAAAATTGATTTAAGAATCGCGAAAATAGTCAAAGCCGAAGCGGTTGAAAAGGCCGATAAATTATTGCGTTTAGAGTTAGATATAGGTGGAGAAACTCGCCAAGTGTTTGCTGGGATTAAGTCTGCTTATGCACCAGAAGATATACAAGGAAAGTTAACTGTGATGGTAGCTAATTTAGCACCAAGAAAAATGCGTTTTGGCGTCTCAGAAGGCATGGTATTAGCCGCTGGTCCCGGAGGTTCTGACTTATATATCCTTGAACCTTCTGAAGGTGCAAATCCGGGTATGCGCGTTAAGTAAGAGAATCTTCGTTTTGCTTAGACTGGTGATTTAGCGCCACAGTCGCTGGTCTAGGCTTAAATTTAGGGTTTATTTGCCATTGCTTTTTAATAGGTGACAAAGGAACTTCTCGTTTTTTTGCTACCAAAATATACATAGAAGAGAACCAAGGTAAATAACGCTTACAGAACCCATTTAATTTCTGATCTAACTTGCTAAAAAACGGCCTATTTTTACCAAAACTGACGCGTGTAAATAACGACGAATAGACAATCTGTTCCTGTTTAACAACGTCAAAGTCCAATAATTGTAACCAGTCTTTAATTCTTGCTGAAGTGAAAAAACGCCCTTGATGTAATAGATTTCTTCTATTAATCGGCAAGTATTTAAATATACCCGCCAGACTAAACGGATTAAATCCCGCAATAATTACTTGCCCATCTGAGGTTATGGCTCTATCTATTTCTCGAATGATTTGATGAGGATCTTGAGCAAAATCCAATTCAGCTAACACAACGAATGCGTCGACACTGTTATTCTGAAATGGTAATTGACAAGAGCGTCCTACGATATGAGCGTCAGTCGTCGGATTCAACGCAAAATTTACTTTTTCTTTGATTGGGCAAGACTTAAGATTCAGTTCATTGGTCAAGCCGCCTAGTTTGACTAAGTAGTAACCAAAAACTCTTTCAATAATAGGCGCAAGGGCGAGCTCAAGTTCTTCACGAACTCGACTTCCCTGACTTAAATTATCCCAAGAATCTGGGTAAATAGGCCGTTTTTTTCGTTTTGCGTCTCTTAGCAGCATGAGTTTATGCCTAACACTCTAGGAACTTAGCAAATCATTAACATTTATTGATACTAATCTATTTAACTTAAAAGCTCAAAGTTCTCAGAGCGTTATCAAGAATTAACGGAATTAGCCAGAAAGCTAATTTTGCTGTTAGAATAACTTCCAACATAAATATCAGTAGCTAGGCAATATGCTCAACATACACCCTATTCGCGCCTTATCGGATAATTATATCTGGTGTATATATGACGGAAATTCTGCAGTAGTAGTAGATCCAGGTGACTCTGTGCCTGTGATAGAATTTTTACTGGAAAAACAGCTTAAATTAACGGCTATTATTATCACCCATCACCACTATGATCACACAGATGGAATAGATGGGTTATTAGACAAATACCCTAATATTCCAGTGTATGGGCCGCAAACCCCTAAAATAAAACAAATTACTAAAGACTTGAAAGAAGGTGATAGATTATCGCTATTAGACAATCAATTGTGCTTAAACGTTATGGACGTTCCGGGCCATACGCTAGATCATATTGCATATTATAATAATGAGCTGATATTCTGTGGAGATACGTTATTTTCAGCGGGTTGTGGTCGAATGTTTGAAGGCACGCCAGAGGTATTCTGGAGTTCTCTTAAGAAAATCAAACAATTACCCAAGCACACAAAAGTGTATTGTACCCATGAATATACTCAAGCAAATATTAGATTTGCCAGTGAAATAGATGCCGACAATACACTACTAAATTCGTACAGTGATTGGGTATCCGAAAAACGATTAAAAGATGAAGTAACGCTACCATCCAACTTAAAACTGGAAATTGAAATTAATCCATTTTTAAAATGTGATAATGAGGAATTTGTACAACATCTTAAACAGCAATTTGAACTTGCAGATGTAAATCCCGTCCAAGTGTTCAAATTACTGCGTAAAGCAAAAGATAATTTTTAGATAACGAGAATAAAAGCAACAATATGGAAAAAATTCTTAGCGTAATTATAGGATTGGCGTTTTTATCTGGGTGCGTCAACACTCAACAACAAGCAGAAAATACAATTGCAAATTCAGCGGTTGTTTATACCTCTGAAATTGTTTGCCACGATCCTGCATCAAATGATGAAACAGCTGCCGACTGCAGTACAGCAGACGAAGGCGTAACCCCTGTTATTCATCCTGTTGAAGAAATCCCACTGCCCCAATTAGTGGGTAGTTCGTCAGAGCAAAATGATGACCAATTAAACATCACCGAAGAAAATCTATGGCAGTATATTGCCAATAAATTGGAATTTGAAGTTCCTGATGATCAACAACGGGTTGATTGGCAAAGAGATTGGTATTTAAAGCACCCTAAATATATGCAACGAGTATCCAATCGCGCAACGCCATTTTTGTACTATATTGTTAAACGTTTAGAAGAGGAAGATATTCCTTTAGACATCGCTCTGTTACCTATTGTTGAAAGTGCCTTTGATCCCTTTGCTTATTCTCACGGCCGCGCATCTGGCATGTGGCAATTTATTTCTGGCACAGGTAAGCGCTATGGCATGAAACAAACTTGGTGGTATGACGGTAGACGTGATGTCATCGCCTCCACAGAAGGTGCTATTGGTTATTTAAAATTCTTAAATAAAATGTTTGATGGCAATTGGTTACATGCGTTGGCGGCTTATAATAGTGGTGAAGGCCGAGTGTTAAGAGCAATCAAAAATAATAAACGTGCTAACAAACCTACTGACTTTTGGTCATTGAGTTTACCCCGAGAAACCCGTGCCTATGTTCCTAAATTATTAGCCTTAGCAGACATACTAAAACAGCATGAAAAATATGGATTTGCTTGGCCTGAAATCGAAAACACTGCAGTTGTGGATGTGGTTGAAGTTGACCGCCAAATTGATTTAGCAAAAGCTGCTACATTAGCAAACTTGACCACAGCCGAACTTCAAAGTCTAAACCCAGGATTCAATCGCTGGGCCACTGATCCTAACGGCCCACATCATTTATTACTTCCTGTAGATCGGATTGAAGACTTCAACCTAGCGTTAGCTGACATACCTGATAATGAATTACTAAGCTGGGCTCGACATGAAATCCGTTCTGGCGATAGTTTAGGGGTGATCGCAAATAAATATCACACCTCGGTAGATGTGATAAAACAAGTAAACAACCTAAGATCTAATCGCATCATTGCAGGAGAGCATTTACTGGTACCAATTGCTACCCAGTCGTTAGATACTTATGCGTTGTCAGTAGATCAACGAATCCAAACTAGGCAATCAAAAGAATTTGGCAAACATAGTAAAGACTATATAGTAAAATCTGGTGATACCCTTTGGGATATAGCAAGAGCAAATAAGGTAAGTATTAAAGAAATAGCCAAATGGAATGGTATTTCCCATGCGGATCCGCTGAAAATAGGAACCAAATTGGTTATTTGGTCCGACGTACCTAGCCAAAATTCAAGCGGCATTACCCGTAATATTCATTACAATGTTCGGTCAGGGGATTCCTTAGCTCGCATCGCCAATAAATTTAACGTTAAGGTAAATGACATTGTAAAGTGGAACAGTTTGCAAGGACAAAAGTACTTGCAACCTGGACAAGTACTTAAGCTAATTGTTGATATTACTAAGACTTAAATTTTACGCCAGCTCGTGCCTTGAGGACCATCTTCAAGCACTACTCCTAGCGCGGTCAGTTGATCTCTGGCCGCATCAGCTTTCGCCCAATCTTTGTCTTTTCGAGCCTGATTTCGTTGTTCGATCAGTTGCTCAACTTGAGTTGCAAAGGCATCATCTTGGTTTGAACCACCTTTCAGATATGCATCAGGTTCTGACTGTAACACCCCTAGGATCGCGCCTAGATTTTTCAACACATAAGCAAGTTTAGGAGCTTCTTGCGTATCGGCTTTATTTATCGCTCGCGCCACGTCAAAGAGCACAGACATTGCAACTGGCATATTAAAGTCATCGTTCATAGCTGCTTCAAACTGACTCAAATAATTACCATAAGCGAGATCTCCGGTTGAAGGTATCTCTACTCCTCTTAACGCGGTATACAAACGCTCTAAGCTAGCTTTTGCCTGATCGATAGTGTCCTGTGAATAGCTTAATTGGCTTCTGTAATGTGCAGACATTAAGAAAAATCTTAGGGTTTCTGCATCGTGTTTGGCTAAAACATCTCGCAAAGTAAAAAAGTTGCCTAATGATTTAGACATTTTCTCATTATCGACTTGCACCATACCCGCGTGCATCCAAGTATTCACATATGGGGTATCAAAAGCACAGCAAGACTGAGCAACTTCATTTTCATGGTGTGGAAAAATCAAATCTGATCCCCCACCATGAATATCAAAATGTTTTCCTAAGTGCTTGTAATTCATCGCAGAACATTCGATATGCCAACCTGGTCTTCCATTTCCCCAAGGAGACTCCCAATAAATTTCATCTTCTTTGGCCGATTTCCATAATACAAAATCAAGAGGGTCTCTTTTATCATCGGTAGTTTCTACTCGAGCACCGGCTTGTAATTGTTCTAAATTCTGGCGACTTAGCTTACCGTAGTCACTGAATGCTTTAACACTAAACAATACATCGCCACTAGGGGCAACATAGGCATACTCTTTGGCAATTAAGGATTCAATTACCGAAATTATTTCAGGTATGTGTTGCGTTACCTTAGGTTCGATATCAGGCTCAAGCAAATTCAGTGCAGCGAAATCATCATGCATCATAGCAATGGTTCGCTCGGTCAGTTGCTCAGGGGTTTCGCTGTTTTCAATAGCACGCTTAATAATTTTGTCATCAACATCAGTAATGTTCCTGACATACTTTACCTGATATCCCAAATGACGAAGGTATCTAACTACAATATCGAACGATAAATAAGTGCGAGCATGGCCCATATGACAGAGATCATAAACTGTAATACCACAGACATAAAGTCCGACTTTTCCAGCTTGGATTGGTGTAAAGGTTTGTTTTTGTTTAGTTAAGGTATTATAGATTTGTAATTCTGACATTAAACACTAGCAGTAATTAAAAGTGGGTAAATTCTAGCATTTAGATTTAGGTCTAGGCTAGTGAGTTTTGACATCAAATTTTTAAATTAGCCATAACGGCAACAACATCTTTACCTTTTACATAGCTTATAGTTGCTGTATTATTCGCACACCTTTTTTATCCAAACAAGAGACTAACATGGTTGTTTTGCAAACAAATTTTGGTGACATTAAAATCGAACTGAACGCCGAAAAAGCGCCAAAAACTGTGGCTAACTTTTTGAGCTATGTAAACGATGGATTTTACGATAATACGATTTTCCATCGTGTAATCAGTAACTTTATGATTCAAGGCGGTGGCTTTGAACCTGGCATGAAAGAAAAAGCAACAAAAGCTCCCATTGAAAACGAAGCTGATAATGGCCTTTCAAATAAAAAAGGCGCAATAGCAATGGCTCGTACTAATGATCCTCATTCTGCTACTGCGCAATTTTTTATTAATGTCAACGACAATGCTTTTCTCAATTTTTCTTCTCCTAATGCCCATGGTTATGGTTATTGTGTATTTGGCGAAGTCGTTGAAGGCATGGATATCATTGAAAAAATTAAAACTGTTGAAACAGGGCGTTCTGGCTACCATGATGACGTGCCGCTAGAAGATGTCGTTATTGAAAAAGCGGTTTTTGTAGAATAATTTTTTAATAGGCAGTTCTTTGTCAGATACCACGTTTTTTATATCAGACCTGCATTTGAGTGATGATCGTGATGACATCACTCAATGTTTTGCATCCTTTATGCAAAATGAAACCCAACAGGCCTCTGCCCTATACATTCTAGGCGATTTATTTGAAGTATGGATAGGGGATGACAACAAAACACCCTTTAATCAAGAGATTGCAAGCATTATCAAATCGGTAGCAACACGTATCCCTGTATATTTTATCCACGGAAATCGAGACTTTGCTATCGGTAAAAACTTTGCTGGCGAAGCTGGCATGCAAATATTGCCAGAACAATCTGTTATAGATTTATACGGTCGAAAAACCCTCATCAGCCATGGTGATGAGCTTTGTACACGCGATATTGAATACATGAAATTTCGAAAAAAGTCCCGCGGTTGGTGGTGGCCGAAATTAATGTTGTCTCTACCCCTTAGCTGGCGCCGAAAAAAAGCCGAAAGTGGTCGAAATTTAAGTAAAAACAATAAATCAAAATTAGCTGTTGAGATCATGGATGTTACCAAGAGTGAAGTAGACGAGGCTATGCGCAAGGCCCAAGTAGACCTCTTCATCCATGGCCACACACATAGACCTAAAATTCATCAATTTCAATTAGATGGAAAGCCAGTTGAGCGCATAGTGCTGGGCGATTGGTACGACCAAGGCTCCATTTTACGCGTATCTCCGAACAGTATGAGTTTAGAAACACGCCCATTTTTTAAGTAGTAGGGCTTTCTGGGACGAAAGCGAAACCGGATAAAAAGTCTTTAAAAATACCCCGTTTTGTTTAATAATTTGCGGCTTAATTGAGATTTAACAAGCATTTAAAAGGAAGTCATAATGTTTAACCGAAGCAAAAAATATATAATTCTACTGCTGTTAAACATTATTGTCGTGGTTGTATGGTATACCAAGCAAGAAGACCCTGATCTTGGAATTTTTGACACCGACTACGTGATTAATTTATTGGACCAAAAAGATAAATTAGAGAATTCCGTAACCCAACTTCAAAACACCCTTACACAAATAAACGCCGATATAGACTTAGCAAGAATCGAAGTTGACCAATTACAAGTTCAAGCAATCAATGCGGAACAGAGATTTAATCAATGCCAAGATGAAAGAAAGGAACTTACATCCCTATTGAATGCGGCTTCTCAATCTCAACAACAAGAAAATGAAGCTGAAAAAAGCTGTTTGGTAGAAGAAAATCAATTACAACTTCTGCGTAATCAATTGTCAGCCAGACAAAGTAGAATCGCAGATTTAACCACTGAGAATGGCAATTTGAGACGTCAACTTGCTAGCAGTCAACAACAACTTCAGCAGGGATCAGCGGTAGAAAATGAAGTTGAGAGATTGAAACAAAAAATTCGTCAGCTAGAAAAAGATATTGAAGATCCAATTTACCTAAAATCTTTATTGGTAAGCGAACGCCAATGTGAAAATCCAAGATTTGAAGAATTGGTGTGTATTCAGGAGTTTTTGGTTCGACCTAAATTCAGTAAAGCGCCCCTCACCGAGGTTCAAATTACCTTGTATACCCCTAACCGTGAAGTCGCCGCTTCAGGGATTTTCGTGGCTAAACGCGCACAATTATTCAGATTTGATATGGGACGAGGCGCTGAATTCCCTGCTGGCGAATATACCGCGGAATTAGCAGTTAACGGCGAAGTGTTGACCAGTTCTGGTCATCTTATTGCCCAACGTAAATAACACATATCCTACCAACAAAGCTAAATTTACCATCAACATGCGTTAGTTAAAATCTATAACAAATACATAGTTTTATTTTCATTAACAGAAAAATGTTTATGATTTTTATTTAGTGTAAATTTAAGTATTATTTTTTTTAGTATATAGAGTAACCAAAAGTCTACATCTGCCGATAACAACATAATCCTTTCCTTAAGGCAGAGAAAAATGGGCATTCAAAAAAAATTTCTGTACGTAACGGCTAGTGTCGTCATTCTGTTAACTTGTATTTTTTCTATTTATGGCGCCTATGAGTCATATAAAGAGACCAAGCTAGCAGTTACCGAAAGAAAGGAAATTATGGCTAACCAGTTATTCGATATTTTAGCGGTAACTGATGGTCTTATGCAGGAACGCGTAAAAAGTAGCATGAAACTCCTTCTTGAAAGAGGGAGAAATATGGGAGAAGCAACACTTGCTGGATCAGTCAATGTGAATGGCACTGACGCCAATCAATTACTAATTGGAGGCCAAGAGCAAGCAAATAACTTTGCCTTAGTGGACGGTTTGACCCAAGTCATGGGTGGCACTGCGACCCTGTTCAGTAAAAAAGGCGATGATTATATTCGCATCTCCACCAACGTAATAAAAAATGGCAAACGAGCAATAGGTACAAAACTGGCACCAAGCGGAAAAGCCATTGCAAAAATCAACGATGGCAAAGCCTATTATGGGCAAGTTGATATTTTGGGTAGTCCCTACCTTACGGCCTATGAACCAATGAAGAACAGCCAACAACAAACCATTGGAATTTGGTACGTTGGCTACTCAGCTGATTTAAAAGTGTTAGAACAAGCCATAAGTAAAAGCCGAATTTTAGAAAACGGTTTTGTTGCTTTAAGAGATAGCAAAGGAAATGTCCGCCTGCATTCTGAACATGTAACCGCTGATTCAGTCTCCAAGGCGATGGATTCTAAAACGGATCAATACACTGTGAATATCATCCCTTTCGAATCTTGGAATTACGAACTTGTGCTGGTTACAGATAACGACGATATTCATTCAATGTTAACCCAGTCTATTTTCATGCAAGTGTTAAAAATCATTCTTGTTGGGGCAGCAGCGATTGGATTGGTCTACGTACTGATCCATAAATTAGTCAGCAAGCCCCTCAACGAATATATTTCGGCAGTTAATACCTTGGCTGGTGACGAAGCGGATCTAACCAAACGCTTTGATATTAAAGCAGAGGATGAATTTGGCCGAATGGGCGCTGGATTTAATAAGTTGATAGAAAGATTGCAAGATACAATGCGCCAGGTTGATATTTTAAGTGAAAAATTACAAACCCATGCGTCTTCGTTGCAATCTTCAGCGCAAATGTCTAATCAGTCATCATTGCAGTTAAGTGAAAAAACAGCAAGTATGATGAATAGCATTTCAATCCTAAAAGAAAATGCGAAAGCCGTGTCAGCCAATGCTTCAGAAGCAGATTCTTCAGCAAAAACTGCCGATATTCACACGAATGATAGTGTTCAAGCACTTAACAACACCATTTCTGAAATTGAAAAACAAGCGGCTGATATTGATGACACCGTTGCCGTAGTGACCAATTTAGCTGATGCCAGTGAAGCTATCAGTAGCGTACTAGAGGTTATTCGCAATATTGCCGAACAAACTAACTTGCTAGCGTTGAATGCTGCTATAGAAGCTGCAAGAGCCGGCGAACAAGGCAGAGGTTTCGCAGTTGTTGCCGACGAAGTAAGGTCCCTAGCAAGCCGCACACAAACCTCTACTGAAGAAATTCGTAAGATGATAGACACTTTGCAAAGCGGTAGCAGAACGGCGTCAACCAAGATGCATTCAAATAAAGATAGAATAGAAGAAACCGTAAAAACGACTAAGAAAGCAGGACAAACCTTACAGGAAGCATTGCGTTCTGTAGCTGACATTACCAAGTTAAACGAAAAGAATGCAGCTATGGCTGCACAGCAAAGTGATGTCTCGCAAAAAGTTAATCAGAACATTGAAGAGATTGAAAGTATTGGACAGCAAACCCGTAATCACTCAGAAGAGTTCGTTGCAAATTGCTCAGAAGTGAGTCAACTTGTAGCGCAATTACGTGGTCGCCTACAGTCATTTAAGTTTTAAATATTCATTTGTTAATTACAGTGTCCCTCATATTTGGGGCACTGTATGACCTGCCTTTTGTAAATACCCCCTTCTCCTCTTAAACAAAATTACCTATCTTATTTGTAAATATATTTCGATAATTTTGTTAACCTAGATTTGACAAAATAACCTTAAATATTCATTATGCCACCGGTAGCATATATTTTAGGATGCATAAATGAATCGCTTATTTAGTTCCAAATCGTCACAACTTTTTATTTTATTGTTCACAATTCAATTTGCTTTTAGCTCACACGCCAATAAATCGTCTATGGATGATGATTGGAAACAGGCTTCAATAATTGAACAACAAATACAACTACCCAAAATTCCAGAACAACAATTTTCAATTGTGGACTTTGGCGCAAAAACCAGTCCAGCCGACGCTTCCGAAGCTATAAACAACGCAATTAAAGCTGCAAATAAGGCGGGGGGTGGCAAGGTTATTATTCCTCAAGGTGAGTGGCTAAGTAAGGGACCTGTAAATTTATTAAGTAAAGTAAATCTGCATGTCAGTGAAGGCGCCAGGCTTTTATTTTCAACTCAAGCAAAGCATTATTTACCTGTGGTGAAAACCCGATGGGAAGGCACCGAAGTTTTTACTTATAGTCCTAAGATCTATGGTAATAATGTGACTGATGTTGCCATAACGGGCAAAGGTATTATTGACGGAAATAAAGACAGCGAATTTATTCCTTGGTACAAAAAACAAAACGAAGACGTTTATAAAATAAGAAAAATGGGCTTTGATTTAGTACCTGTTAGCCAAAGACAGTTTGGTGAAGGCCATTATTTACGCCCTCCCCTAATTCAAATATTCCATGGTAAACGCGTTCTCTTAGAAGACTATACAGCCAAAAATTCTGCGTTCTGGGTTAATCATCTAGTTTATACCCAACATGCTACGGTGCGCGGCATCAAAGTGGACAGTCACAACCCCAACAATGATGGTTTAGATATAGAGTCCAGTAGTTTTGTGTTGGTTGAAAATAATTTCTTTCGTACCGGAGATGATGCTGTCGTTGTGAAATCTGGACGTGATGCGGATGGTCGAGAAATTGGTATTCCTAGTACCGATATTCTGGTTAGAAATAATGATATGGGAGGTGAAGACGGCATAGGGCTAGGCTCAGAAATGTCTGGTGGTATTAAACGGGTATTTTTCACAGACAATGTGATGCACTCTGGCTCAGCAGCTTTTCGCCTAAAAAGTAATTTGGACAGAGGCGGCTTAGTTGAAATGATAAGAATCCGTAATGCTAAGGTAGAATCTTTTGATACCTTATTCTGGTTCCAACTGAACTACCCTAGCCAGCTCGGCGGTAATTTTCCAGCAACCTACCAAGACATAGTGTTTGAAAACATCACGGCGAAAAACATTGGCCTAGTCTGGGATATGCATGCGCCAGCTTCATCGCCGCTTAAAAACGTTTTATTTAAAAATGTTTCTATTCAACAAGCACAAAGATTGTTTGATGTTGAAAACGCAGAAAACATTCAATTTGAAAGCGTCACCATAGGTGCTCCAGAAGGCTCTGGCAGAGATCCGCAAATACTGTCCGGCACGTTAAATTGGAAAGCGATTAAAGAGTAATCAGCAAGCTGTTAACCTAACCATCAAGTCATGAATTGATGGTTAGGTACTGCAAGTAAATTTCCCTTAAGGATCGCTTCTAAAGCAGCAAATTGATAGAATAATCTCGTTTTTGCTATTGCCTAATTTTTTAAACCAATAACATTGTTAAGGGTCACTTAGTTTGGAAGCTTTACTTGCGCCTATTCATCAATTTTTAAAATGCAAAACCCCAGACGCATGGGTAGCTCAAGCCGCCAGAAAAGAAAACCTTCCTACAATTTTAATTGATCATCTAATATGTGAATTAAAAGCCGCACAATCGGCCATGTATTTAATTCGAAAGTATGCGGTGGATGAAGAGAGTGGAAACGCCTTGTTGGCCTGGCTAAAACCTTTTGAAGACTTTGCCTATCGTAAAATAGGTGATTGGCGTGAATTAGCGCAACATGAAAAATTAACCAAGTCCATGTTACCCAAATCCGGCACGCCCTATAGCCAAGACTTAATTAACAAAATGGTATTGTTGATCAAAGAAGAACTGCATCACTTTTACCAAGTGCTAGAGATCATGCAAGAATACGATATTCCATACGAATCCGTTGGTTCTAGTCGTTATGCTAGAGGTATGTTGAAACACGTTAAAACCTATGAGCCAGACGCACTGATTGATAAATTGATCTGTGGGGCTTTTATTGAGGCTAGATCTTGTGAACGTTTTGCGGCATTAGCGCCTCACGTAGATAAACGATTAAGTGATTTTTATATTTCATTGTTACGATCAGAAGCAAGACATTACCAAGACTACCTAGCCCTTGCGCAACAGATAGTACAAAAAGACATAAGTGACCGAGTGGCATATTTCGCCGATGTTGAAGCAGAATTGATTACCTCTGTTGATACCGATTTTAAATTTCATAGCGGATTGCCAGAAGCAGGATTCGCCTGAAAATCACGCTTGAGGTTTCAAAATCATTTGTAACGAGGCTAGTTTCAATTCGGCTATAAATAAAGGCTGTTCTTGATTAACCCACCCACACACCTGTAAACAACTTTGTTCCGTATTGTCACCTGATACTTGCTTTACTAGCATTTGCAAACAATCATTACTGCGTAATTTTGCCAATTGAATATTATCGATGCACAAATGATGGCTAACATAAATTTGAGGATTAGCGATTAGATCGTGATTTATCGCTTGTGCTCTTTCTAATAAAGCAGATGAAATTAATGACAATGGATACATCTGAGGAAAATCTACTTTGTCTGCAAATTCATCAATAAAAATGGTTTGGTCAGCATGGGTACTTAATAAAAAGTTCTTAGCATTCCCCACTATCATCCATTTTCGCTTTAAAAAAACATTGTCCTGAATAAAGGTTCTATCTTTGTATTCAGATAATTTTTCAGGTGTATAGCTTTCAAAATTGTTTGGCAAAGGCGAATATTCACTGTCGCGTTTAAATCCAATTATTGCAGGCTTTCCGTTTACTTTTAAACATACACGCTGAGATATCATTTTACCTTGTTCAGTCTCAGATTCTCGCGACTTTTTCAGCTCAACATGAATAACATCATCTACTCGTACAGGGTTAGCAAAGTTAAATTCATAAGTGGTGAAAGGCAAAAAGATGTTTTTGTGGTCTGGCACACTTTTGATCTGGCTTTCTATAAACAAGCCCAGCTGAAAACCCAAGGCTATTGGACCATTAAATGGATTGTCTTTAACCCATTGCCATCGATACCTATCATGAAACAAATTAAAATCGTCAGTGGCATTTCGTGCTATATCAATGTGCAATTGCGAGATTTGATACATCTGAATTTTCCGTAAATATTTGTCTACTATTTTTATCTGCTAAAAATAAAGATTCTTTTACTAAAATATGCAAATTTCTAAATTAGGTTATTAGCCTAAATGTCATAAATTAATCAAAAAATGTGCATTTTTTTTGCGATTAAGCCCTTGTTAATTGTTTGTTAATGCCCTATATTCGAAATGTAACCACTCTGTGGTGTTTGGGGTTACTTGGTAGTTGCTCTTGAAATGAGCCATCCAAGTCAGTTTTGTGCGCTGATGTAGCGCGTTATTCAGGAGCAATCGTCGTGATTCTAAACCATCTATTCGGGATCTATACCCAACCAAAAGAAGAATGGAAATCTATTGACAAAAAACATGAAAGTTATTTTTATGCATTAAGTCATATTCTTATTATTTCATTAATTCCCGCAGGTATGGCTTACTATGCTTCCACCACTATTGGCTGGGACATAGGCGCTGGCGCTACAGCGGAAACCTTAAAATTAACCACCCAAAGCGCATTGGCCATGTCTGTGGCAATGTACTTTGGATTGATATTTGGCGTGGTAGCATTAGCTGTGCTAATTCACGAAATGGCCAAATCGTTTCAAGCAGAACCAAATTATACCCAAAGTCTAGAACTAGCTGCTTACACTGCAACTCCATTGTTTATGGCGGGTTTTGGTGCTTTCTATCCTGAGCTTTGGTTCTTAATGATGGTAGTATTGGTTGGTCTTTCCTATTCAATATATCTGCTTTATACCGGCGTACCAATAATGTTGCATATCCCTGAAGAAAAGGGCTTTATCTTTTCTAGTTCAGTGGTCACTTGTGGCTTAGTGTTGATGGTTATCTTAATGGCTGCTTCGGTAATCTTGTGGAGTATGGGCTTGGGTCCACAGCACATGTAATTTACGAAACAAAAAAGCATCCACAAATGTGGATGCTTTTTTGTTTTTAAATCATATAAAACGACTTAGTCGTTATCCATATTGTACATTTCTAGATTCGTCAACTCGGCTTGTTTTCGCGGGATTTTCTTAGTGGCTTCTCCCCTCGCCTTATCAATTTTCTCTAAATAGCTTTGATCTACATCTCCAGTCACGTAATTACCATCAAATACAGATGTTTCGAACTTAGTGATATTTTCGTTCTCTATTGCAACTGCTTGGGTTAAATCATCTAAGTCTTGGAAAATTAATCCATCGGCTTTAATACAATCTCTTATTTGATCGGCTTCACGACCATAGGCAATAAGCTCTACCGCCGAAGGCATATCAATGCCATATACATTCGGGAATCGAATTTCAGGGGCTGCGGATGCAAAATACACTTTCTTCGCACCAGACTCTCTCGCCATTTCAATAATTTGTTCTGACGTTGTACCCCGTACTATTGAATCATCCACCAATAATACATTCTTGCCTTTAAATTCAGAAGAAATTGCATTTAGCTTACGTCTAACTGATTTACGACGCATTTTTTGCCCTGGCATGATAAATGTTCTGCCGATGTAGCGGTTTTTCACAAACCCTTGACGGTATGGTAAGCCTAGAGTTGTTGCAATTTGCAGAGCTACATCCATAGAAGTTTCTGGTATCGGTATAACAACGTCTATATCAAGATCCGCCCATTCTCGTTTAATTTTCTCACCTAGCATTCGGCCCATATTGACACGAGATGCATAAACAGACACACCATCGATAAAAGAATCAGGACGGGCAAAATAAACAAACTCAAAAATACATGGGTTACATACAGGATTTTCAGCGCATTGACGGGTGTATAACTTACCCTCTTCTGTGATATATACAGCTTCTCCAGGCGCCAAATCTCGAATAAACTTAAAACCAACAATGTCTAAGGCAACGCTCTCAGAAGCAACCATATATTCGTCACCATTCTCAGTGTGACGTTTGCCTAGTACTAATGGACGAATACCATGTGGGTCCCGAAAGGCCACCAAGCCATGGCCAATGATTGCAGCCACTATGGCATAAGCACCTCTAATTTTCTTGTGAACCTTTTTGACGGCATCAAATATATCATCCGGTTCAATTTTTAAGGCTGCATTGCTTTGTAATTCGTGAGCAAAGATGTTTAATAACAACTCTGAATCAGAAGTTGTATTAATATGACGACGAGCTATTTTAAACACTTCGTCTTGTAGCTCATAAGCATTGGTTAAATTACCATTATGCGCAAAAGCAATGCCGTATGGAGAGTTTACATAAAATGGTTGCGCTTCTGCAGAACTGGATGAACCTGCGGTTGGATATCGGCAATGACCTATGCCGATGTTACCGGTTAGCCGTTTCATGTGGCGTGTATGGAAAACATCACGCACCAATCCATTTGCCTTACGCAAATTAAACATATTGTTTTCGATGGTCATTATACCAGCTGCATCTTGGCCTCGATGTTGTAGAACAATAAGAGCATCGTAAAGTGCTTGAGCAACCGGCTCTTTACTGACTATACCAACAATACCACACATAGAATTAACCTATAGCTAAGGTGTCACAAAGCTTGAGCTTTGCTTCACAAATTCAAAAAACCATTCAATTATAAAACCAAATTCAGGAACTAGTACTGAAGACTTCCACCATTGAGCTTCTGCAGCACCAGTAAAAGTGTCAAGGAAGAACAAGGCTGCACTGACGATAAGTACACCTCTCAATGCACCAAAAACGGCGCCTAAAGCTCTATCCGTGCCGGTAAGTCCTGTGGCTTTAACTAACTGTGAAATAATGTAATTTATCAGCGCACCTGCAATTAGGGTTCCCACAAATAACAGTGCAATTGCAACCCCGTTTCTAATCAAAACATCATCGAAATTTGTAAGATAAACGGCTAATTGAGGATAGAATTGCTTTGCGATAAAAAATGCACTGACCCATATGACAAGGGATACAGCTTCCTTAATAAATCCTCTTACGATACTGATTACTGCGGACAAGCCAATTATGGCTAATATCGTAAAATCAAACCAATTCATTTTTTAATCGATTCCAAAAGATGACGCTGTTAAAAGCGAACTCGCTTAAACTGGCGCGAAGTTTACCAAATAAGATTACTGAGCGCTAACTTCAAATTCAGTAATTTTTCCGGTTAATCCGGTTAATTCCTTTAAATGAGGTATGGCTTTTTCTAACTCTGATCTTTCTAACTCAGGCCCAACAAAGACTTTAGTAAGTTTACCTACCTTAGTTTCTATGGGACGGCTATAGACTCTGTAGCCAGCATTGGTTAGGGTTCTAATGAGTTTTTTCACATTTGCCTGATTGCTAAAGCTACCCAGTTGCACCACCCAACCAGAATCTTGGACTTGAATTTCCGGCTCAGGTTCAGTGACTTGCTCGGTTGTTGATTCTGTGGCTTGTATTATCTCTGTATTGGCCTCTGGATCCTTTAGGTTTTCAGCTGATGCCGCGCCATCGGTTGGTTCTGAATCCGGCGCATATACATCATCTACAGGTTCTTCATCAACGATTTCCATTGGCCGAGTCGCTACACTTTTGATAGTTTCAACATCTAGTTTTTCGACCTCATCAATGGTTTTCTCAGGCGGCATTTCAGGCACATCTAAAAATGCTTGATTGTTTACCTGCTTTTCGCCATCTAGCAATTCAGGCAACAAAATTACAACCAAAGCGACGACAATGATTGTACCTACCAAACGATTTTTTAACGCACTAGTCATGAACTCAATTTATCCTGCTGTTGCATATACTGTATTGCTTGAGCAACTGTAAGGAAGGATCCGAATACGTATATCATATCAGTTGAAGACGCTTGCTCAAGTGCTGTTTTTAAGCCTAAATCTACAGATGAAAAACATTGTAAGCTTTTTAACTCAACCTTGGCTAACGCATTTTTCAAACGAGTGCTCTTTTCACCTCTGTCACCCTCCAGATCGCACACATACCAATGCGCCGGAATATCAGCCATTACTGTTAACGTCTGTTCGATATTTTTATCTTTTAGCATTCCAACTACGTAGTGAATATTGTGACTATTGATACGTTTAATCTTATCAATTAAATAGTCAGCAGCTTGAGCGTTATGTCCAACATCAACTATGACCTGAGGAGCATCAAATATTCGTTGAAAACGCCCAGCAATCCGAATATCGCTAATGGTTTGCTTAAGACTATTGGAATTCGACAATAATTGTTTCAAAGGTTCAGATTTATTCCCAGACAATACTTGATAGAGTCTCCAACACGAGAGAATAGCAGTAACTACGTTTTGAGCGGGTAATTGTTCGTTATTCCATGTGTAAAGGATTGTTGTTTCACTTTGTTCTATATTTGGAATTAACCGATCTAGGTGAATAGTGAATGAGCAGGACCTTTGCAACTCGTGAATATCATAGTCACGTCCGAGCATCCAAACATCGTCTGATAACAATTGAGGTAAATTAATACCTTGTTTTTCTGCGTCAAATGCCAGTACAGCCTTGGTTTTACTCTTTACTACACCACATTTTTCAAATGCAATTTGATCAAGAGTATCGCCAAGCCAGGATTGATGGTCATAACCAATACTGGTGACACTAGCCACATCCGCATCAAGTATATTAACGGCGTCTAAACGCCCACCTAATCCCACTTCTAAAACAATAACGTCTAACTCATGCTTTGCAAAACATACTAATGCTGCTAATGTCACAAATTCAAAATAGGTTAACGATGTATTGCCTCTTGCATGATCGACTAATTCGAAAGCTTCGCAAAGTTTGTCATCATGGATTTGGTCGCCATTGATACGAATTCGTTCATTAAAATCAATTAAATGGGGAGAAGAATATACGCCAACATTAAATCCAGATGCTTGGGTGATGGCCTCAATGGTTCTGCACGTTGTGCCCTTGCCATTTGTGCCGGCGACCGTCACTATTTTGGTATATTCGAGATTAAGAGACAACTGCTGAAAAACATGGGCTGTCCGTGACAACCCCATATCAATTTCTTTTGGATGACTTCGTTGAATAAAATCGAGCCACTGAGAAAGCGATTTGCTCATTCAGTTAATACTATTCGTCTGATTCTATTTGTAACTGGCTAGTCTGTGAAGGCGCATTACCATGTAATTTAGCAAGAATTCGGTGCAAGGTGTCTTTCATTTGTCTTCTATCGACAATTAAGTCTATCGCACCCTTTTCTAACAAAAATTCACTTCGTTGGAAGCCTTCAGGTAATTTTTCTCTTACCGTTTGCTCGATAACTCTTGGCCCAGCAAATCCAATAAGCGCTTTAGGCTCAGCGACATTTATATCGCCTAACATGGCCAAACTGGCAGATACACCGCCCATGGTTGGATCGGTCAAAACCGAGATATAAGGTAATTTCTTAGCGCTAAGTTTAGCAAGCGCGGCGCTTGTTTTCGCCATTTGCATGAGTGACAACAAGGCTTCTTGCATGCGCGCACCACCACTGGTAGAAAAACATACCAATGGACAGTTGTTTTCTATGGCAGCATTAACAGCAGCAACGAATTTAGCGCCTACCACGGACGCCATTGAGCCACCTAAAAAAGAAAACTCAAAGGCCGCAACAACTACCGGTAACCCGTTGATAGAGCCTTTCATTACGATCAAGGCATCTTTTTCATTAGTCGCTTTTTGTGCCGCGCTTATACGATCTTTATAACGCTTAGAATCTTTAAACTTGAGTACGTCTTGAGGCTCCAAATCGGCCGCAATTTCAGTTCTATCTTTGGTATCTAAAAAACCATTCAAACGTGCTCTTGCGGTTATACGCATATGGTGACCACATTTTGGGCACACTTCTAACAGCTTTTCCAGTTCTGATTTATACAATACAGACTGACAGGAACCGCATTTTGTCCAGATACCTTCTGGTACATTACTCTTGATAGACGACTTGGTTTTCGGCAGTATCTTTTCGATCCAGCTCATTTAATAATCCTGTAAATCACTTAATTCTTATAGTTGTTTTAGATTTTAGCCAATTACGGCGAAAATAATCGGACAATTAAATCACATAAAGGGTTCAGAAAAAACAAAATTCATAGAAATCAGATCAGTATCTGGTTAAATATGACTTACTTAAACAAAAACAAGGGACCCATTTCAGAATTAGGAAGTTCGAAGTGTTCTGGATAAGTAACATCGACCAAATACAAGCCATTAGGTTTAGCGGTAGCTGCAGCCAAGGTTCTATCTTTGGCGTCTAATAAAGTTTGCATCCAATCCACGGGCTGTTCCTGAGCCCCAATTTCGATTAATGAGCCTACAATGTTGCGCACCATATGATGTAAAAATGCATTTGCACAAATTTCCAATACCACATAGGGCCCGGTGCGAGTGACAGACACTTCTTTGACATCCCTAAAGGGACTTTTTGATTGACACAGCGAAGCTCTAAAGCTGGTGAAATCATGCTCCCCTACTAAGCACTGTGCCGCTTGATGCATCAGTTCAGCGTTTAGCGATTTGTGCACATGTGTAACCCCTGGTGTAAAAATGCCAGGTCTTGTTTTTGAATTAAACATGATATAGCGGTATCGCCTTGCGGTGGCGCTAAATCGCGCATGAAAATCCTCACTCACCTGCTTTACCCAATTAATCGCAATATCTTGTGGTAGCAAGGCATTCATTCCAAGGGTGAAGGCTTTATCTGGACGTTCGGCTTGGGTATCAAAGTGCACGATTTGATTGGTTGCGTGCACCCCAGCATCGGTTCGTCCGGCACAGGCTACCTCGACGTCATGGCATAAGATTTGACTTAAACAGTTTTCGATATGGGCTTGCACACTAGGTACATGAGACTGTCTCTGCCAACCTTTATAGGCATTACCCTGATATTCCAATCCAAGAGCTAATCGCATGAATTACCGCTTATTTTTTTCGCGAATTATTTCTGTGACGCTGGCCAACCATTTTGTTTTGTTTGGTTTTGCGCAAAGAGCGTCGCATTCTGCTTAATTTAGTGTGGTCGAGCTGTTCCATGGTATGCACTTTAGTTTCAGTTTCATTTGACAATTTGGCCATTTGACGAAGCTGATTAACGTGCTCTAGATCCATTTCTAACCAAGTACCTTGAGGAAGGCGCTTAAACATTTCAATGTTACCAAACCTAATACGAATCAATCGGCTAACTTTTACGCCTTGAGATTCCCATAAACGTCTAACTTCACGATTACGTCCTTCTTTAAGCGTCACATTATACCAATGATTCACCGCTTCTTCTTCATTCGGCTTTACTTTTACCGAATCAAACTTAGCCAGCCCATCTTCAAGTTCAACGCCTTTGGCTAAGTTGCGCAAGATGGCGGGCGTAACTTCTCCAAAAATGCGCACGGCATATTCTCGCTCTATTTCGTAAGATGGGTGCATTAACCGGTTTGCCAACTCTCCATCATTGGTAAATAAAAGCAAACCACTGGTATTAATATCTAAGCGTCCGATCGCTATCCATCGTTGCCCAACCAAAGGTGGTAAACGATCAAAAACAGTTGGACGACCTTCTGGATCTTTTGCTGAACAAATAACACCTTCTGGCTTGTTGTACATGAGCACACGACAAGGAGACTTTTCTTTTTGCCTAGAAATAAGATGGCCATCTACTCGGATTTGGTCTGTTTCTTCAGCTCGATCGCCTAAGGTAGCCACTTTGCCATTTACTGATACGCGCCCCTGCTCGATCCATTTTTCCATTTCTCTTCGCGAGCCGACGCCATTGTTGGCCAAGATTTTTTGTAGTTTTTCAGACATAAGTACTTAGTGTAATTGATCAGAATCTAGCCGTTCGCTTGATTCTGAAGATTGTTCATTTTCCATAGTTTGCGATTGTTCTGCTTGTTCCGGGGTATCCAATCCAGTTTCCACCTGTTGGTTAACAAAATCATCGGCTGACGGTAGTTCAGACAATGATGTTAAAGCAAAATAATCTAAAAACGTTTTTGTTGTCGCGTACAAAGCCGGCCTACCTGGCACTTCTTTGTGACCAATCACTTTTATCCAATCCCTTTCAGATAAATTTCGCATAATGTTACTACTCACCGCGACACCACGAATTTCTTCGATTTCACCACGTGTTATCGGTTGTCGATACGCGATCAGCGCCAGAGTCTCCATCATGGCACGAGAATATTTAGGCACAGTTTCTTGCCATAAACGACTTAGCAATTGCCCCAATCCCGTATTGGATTGAAAACGATAACCACTGGCAACCTTAATCAACTGAATACCACGAGGGGCATAGTCCAATTCGAGTTCACTTAATGCCTTGTTTAATTGCCGTGAAGAAATAGTGAGCCCACTGAGAATAGTGGCGCGCATTTTTTCAATCGACAAAGGCTCATCTGCAACAAAAATTGCAGCCTCTAACAATTGCTTAAGTTGAAGATCGGAGATTTTACTCATATTCACCCAATTTTACATATAAATTTGCATAGGGTTGCGATTGTTCCAATAAAGCTAAGCCTTCTTTAACTAATTCTAAAATGGCAATAAAGGTCACTACAACACCAGCTTTTCCTTCCGATGAATCGAGTAATTCCTGTAAATCTAAATAACGATCGCTTTTTAAGCGTTGTAACAGCATACTCATTCGTTCGCGGGTTGATAACACCTCTTTTTGAATATGATGATGTTGGAAAGCGTCTGCCCGTTGCATCGCTTGAGCAAAAGCCAAGGCTAATTCCTGCAAACTCACCTGAGGTAAGTTTTTGATGGGTTGCACGTTGTCACTTGTGGCCGCTTGAGCAACAAAAAAATCCCGTTGTTGTCTTGGTGCTTCATCCAGTTTTTCCGCGGCTTTTTTTATCAACTCGTATTCTTTAAGGCGCCGAATGAGTTCTGCGCGCGGATCGTCTTCATCTTCTTCGCTATTATCATGTTTGGGTAACAGTAATCTGGACTTAATTTCCGCTAACATAGCCGCCATTAGCAGATATTCCCCCGCCAGTTCTAATTTGACGTCTGTCATCACATCAACATATTCCATGTATTGTTGGGTGACCTGCAAAACGGGTAATTCCACGATATCAAATTTTTGCTTGCGAATGAGGTACAACAAAAGATCTAGCGGACCTTCGAAAGTCTCCAAAATAACTTCCAAGGCTTCTGGAGGTATATATAAATCTTCTGGTTTTTCTATGATGGCTTCGCCATTGACGAAGGCAAGCGCCAGCGGTTGTTGCTGGGTTGGCGATTGATTAAGTTGTTGCTTATCCGTTTGCTCAACCATAGGTATTACACGTCAAAAGGGCTAGCGTCGCCTACGCCATAGCGAATAACTTCACTGGTGCCTTCAGATAAATCGATAACCGTGGTTGGCTCTTCTCCTAGATAGCCACCATGGATAATAAGCCCCACACGTTTTTCCAACTTATCCCGAATCTCATCGGGATCAGATTCGGCCATTTCTACACCAGGCAAAATCAGCGTTGTTGACATCAAAGGTTCTTTTAACTCTTCAAGGATCGCCAACGCAATGTTATTTTGTGGCACGCGAATGCCAATAGTTTTGCGTTTTGGATTTTGTAGACGCTTGGGCACTTCTTTGGTCGCTTTAAGAATAAAAGTATAAGGGCCTGGAGTGTTGTTTTTAATTTGCCTAAATGCCGTATTATCCACTCTTGCATACACAGAAAGCTCTGACATATCACGACACATGAGCGTAAAATTGTGTTCCTTGCTGATATCTCTTATGCGACAAATTTGCTCAAGTGCCTTTTTATTTTCCATTTGACACCCGATGGCATAGCCAGAATCCGTTGGGTACACAATCACCTCCCCTGCATTGATTAATTCACATGTCTGATGAATTAATCTAGGCTGAGGATTATCAGGATGAATATAAAAAAACTGACTCATCTTGTGTCCCTTCCAAGCGCTTTTGGCCGTTTATTCGTGTTTATTTTTTAAGTATAACAGAAATATAGACGAGGTAATCTGTTTACTTCGCCCATGTTTCCCACACAGGTTCAATTCCGTCTGGTAAGTGCAGTTTTCGGCCTAATTCATTCCATCGACTTGGTCCATGGAAATCTGATCCTATGCTAGCTAGAAGTCCCTTTTCCTTTGCTATCGCCAATATCAAAGCAGTTTTGGTTGGAGATACATTAGGATGTGCAACCTCAGTTGCATCTCCTTTTGCTAGACTAAAAGCATCGAATAATTTGCGTAACCATTTTGCTTTCATATCATAATGATAAGGGTGCGCTAAAGATGCAATCCCGCCCGCTTGATGAATCACATCCACTGCCTGTTCAATGGTTAGCCAATTGGCACTCACATACGCCCGTTTTTTATCACCTAAAAATTTATTGAACGCCTGCTGTATATCACTGCAAATACCTTCTTCTACAAGCACTTGCGCAATATGCACTCTAGACAATGTACCTGTAGCTTTTGCTTTGACTCGCTCAAACAAATTTGAAATGTTTAAAAAAGCCAATTTATTTACCATGGCTTCGGCTCGTTCAACTCGGGTCTTGCGTTGCATCTCAATAATATCCAGCAATGCAGGATGCTGTTCATCTACGTTTAATCCTAGAATGTGAATTTCAAATCCATGCCATTTAGTGGATATTTCAATGCCTGAAATAAGTTGTAATTTAAGCTTATGCTTATTAATTGCCACTTGTGCCGGTAAAATTCCGTCTACACAATCATGATCAGTAATCGCTAACATATCCACTTGCATTTGTTGGGCTCTAAGAACCAACTCTTCTGGTGTTAATTTGCCATCTGAGTACTTGGTGTGACTGTGTAAATCTACTTTTGGCTGTTGTTCTGTAATTTTTGACATTAATTATTGCTTATTTTTATAAGTTGCTGGTTGACACAAACGCCTTTTTGTATTCTTCTATATAGAGTTAGAAAACAGCATTTAATTGACATATTAACATAATGAATACAACAAGCATGCGTAAAATCTGGTGGTGGACTAGACCCTGAGGGCTCTGGTGACGTCATACGTGTGTAATCCAAGGCCCAATTGTAGGGCCTTTTTTGTATCTCAGATTCATGATGGTCTCACAATTAGCCAAGCACTGATAAGAAAGGAAAATAAATGAGTTTGTCAGCACTGGGGAATGAACCTGGAACAGTAGAAACCATCAAACGGACCATCAGCTATGTCGCTGATCCGCTGATGGCATATAAGCAGATTTGTGGTACCAATTCAGTATTACTAGAATCCGCTGAAATTGACAGTAAAGACGACGTAAATAGCTTAGTGTTAATTGACGCTGCCCTACGCATTGAGTGCCAGCAGCAAACTGTAGTGATTACTGCTTTAACAGATAATGGTAAATCGATTTTGCCATTGTTACGTCAAAAGCTAGGTAATTTCATTAGCTCGTCAACTGAAAAAACCATAGTTGTTGAGTATTCAAGTCCAAAAACAGATACCGATGAAGATACAAGATTAAAACAGCCTGGTGTGTTAGATGTTTTACGATGTGTCAAAGACAACATAAACCCCATTAGAGATGACCAGCACGCGGTCTTTTTAGCGGGGATATTTGGCTATGACCTAATTGCGACTTTTGAGCAGTTACCAGAGGTTCCCCTTGGCTTAAATAAATGTCCTGATTATGTATTTTATTTAGCTGAAACCTTACTTCTTATTGACCATCATGAAAAAACGTCTGAATTACTTGGTGGCGTATTTTCCGGTGATCAAGTAGCTCAAAATTATTTCGCTCTAAACCAGCGTTTAGAGCAATTGAATCAACAAATTTTATCCACAGAAGTTACACCTTTTGAGCCAGTGAAATCACCCGAATCAGAATTATTGGTGGATAAATCTGACCAAGCTTATTGTGAAGATGTTGCCCAGTTACAAGAACACATTCTTGATGGTGATATATTCCAAGTAGTGCCTTCACGCACTTTCCGGTTACAGTGTCCACAGCCATTGTTAGCCTACAAGCGATTAAAACAAACCAATCCATCACCCTACATGTTTTATATTACCGACCAAGACTTTACTATTTTTGGCGCATCACCAGAGTCGGCTTTAAAATATGATACGACTAACAATCAAGTGGAAATTTATCCCATAGCCGGAACCCGGCCCCGCGGCAAACGAGAAGACGGTAGCATCGATTTAGATTTGGATAGCCGATTAGAACTTAATTTACGGTTGGATGAAAAAGAAAAATCTGAACACATTATGCTAGTAGATTTAGCAAGAAACGATATCGCTAAAGTGAGTACGCCAGGTTCTCGCCATGTTAAAGATCTGCTCAAGGTCGATAGGTATAGTCATGTGATGCACTTGGTATCTCGTGTGGTAGGCCAATTACGACCAGATTTGGATGCTTTGCACGCATACCAAGCCTGCATGAATATGGGCACATTGGTTGGCGCTCCAAAAATCAGTGCAGCGACGCTAATTCGAGAAACAGAGAAATGCACCAGAGGCAGTTATGGCGGTGCCGTTGGATATTTAAATGGTAAAGGTGATTTTGATACCTGTATTGTTATTCGAAGTGCGTTCATTCAAAACGACACTGCCTATATTCAAGCTGGCGCAGGCGTTGTAAAAGATTCAATACCGCAATCAGAGGCAGATGAAACTAGAACTAAAGCTCAAGCAGTGATTAATGCCATTCAAACTGCTAACCAAGCGATTGAGGGGAAATAAATGGAACACTTACAAGTTATTCTTCTCGATAATCAAGACTCATTTACCTACAACCTAGTAGATGAATTACGCGTTTTAGGCGTTAACTTAAATGTTTATAGAAACACTGTTGCCCTAAACACCATCTTAGACGCATTAGACACTGCCTCTAAAAATGGTCCTTGTGTTTTATTACTTAGTCCCGGCCCTGGAGCACCTGAAAACGCAGGTTGTATGCCCGAACTCATTGATAAAGTGGCGGGGAAATATCCGGTACTAGGGATTTGCTTAGGCCATCAGGCTATCGTAAATCATTATGGCGGAACGGTTGGCCGCGCACCATACGTGATGCACGGCAAAGCATCGTTAATGCAACATAATGAGCATCCAATATTTAGTAATTTTTCCAACCCCATGAGCATTGCCCGCTATCACAGCCTTGCGGCAAAAGATGTTCCATCATGCTTACAGGTTATCGCAGATATTGACGGATTACCTATGGCGATATTGCATCAAACTGATAAGATGCTCGGCTTTCAATTTCATCCTGAATCAATTTTAACCTGCGAAGGAAGCACCTTGTTGAAACAAGCTTTGGGGTATTTAACAACTTCAGTTAAAGAGAATGCTTAACATGGACAAACAAACATTGTTAGAGAGTATTTATTCTCACCAAGACCTTGACCTAGCTCAGGCAGAATTTTTATTTGGCCAAGTGATGCAGGGAAATTTCAGTGAAATTGAGATAACTGCCCTCTTGGTTGGATTAAAAACCAAAGGTGAAAGCGAATCAGAAATTGCCGGTGCGGCCAGTGCAATGATTAATCATGCCAAGGTTTTCCCTCGTCCTGATTATGCTTTTAGTGACATAGTGGGTACTGGCGGTGACGGTCATAACACGATTAATATTTCAAGTGCCGCAGCTTTGGTCGCAGCGGCTTGTGGTGTTAAGGTTGCGAAACACGGAAATAAAAGTGTTTCAAGTAAATCCGGTTCCTCTGATCTTTTTGCCAGCTTCGGGCTAAATTTAATGATGTCGCCGGAAGTTGCGAGAAAGTGCTTAGATGAAGCTAACTTTTGTTTTTTAGCCGCTCCAAATTATCATGCCGGTGTTGGGCATGTAATGCCAGTAAGAAACGCGCTAAAAACACGAACTGTATTTAATATTTTAGGCCCTTTGGCCAATCCTGCTAAACCCACTCATGGTGTTTATGGCGTCTACACCTTAGGGCTTTTGCCGGTTTATGCCGATGTTCTCAGCGCGCTAGGACACAAAAATGCACTAGTGGTTCATGGCGCTGGCTTAGATGAAATCGCTATTCACGGTCCGACAACAGCAATGCAAATTAAAAATGGCGACATCCAACCAATTACACTAACCGCCAAGGACTTTGGAGCCCAAGAAGCGCATTTAGTTGATATTCAAGGCGGGTTACCTGATGAAAATAAAGGTTTAATTGAAAAAGCCTTGCTTGGTAAGGGTAAAAAAGCGCATATGGACGCTATTGCAGTAAACGCGGCGGCGCTTTTATGGGTTAATGAAAAAGCCGATAGTTTAGCTGACTGCTACGACATGGCAATGACGAGCATGATGTCAGGAGCGCCGCTTGAAGTTATCCAAAAAGCAGCATCAATCAGCACGGAGAGTGCAAGCTAATGGCAAATGTACTAGATAAAATTGTTGCCGACAAACGTATCGAACTAACATCGCTTGAAGAACAGTTGCCATTAGAGACGTTTCAATCGACATTGGTTAAATCCGAAAAATCTTTTTTTGATGCCTTAAATAAAACCAAAGCTGGTTTTATTTTTGAATGTAAAAAAGCATCTCCTTCTAAAGGACTGATTCGTGAAAATTTTGATTTAGACGAAATCATTGATGCCTATACAGACGAAGCGGCATGTTTTTCAGTGCTGACAGATGAAAAATACTTTCAAGGAAAGTTTGAATACCTTGATTACGTGACATCTCGCGTCAACCAACCTGTTTTGAATAAAGATTTTTTCGTTAGCCCTTATCAGGTTTATCGTGCTAGATATCACAATGCAGATGCCATATTATTAATGTTATCTGTACTCACTGATGACGAGTACCAAGCATTACACGAAATCGCAGACAGTTTAGCGCTGGATGTATTAACCGAAGTCAGTAATGAAGAAGAGACTTACCGAGCACTTGCTTTAGGTGCGAAAATCATTGGTATCAACAACCGTAATTTAAGGGATCTTAGTACCGATTTAGCAATGACTGAAAAATTGGTGCCTATCATACGTTCTGATGCCAATTTTGATGGCGTAATTATATCCGAGTCAGGCATATACACTTATCAAGATTTACTTCGATTGAATCATTTGGTCGATGGCTATCTGGTTGGCAGTTCCTTAATGGCGCAACCGAATGTCAAAAAAGCCGTGCAGCAACTAGCCTACGGTAAAGTAAAAGTTTGCGGCGTTACTAGTATTGAACAAGCCAAACTGATTTCTTCGTTTCCTGTTTCATTCTTAGGATTGATTTTTGTACCTGCATCACCTCGTTATGTAGCGCCAGAAACTGCATTAGAAATTGTACACGAATTTCAAAACACTAACTTTGTGGGTGTATTTCAAGATCAGGCCATTACTCAGGTAGCAGAACTTGCTAATCGATTAGCGCTTTTCGCAGTGCAATTACACGGGAATGAAGATCAAGAATATATCGATAGTCTAAGATTGTTATTAAATGATGGCTGTGAAATCTGGAAGGTTAAAGGCATTCACATAGATCAAACAGCAGACGATTTGACCCTTGATCTAAATAATATTGATAAATGGCTATTTGATAGCAAAACCTCAACAGCTGCAGGCGGCACAGGCCAAGCGTTTGATTGGCGACAATTGTCAAAAGAGGTTTCAGAGCATTTTATTTTAGCGGGCGGCATTACCCCCACAAATGCGCTAAGCGCATTTACTACTGGTGCCAGCATCATTGATGTAAACAGCGGGGTTGAAGACAATCCTGGTGAAAAATCCGCAACTAAACTAGAAGCATTATTTACAGCGCTAAGAGCATAAGCGTTGTCTACATTGGTGGAAATATGAATAGATTAGAAACAAAATTTGGTGAATTTGGTGGTATGTATGTACCCGAGCTTCTGATACCTGCCCTTGATCAGCTAGAACAAGCTTTTCTAGATGCTAAAGAAGACCCAGAATTTGAAAAAGAATTTAAATCCTTGCTGACCGATTATGCTGGTCGCCCTACGGCAATGACATTAACGCGTAATTTGGTGGCTAATCCCAAGGTAAAATTATATTTAAAACGAGAAGATTTACTGCACGGTGGTGCCCATAAAACCAATCAGGTATTGGGTCAAGCATTGCTGACAAAACGTATGGGGAAAACCGAAGTTATTGCAGAAACAGGCGCCGGACAGCATGGTGTAGCAACAGCATTGGCCTGTGCTCTATTAGGTTTAAAAGCACGCATTTATATGGGCGCGAAAGACGTAGAAAGACAAGCGCCAAATGTTTTCAGAATGCGTTTAATGGGAGCGGAAGTTATTCCTGTCGATTCGGGCTCTGGCACTTTAAAAGATGCGGTAAACGAAGCCCTTCGTGATTGGTCTGCTAACTATGACAAAGCACATTACTTGTTAGGAACTGCGGCGGGTCCTCATCCATTTCCAACCATAGTCCGTGAATATCACCGCATGATAGGTGAAGAAACGCGTAAACAAATTATGCAAAAAGAAGGTCGTTTACCTGATGCGGTTGTTGCCTGCGTGGGCGGTGGCTCAAACGCAATAGGCATGTTTGCAGATTTTATCGAAGAACCATCAGTACGTCTTGTGGGCGTAGAGCCTGCTGGAAAAGGCATTCATACTAAAGAACACGGCGCTACAATCTGCAAAGGAACCAAAGGGATTTTGCATGGTGCATATACTTTTATTATGCAAGATGAAGTTGGCCAAATTGAAGAATCTTATTCGGTGAGTGCTGGTCTTGATTACCCTGCGGTTGGCCCTCAGCATGCGTATTTGCACGACATAGGTAGAGCAGAGTATTACGCGGTAACAGATCAGGAAGCACTAAACGCTTTCCAATTACTTGCTCGCAAAGAAGGTATTATTCCCGCACTAGAATCCTCTCATGCATTAGCCCATGCGCTAAATATGGCAGAAGAAGCCGAAGACGGTACCATTATCGTAGTAAATTTATCTGGTCGTGGGGATAAAGACCTTGCTCATGTAACTAAAATATTGGGAGACAAATTGTAATGGCAGTTTCTAAATTTGATGGCACCGGCCGTTACAGTGGCATGTTTGCTAAAATAAAAGAAAACAAGCAAGGGGCATTCATACCCTTTGTCATGTTAGGAGACCCAGACAAACAAACCAGCATTAAGATTATTCAAACCTTGATTGATGCGGGTGCAGATGGACTAGAGCTAGGCATCCCCTACTCCGACCCCATTGCTGATGGTCCCACAATTCAAAAAGCCAGTATTCGTGCGCTATCTTCGGGCATAAAACCGCAAGATTGCATGGATATTATTAGTGAAATTCGTGCTCAAAATAAAGACATTCCAATTGGTCTTTTGTTGTATAGCAATCTTGTTTTAGCGCGTGGGGTTGATAACTTTTATGCAATGGCAGAAAAAGCCGGCGTTGATTCTATTCTTATCGCTGATGTTCCCATTCGAGAAGTCGCTTCTTTTAACCAAATTGCGTCAGCGCACAAGATTCAACAAATACTTATAGCACCACCTAACGCTAGTGATGAAACGCTTGCCTCTATTTCTGAATTATCCAGTGGGTATACCTATTTATTAGGTCGAGCGGGCGTTACAGGTACTGAAACTGAAGTAGATATTCCTGCAAGTGCACTTATTGATAAATTAGCCACTTATGGTGTTGCCCCACCTGTTTTAGGATTTGGAATTTCAAAACCAGAACAAGTAAAAGCCGCGATTTCAGCTGGCGCTGCTGGTGCAATTTCCGGATCTGCGACAGTAAACATTATTGCAGAACACTTAGATAATCCAGAGGCAATGCAAAAAGCACTGAGTGAATTTGTATCTACTATGAAAGCTGCGACTCATTACGAATAAGGCACTAAAATGTACTATGTAATTTATGCACAAGATAAACAAGGTTCATTAAGCCAAAGGCTAGCGGCTCGCCCAGACCACCTTGCTCGTCTTCAAGCGTTAAAAGATGAAGGTCGACTACTTGTGGCTGGACCTACCCCCGCCATAGATAGTGAAAATCCAGGCGAAGCAGGTTTTACTGGCTCTGTGGTAATTGCTAAATTCGATTCTTTGCAAGATGCTGAACAATGGGCGGAATCTGATCCCTATGTGGCGGCAGATGTTTATGCTGAGGTAACAGTTAAACCATTTAAATACGTGTTGCCTTAAAGGGTCGATATCCTATCTCTACCTGCGTCTTTCGATTGATAGAGCGCTTTGTCCGCTCTATCAACCCAAGAAAGCACTGTATCCCCTTCAGTTAATTGTGCGATGCCAAATGACATGGTGTATTTAGGTAACTCTTCACTGCGTTTTTTAGCCACATAGGCTTGTAAATCTTTGGCTAAGGTCTGCGCATTCTCTGCACTAGCGCCCTGCATTAAAATAATAAATTCCTCTCCACCTAAGCGATAAAGCTTGTCAGTTCTTCTCAAGCGCAACGAAACCAATTTAGAGCTTTCTTTTAAAATATCGTCACCGACAGCATGGCCATATTTGTCATTGATCATTTTAAAGTGATCCATGTCGAATAGAATCAAACTGCTATTAATTTGATAGCGTTTAAAGCTATCCACACATATTTTAGCGTCATTTTCAAAAGCTCTACGATTGCCTGCGCGAGTAAGAAAATCTTGCGTTGCTTGCAAATTGAGTAGCTCATGCTGACGTCTTAATTCACTGGAAAAGTAAAAGATAAATAAAATACTGGGGATTAGCGTGGCGTAAACGGTCGCAACATCTTTTAATTCAACCTTATCTGACAATATTGGCAACAATGCAAACGCCATTAGGATATTTAAAAGCAAAGCAATTCGAGGCTTTATTAAAAAAAATACTGCCAAGGTGCCAGGATAAACCCAATACAGGTTAAATGCGTTGCCGTAAATTGACGTGAGCAACATTGCCAGAATGATAAATAGTGCGAGAACAAATTTTAGTTTTTCAACATATTTTCCATGGTAAACCAATACCCCAACTACACATCCACAGAATACAATAACCGCATCTAAGAGTGCCATAATCCAATTATTTTGCAGTACTCGAACCCAAAACATGGGAAAAACGCCAACCATCAACAGCAAAACCACACAAATGGCGATTTTGTCTGAAGGAGGCTTTGCCGCAAAATTCTTTAGAATATTTTTCATAAATATAAGTATGGCTTAGCGCTAAGCATTATCGATTTCTGCCTTTAGTTTTTCCGGTGTTGTATCAGACAACAGAACCGCAAGCCATTTGCTTTCTTCTCGACTTTCTAATGCGATTTTCACTACCATTGTTAAAGGTACACTTAGCAGCATACCTACAGTGCCTAGTAACCATCCCCAAAATATTAAAGACAGAAACACGACTAGTGTCGATAGACCTAAACCTTTGCCCATAAACTTAGGTTCAACCATATTGCCCATAACCGTATTAACCACTATAAATCCTAACCCTGCTAGTCCAGCCTTAGCAAAGCCAAATTCAACAAAAGCCATTAATACCGCAGGAATCGCTGCAATGATGGAACCTATATTGGGAATAAAATTCAACATAAAGGCCAACACTGACCACAGCATAAAATGATCAACACCTAGAACATAAAGCCAAACACCGATAAAGAAACCTGTGCCCAAGCTTACTAGCATTTTAATCACTAAATATTGATTTACCGATTCTAAAAATCGGTCAATATGAGTCATTTTCATTTCCGGGTCAGCCATGGCTACGTGAACTCTAGCCGGAATTGATTTAGCTTCAAACAGCATGAAAATAACGGTTAAAAGAATCAAGAATACGTTAGAAAGCACTATGCCCATGCCGGAAATTATATTGGTCGCCATGTTCATCGCGACGCCAGGATCTAAATACGAAGTAATAAGGCTTTTATCTAAATTGATATTTAACAATGCCAGTTTTTCAATTACCCAAGCAAATTCACCGGCCAGTTGCTCTCGATAAACGGGCAAATTTTGCCTAAACTCGGCCATCGATTGAGTAATTAGTCCGGCTAACATAAAACCAATTACAACCAGTATAAGTATAACTATAGTGACCGATATCCAGCGAGGTATTCTATACTTTGCAAGCCAATTAATAATTGGACTTACGGCTATCGCAATAAATGCAGATAATAAAAATGGCACAACGATTACCGAAGCTGCTTTAATGCCTGCTAGCACAACAACTAGTGCAGCCAATACAACTAGGGTTTTCAGCGTAGGAGATTTAAAATCCATATTGAAACTCTTCTAACAACATAGGCACTAGCATAAAGCTTTAAAATAATAAAAGGAATACTACAGATAATGAATCTTGATTTAGCGACTATTCGCATCAAAAATTTACGTTTGCGCACCTATATTGGCATTAATGATGACGAAATACGTAATCAACAGGATGTTGTCATCAATGTCGTTATTCACTACGACGCGAAAAAGGCTACTTCCACAGACAATATGAAAGATGCGCTGAATTATAAAGTCATTACAAAAGCTATTATTCGGTTAGTGGAAGATAATCGTTTTTCATTATTAGAAAAACTCACCGCTGACGTTTTAGCTATTGCTGCTGAGCATCCTTGGGTAACTGATGCGGAAGTAGAAGTTGATAAACCTCATGCTTTGCGTTTTTCGGATTCTGTTTCACTCACCTTATCATGCAAAAAAGATTAAATTAAAGAATAAGTTATGGCTAAAATTTTAATTACAGGTGGTAGCGGGTTAATCGGTCGACATTTTATTAAGCGAACCGAAAACAAAAACGATTTTACTGTGGTATCGAGAGACCCTTCTAGAACCCGTCGTTTGCTGGGCGATAAACCTAATATAATCACCCTGGACCAATTAACTCAGGTAGATGAATATGAGGTTATAGTAAACCTAGCCGGTGAACCCATTGCGGATAAACGTTGGTCAGATGAGCAAAAACGCGCTATTTGTGATTCTAGATGGGACATAACCCAACACCTGGTTGATCTCATTAATCAAGCTGAGAATCCACCGGATGTATTTATTAGTGGTAGTGCAGTAGGAATTTATGGTCGACAGGGCGATACGCCTATCACCGAAGACTTTACTGACTACCATGATGAATTTAGCCATCAAGTATGTAGCAAGTGGGAAGAAATTGCGTTGCAGGCCAATACTCGAGTATGTTTGTTACGCACTGGCGTAGTATTAGCGGATGAAGGTGGTGCGCTAGCTAAAATGTTGATTCCATTTAGGCTTGGTCTTGGAGGTCCTATTGGATCAGGCAAACAATATATGCCATGGGTTCATTTAGAAGACATGATAAGAGCAATGGAATTTTTGATTCATGATAAAAATTGCGTAGGCCCTTTCAATATCACCGCTCCTAACCCCAACACAAATCACTTTTTTTCCTTGCGATTAGCCGAACGTTTGCAACGACCTTGTTTTTTCAGGGTGCCAGCTGGCGTGTTGAAGTTTATTATGGGTGAGTCGTCCGAACTGGTGTTGTATGGACAAAAAGCCTTGCCTGCTCGATTACAAACCGCAGGGTTTACATTTCATTATCCAACCTTAGTTGAAGCTTTGAACGCACTTGATTTATAAGTGCGTTCATCACCTTTTCGTTACACCATTTTTCGCAATAAACTGCTGGTATTCAACGACAATAAGCGCCAACAGCCTATTGCTCCCAAAATCCCTACAACTAAGGCGCCAGCCACTGGTGCTATGATCCAATATTCCAAATGCCAATTGAACGGCATCTCAAACACTTGCGTCTGTAACAGATACAAACTGAATTCATTGGCCATGGCTGCCATCAAACCTGCAACTACACCAATAATTAAGAACTCATTGATGACACTAAAACGAATTCGACTGCCTCGTAAGCCAAGCGTACGCAAAATTGCCAACTCTTGTAAGCGCTCGTCCATACTGGCTTGAACTTGTGCGATTAGTACCAAAGAACCTGCGACTAATACAAGCACTAGGATAAATTCCACAGCCATTGACACTTGATCAATGATTTCCCTAAGTTGGTCTATGCGAGCGTCAATATCAAAGAGAGTCACACTGGCATAAGGTGCCATTAGATTCGAAATTTCAGACTTTCGAGAATCCTTTAAATGGAAACTAGTGATATAAGTAGGGGTGAAATTCTCCATCGCTTTGGGATGTAAAACAAAGAAGAAGTTTGGCTGCAAGGTTTGCCAGTCAACTAATCGAATGCTAGTGACAGTAGCCACGATTTGTTCGCTACCAACATTGAAAGTCAATTGATCTCCCATGTTGATTTCCAAACGTTCAGCAATTTCTTTTTCAATAGACAACGGCACAGGTTCACCCTCTTGCCAATCATCATGCCATTGCCCCTCTACGATTTCATTGCCTTTTTGTAAAGTGGTACTCCAAGATAAGTTAGCTTCGCGTCCTAAGCCTCTGCGGCCTTCTCGCGCTGGCTCATCTCCCTCTTTCGAGACTTCAGTACGAATATTTTCATCATTAACGGCAACGAACCGTCCTCTGGCTACCGGATAAAAATCTTGGTACTCAACGTCAAATTCTTCAAAACGTTGAACCAAACCCTCTTTTTGGGTTTCACTCACATTGGAGAGAAAATAGTTTGGGGTACCTTGAGGTAATTGCTCTCGCCACTGTTTAACCATGTCATTGCGCATAACCAACACGACTAACAGCAACATGATGGTGATGGCAAAACTGATCAGTTGCACTGAGTTCCCCATCGCACGTCGGCGAATTCGAGCCCAAGCTAGGGTCCAAGCACCTATACCGCTTGTTCCGAATTTTCTACCCACTAAAATTAATAGATAAGTCATCCCGACCAAAGAAGCGACTAATAGTGCGCCTGAGGCAAACAAAATTGCACTGATTTGAAAATCACCACTGTAAAACATCATTAAAATGAAAACTGCACTGCCAGAAAAGACAAATTGTAACGCTCTGGATGACAAGGTGGCATCTATATCCTTGCGTAATACGCGCAGCGGCGGTACTGAAAATAATTGCAGCAATGGATATAACGAGAATAACAAGGCACAAGTAATGCCTGTAAATACCGCAATCCCAACTGGTCGCCAATACCAAGTATCAATAGCAACTGGAACAGCATCAGCAAGTAAAGCAACCACACCGAGTTGGAGTAGATATCCGACAATAATACCTATGACAATGCCTAACACTGTAATAAAACAAATTTGAATTAAGTAGATGCGGCGCACCATTTGTTTACTTGCGCCAAGGGTTTTCATAATCGCCACAGGATCAAAGTGTCGTTGGCTAAACCGTTGAGCCGCAACTGCAATAGATACTGCTGCTAAGATAATGGCAAGAAGACTCGCCAGTAAGAAAAATTCCTCCGCACGTGCGACTGAGCGCCCAATTGCTGAATCATCATCTTCAATACTTTGCCAACGGTGCAATTCTCTGTCTAACTGTGGTCTTAACCAATCGTAATACGACTCTATTTCACCCCTATCACCGGCAAAATAATATTTATAATTAACCCGACTTCCCGGTCCAGTGATATTTGTGGCGGCGATATCGTCAGAGGACATCAACAACATTGGATCTGTATTAAAAACACTAAAACCAGCATCAGGAATTTCACTTAGTATGTTCGCTACTGTGAGTTTGATATCCCCTACATCGACTTGGTCACCAATATCTACTTTTAGAAGTTGTAATAAGCGAGAATCAATCCAAACTTCCCCTGGTTGTGGACGATTTTGAGTTTCATATCCAGTGGCAAATGGCGTGTCAGTAATTTTGATTGTACCTTTAAGAGGATATTCAGTATTTACCGCGCGCAAGTCTGATAAAGCCAAATTATTCTGGTTAAACACCATGGAACGGGTAGACAGCTGAAAAGCGGTATCTATGCCACGATTTTTAGCTTCTTGAATCCATTCGTCAGGTACTGGGTTTCTTGAACGTAACTGACTGTCAGCCGCGATAAACTCTGCCGACCTGTCAGTAAGAGCTTGTTGTAATCTTTCACTGAACAAAGATAACGCCAGCACAGATGTAACTGACAGAACAATGGCCAATAAAATAATGGTTAATTCACCACGCTTGGCTTCATGTTTGAAAAGCCGCCATGCTAACGAAAACGACATTCCCATTTATTCGCCTCCCGCTATCACTTTAAGCGGTTGAGTGACCTCTGTGAGGGTTCCAGCATTCATGTTCAATTGTCGTTGACAGCGCTTTGCTAGTTCATTGTCATGGGTAACTAAGACTAGCGTGGTTTGCAACTCATCATTCATTTTAAACAACAAGTCTTCTACTTTTTGCGAATTCGCAGAATCGAGGTTTCCAGTTGGCTCATCAGCAAACAAGATCTTAGGTTGAGTAATGAAGGCTCGAGCGATTGCAACACGTTGTTGCTCACCACCTGACAGTTGATTTGGAAAATGATGGGCGCGATGTTCTAACCCTACTTGCTGAATAATTTTCTGCGCTCTTTCTTTAGGGTTGTCCATACCTGCAATTTCTGCAGGCAACATGATATTTTCAAGCGCGGTTAAGGATTGAACCAACATAAAACTTTGAAAAATAAAGCCGACTTTTTCGCCCCTCAGTCTGGCTCTCGCTTCTTCATCCATTTCATGTAAGGGCTCACCGTCTAAAAAAATGTGACCTCCGCTTACTTCATCTAGCCCTGCTAACAAACCTAAAAGCGTGGATTTTCCTGAGCCAGATGCGCCAATGATTGCAATTGTTTCACCAGACTTGACTTCAAAGCTAATAGGTTGAAGGATCTGTAGGGAACCTTCGCTCGTATTCACTTTCTTAATAAGACTTTTTGTTTCAATCATTGTAGGGGTAGTACTCATAGTGTTTTTTTTCTCAACGTCAGGATCAATTTGCGTGCAAAAACAATTCAACAAATTAATAGGAATATTATTACTTTCAGTTAGTCTTTTATTCTCCGTTAATGTTCATTCAGATCAAGCACTAAGCGACACCGAAAATGTAAACAAATATAAATTGCTAATATTGGGCGATAGCTTAAGCGCAGCCTATGGATTAACTGAACCTGAAGGTTGGGTATATTTGCTTTCAGAACGTTGGAAACAGGAGCAAGCGCCCATAGAAGTAATCAATGCAGCAATTAGTGGCGATACTACTGATGGAGGATTAGCCCGTTTGCCCCGGTTACTGTCTTTACATAAACCCACCCATCTTTATATAGAATTAGGCGGAAACAATGGTCTTCAAGGGCACAATCCGAATAAAATCAAAGAGAATCTCGCACAAAAAATTGCACTCGCCCAAGAGCAAGATGTGCAAGTAATATTGCAAGAGATTCAAATTCCAACTAACTATGGGCGTCGGTACAGTGAAATGTTTACCAACAACTATCAGCAACTAGCAGACGAATATGCGGTGCCTTTGATTCCATTTTTTCTACAAGACATCGCATTAAAACCTGAATTAATGCAAAACGATGGTATTCATCCTGTGGCTGAAGCCCAACCCATGATAGTGGATTTTATTAAACCGAAGTTTGAGGCGATTATTTTACCTTGATGGGTGGTTTGGGAGATCCCGCCCTTCGGTACTTCTTCCCGTCATTGCGACGCAGGTCGCAATCTCGTTGAGTTATCCGCATGATCCCGCCCTTCGGCGGGATGACGAAATTGAAGCGGCGGGATGACGTATTATTTTCCCCGTCATTGCGACGCAGGTCGCAATCTCTTTGAATTAACCGCAAGATCCCGCCCTTCGGCGGGATGACGAAATTGAAGCGGCGGGATGACTTAGTGGAAGCCCTACCTGTAACTCACCGGCTTAGACTTATCTTGGTTCAAATATCTGTCACGCAATTGAATCTGACGTGACGTCATCTCAATTTCTTCACCATTGATAATGACTACCTCAGCAGCTTCAGTCACTTCTAATGGATCACCGGACCAAATAACAAGATCAGCGCGCATACCCGGGGTTAGACTACCCAACATATTATCCACATTAAAAATACTGGCAACATTGGAAGTTAAAGATGCTAAGCCTGCTTCATAAGGCAATCCATTAGCCACTGCATTTCCCGCGTGTTGGGCGGCTAATCGAATGTTATGGGTGTTCATGCCAATCGCGACTTTTACCCCTGCAGCATGCAATTTACCGGCATTTTCCAAAGTAGCGCCAAGATGATCAAAACCTGACGGCATATTATCTTCTGGATTTAATATCACAGGCACATTTGCAGCCGCAATTTGCTCAGCCACACGCCAACCTTCAGTGGCATCCACTAACACTAAATTCAAGTTAGCAAACTTTTCTTTCAATGCTAGCGCTTGCAGAATATCGGCAGCGCGATTTGCAGTTACCAATAGAGGGATTTCACCACTTATCACAGGTGCTAAAGCTTTTGCATCAGCACTAGTAATCCAACCTTCCCATGCTTTAGTCGGGCTAAATTCATAATTGGCAGCAAAACCGGCCTCTTCCAAGCTTTGATTTAATGCTACCCACAAAGAAGCGCGTGAACCACCGCTTCTATCGGCACCATTATTGTTGAGATCAGCATGCGCGTACGCCTTGGCTTTCAAGGTGCTATTGAAACCGGGCTCTAAACCAATAATAGCGCCTTGCCCATTAAACAATTGGCCGGTACCACTCATGCCAGTAATAGCTGAGGTAAAACCTTCAATACGGGTAATAGGAATTATAGTTGAATCTTTATTTATGGCATATTGCACATCATAGGCTGCACCTACAGTACTAACCGGATGAGCGCCGGCTCTAGCATCTACTGTCCCAGCGGACATACCAACTTCAACCAAGCCCAAATTAGTTAACGCGCCAATAAACCCGGGGGTGACAACCTTGCCAGTCGCGTCGATTTCACGATATCCATTTGGCACTCTTTGACTATCTAAAACCTGTTTAATTTCGCCATCGCTAATTAACACAGTACCGCTTTCAATAACGCCTGCTTCACCCATGGTATAAATTTTTGCGCCTGTAATGGCAATATCTTCAGCCAAGCTTTGTGCGCTCATTGAAATAGTCATTATCGCCAAAGAAACGGCTTTTAATTTTTTAGTGAAATGTCTCATTGGGCACCTCCTAAAAATGTTTGGCCTAACTCGAAATCGCTTACTGGCTGTAGCTCTGGGTTATTTAAATCAAATACCATGGCACCATCGATAAATACTTTTTCTGCTTTTGCATATGTGGAGAAAGGATCTGCCGTCCACAACACTACATCAGCATTTTTGCCTTCTTCTAATGAACCAGTGTGTTCAAAAATACCCAAGGATTTTGCAGGATTGGCTGATAACCATTGCCATGCTTCCGCTTGACTGATATCGATACCAGCGCGTTTGCCGTCAGACCATGCTTTTGCAGCTTCTTGGTTTAGCCGTTGAATACCTATATCACTATCGGAATGCACTATGGCGCAAGCGCCCGCATTATGCACCATAGGAATGTTTTCACGAATACCGTCATAGGCTTCCATTTTAAAGCCCCACCAGTCAGCCCACATGGCTGAACAGACGTTATTTTCTGCTAACATGTCAGAGATTTTGTAAGCTTCAACTGCGTGATGAAAGGTACCGATTTTATAATCGAACTCTTTCATTACATCCATCATCACCGCCATTTCATCAGCACGATAACAATGCATGTGAACTAAAATATCTCCTCGTAACACGCCAGCGAGGGTTTCCATGCGTAAATCACGTTTTGGCGCTTCTCCAGCTTTTCCTTCTTCTAACGCAGCATTGTATGCATCCCATTTCTTACGGTATTCCTGTGCGTCTATCCAAGCTTTACGATAACCAGCAACGTTTGCCATTCGGGTCATTGGGCCGCCTTTACTACCGTAAACGCGTTTAGGATTTTCACCACAGGCCATTTTAATTCCATAAGGTGCTTCGGGAAATTTCATGTCCTGCACGCTTCTATTAGGTAAGTTTTTAACGGTAACGCTTCGTCCACCAAACAAGTTCGCAGAACCAGGTAAAAGCTGCATGCTAGTTACACCGCCAGCCAAGGCTCGTTGAAAACCTGGATCTTGTGGCCAAACTGAATGCTCGGCCCACACTTCTGCGGTCACTGGACCTGTCATTTCATTGCCATCAGAGTGAGAATGGGTACTAGGCGAAGGATAAACGCCCAAATGACTATGATTATCAATGATCCCTGGAGTAACCCATTTACCAGTGCCATCCACTTCCAAAGCATCTGACGGCGATTTTACGGATTTTCCCACCGCAACTATTTTGCCATCTTCGAGCAAAATAGCGCCTTTGTCGATTTTACCACCGATCCCATCAAGAATAGTGACGTTGGTAATAACCACAGGTTTAGATTCAATGGGTTGGTAGGTGCTAGGGAACGGATTATCTTGGGCACTTTGCTGGGCTTTCTTGTCATCACCGCAGGCGGTTAAAAATAACGTCGAAATTGCCAACGAGACACCAAGCATTCGCATACTTGACTTGCTTCGCATAGGGTTTCCTTAGTTTGTCGTTTTTATTGTTATACAACTAAGATAAGGATTTCAGGGATTCAAAGCAAGTCAGATATAGCTTCATCCGAAAAATTTGGACGAATGGATTAAGCTTGGGTTAATACAGAGAGAATTTGTTGCGGATCCTGCATACGTTTGATTTGCTCAAACAATTCGCTGGCTTGAGTGTATTGACGCTGCATATAGCCCAACCACTGTTTAACTCGATTTGGATAATAACGGCCTTTATCACCAAAAATTTCATAGCCAGAATAATCCACCAAGAGTTGTTTTACTTGGTCCCAAGTCATGGGGGCCTCGTTGTTTACTATAGTGTTAGCCAAATTGGGTAAGGCTAGTGCGCCTCGCCCTAACATTATATGTGGCGTATTCGCTTGTTTTTTGCATTTAATCGCATCTTCTGCCGACCAAATTTCACCATTGGCAATAACGGGAATCTGTACTATTTGCCTGATTTTAGCAATCCAATCCCAATAGGCTGGCGGCTTATAGCCTTCGGTTTTGGTTCTTGCATGCACTGTGAGTAAATTAGCGCCCGCAGCTTGTAAAGCGTCTGCATTTTCTAATGCTAGGGATTTATCATCAAACCCCAAACGAATTTTTGCACTTACCACATGCTCTGAAGGAACCGCTTTTCTTACTTCACTGATAATGTCATACAAGGTTTGCGGCTCTTTCAATAAAACCGCCCCACCCTTTGATTTATTCACAGTTTTAGCTGGACAACCAAAATTTAAATCAACCCCAAATGAGCCAAGCTCGATGGCTCTCACGGCATTTTCCGCTAACCATTGAGGATGTTGACCTAATAATTGAACCCGCACTGGCACGCCGCAAGGTGTTTTAGAGTCATTGTAGAGTTCAGGGCAAATGCGATGGTAGGTTTTTTCAGGTAATAGGCTTTCGACCACTCTGACAAATTCTGTCACACATAAATCAAACCCACCCACGCGCGTAAGCATGTCACGCATGAGATGATCAACCACGCCTTCCATAGGCGCTAAAATGATTTGGGGTGTTTGAAATGTTGTCATAAATGAGTCTAGTTAGATAACGTTGTCGAACCCAAGGGCTTCTCATATCTTACAGATACGCAAATAATAAAAAAGCCACCTGTGTTGCCACGTAATGCATTTAAGTTTATCAACCAAGGGATTCATGATTAAAATGCCTAAGCATTTTAATCCCCCTACGGGCGCGCATTGCGCGTGCAACTTTGCTTAAACGCAAAGTTGTCGAACCCAAGGGCCTCTCATATCTTACAGATACGCAAATAATAAAAAAGCCACCTTGAAAGGTGGCTTTTTTATTATATGGCGTCCCATAGGGGATTCGAACCCCTGTTACCGCCGTGAAAGGGCGGTGTCCTAGGCCTCTAGACGAATGGGACTAAACCTTTTTGTAACATCAACCGCGGCCTAGTGCGATTGTGTATAAATTTTGGCGTCCCATAGGGGATTCGAACCCCTGTTACCGCCGTGAAAGGGCGGTGTCCTAGGCCTCTAGACGAATGGGACTAAGAACGCAAAATTACTGTCATCGGATTATTGGTGGAGCTAGGCGGGATCGAACCGCCGACCTCTTGCATGCCATGCAAGCGCTCTCCCAGCTGAGCTATAGCCCCAGTCAATGGAGCTGTATTATTTGCTACAGTTCCGTGACAGCGGGGCGCATTCTAGGCATCCGACCGATTTATGTCAACGGTTTTTTTAAGAATTTTCTCGATTTTCAATAAATTCAAGCGCTTTGTTTATTCTTTCAACAACTTTAGTTTGTTCAATGAGCGCTAAGGTAACATCTAACGAAGGAGAATTGCCCGAACCTGTGGCAGCGACTCGCAATGGCATCCCTACTTTACCCATGCCAACGCCTAAATCTTCAGCAGTGCTATTAATCGCTGACTGGATGTTCTCTGCATGCCATTCAGTGATGTTTTTCAGCTTTTCCTGCACTAACAGTAAAGGTTCTTTAGCTACCGGACGTAGATGTTTTTTCGCAGCATTCGCATCAAACTCTTCGAAATCTTCATAGAAATAACGGCTGATTTCTGCCAATTCTTTTAAGGTATCAACTCTTTCTGCTTGAATAGACACAACTTCAGATAACAAAGGACCATTTTCAGTATTAATGCCTTGCTGATCAAAATGCCATTGTGCATGTTCTGCCACCTCAGCGGCTGGCAAGGTTTTTATATAATGCTGATTCAACCAAACTAGCTTTTCCGTGTTAAATGCACTGGCTGATTTACTGATGTGGTTTAAGCTGAACAACGAAATCATTTCTTCGCGACTGAAGATTTCTTGATCACCATGAGACCAACCTAAACGCACCAAATAATTAAGCAGCGCTTGAGGTAAATAACCATCATCGCGATATTGCATAACACTCACTGCACCATGACGCTTTGACAACTTCTTACCATCATCGCCTAAAATCATAGATACATGGGCATAATCCGGTACAGGAGCACCTAAGGCTTTTAAAATATTAATTTGACGTGGTGTGTTGTTGATATGGTCTTCACCGCGCACAACATGGGTAATACCCATTTCCCAATCATCAATTACTACACAGAAATTATAGGTCGGCGCACCGTCGGTACGACGAATAACCAAATCATCTAATTCACTGTTTGCAATGCGGATCTCGCCTCTTACTTGGTCTTTAAAAACTACTTCGCCATCTTGTGGGTTTTTAAAACGAATTGCATAAGGCTGATTTTCAGGATGATCAGTGCGATCGCGCCAAGTACCAGGGTAACGCGGTTTTTCACCTCGTTTTTCTTGCTCTTCACGAATTTGGTCTAATTCTGCGCTGGACATAAAACACTTATATGCTAAACCTTTTTCAAGTAGCAAATCAATGTAATGATTGTAACGGTCAAATCGTTCCGTTTGATAGAAAGGCCCTTCGTCATGATCTAAACCTAACCAAGACATGCCATCTAAAATAGCTTGTTTAGCTTGCTCAGTTGAACGTTCTATATCTGTATCTTCAATTCTAAGTACAAATTTTCCACCTTGGCTTTTAGCAAACAACCAAGAATAAAGGGCTGTTCTTGCACCGCCAACGTGTAAATAACCTGTGGGGCTTGGTGCAAAACGGGTAACTACCGACATGATTTTCTCTCTAATTTATTGATGCGCGCATTCTACTTGTTTTCGGCCTTTTTCTAAAGCGCTGAGGAAGGGCTTTTTACAAATTTAACGCCATAACTGTTCGAAAATTACGCGCTTATAAATTTTTTCATATTTTTGTATTGACACTGCTCGCTCCAACTCTATAATACGCGTCCACTGTTTGATGACACAGACCAACAGCATCAACGAAAAGACGGACGCATAGCTCAGTTGGGAGAGCACCGCCCTTACAAGGCGGGGGTCGCAAGTTCAAGCCTTGCTGCGTCCACCAC